>NZ_JBKFAO010000005.1:0-352221 GCF_053345695.1 Paenibacillus sp. D51F | reverse complement strand
GCCAGGATCAAACTCTCCATAAAGGTGTTTGACTTGCTCATTTATAACGTTGACTTGCTTCACTCGTTGTTCAGTTTTCAAAGAACAAATTCGCTTCTGTTTCGCTTGTTTCCGTCGTGCCTCTCAGCGGCGACTTAGATAATATATCACGGCCACATAGGCCAATGCAAGTGTTTTTTTAAGATTTTTAAAATCCTTTTTTTCAAAGCCTCTTCCCCCTCCAAAACGGCTGCTGCGATCCAGATTTACAACCATTCGTATGTTTGGTTCAAGCTTCCCCTTTCAGCGATCATAGACTATGAGTTTCCTCTATAGAGAAGGACAGATAGGAACCCTTGAACTGATCTTCATCCCGAATACATCTTCGTCTTCTTCATCATCCTGGTTTCTATATCCGCTAGCTAATGCCGGGCGACCCGATAAAAAAAGAAACCGCCAGGATCATCCTGACGGTCTCTTGAAATTAATGAGCGGGTTCTCTTATGAAAGAACTTCTTCTATATGAAGCCGGCGCTGTGTGGAAAGGTCCACGATGCTGCCGTCGACGGAAACCCACGGACGGGTAATGTGATTGCGATCGGTGAAGACGATCTCTCCCACGCGCCCATCGCTTAGCCTCACGAGAGTGCCATTATGGAACTGAGTCGCTTTCTCGATGAATGTCCTTACATAGGAAGGATCCAGCTTGCCGAAGGCATCCTGTTGAATCTGCTCCAGAACGAGGTAGGGCGACGAAGCTCGGCGATAGATCTTGTTCAGGGTCATGGCATGAAAGATATCTGCAATGGCAACCATCTTGGCGTAAGGATGAATGTTCTCCGCAGCCAAGCCCAGCGGATAACCGCTGCCGTCGATTCGCTCATGATGTTGAAGGGCGGAGAGCTTCGCCCCCTCATTGAGGGCGGCTACGCCTTTCAGCAGCGAGTAGCCGCTAAGGGTGTGCCTCTTCATTTCTTCCTGCTCGGTTGAAGTGAGAATCCCCGGCTTGGCCAGTATGGTCCGATCCACCTTCACGTTGCCGATATCATGCAGCAGGCTGCCCATCGCGACTTGCATCCAATCCTTGGACGGGAGTCCCGCCCACTGCGCGAGCTGATAGCAGGTCAGGGAGGAGAGTACGCTGCTGTGAAAGTAGAACTCCTCCTGATTGACATGCCTTGGGGAGAAACTAAGAACCTGATAGTTCCTGGAATGGGAGAGCAGCTTCTCCAGACCGGTCCGCAGCTCCAGAATAGGCAGGGCAGCCCCTCCCGCCACTTGTCCATAGGCTTTCTTCAACAGAGCGACCATCGAATCGTATTCGAGAGTCAGGCCGCTATGCGGAAGAGGCTTGCTTTCCGATTTGGCTGCAGGAGGAGCCTCGGCTCCGCCGCGTTCAATGGCAACCTGCTGCACCATGAATGCCGTCAGAATATCCATTTCGCGCATCGTGACGACACGGCCCTTGTGGAACAGAACGCCCCCCAATGGAGTCAGCACATCCTGCGAAATGACATCACCCAGCTTCAACTGCGCGCAATCGACCGTAATCAAGACGGTTCCTCCCCTTATGACGCGTTCAAATGCCTATTCGCTATCTGTACCGGCCTCTTCGTCTCCTGCCGGCACATCGCCCGGTTCTTCATCTTCTTCCTGAATTTCTTCGCTTCTGGCAACCCGTGTCACCGTAGCGACCGAGTCCTCGTCGCGAATGTTGATCAGACGCACGCCCTGCGTGTTGCGGCCCATGGAAGAGATCGTATCCATGTTCATGCGGATCATCGTTCCCGATGCGGTCATGATCATCAGATCCTCGCCGTCTTCCACCATTTTGAGACCGGCGATTGGACCGTTCTTCTCCGTTACGTTCAAGGTCTTGATCCCCTTGCCGCCGCGCGATTGCGTCCGGTATTCGCTTACCGGAGTCCGCTTGCCGTATCCTTTGGCCGTAACGATCAGAACTTCCTGCTCCGGATCCACGACGTCCAGGTCGATCACCCGGTCGTCATCATCGAGAGCGATGCCCTTGACTCCTGTGGCCGAACGGCCCATGGAACGCACATCGCTTTCCGGGAATCGGATCGACATGCCGTCCGCCGTACCGATGATGATCTCCTGTTTGCCGTCCGTCAGCTTCACGCTGATCAGATCGTCATCCTCGCGCAGGTTGATGGCGATCAGGCCGACGCGGCGGATATTGGAGTAATCGTCGAGAGGCGTCTTCTTGACGATGCCTTGGCGCGTTCCGAAGAACAGGTAGCAATCGGGATCGAAAGCTTCGACCGGAATGACGGCATTGACCGTCTCGCCCTGCTCGATCTGCAGCAGGTTGATGATCGGCGTTCCGCGGGCCGTACGGCTGAGATCAGGGATCTCGTAGGCTTTGAGCCGGTACACCTTGCCTTTGTCGGTAAAGAAGAGCAGGTAGTGGTGCGTGTTCGAGATGAACAAATGCTCCACAAAGTCATCGGACTTGGTGTCCATGCCGATGACGCCCTTGCCGCCGCGGCGCTGGCTGCGGTAAGTCGATACCGGCAGCCGCTTCACGTAGCCCGAATGGGTGATCGTGATGACGACATCCTCGCGCGGAATCAGGTCCTCGTCAAGAATCTCGTCCTCGCCGATCGTCACTTCCGTGCGGCGCTCGTCGCCGAAGCGTTCGTTGATCTCGGCAAGCTCCTTGCTGATGATCTCGAGCACCAGCTGCTCGTCGGCCAGAATGGCCTTGTACTCGGCGATGCGGGCAAGCAGTTCGTTGTACTCGGCTTCGATCTTCTCCCGCTCCAGGCCGGTCAGGCGCTGCAGCCTCATGTCGAGGATCGCTTGGGCCTGCTCCAGGCTGAGCGAGAAGCGGTTGATCAAGCCTTCACGCGCTTCGTCGGTCGTGCGCGAGGAACGAATAAGCGAAATGATCTCGTCGATATGATCAAGCGCGATGCGCAAGCCTTCGAGGATGTGCGCTCTGGCTTCCGCTTTTTTAAGGTCGAATTCGGTACGGCGGCGGATAACCACCATCTGGTGCTGCAGATAGTGGTACAGCATGTCGCGCAGCGTAAGGGTGCGCGGCTCGCCGTTGACCAGCGCCAGCATATTGATGCCGAACGTCGATTGCATCTGGGTATGCTTGTACAGGTTGTTCAGGGTTACACTCGGGTTGACGTCGCGCCGCAGCTCGATGACGACGCGCATGCCGTTGCGGTCGGACTCGTCACGCAGGTCGGTAATGCCCTCGATCTTCTTCTCGCGGACGAGCTCGGCGATCTTCTCGACAAGCCGGGCTTTGTTCACCTGATAAGGCAATTCATGCACGACGATCCGGGCTTTGCCGCCATTCTCTTCGATCTCGGCCCGGGCGCGCATCGTTACGGAGCCGCGTCCAGTCGTATAGGCCTGGCGGATGCCGGAATGGCCCATGACGAAGCCCGCAGTCGGGAAATCCGGACCTTTGACGTAATCCATCAGCTCCACAGACGTAATGTCCGGGTTGCGGATCAGCGCCTGGACGCCGTCGATGACTTCCCGCAGGTTATGCGGCGGGATATTGGTCGCCATGCCGACAGCGATGCCGGAGACGCCGTTGACGAGCAGGTTCGGGAAGCGTGCCGGCAATACGGCAGGCTCCCTTTCCTCGCCGTCATAGTTGGGATTGTAGTCGACCGTATCCTTGTTCAGGTCGCGGAGCAGCTCCATCGCGATCTTGGACAATCGGGCTTCGGTGTAGCGCATGGCAGCCGCCATGTCTCCGTCGATGGAACCGAAGTTGCCATGTCCGTCGACGAGCATATAGCGCATGGAGAAATCCTGCGCCATCCGGACCATCGATTCATACACGGCGCTGTCGCCGTGCGGGTGATACTTGCCGATGACCTCGCCCACGATCCGGGCTGATTTTTTATAAGGCTTGTCCGGGGCCATGCCAAGCTCGGACATAGCGAACAGGATGCGGCGGTGGACAGGCTTAAGCCCGTCGCGCACATCCGGCAGCGCGCGGCTGACGATGATGCTCATGGCATAATCCATGAACGACTCGCGCATTTCCGTGCCGATATCCCGGTCTTTAATTTGAGAACGTTGTTCTTCCGCCATACTTACCTCCTGTGCGGTCAGGCCTCCAAACGGCTCAACCTGATGGTGGCGACTTGCGCGGCGCCTGCCCGCCCTATCTTATCTGTCTTGCACAAAGCGGGCATAATTAAACGTCGCGGATCGCAAAAAATAGGTGGATGCCGAGCTCCATTCATAGCGGGAATCCATAAAATAAAGGGATTCAGCACGAATGGTCAGTACACTCTATTATATCATTGTTTAGTCGCTTAAGATATCGGAAATTGGACTGAAATCTGGAAGGGCTGCGGGAATTGCACGCGATTTATCGCTCTTTCGACAGATGAGGAAGGATGAGATCGGTTGGCCATCCAAAGGGTTATGAGCAAGCAAATGAAAACGGGGGTGCTGCTCCAGTCGGATTCGCTTAAACCCTATATTCCAGACACAAGAACCTATTCCAAGGACACGCTGCGAGCCATGCTGGAGCAGTACCGGATGCTGTACGTCAAGCCCGACGCAGGCACGTTCGGCAACGGCGTCATCAAGGTCCAGAAGCTCGATCGGGGCTACAGATTCCAAAGCGGGACGAGGATCCGATCCTACGCCAGCTTTGACGGACTGTTCGCCGGGCTCGAGAAATCACGTCCCAAAAGGAGATACTTAGCACAACAAGGAATCGATCTCCTGAAGCATCGGCACCGGCGCTTCGACCTGCGGGTCATGGTGCAGAAAAACCCGAGCGGGAGATGGGAGACGACCGGCATCATCGGCCGGCTTGGACATCCATCCAAAATCGTCACCAACTACCATAGCGGAGGCACGATCACCCCATTCGAAACGTTGATGGCAGGACATTTGGACGATGCCGCGCAGAAGGAATTCAAGGACCACTTGCGCCATATCGGCGTCAAGGCGGCGGAGCAGCTCGCTACCCGTTATGCCGGCCTCAAGGAAATCGGACTGGACGTTGCGGTCAGCGCCAGCTTGAAGCCGTGGATTCTCGAGGTCAATACGATGCCGGATCCGTTTATATTCCGCAAGCTTAAGGATCAGAGTATCTTCCGCCGGATGAGACGTTACGCCGCCGCCTATGCTCCAAGGCGCAAAACCCGCTGATTTCTTCGAGCAAAGCCGATGAAAAAAATCCCGGGCCGAGTAGGCGCCGGGATCATTGGCGTGGAATCAGATATCCAGGTTTTTGACGTCCTTGGCGTATTGCTGGATGAACTCGCGGCGAGGCTCGACGTTGTCGCCCATCAACGTGTCGAACATGATGTCCGCCTTGATCGCATCCTCGATCTGAACCTGAAGCATCGTCCGGCTCTCGGGATCCATCGTCGTCTCCCACAGCTGCGAAGCGTTCATCTCGCCGAGGCCTTTGTAGCGCTGAACGTTGATTTTGGCTCCTTCGCCGAATTCGGCCATGATCTCCTCGCGCTCCCGCTCGGACTGCGCGTAACGAATGACCTTGTTGCGCTCGATTTTGAACAGAGGAGGCTGGGCGATGTACACGTAGCCCGCTTCCAGAATCCGGCGCATGTAGCGATAAAGGAATGTCAGCAGCAGGGTCCGGATGTGGGCGCCGTCGACGTCGGCATCCGTCATGATGATGATCTTGTGGTACCGGGCTTTCGCGAGGTCGAAATCATCCCCGATTCCGGTGCCGAGGGCCGTAATGATGGCGCGGATCTCAGCATTGGAGAGAATCCGGTCCAGACGCGCCTTCTCGACGTTGAGGATCTTGCCGCGCAGCGGCAGGATCGCCTGGAAATGCCGGTCGCGGCCCTGCTTGGCCGAACCGCCGGCGGAATCTCCTTCGACGATGTACAGCTCGCTGATGCTGGCATCCTTGGACGAGCAGTCGGCCAGCTTGCCGGGCAGCGAGCTGACTTCGAGAGCGCTCTTGCGGCGCGTCAGCTCGCGGGCCTTCTTGGCCGCTTCTCGGGCTCGCGAAGCCTGCAATCCCTTGTCCACGATTTTGCGGGCAACAGACGGGTTCTCTTCCAGGAATTCCTGCAGCTTCTCGGCGAAGAACGACTCTACGATGCCGCGCACCTCGCTGTTGCCGAGCTTGGTCTTGGTCTGTCCTTCGAACTGCGGCTCGGGAATCTTGACGCTGATGATCGCGGTCAGACCCTCGCGCACGTCCTCGCCGGATAGATTGGAGTTGTTCTCCTTGATCGCGCCGCTCTTGCGGGCGTAATCGTTGATGATCCGGGTCAGAGCGCTCTTGAAGCCGGACTCGTGGGTGCCGCCTTCATGCGTGTTGATATTGTTCGCGAAGGAGTAGATGTTCTCGCTGTAGCTGTCGTTGTACTGCAGCGACACCTCCACCTGGATACCGTCCTTGGAGCCTTCGACATAGATCGGCCTCTCATTGACGGCTTCGCGGTTGCGGTTGAGGTACTCGACGAACTCGATGATGCCGCCGTCATACTTGAAGCTGTTGCTGACTCCGGTGCGCTCGTCGGCAAGGACAAGCTCGATCCCTTTGTTCAGGAACGCCAGCTCGCGGACGCGCGATTGCAGCGTCTCGTATTCGAACACGGTCGTCTCGGTGAACACCTCTGGATCCGGCTTGAACAGCGTCTTGGTACCCGTCGACGTGCTGTCCCCGACGATCTTCACGTCGTACTGAGGAGCGCCGCGGCGGTATTCCTGCTCATAGACCTTGCCGTCGCGGCTGACCTGCACGACGACCAGCTCCGAAAGGGCGTTCACGACGGAAATGCCGACACCGTGCAAGCCTCCGGATACTTTGTAGCCTTCGCCGCCGAACTTGCCGCCGGCATGCAGGACAGTCATGACGACTTCCAGCGTAGGACGCTTCATCTTCGGATGCTCGCCGACCGGAATTCCCCGTCCATTGTCCGTTACGGTAATGCTGTTGTTCTCGTGAATCGTTATCGTAATCCGGTCGCAATAACCGGCGAGCGCTTCGTCAATGCTGTTGTCGACGACTTCCCAGACGAGATGGTGAAGTCCTTTGCTGCTGGTGGAGCCGATATACATACCCGGACGCTTGCGGACTGCTTCCAGTCCTTCAAGCACCTGTATCTGGCTCTCGTCGTACGTATGCTGTGGGTTCGTAGACATGCTTGTCTTCACTGCTCCTCTCGAACTGCACTAACCAGCCGCCAGCGGATGCAGCGGCCCTAACTTGATTTCGGCTTTCACGCAGCGATCAATAAGCCGCGAAATGATGTCCGCGCTTCTTCAGCGTGGAAGATGAGATAGGGGAGTAGTAGACGCGGTTCTGGGTGACGACGATGGATTTGGGCTCCTCTTCGCCGATCGTCTCCACGTCCTTGCGTTTTTTGGCATCGGCCACGAACTGCTTGGAGAGCTTGGAGGACTGCTCGATGGATATATCGAAGATGGCGACCAGCTCCGATGCCCGAATAATTTTTTCTCCGCCGAGATGGATATACATGCGTGCCTTCAGCTCCCCTCTATGATAAATCCTTGCAGGAATAGAATCGCCCGAGCAAGACAAGCTCCCCGCCATAATGGCGGACTGGCGTCGGCGCCCAAGAGAAGACAAGGAAGGATGCGCCGGTCGGCCGGCCAGCCTTGCTCTCTGAAAATCAAAACGGCTGCTCCGCCTTATGTCTATGCTCGGGTGCCGTTAACGTAGAGAAGAGAAGAAGGTATGCGCATGACAACCCTTCTTCTCAAGAAAGGGCTGGAGCGGTCATAACGTTACCTTGCCGCCCTCAACCCGGTAAACCCCCGCATCCGACAAGCGGCTCGTGTTCACGCTCTCCAGCCCCGTAGCGGTTATGAATGTCTGCACTTTTCCTTGGAAAGTCTCGATGAGCTGCGTCTGCCTGTGCTGGTCCAGCTCGGACAGCACGTCGTCGAGAAGAAGAAGCGGGTACTCCCCGATCTCTTCCCGGATCAGCTCGATCTCGGCCAGCTTCAGCGACAGCGCCGTCGTCCTCTGCTGTCCCTGGGAGCCGAAAACCTGGGCTTCCTTGCCGTTGATATGGAACGCCAGATCATCCCGGTGAGGGCCTGCCAGCGTCACTCCGCGGCGATATTCCTGATCTTTTACCTGTGATAACTTTAACATAAATTGATCGAATAAAACAGATTCATCTTGCTCTCCTTCCATTTCGAAGGAAGGGCGGTAGCTGACGGCAAGCTCTTCGCCGCCTGCGGTGATGCCGGAATGGATCGCTGCCGCCCAGGTCCGGAGCTTCTCTATGAATTGTTGCCTTTTTCTCATGATTTTAACACCATGCTCCGCCAGCTGCATGTTCCACACTTCCATCATCGCAGGCTGGACGGAGCCCGGCCCCGATGACTTGAGGTAGTTGTTGCGCTGCAGCAGCACCTTGGCGTATTGCTGGAGCGTATGCAAGTACCCCGGCTGCACCTGGCCGATCTCCATATCGAGAAAGCGGCGGCGAATCCCCGGCGTCCCTTTGACGATCTCGAGATCCTCCGGAGCGAACATGACCACGTTGAGCGTGCCGACGAAACCGCTCAGCTTGCGCTGCTCCAGCCCGTTGATCTTCGCTTTCTTGCCTTGGGCGGAGTAGACCAGGTCCAGCGCCACGTTCCCGTATCTCTTCTCCACTTCTCCATGAACAGAAGCTTCCTTGCCATTCCAGCCGATCAGCTCGCGATCTTTGGAGGTCCGATGCGACTTGGTGAGAGCCAAGGCGAAAATGGACTCCAGCAGATTGGTTTTACCCTGCGCGTTCGGCCCGATGAACAGGTTGACCTTATGGCTGGTGCCGAGCTCAAGCTCCTCGTAATTCCGGTAGTTTTTCAACTTGATTTCGTGTAGGAACACCTGCTCAATCCCCCTGGCTGAAGCCTTGTCCGCGTGGGGCGGACATTTCACGGCGAGACGAGTTCATGATCTCTGAACCCGAAAGGATCCGAACCCCTCTACTTCGACTTTGTCCCCGTCATAGAGCTTGCGTCCTCGCCGATTGTCCGGCTCTTCGTTGATGAGAACGGTGTATTCCTGGAGGAAGAACTTGGCCTGTCCTCCGGAATCGATGCAATCGGCCAGTTTGAGGAATTGGCCGAGAGCGATGTATTCGGTCTTGATCGTAATGGTTTTCATGGCGATAGCCCTCCTTGGAATGTTGAAAAAGGGGTTGGAACAAAAGAAGCGGACGGTCCGTGCGCGAATGCGCGGGATCGTCCGCCTGCTGGCCGCACCGGCTGCCCGTCAGTTCGTCGTGCGGTAAGGCAGAATGATGTACTGGCTGTTGTCATGATCCGCCGGGCGGATGATGATCGGGCTCATGGCGCCGGTGAAGCTGATGACGAGCTGCTCGCTGTCGATGACTTTCAGCGTATCCAGCATGTATTTGGAGTTGAAGGCGATGCGGAGCGGCTCGCCGTTCTGGCGCATGACTTCAAGCTGCTCGGTTACGCGTCCGAGCTCCTGCGAGCTGGACGATATCTCGATGTTGCCGTTGTCGAGAGTTACGAGACGGACGATATTGGTTTTTTCTTCCCTCGACATCAAGTAGGCGCGTTCCATCGCGTCGATCAGCTTGCGTGTTTCGAGGACGAGTTCTGTTTTGAACGATTGCGGAATAATCTTGGAAGTATCGGGATAGGTTCCGTCCAGCATACGGCTGTAAAAGAGGGTGTGCCCGAGGCGGAAAAGCACCTGGTTGCTGGCGACGACGATATCCACGAGGCCGGATCCGTCCGGCACGAGCTTGGACAGCTCGACCATCGTCTTCGCGGCGATGACGATATTGGTCAGCTTGTAGCTGTCCGGAGTTTCGACTTGAGCCAAGCGGCTGGCTAGACGATGGCGGTCGGTGGCGACGAACTTCAGCTGGCCTTCAATCAGGTTCCAGAGCACTCCGGTCAGAACGGGTGTCTGTTCGCTGGTCGAAGCGCAGAATACGGTCTGTCTGACCATCGCTTTGAGAAGATCGCCCGGAATCTGCAGCACTTCGTCTTCTTCGACGGAAGGAAGGACGGGGAATTCCTCGGGATCAAGTCCGACCATCTGGATATCCGTTGAACCGGAACGAATCAGCGTCTGGTAGTGCTCGCCCACCTCGATCTGCACTTCTTCTGCAGGAAGCTTGCGGATGATCTCCACAAAAAACTTGGCCGGCATCACGACGCTGCCTGGCTTGTCCACTTTGGCGACGACAACCTCATCCGTTTCGGCTGGAATGAAGCTTTGGATGGAGATATCGGTATCGCTAGCCGTCAGCGTGACTCCTTGGTGGGTTACATCGATCTTGATTCCACCAAGTATTGGAATGGCAGGACGTATCGATGCAGCTTTGGCCACTTGTTGGATAGCGTCGTTGAGTTCGTTTTTGGAGATGGTGAGTTTCATGCGTTCCTCCTTGGGCGGCATTCGACGTGATTCGTCTTTTTTAGATGATGTTTTTTTAAAGATTAATAGCAGTAGTAGTCGTAGGGGCGGTGGATATGTGGATAAGCCCTGTTTTCGCCGATGGCAGAAGCCTATCCACATGTGTACAGAGTGTGCATAGGCTTGGCTACTCGTATAGGACTTATCCACGGATGGCGATCTCCGATTGGGAGGCGCCTACATGTGGTTTTTGACTTTTTCCGTCAAATTCTGAATGACCTTGAACAGCTCCTGGTCAATCTTGAGCTGCTTGGAGATTTTCTCATGGGCGTGGATGACGGTCGTATGGTCTCGGCCGCCGAAAGCTTCGCCGATCTTGGGCAGCGAGTAGTCCGTCAGCTCACGGGACAGATACATGGCGATCTGCCTTGGATAAGCCACCGCCTTGGTTCGCTTGCGCGCCTTGAATTCATCCATTTTGAGGCCGTAAAACTCTCCTACACGCTGCTGGATGTCCAGGATGGTGATCATTTTCGGCCGCGTTGAGGGAATGATGTCCTTGAGCGCCTCCGCCGCCAGATGCGAGGAAATATCCTCGTTGATGAGGGAAGAATAGGCGACTACGCGGATGAGAGCGCCTTCGAGCTCGCGGATGTTCGTATCGATCTGGTTGGCGATGTAGATCATGGCTTCATTCGGAATGTCCAGGTTCTCGGCTTTGGCCTTCTTGCGGAGAATGGCGATCCTGGTCTCGAGATCCGGAGGCTGGATATCCGTGATTAGCCCCCATTCGAAGCGGGAACGAAGCCTCTCCTCCAAAGTCGGGATTTCCTTCGGTGTCCGGTCGCTGGAGATGACGATCTGCTTGCGCTCTTCGTGCAGGGCGTTGAACGTATGGAAAAATTCCTCCTGGGTCCCGTCCTTGCCGGCCAGGAACTGGATATCGTCAATCAACAGAACGTCGATATTCCGGTATTTGTTGCGGAAGCTCTCGCCTCGGTTGTCCCGGATCGCATTGATGAATTCATTGGTGAATTTCTCGGAAGAAATGTACATCACCTTGGTGCTCGGGTTGTGCTCCATGATGTAATGGCCGATCGCGTGCATCAAGTGGGTTTTCCCCAGGCCGACGCCTCCGTAGAGGAACAACGGATTATAGGCTTTGGCCGGCGCTTCGGCGACCGCGAGAGATGCGGCATGGGCGAATCGGTTGTTGGCGCCGATGACGAAGGTGTCGAACGTGTATTTCGGATTGAGCATATTGGAAAAGGGCTCTTCGGATGATGATGGAGCCGCTTTGGCCACGGGGATGGCCGGCGCAGCCGGTTCGGGCGGCCGGTTTTCCTCAATGACAAAACGGACGTCAACAGAGCGTCCGATGTAATCCGATACAGTGGATCTGACCAGCTTCGTGTAGCGGCTCTCCAGCCATTCGACCGCAAACGTCGTCGGCGCCGTCACGATGAGGAGTCCGTCATCCGAGAAATTGGCTTTCGTCGCCTTGAACCAGGTGTCGAAGCTCGGTTTGCTCAATTTGGTTTGGATGACTGACAGCACTTGCTGCCACAGATCCACAGTATGGCTGTCCACAGACGGTCACTCCTATCCCTGTCGTAACGATTGGTTCGATATAGGTCAAAAAAATGGATCTATCGGGGCGAGTCCTCATCCACAGATGCAAGGACTTGTTGATGAAGGTTATGCATAAGGGGATAATGTTGTTCACAATGTTATCCACAGGTTGTTGATAAGTAACTATCGGCACTGCATCCGTCCACAACAAAAACAAATCTATCATAGCAAAAGAAAGGCGCTATTTCAACGAGTTGGAGAATATTATCCACAATCCCAAGTCCTTGTGTATAAAGGTTATCTACAGCACTAGATATTGTTAACAGCCTGTGCGCAAATTCGACAGTATCCGTCAGCAGTCCTGTTGATTATTCACATGTTACTAAATTTCGCCGACAGCTCGACATTCTTCGTTATCCACAAACGATTATGTCCGGAAGGCCTTTCCACAGCGGAAAAAGTCGAAAAGCGTCGAGAAATGATGCGGAAATCAAAATGCTATATAGATGAAGCGATCTGAAGATAGTTATACACAGGACTCAGAGGAAGGACGATCATGTTCAGGTTGACTTTCGCATGTCTGCATGGTTAAATGGAAAAAGGCGTTTTTAACTCGGGATGACGTAAGGGCAACTTCGGATAGACAGTCGTCCCCGGGTTCTGCCTCGGTCCGCTGCGGCAGATGCCCGAGTGAGGACGAAGATATACCGATCGGGGAGGTGCAATAGATTATGAGACCGACTTTCAGACCGAACGTAAGCAAGCGCAAAAAGGTACACGGATTCCGCAAGCGCATGAGCTCGAAAAACGGCCGCAAAGTGCTGGCAGCCCGTCGCAAGAAGGGCCGCAGCGTTCTGAGCGCATAATACAAAAGGGCATTCCCCTTATTTCCGGGGATTTCGCCTGCCACGCCGACCGCCCTCTGGGGCAATGGCTGGAGAGAGGAGACCACGCAAGTGGTCTTTTTTTCTGCCCGGATGTCCGTTGCTTGATGCGGGGGCCGATCCGGCGGATAGATCCGAATGCTGTTCTTCTTGCGGAGGGTGCGTCCGGCATGCCTGCGCACGCCCTAAGTTGGATATACTGAAACTAACAACGCACGGAGTCGGTGAGAAATGCAGAGAAAACTACGGCTCAGAAAACGCGAGGATTTCTCCCGCACCTATCGGGGAGGCAAGTCGTTCGCCAATGGGCAGCTGGTCGTATACTGGTCCAGGCAGCCGAAGGCGGAACCGTTCCGCCTCGGCATCTCCGCCAGCAAGAAGATCGGCAATGCCGTCGTGCGCAACCGCATGCGCCGGGTGTTGAAAGAAATTGTCCGCGCTCATACGGATGAAATCAAGGAGAAGACCGATCTGATTCTGATCGTCCGGGCGGGAGCCGTCGACAAATCGTCGAAGGAGCTTGAGCGCAGCGTGCTGCATGTTTTGCGCAAGGCGGGTCTGCTGAAACCTCGATGACGGCGAGGGTGCTCGGCAAGTGCCGGACAAGCAGCCGTTGGTCTCGAATTCTGTGAAACGCGAGAATAAAGAACGCCCGCTAACAAGGCTTATCTATTCTTCTTTGCGCAAACGTCCTTCATCGTAATTTGATGATGAAGCCGTTTTGCTTGGCAGAATAGAACGCCCGCTACCACGGCTTATCTATTCTTCTCCACGCAAACGTCCTTCACCATAATTTGATGATGATGCCGTTTTGCTTGGACCCTATTATATGGTATAGTTTAGGTTGAATTGCGACAGGCTCTCAGAGAGGAGATTTACATGTTGTTTTCCCGTTTGGCTTCAAAACGCAAGTGGCTTGTCATGCTCAGCCTGGTGCTGATGGTGGCCGTCCTCTCGGGATGCATGCCGAATAACAGCCACACCACCACGACCGAGGATTTGCTGAAGGGCAACTGGTGGGAAAGATATGTCGTTTATTATTTCTCGTATCTGCTCGACCATTTCGCGACCTGGTTCAACGGTCAATACGGCCTCGCCATTCTCGTGATGGTTATCATCGTCCGTACGCTGATCCTGCCGCTTACCATTAAGCAATACCGCAGCTCCAAGGCGATGCAGGCCTTGCAGCCGGAGCTTGCCAACATCAAAAAGAAACACAAGGATAACCCGCAGAAGCAGCAAGAAGAGACAATGAAGCTCTTCCAAGAAAATAAAGTCAATCCGATGGCGGGCTGTCTGCCGCTGATCGTCCAAATGCCTATTTTCATTGCTCTGTACAATTCCATTTACTATAACGCCGACATCCGAGTCCATGAATTCCTGTGGCTCAAGCTCGGCGAGCCCGACCATCTGCATATCCTGCCGTTCATTGCGGCTCTGACGACTTACGTCCAGACCAAAATGATGCAGAAGACGCAGCCGAACAACCCGCAGATGGCGATGATGAATTCCATCATGATGATCTTCCCGATCCTCATTCTGGTCATGGCTTGGAGCTTCCCTTCGGCGCTTCCGCTGTACTGGATCTACACGAACATCTACACGATCATCCAGAACTACTTCCTTTACGTGCGTAATGCCGACAAGAAGGCAGAAGTCGCAACTGCTGCCGCGCCGCCGGCCAAAACGGTTAAAACTGCCAAAGGAAAAAACAAATAGTACGCTGTTCAGGCATACCACAAATCCATTTTCAGGCAGCAATGGCTTCTATAGTCATTGCTTTTTTGCCATAATTACGGGCACCCTTGCTCAAAAATCAGATCTGGGGGCTCTCGGAAGGAATCGAAAAGCATGATACAGGATACAATTGCCGCGATCTCGACCGCGCTGGGAGAAGGCGGCATTGCCGTCATTCGCGTCAGCGGACCTGCAGCGGTGGATAGCGTTTCGAATATATTGAAGTCACGAACTTCTCTGGCGGATGCCCCGACCCATACGGTGACGTACGGCCATATCGCGGATCCCGCGAGCGGCGAAATCATCGAGGAAGTTCTGGTGACCGTCATGAAGGGACCCCGTTCCTTCACGGCGGAGGATGTCGTCGAGATTGGGGCGCATGGCGGGCTTGTGGCGGTGCGCAAAGTTCTCGAGCTCGTCCTGGAGCAGCCGGGAGTCCGAGTCGCGGAGCCTGGCGAATTCACCAAGCGGGCATTCCTCAACGGCCGGATCGACTTGGCGCAAGCGGAAGCGGTCATCGACCTGATCCGTTCGAAGTCCGATCGTTCTTATACCGTTGCCTTGAAGCAGGCCGAAGGAACCTTGTCTCGGAAGATCAAGGCGCTGCGGCATACGTTGATCGAGCTGCTCGCGCATATCGAGGTCAACATTGATTACCCGGAGCATGACGTAACGGAAATGACTTCTTCTTATATAAAGGACAGCTGCGGTTCCGCCATGGAAGAAATCCGCCGGCTGCTGAAGACGGCTGCCGAAGGGAAGATTCTCCGTGAAGGCATTACGACGGCCATCGTCGGCCGTCCCAATGTGGGCAAGTCCTCTCTTCTGAACGCGCTTGTTCAGGAAAGCAAAGCGATCGTGACGGATATACCCGGCACGACGCGGGATGTTATTGAGGAATACATTACATTATCCGGTATTCCTTTGCGGCTGCTCGATACGGCGGGCATCCGCGAGACGACTGATGTCGTGGAGCGGATCGGCGTGGAGCGGTCCCGCTCTGCTGCTGCGGACGCCGATCTGCTGCTGCTTGTATTGAATCATAATGAGGCGCTTCATGATGATGAGCGGGAGCTGCTCGCAAAGCTGACCGGACGCCAGGTCGTTGTCATCGTGAATAAAAGCGATCTGCCGGCTCAGCTGAAGCTGGACGAGGTGGCGGCCGCGTTGCCGGAGAGCCGGATCGTCATGATGTCGGTGCTTCAGGAAGAAGGACTGGAGGCGCTCGAAGACGCGATCCGAGAGTTGTTCTTTGAAGGCCAGCTTGAGAGCGCGGATCTGACTTATGTGAGCAATGTCCGGCATATCTCGCTGCTCAACAAAGCAAGCCAAGCGCTGAGCGAAGCTGTTGCGGCTACCGAGGACGGCATTCCGATCGACATGGTTCAGCTCGATGTGCGCTCCGCTTGGGAGCTGCTCGGCGAGATCATCGGAGATACGGCGGGAGAGTCGTTGATCGATCAGATCTTCTCCCAGTTCTGTCTGGGGAAATAATACGGGAACAATCCACATGTGGATAACCGACTCGACAATGCGACAGGCGACAGCAGATGACAGCGGAAGAGGTCGGTTTCGGCGAAAAACAGTCGAAACTTGGTAAATGAAAACCACTTTTCATAAAAGAGGGAGAGGCGGACGGTAAATAGCGCCTTTCCGGCTCGGGAGGAAAAAAACATGACTTACCCTGCAGGACAATATGATGTTCTTGTAATCGGAGCTGGGCATGCGGGTTGCGAAGCGGCTTTGGCTGCAGCAAGAATGGGCTGCGAGACGCTGCTGCTCACGATCAATCTGGATATGGTCGCATTCATGCCGTGCAACCCGTCCATCGGCGGACCGGCCAAAGGCCATGTCGTGCGCGAGATCGATGCGCTCGGAGGCGAAATGGGCCGCAATATCGACAAGACCTATATTCAAATGAGGATGCTGAACACGGGGAAAGGTCCGGCCGTGCACGCGCTGCGCGCTCAAGCGGACAAGTTCTCGTACCAGCATATGATGAAGAAGACGATCGAGGAAACGCCGCATCTGACGCTTCGCCAGGGGATGGCGGAGGAGCTGATCGTCGAGGATGGAGCCTGCGTCGGCGTTGTGACGAAGACCGGAGCCGAGTACCGCGCCAAATCGGTCGTCGTTACGACCGGGACGTATTTGCGCGGCAAGGTCATCATGGGCGAGCTGATCTACGAAAGCGGTCCGAACAATCAGCAGCCGTCGATCAAGCTGTCCCAATCGCTCAAGGAGAACGGCTTCGAGCTCGTTCGCTTCAAGACGGGCACGCCCCCGCGCGTCCACAAGGACAGCATCGACTTCTCCAAGATGGAGATCCAGCCGGGGGATGCGATTCCTCAGTTCTTTTCCTTTGAAACCGAATATGCGGACAACGAGCAGCTGCCTTGCTGGCTGACCTACACTTCCGAGGATACCCATAAGATCATCAACGACAACCTGCACAGGGCGCCGATGTTCTCCGGAGTCATCGAGGGCACGGGACCGCGCTACTGTCCTTCCATCGAGGATAAGATCGTTCGCTTCGCAGACAAGCCGAAGCATCAGATTTTCCTCGAGCCTGAAGGCAAGGATACATCCGAGTATTACGTGCAAGGGCTGTCCACGAGCATGCCGGAGGATGTGCAGCTGAGCATTCTGCGTTCGATTCCAGGCCTGGAAAACGTCGAGATGATGCGGACCGGCTATGCCATCGAATACGATGCCGTCGTGCCGACCCAGCTGTGGCCTTCCCTGGAGACGAAAGTGCTGCCAGGTCTGTTTACCGCCGGCCAAATCAACGGCACCTCAGGCTACGAGGAAGCGGCTGGCCAAGGCATCATGGCCGGCATCAATGCGGCCCGCAAGGTGCAGGGCAAGGATCCGGTCGTCATTGACCGTTCCCAAGGCTATATCGGCGTTCTGATCGACGATCTCGTGACGAAGGGAACGAACGAGCCTTACCGCCTGCTTACATCGCGCGCGGAGTACCGCCTGCTGCTTCGGCATGACAATGCCGACCTGCGTCTGACCCCGACCGGTTATGAAATCGGATTGATTACGGAAGAGCGGCATGCCAAGTTCCAGGTGAAGAAAGGACGTGTCGAGGAGGAGCTGGCCCGCTTGAAGACGGTGAAGATCCGTCCCGAAGAAGCCCGGGAGCTGCTGGAGCAGGCTGGATCGGCTCCGCTGCAGGCGACGACCGACGCTCTAACCCTGCTCAGGCGTCCGGAACTGTCCTATGCCATCATCGAACCGCTGGCTGCGGCTCCATACGAGCTGACAGCGGATATGAAGGAACAGGTCGAAATCCAGATCAAATATGCGGGATATATCGATAAGCAGCTGCTTCAGGTCGAACGCCTCGGCAAAATGGAGAAGAAGAAGATTCCGGAAGGAATCGACTACAGCATCGTCCATGGACTTGCCATGGAAGCGAAGCAGAAGCTCTCGTCCATTCGTCCACTCAACATCGGACAAGCGAGCCGCATTTCCGGCGTGACCCCGGCGGATATTTCCATTCTGCTCGTTCATCTGGAGCATTATAATCGAGTGACGGCAGCGGGGAAAGCCTGATGGATGCAGTTCAGAAGTCATTTCACGAGCTTCTCGCCGCCCAAGGAATCGAGCTTGCGCCACATCAGCTGAACCAATTCGAGCGTTACTTCGAGCTGCTGGTGGAATGGAACGAGCGGATGAATCTGACCGGAATCACGGAGAGGGATGCGGTATTCGAAAAGCATTTCTACGACTCCCTCTCGCTTGCCTTCTATATGGATCTGTCCAAGGCGAAGAATCTGGCCGATATAGGATCGGGGGCGGGATTTCCAAGTATTCCCTTGAAAATCGCTTATCCTCATCTACAAATCACGATTGTCGACAGCTTGAACAAGCGGATTTCTTTCCTGCAGCATGTATGCGACGCGTTGGAATTGGAGGACGTGAAGTGCGTGCATGGCAGAGCCGAGGATATCGGCCGCCTTCAAGCGCACCGGGATCAATATGATGTTGTGACGGCGAGAGCGGTAGCGAGGCTCGCGGGCCTAGGCGAGCTGTGTCTGCCGTTCGCCGCCAAGGACGGCGTATTCGCAGCTATGAAGGGTGCCAATCCGCAAGAGGAGCTTGATGAGGCGGCGTACGCCTTGAAAGAACTCCGTGCCAAGGCAGAGCGGGTCGAAACGTTGAAGCTGCCGTTCGAGCAATCCGAGCGCGCCATCGTATTTATCCGCAAGACGGATCGGACGCCGGCGGCTTATCCGCGCAAAGCCGGAATTCCTTTGAAGCAGCCTCTTGTGCGTGGAATTTCACTGCTGAAGAAGCCTCGCTGATTGTTTCACGTGGAACAATGAAGATCGAGAAGAGGTTGCCGATTCCGTCCGTCCCTCAACGAGGGAACGGGAAGGCATGAAAACTTCTTGGAAATCCAAAATCAAGCAGGAAAACCTTCTTCCAAAAGCGAATTGGTGGAGAAAGATAGCACTGCGGATGCCGCTTGCTAAACGGCATCCGCACAAGGATATCCCCGTTGCTGGACAGACCTGCTAAAGCTGTCCGCCTATATCGGCCGTTCTCCGCAAGAGACACACTCCGATCTGCCCGTGCTGCATGATCATGCCGACCGGCCTCCTCAGCTTGGAGCTGAGCGAAGCTGCCTGGTGCCGCAACCATGACTTGGGGGCCAAGCACGACCCGCCGCGGCTGCAACACGGAAGAAACATCGAGGTCATGGGCACATTGAATTTCGGGTGGTTGAAGAATGATGAAGGAACAATTTTCACGGCTGTTCGGGTTGAATGACCAGAAGGCCGCTCTTGATGAAGTCAAGCAGATTCCGATTGGAAGCATCGATACGAGTCCCTATCAGCCCAGAACCGTCTTTGACGATGACAGGATCGAGGAACTCAGCCAGACGATCCGAACCCATGGCGTCATCCAGCCGATCGTCGTCCGGGTTCGCGGCGACCGCTACGAGATCATAGCAGGCGAGCGCCGGTGGCGCGCCGTCAGCAAGCTGGGTCTGGATACGGTGCCGGCCATTATTCGCGACTTCAACGATTCTCAAGCGGCCTCGATTGCCTTGATTGAGAACTTGCAGCGCGAAGGACTTTCCGCCATCGAGGAAGCGGTCGCTTACCAGAAGCTGATCGACCTGCACAGCCTTACCCAGGAAAGCCTCGCGCAGCGGCTCGGCAAGAGCCAATCGACAATTGCCAACAAGATCCGATTAATCGGTCTCAGCGAGCCGGTCAAAAGCGCCCTGATCGAACGGAAAATCACGGAACGCCACGCCCGTTCCTTGCTGGCCCTCGACACCGAGGAGCTGCAGCAGAAAGTGCTGGAAGACGTGCTCTCTAAAGAGCTCAACGTCAAGCAGACCGAGGCAAGAGTCGCCTTCTACAAGGAAGCATCCAAAACAAAAAAAGCGAAGCGGATCAGCTTCACGAAAGATGTCCGGCTTGCCCTCAACACGATCCGGCAATCCATCGAAATGGTTTCAGGTTCGGGCTTGCAGATCAAAACCGATGAAAAAGACCATGACGACCACTATGAGATTGTCATCCGGATTCCAAAACGATAATGTCGTATTCCGGCGCTGATTCCGTTATACTTATTACAGCAATCATTAATGATTAAACATAAGGGCATTCATACCGAATGATCAGCATGAGCGAACAGCATGATATAGCCCGCAGACTTATCCACGGAAAGCGGCAGCAGCCGCTTTTTTTCGTCCTGCCGGAAGGAATGACATTCAACTGGCCTCCTGCGCTTTACGCAGCGTGCATGCAGAGGATGACGGTCTCTAGCCGACAAGGGAATGAATCCTTCTCCAGCCTGAATGAAGGCGTGCTGATAAGGTTTGTGTCTTGGCCGCAGGGAAGTTCACGTTTGACTAGAATGGAACATTGAGGTGACAAGGTTGTCCAAAATCATTGCCATTACGAACCAGAAGGGCGGCGTCGGTAAAACGACGACATCCGTGAATCTGGGCGCTTGCCTGGCTTCCCTCGGCAAAAAGGTGCTGCTTGTCGATATCGATCCGCAGGGCAATACGACCAGCGGCGTAGGAATCAACAAAGCCGACGTGGAAAACAGTATTTATGACGTTCTTATCAATGAGGTCGATCCGCATGAAGCGGTGACGCCGACCGCGGTCCCCAATCTCTCCATTATTCCTGCGACGATTCAGCTTGCCGGGGCGGAGATCGAGCTGGTCCCGACTATATCCCGGGAAGTACGGCTGAAGAAGTCATTGTCGCAGTTGAAAAATGAATACGATTACGTCCTGATCGACTGCCCGCCGTCGCTCGGCATTTTGACCATCAATTCGCTGACGGCAGCCGATTCCGTCATCATTCCTATACAATGTGAATATTACGCGCTTGAAGGCCTAAGCCAGCTGCTCAATACAGTCCGTCTGGTCCAAAAGCATCTCAATACCTCGCTCGCAATCGAAGGCGTGCTGCTGACGATGTTCGATGCCCGCACGAACCTCGGGATCCAAGTCATCGAGGAAGTGAAAAAGTACTTCCAGCAGAAAGTGTACCAGACGATTATTCCGCGCAATGTGCGTCTCAGCGAGGCCCCTTCGCACGGACAAGCCATCATCACCTACGATCCGAAGTCCAAAGGAGCCGAAGTTTATCTTGAATTGGCGAAGGAAGTGATCCAGTATGAGCAAGCGGCTAGGTAGAGGACTGGATGCCCTCATTCCGTCTCTTTCGGTAAACGACGATGACAAGGTCATCGAAATCGATCTGAAGCAGCTGCGAGCCAACCCTTATCAGCCGCGGACGACGTTCCAGGATGAATCGATTCGCGAGCTTGCGGAATCCATCCGCCAGCACGGCGTTATTCAGCCGATCATCGTCAGAACGGTGCTGAAAGGCTATGAGATCATTGCAGGAGAGCGGCGTTGCCGAGCTTCCCAATTATGCGGCAACACGACCATTCCGGCTGTGGTGCGGAATTTCACGGATCAGCAGGTCATGGAGATCGCCTTGATCGAGAATCTGCAGCGGGAAGATCTCAATGCAATCGAACTCGCTGTCGCTTATCAGGCCATCATGGACAAGTTCGACCTGACGCAGGAAGAACTCTCTCTCAAGGTCGGCAAATCCCGCTCCCATATCGCCAATTTCCTGCGTATTCTCAGTCTGCCTGCGGATATCAAGGACAGTGTTTCACGTGGAACAATTTCCATGGGACATGCCAGAGCTCTCGTGGGCGTCAAGGAAGACAAGGTCCGTAAAGAGCTGGCCAAACAGATCATCAGCAATGAATGGAGCGTCCGCGAGCTGGAAAAGGCGATTCAGGATCTGGAGCATAAAAAGCCTGAGAAAGCCGTCGCCAAGCTGAAAAAGCGTGATCCTTACGTTGAATCTCTGGAGGAGACGCTGCGCGAACGGTTCAAAACAACCGTGAAGATCAAGGCGTCGAAGGACAAGGGGAAGATAGAGCTGTCCTACTACAATAAGCAGGATCTGGAAAGATTGCTCGACCTTCTCCAATCCTAACGAGTACGCTCCGAATAATGGGGTCAGGTGAATGAAAAAGGCTGCATGATACGGCATACCCAAGTTGTATTCTCTGGTTCCAGAGATTAAACTTAGGTATGCTGTTGTTTTTTGGACCTCTTTTCCATATTGAAGTCTACCTGAATTCGGAGGATAGCCATGACATCGAATAAGCCGGTTATTTATTTGGATCATGCGGCCACATCCTGGCCGAAGCCGCCGGCTGTGGCCGAGGCGATGATGGAAATCCTGCTGCATGGAACGGCGAATCCCGGCAGGGGCAGCCACCAGATGGCCGTTCAATCCGGGCGGGTTCTATTCGGAGCGCGCAAGAGGCTGGCAAAACTGTTCCGGATCGCGAATCCCAATGATATCTCCTTTGCAGCCAATACGACGGCAGCCTTGAATCTTGCGATCAAAGGCATGCTGAAGCCGGGAGATCATGTCATTGCGACGGCAGTCGAGCATAATTCCATACGCAGGCCGTTGGAGTATTTGAAGGCAAGCATGGGAATCGGGGTTACTTACATAGAGGCTACGCCGGAAGGGGAAGTCAAGCCGGAGCAAGTGGAGCAGGCTCTCACTTCGCGTACCGTCCTCGTGGCCGCTGCCCACAGCTCCAATCTGCTCGGGAGCATTCTGCCGGTCGGAGAGATCGGCTCCATAACCCGCAAAAGAGGGATTCCGCTGCTGGTCGACGCTGCTCAGTCTGCCGGCGTGCTGGACATCGATGTCGAGGCGATGGGAATCGACCTCCTTGCGTTTCCGGGCCATAAAGCGCTGCTCGGTCCGCAGGGAACCGGCGGCCTGTATATCCACCCCAGGCTTGATCCCGTCCCGCTGCTGCACGGGGGGACCGGAAGCCAGTCCGAATCGGCTGAGCAGCCGACGGTGAGGCCGGATCGTTATGAAGCGGGCACTCCGAATACGCCGGGAATCGCCGGACTTGCTGCGGGCGTCCAATATGTCATGGATCAGACGACGGCCGCAATCCATGCAAGAGAAACGGAGCTGGTCTCCTACCTGATGGAGGAGCTTGCATCCGTTCCGGGACTGAGGCTGCTGGGGCCGGCTGCAGGCAAGCCGAGGACAGGCATCGTCTCTCTTACGTTGGCTGGAGTCGAGGCATCGGAGCTGTCGTTCATCCTGGACCAGCATTACGGCATCGCCGTAAGGTCCGGCTATCATTGCACGCCGCTGGCGCATTACAGCGCGGGAACGGCCGAGACGGGAGCCGTCAGGGCAAGCGTCGGTTATTCTACAACCAAAGAGGACGCTGAATCGTTCCTAACAGCGATACGGGAAATCAGGTCACATTACCCCATGCAGGGACAGGGTTAGGAGAGCTAATGGAAAGATGAATGAATGGATGGATGCATGGATGGAGGCGCCTTATTACGGAGTTGCTATCGGACTGCTTGCTGTTGTCGTCGTGCTGCTTTTCATCTGGATCGCGGTTGTGGGCAAAAGGCTGTCGAAGCTGAGACGGCAGTATGTTCAAGTCATGGGCCAAACGGGCGTCACGAGTCTGGAAGATGTCATCGTCGGCCTCCGACTGTCTCTCGACGAGCAGCAGGACCGGCTGCAGGGCTACGGCCAGCAGCTGGCGGAGTTCGGACATCTGCTCAAGGACATGAAGGGGAAAATCGGCGTATTCCGCTACAATGCGTTCTCCAACCAGGGAAGCGACATGAGCTTCTCGGTGGCCATTGTCAACGAGGACAGCAGCGGTGTCGTGCTTACCGGCCTGCATGGCCGGGACGAGACGTATATGTACGCCAAGCCCCTGCAGCAGGGCAGCTCAGCCTATGCGCTTACGGAAGAGGAGCAAAAGGCGATCAGTCTTGCGTTGCAGCGTGAATAGAATAGGCTCTGACGCTGCCGATCGTATGATGAAGGACGTCTGACATCATGTCGGCCATCCTCATGACGAGATTCAGGCGCGTATTCTGCAGGACGAAATATTCCATGAATCCGCCTACGTTGACGATTCCGGTCATATGGATATCGCCTACAGGAGGCAGATCCTTGTTCACGCCGGCGCCGGGGCGGACAGGGCCGGGTCCGAGCTGGATGCACCCTACGCTGGACAGCTGGCCTAGACAGGCATCGATGCCGATGATGAAGGGCTTGGACACCTTGCGGTTGATTTCAAGCATCGTCTCCTCGAGATTCATCGCGTGAACGGGCTCGTCCAACGTGCCGAACAGCTCGAAATGAGGGCTGCTGTTCTTGGCCAGCTGGGTGCCGATGAGCGGTCCGAGGGCATCTCCCGTGGAACGGTCCGTCCCGATGCATACGACGACGATGCGGCGGTCAAGCGGAACAGGCTGGAGATGCAGATGAAGACGGCTGGCAAGCTGCTCGGCAGCATCGGACTCGGTATGGGGCACTTTCAGCAGCAGCTCTTTCATCACAGGTCGTTTCATAGAATCCCCTCCGCAAAAATGAATTGTTACTAGCTAGTATATGGTAGAGAGAACGGATTTATACTTGTACCATCCATCCGATATGCGCAAGCTCCGCGAGCGGGGCCTGCCTCCGGAGAGGATAGGTAAGGAGCCTAGCAAATTCATGCTGATCGCCTTCGATTCCACGCAGCAGGCGCTGCGGACCGAAATGCTGCTGGAGTACGCAGACATCGAGATCGATATTCGCCCGACGCCCAAGCAGATTACCGCCGGCTGCGCGCTGTCCATCGATTTTCCCGATGAGGAGCTGGCGCAGGTGCGGAAGATCATCGCCGAGGAGTCCGTCGACATCCGGGGCATCTTCCGCCAGACGGAGGACGGCTACGACGAGGTGCAGGAATAGGCGGCCTACCGGCGGCTCAGCGATCTCAGCGGACCAAGCAGCTGCTTGGTCCTGGCAGCCTCATCAACGAACCGTCCCGAGCCTTGGAAGGGCGGGCTGCCGTTCGCTGGCGGCTCACTGGCCAGCGCAAGGCGGCCAGGCGTGGATGGATGCGCTGCAATCGATCGACAGAATCATTGCGAGGCGCCCTTCCTGGGGCGCCTTATCCCTTTGCACAGACATGCCCGGCAAAGGCGGTTGCTGCCGCTCTGCCGGGTGGAAGGAGAGGTATAGATGAACCCCTATTTGACGAACGCAGCGGTAGAAAATGCAGCAAGTTCCGACAATGAAGGAACCCTCGCTTCTGCGGCCGATCAAGCGGCAGAAAAGACGAATGAGTTCCTCTCGGCGATGAAGGAGCAGTTCTCCTCAACGTTCTGGGTCGATTCGGGAATTATCCTGATCAAGATCGCCTTGATCCTGCTGATCGGCCGGCTTATCATCCTGATCGTCAACAAGTCGATCGATCGGATTCTGGAGCGGGAATCCAAAGTGCCGCTGCAGACGCGTCGCGTCGTCACGGTTGGCCGGCTGATGAAGAATGTCGCTTCCTATGTGGTGTATTTCATTACGGCGATGCTTGTGCTGCCCTTGGTCGGCATCCAGATCGGCCCGCTGCTGGCCGGCGCAGGCGTGCTTGGCCTGGCCATCGGCTTCGGCGCCCAGAGTCTGGTGAAGGACGTCATCACCGGATTCTTCATCATCCTGGAGGATCAGTTCGCCGTTGGAGACATCATTCAGACGGGAACCTATAAAGGCACCGTGGAGCTGATCGGCCTCCGTACGACGAGACTGAAGAGCTGGACCGGCGAAGTCCATATCATTCCGAATGGAACGATCGCGCAGGTGACGAACTATTCGCGGAACAACTCGCTCGCGGTCATCGATGTAGACATGCCCAATGCAGACAGGCTGGATGAGACGGTCGCATTGGTCAAGGACATGCTTGCCGGCATGGAGAACGCCAACCTCGTCAAGCCTCCGGAGCTGCTCGGCATATCCTCCATGACGACTGCGGAGTACAAGCTGCGCATCGTGGCGGAATGCATGCCGAACACGGAGGCTTCCGTGACCAGGCAGATCAATATGGACTTGCAGCGCTTGCTGCGGGAGCGTGAAGACGAGCAGCAAGATGCGCTGGCTTGATCTCACAGCCCATGGTAAGATGAAGGGAACTTACCGCTGGGGCGGCCGCCCGGCTGTGATCAAGCGCTGAAGGGGGAATGAAGCGATGGAACGCAAGCAATTCGAGCTTGGCGATGTCGTGCTGATGAAGAAGCCGCATCCATGTGGAACGAATGAAATGGAGATCATTCGGATGGGAATGGATATCCGCATCAAGTGCACCGGATGCAAGCACAGCGTCCTGATCCCCCGGGCGAAGTTCGAGAAGAACATGAAAAAGGTGCTTCGTTCCGCTGCGCCGGAGGACAGGCAAGGGGAGAGCGGATCGGCTTCCTGAACGCCTGAACGCTGACGAACGGGAGCGGGGAGCAGAAATGCTCGGTCGTGACGGCATCTTGGGCTCGGCCGTACGAATTGTCAGACTTTTCACATGCTCTTGCGTACGATAGACCTGCTATGGTATGATAATTTTTGCTTGCGGAGAGGTACCCAAGTGGCCCAAGGGGGCTGACTCGAAATCAGTTAGGCGTCGCAAGGCGTGCGTGGGTTCGAATCCCACCCTCTCCGCCATAACATTGCATCTAACGCGGCTCTTTGCAAGAGCCGCTTTTTTGCGTCTATTTTTACTTGCCGGACTTTACCTGCAGATACGGAAAAGAGGACCCTTGCGGGTCCTCTTCCGACGGCGCTTAATGGAGTTCGCAATTCAAGCTGCACTTCCCTCATCGAAATCCGGAATGCCGCCCGGCAATGGATGTCTAGCGACTTCCCTGCCTGCTGCGGCGATGTCCCTGCAGACAAATGTCTTTGGCACAACCCCTCGCTTCTATGCGTTCATGTACGTGCTTTCCCTGCAGTGTCCTTACGCTTTTTACGGCCAACGGAACCACACCCTCATCTTGTCGCGCCGTCAAGGATAGTATGGGCGGAGACCGGCTGCCTTATTCACCCGATCAGAAATAAAATCAGACCTTCGGCATTTTCACCCAGACTCGGTTGTGGTTCGAGGTTTTCGGGAAATGCTGCCCCTTCTTGAGCGAGATCTTCTTGGGGTGAGAGATCCCCATGTGGAAGGAGTCCTCGCCGGCCTCCATGTACCATCCGTCGTTCGGAGCCTTGAAGCCTTGTTCAAACTTGGTGCGTTCGCCCATTACGATTCACCTCGTCCGCGGATTTTCCGACCGCCCATGTCCGTTGCGGACATGACGCGCCGGACTTATAGTTTCGGCTTCCCGGGAGCGAATCATCAGCGGCAATTATTCGCATGGATAGGGGAAGAGAAGGCTTGACCCGGTCGTTTCCTTGACCATGGCAACGGTTTTCGAGCCATAGAAACCGCTTGTCGGAGCGTACAGGCGGAAGATGCTCAAATGCCGTTCAAAATCTGGAAGCAGCCTCCGCTCAGCTTGCATCGTACAAGCTGTTCTGATATAGTAGGTGGGTATGCGAGTTAGAGTTAAGTCTCTCGCTCCTTGCTCTTATGCTTAGGCAGAAAGGGCCGCTTAGTCCAAGAGGAGGTGAATCAAAGTGCGCAAATACGAAGTGATGTACATCATTCGTCCAGAGACGGAGCAAGAAACCGTTCAAGCTCTCGTCGAAAAGTTCAATGGCATCATCAACAATGGCGGAGAAGTTACCAAGTCCGATGTTCTCGGCAAGCGCCGTCTTGCGTATGAGATCAACAAGATTCGTGACGGCATCTACGTTCTCGTCCACTTCAACGGAACCAACGAAGTGATCAACGAGCTGGATCGCGTCATCAAAATCACGGATGATGTTATCCGTTACCTGATCGTCAAAGACGTAGCGTAAGCCAAGATTGTTTGAACTTGGGAGGCGGGTACGATGTTGAACCGTGTCATTCTGATTGGCAGATTGACCAAAGATCCAGAACTTCGCTATACCCCATCCGGCGTGGCGGTAACGCAATTCACGCTGGCGGTAGACCGGCCCTTCAACAGCCAGTCCGGGGAACGCGAGGCCGATTTCATTCCGATTGTCACGTGGAGGCAGCTTGCCGAGACGTGCGCCAACTATCTGCGCAAAGGCCGTCTGACGGCGGTTGAAGGCCGGATGCAGGTGAGGAACTACGAGAACAATGAAGGCAAGCGCGTCTATGTGACGGAGATTATTGCCGACAATGTCCGTTTCCTTGAATCCGGTAACCGCGATGGCGGTTCGCGTGAAGAAGGCTCGTACAATGCAGGAGGAAGCGGCGGCTACAGCGGTGGAAGCGGCAATGGCGGCGGAAGCGGCAGCAGCGGTGGCGGATACGGCGGCGGCCAGTCGAGCGGCGGCAACCAAGGCGGAGGTTCCTACGGGGGCAATCGCGGCGGTGGTGGAGGTTCTCAGGGAAACCGGGATCCATTCTCGGATGACGGACGCCCCATCGACATCTCCGAAGATGATTTGCCATTCTAACTAGAAAGGACGGATAAACCATGGGATTCAAGCAAAGAGAAGACGGCGGCGAGCGTCCAGAACGCAAATTCCGCAAAGGCGGCCGTAACAAGCGCCGTAAAGTCTGCTACTTCACCGTGAACAAAATCAAGCACATTGATTACAAGGACACGGATCTGCTCCGGAAATTCATCAGCGAGCGCGGCAAAATTCTGCCACGCCGTGTTACGGGTACGAGCGCGAAATACCAGCGCGCCCTGACGACCGCTATCAAGCGTTCGCGTCAAGTTGCACTGATGCCATATACGACGGACAACTAAGCCGTTGCGACAACAGCTCTTCCGGGTTTCCGGAGGGGCTGTTTTTAGTTTGCCTGGATAGCCGCTTCGGCATGCAAAAAAAAGCCCCGCGCATAAGAGCGCAGGGCTGCAAGCTGATCAGTTTTCTTGATCATGAAGCTCAGGAGTATCTTCGAACTCATCGGCCGAATCGCGGATGATCATCTCGACCTTGCGGATCCGGTTCTTGCTCGCTTCGCGGATGATGAAGGTCATGTTGTCGAACTCGTATCGGAATCCGGGCTTCGGCGACGGGATGCGGGCGTAGAGCCAGCCTCCGATCGTATCGGTGTCTTCGTCGTTGAAGTCATGTCTGACCATATGTCCAAGCTCATCGAGGGAGACTTTGCCGTCCAGCAGGTAGCAGTTCTCCTCCAGCTTCTCGATCTCGCGGCGCTCGTCTTCATCGAACTCGTCGCGGATCTCGCCGACGATCTCCTCCAGAATGTCCTCGATCGTGATCAGGCCGGACGTGCCGCCGTACTCATCCACAAGAATGGCGATATGCACGCGGTCGCGCTGCATGCGCTGCAGAAGCTGCTTGACCGGGATGCTCTCCGGCACCGACAGGACGGGGTGAATGAGATCTTTCATCTTGAATTCCTTGTCTTCCTGATAAGTCAGGAAGAGCTGCTTCGTATTGATCATGCCGACGATGTTGTCCTTGCTCTCGGTAGCGACAGGGAAGCGGGTATATTGTTCACGCTGGATGACAGCCAGGTTCTCTTCGCGGGTATGGTTCGTGAACAGGCAGACCATATCGGTGCGGGGCACCATGATCTCTCTGGCAACCATTTCATCGAAAGCGAAGATCCGGCTGACATAGCCGTATTCAGTCGTGTTGATCTTGCCGCTCTGGAGGCTTTCGCTCAGAATGATCTGAATTTCCTCTTCCGAGTGGGCGTCCTCATGCTCCTTGGCGGGATGCAGGCCGAACAGGCGGATCAGGCCGTTGGCGGAGCCGTTCAGCACCCAGATGAACGGGTAGAGCACTTTATGGAACAGGATGATCGGCTTGGCAACGAGAAAGCTGATGAATTCGGCTTTTTGGATCGCCCAGGATTTGGGGGCCAGTTCGCCGACGACCACATGAAGATAGGTCACGATGACAAAAGCGATCAAGAAGGACAGTAAGCTACTCAGCCTCTCATTCAATTCGAAGTGAGTGAATAGCGGATGCAGCAGCTTTTCAATGGTCGGTTCGCCGAGCCAGCCAAGACCGAGGGCGGTAATGGTGATACCGAGCTGACAGGCGGACAGGTAACCGTCCAAGTTGCTGGTAACGCGCTGCACGGCTAAGGCGCCTTTGCGGCCTTCAAGCACCAGCTGATTGACGCGGCTGGGGCGGATTCGGATAATGGCGAATTCCGTTGCTACAAAGAAGGCGGTCAAAAAGATAAGCAAAGCCACCAAAGCCAAATTTAAGCCTATACTGTCCATTCGTGTACATCGACATCCTTTTCATCTTAGAATAAGTTCTTATGAACCAGTATAACGAACTTGTGGAGCTCTCTTCAACTGTTTGAAAAGGCCTTGCCGGACGGTATAAGCTCATGAGCGGTCTTTGTCGTGCAGGAATAAGCTCTTTTCATGCCCGCGCTTGCCTTTACAGGCTTATTTGCGGGCTTTATGATAGGTTCATATGATCGGATAACGAATCCGAAGGGAGGAAAGCGGCAGTGGAATCATTTCTGCTTAAGCGCAGCGAAATGGCGGAGCTACTCATGTCCTTGGACGGGAAGGGTGACCACACCCCGATTCAGATCGTCCAGCAGGCTTGGAAAAAAGGCCATCGCAAGCAAGTAAGCTCGGGCAGGGCACTGCCGGCGTTCCTGTCCACGGATTGGCCGGCCGTTCTGGAGAAGCTAATGAAGGGTCAGGGGCTCAAGGGAATGTCCCTCCAGGAAGTTGCGGCTCTCGGTCAGCTGATTCCTTACGCGGGCCTTTCCATCACCGCCATGCAGAACTGGGTCAAGCGGGACTTCAAGCGGTTCTTTGAATCGCCCAAAGCCGGCAAGAAGTACTCGCTTGAACAGGCGGCGCTTCTATTCATTATCGATGATCTGAAGGCCAGTCTGGATTTTGAGTCCATCCGCAAGCTTCTGGGCCGGCTGTTCGGCTGCGGAGGAGAGAAAAGCCTTCTCAGCCCCGTGGACTTTTACCAAGCTTATTCTGCTCTATTTGAAGAATTGGATGCTGACGGAGATCAAATTCTTGACGCGGCTCCCTCGGAGACCGTGTCCGGCAACGGCATGGAGAGCAGCCTGGAGACCAAGGCAAGGGAAGGAGCAAGCCGCTATATAAGCGGCTTGTCCGGCTTGGATGAAGCGGAGGCCGAAGCGCTCGGCAATCTGCTGCTGATCGCCGTATTCTCCGTCCAGGCCGCCTATTTCCATTCCCTGTCGAGAAGGTACTGCAACGCCACGCTGTTCCTGAATTGACCTGGCTAGAACTCGCCGCTGATCATCTCGGCCCAGTCCCCGAGTACGGGAAGCCGGGCCTGCTTGCCCTGCAAGGAAACGATCATGAGGCCGATCCAGACCAGCAAGGCGAGCGGAGCGAGCAATCCTCCCAGCAGCCAGCCGATGACGGGTATGAGGGCGAAAACCATGCTCAGGCATAGGTAAGCCGCGGAGAATAGGATGGATTGCACGGCATGGAAGCGGACATACCGGCTCTTCTTTTCCAATAGAAGGAGCAGGAAGGCTCCGACGAAGCTGCCGAGATAACCGAGGAAAGCGGCCAGCCGCGGATCGAGGCCGATGGAAGACGGATCGGGTCTTCTTGGAGAAGGGTGCATGTCCAGGCTCCTTTTCCATAAAATACAGTCATTAGGCCATGTTTATGTGCATTGGCGCGCGGGTATGCGATGGATACAGGGGTATTTGCGGGCAAGTTTTAAGCAATTTGTAACTATTCTTTAAGGTTACTCGTCTACAGTTAAGCTAAAATGAATAAGCCGTGCACCCTCAGCAGAAAGGAATTCACCCATGAAACCCAAAAAATCTCGCGCCCGCAAGGCGTGGACATGGACGGCTTCCGTCCTGGCCGTCGTTCTCGTTCTGGGAACCGTAGGCTATTTCAACCGGACTACTCTCGCCTTATGGGGCTTTGATATGTTTCTTTCCAAAAAAGTGGAGAGGCAGCTTGCGGACTCGTACCAGCCGACCGTCGACAGCAAGCTTCCTGAAGCCAATCCCGTGAAATATCAAAAAGCCGACCCGTACTCTGTCCTCCTCCTTGGAGTGGATGCGCGCGGCGCCGAGCAAGGACGCTCGGATACGATGATGTTTACGGTCGTGCGTCCTTCCGATGGAGCGATCCTGATGGTCTCCATGCCGCGCGACACCTACACGGAGATCGTCGGCAAGGACAAGAAGGACAAAATCACGCATGCCTATGCATTCGGCGGAGCCAAAATGGCCGTCGACACGGTGGAGAACCTGCTCGGCAACCAGGTCGATTATTATGCCGCAGTCAACTTCGAGGGCTTCCGCAACCTGATCGACGCGATGGGCGGCATTCCGCTGCCGGTCGAGAAGGATCTCGTCAACAAGGAAGCCGATCATGAGAAGTTCGTCGTCAAGGCCGGGCAGAGCAAGTACAACGGCACCGACGCGCTCAACTTCGTCCGCTACCGCGAAGATGCCGGCGGGGACATCAGCCGCACCGAGCGCCAGCAGGCGTTCGTTGAATCGATCATGGACGAGGCTTCAAGCGTATCCTCATGGACGCGCATTCCGGAATTCGTCGGCATCATGGGCAAAAACTTCGCGACCGACATTCCGCCATCCGAGATGATCGACAAAGCCAAGGCGATGCTGCAAAGCGGCAACCGCGCCATTTATACCCACACGCTCAAGGGCGAAGGGCATAAGCTTAACGAGAATGGGGCCTGGTACTACTTTGCCGACGAGAAAGACGTTGAAGCGAGCAAGAAGCTGATCGCCGACTGGATGAACAAATCCTTGACGATGGAGCAGCTGACGGGCGCCGCATCGAAGGACAGCGAAACGCTGGACGCCGCCTCGGGGTCGACCAACGATGCCAAGAGCGGATCCGGCAAAGGACCGGAGGTCACGACGGCTTCTTCCGATGAGAACCAGTGACCTTCTCCAAGATAGGAGAAGCTGAGAAATGAATATTGCTTTTTTTCTTCTGCCCAAGGCAGAGACGATTACACTGACGCTTGAAGCGACGCTTCGGCAGACGCTGGAGAAGATGGAGTACCATCGTTATACGGCGGTGCCGATTTTGGACAAGAACGGCGCGTACGCGGCCACGGTGACGGAGGGCGACCTTCTCTGGTTCATGAAGAACGAGAATCTCAGCTTCGAGCAGACCAGCCGCGCCACCTTGTCGGAGGTTCCGATGCGAGTGAGGAACAAGCCGGTCCGGATCGATGCCAACATGGAGGATCTCATCTCGCTTGCCAAGGTTCAGAACTTCGTGCCGGTCGTCGACGACATGCAGCGCTATATCGGCATCGTTCGGCGCAGCGACATCATCGACTATTGCGCCAAATCCATCTTCCAGGAGAAATCCTGAAGCAAGCTTCCTGCATGCCCTGCCGCGTTTGCGGCAGGGCATTTTTTGCCGCGGATCCAAGCTGCCGCAGCAGCGCGGTCGGGCCGGAATTCGCCGGCAGCCAATTACCGGACGGCGGCTGGAACGGCGGGGCGTCCCGCAGGAGAAGAGAGGCAGGCAATCCCGGCGGTTCGGGCGTAGCTTGCAGCGGGTGGATTTGTGTTATAATGAGAGGTACAGCTTCCTGCGTTTTTTGCCGGGAGGCGCTTAGATAGACCTTTATTAATCCAAGAGGTGAACGGGTTTGAAATTCGGTGGGAAATCCATCCTGTGGAGCGCTATTGCTCTCTTGCTGCTGCTCTCTATGGGAGTGCCGCTGCTGAACTGGTTGACCGTCGCCTTGATCATGGTGCCGTTCGTGGTTCTATACGCCACTTTGTCCAGAGGAATGTTCGCCGCTCATATCGTGCCGGTATTGCTGATCGCCTTTTTCGTGCCGGGAAGCGGACCAGCCTCTGTCATTATCGGACTCTTCTTTCTCGTACCCGCGATCGTCATGGGCCACCATTACCGGCAAGGCAAGCCCGTCCGCAGAACCATGACGGCGGTGCTGCTCACGATACTCGGGCTGGCGCTGGTCGAGCTGCTCGTGTTCGAGTCGGTATTCGGCGTCTCTCTGATCCGCGAAATGCAGGACCGGATCCAGGATATGCTCGGCAACGTGGCGAGCCAAGGCATGATGTCGGATATTTGGACGCCGGAGAATACCGATATGGTCGTGAAGATGACCGTACAGGCGATTCCTCAGGCGCTGCTCTTGATGGCGTTCGCGGCAACGGCTGTCGCGCAGTATTTGTCCCGGAGGGCGCTAGCCGGCTTCGGCATGGCTGTCCCGGGAATGCCGCCCGCCCATGAATGGCGCTTGCCCCGGGTGCTCGTCACGTATTATCTGATTGCGCTGGTCGTGCAGATGTTCATCCCGGCCGGGGACAGCTCGTTCCTGTCGGTAGCTCTGATGAACCTGGTTCCGCTGCTTCGCATGGCCTTTACGGTCCAGGCGATGGGCTTTTTCTTCTTCCTGGCGCATCAGAAGGGCTGGGCGAAGCCCGTTCCGGTCATCATCAGCATCATCCTGCTCATCTTCCCTCCGCTCAGCCTGATCGGAGTGCTGGATGCGGCCTTCCCGATCCGCAAGTCGTTCCAGAAACATTGAACAGGGGCGTGTACTATGCCGAAGTTGCTTCTTAAGCGCTGGCACGGGACCCATATGGTGCTGGCTCTCGTCCTCATGATCGCGTTGTCGGCGACCTTGTTCTGGTTCGAATGGCCGCTTGGCGCGGCCGCGTTCGTCCTCACGATCCTCTGCGGCGTCTATATCTTCCTGGCGGAGAAAGCTTTCCGCAAGGATCTCAAGAAATATTTGGGCACCTTGTCCTACCGTGTCAAAAAAGTCGGCAGCGAGGTCATCAACGAGCTGCCTTTCGGTATCATTCTATTCAATGACGATCGTATCGTAGAGTGGCATAATCCTTTTGTCGCGGACATGATGGACCGGGATTCGGTTGTCGGCATTCCGCTGCTCGACCTGTTCCCCGCGCTCGCCCAGGCGAAGGATAGGCCGGGCAAGATGGAGGTCTCCGTCGGCGCCGATATTTACGAGCTGCTGTTCAAGCCGGGCGAGAAGCTTCTGTACATCCGTGAAATCACGGAGATGTGGCAGCTGTCCAAGGCTTATGAAGAAGAGAAGCTCGCGCTCGGAATCGTGTTCATCGACAACCTCGACGAGGTGTCGCAGTCGATGGACGATCAGCAGCGGACGACGCTGCTGTCCCGTGTCACGACGGAAATCACGGAATGGTCGCAGCAGGAGAACCTCTATATCAAGCGGCTCAACTCCGACCGGTTCCTGCTCATCACCGACCAGAAGGCGCTGCGGCAGCTGGAGCTGTCCAAGTTCATCATCCTGGACGAAGTTCGGGAGATGACCGGAGATCTCAAGATTCCGATGACGCTCAGCATCGGCTTCGCGGCGGGGGCTTCGAGCATATCGGAGCTTGGCCAATGGGCTCAGATCAGCCTGGACATGGCGCTTGGACGCGGAGGCGACCAGGCGGCCGTGAAGGTGGGAGAGCGGCAGAGCTTCTACGGCGGCAAATCCAACGCGGTCGAGAAGCGGACACGCGTGCGCGCAAGGGTCATCGCCCATGCGCTGCGCGATATGATCCGCGAGAGCGAGAAGGTCGTCATCGTCGGCCATAAGATGCCGGATATGGATGCCATCGGCGCTGCAATCGGCGTCGCCAAGGCAGCCCAGCATCTCGGCAAGGAAGCGTTCATCGTCCTGGAGGGCATCAACCCGTCCATCCAGAAGATGATGGAGCTGCTCAAGGAAGACGAGCGTCTGTACCGCCGCTTCATCTCGCCGGAGCAGAGCCTCGGGCTCGTCGATGCCCGCACGCTGGTCGTCGTGGTGGATACGCATAAGGCGTCGATGCTCAAGGAGCCGCGCATCCTCAGCCAGACCGGCCGGATCGTCGTCGTCGACCATCACCGCCGCGGGGAGGAGTTCATCCCGAACGCGGTGCTGATCTACATGGAGCCCTATGCTTCATCGGCCTGCGAGCTGGTGACGGAGCTGCTTCAGTATATTCACGACCGGCTCGTGCTCGACATCCGCGAAGCGACGTCTCTGCTCGCCGGCATCACGGTCGACACGAAAAGCTTCGCGCTGCGCACGGGCGCCCGCACGTTCGAGGCGGCATCGTTCCTGCGCCGCAACGGCGCCGATACGTCGATGGTGCAGCGGATGCTGAAGGAAGATTTGGAAGAATATTTGAAGAAAGCCGATATCATCAAGCATGCCGAAATCGTGCATGAACACATCGCCCTTGCCGTAACGGAGCCGGGCCAGCGCTACTCCCAGCTGCTGATCGCACAGTCGGCCGATACGCTGCTGAACATGACGGGCGTCTATGCGTCCTTCGTCATTGCGGAGCGCCAGGACGGACTCGTCGGCATCAGCGCGAGATCGCTCGGCCAGATGAACGTCCAGGTCGTCATGGAACGGATGGGCGGCGGCGGGCATCTCACGAATGCCGCCTGCCAGATGGACGGTTCCGTGCGCGAGGTGGAAGCCAAGCTCAGGGCTGTGCTGAGCCAAATGAATGAGGAAGAGGAGTTGTTCGAATGAAAGTCATATTCCTGCAGGACGTAAAAGGCCAAGGCAAGCGCGGCGAAATCAAGGAAGTGTCGGAAGGCTACGTACGCAATTTCCTGCTCCCGAAAGGGCTCGTAAAGCCGGCTGAAGCAGGCAACATCAAGAACCTGGAGATGCAGAAGGCGTCGGAGGACAAGCGCAAGGCCCAGGAGAAGGCGGATGCCGAGGCGCTGGCCGCGAAGCTGGAAACGCTGACGATCGTCGTGCGGACCAAAGCCGGAGAAGGCGGCCGTCTGTTCGGAGCCATCACGACGAAGCAGATCGCCGAAGCGCTGGAGAAGCAGGAAGGCATCAAGATCGACAAGCGCAAGATCGAGCTCCAGGAGCCGATCCGCGCGCTCGGGTTCAGCAATCTGGAAGTCAAGCTGCACCCTCAGGTGAAGGGCAAGCTGAAGGTGCAGGCGGCGGAAGAATGAGAACGGAGGGACTACGGGGATGAGCCAGGACGGATTGATGTTTGACCGGGTTCCCCCGCAGAATACGGAAGCTGAGCAGGCGGTGCTTGGCGCCGTCCTGCTGCAGGCGGAAGCTCTGATTACGGCGATGGAGAAGATCCGTCCCGAAGACTTCTACTTGAACCAGCATCAGATCGTGTTCGAAGCGATGATCGAGCTGGGCGAGAACAATCAGCCGATCGACCTTGTCACGCTGACGGCGTATCTCAGCGATCGCCAGCAGCTGGACGAGATCGGGGGCGTCAGCTATTTGGCCAAGCTGGCCACGGTCGTTCCGACCGCAGCCAACGTGGAGTACTACGCCCAGATCGTCGAAGAAAAATCGATGCTGCGGCGTCTGATCCGCACGGCGACGACGATCGTATCCGACGGTTACGGAGCTTCCGACGATATCGGACTCATGCTGAGCGAGGCGGAGTCGCGCATCATGGAGATCGCCAACCGGCGCTCCAGCAGCGGCTTCGTCTCCATCCGCGACGTTCTGATGGAAGTATTTGAACGCGTAGAGTTTCTGTATACGAACAAAGGCGGTTCCACCGGAATTCCATCGGGCTTTGTCGACCTCGACAAGATGACGAGCGGCTTCCAGCGCAACGACCTTATTATCGTAGCGGCGCGTCCTTCGGTCGGCAAGACGGCATTCGCGCTGAACATCGCCCAGAACGTAGGGGTCCGCTCGCGCGAGACGGTCGCCATCTTCAGCCTGGAGATGAGCGCGGCCCAGCTCGTCCAGCGTATGGTATGCGCCGAATCCAACGTCGACGCCGGCCGCATGCGGACAGGCTTCCTCGAAGGCGATGACTGGGAGAAGCTCACGATGGCGATCGGCGCGCTGTCCGAAGCGGAGATTTATATCGACGACACGCCGGGCATCACCGTCAGCGATATCCGGGCCAAATGCCGCCGCCTCAAGAAGGAGCGCAACCTCGGGATGATTCTGATCGACTACCTGCAGCTGATCCAGGGCCGCGGCAAGTCCGGCGAGAACCGCCAGCAGGAAGTTTCCGAGATCTCGCGTACGCTCAAGCAGATCGCGAGGGAGCTTGAGGTTCCCGTCATCGCCCTGTCCCAGCTTAGCCGGGGCGTCGAGCAGCGGCAGGACAAGCGTCCGATGATGAGCGACTTGCGGGAATCCGGATCGATCGAGCAGGATGCCGATATCGTCGCGTTCCTGTACCGGGACGATTACTATGACAAGGAAACCGAGAAGAAGAACATCATCGAGATCATCATCGCCAAGCAGCGTAACGGCCCGGTCGGTACGGTGGAGCTCGCTTTCTTGAAGAATTTCAATAAATTTGTGAGCTTGGATCGAACCCACGAGCCCGCTTCCTAGGCTTTTGGGTTCGATCAGACGAACGCACGAGCCTGCTTCCTAGGCTTTTGGGTTCGATCAGGCGAACCCACGAGCCCGCTTCCTAGGCTTTTGGGTTCGATCAGACGAACGCACGAGAGCCCGCTTCCTAGGCTTTTGGGTTCGATCAGGCGAACCGACGAGCCCGCTTCCTAGGCTTTTGGGTTCGATCAGGCGAACCCACGAGCCCGCTTCCTAGGCTTTTGGGTTCGATCAGACGAACGCACGAGCCCGCTTCCTAGGCTTGCGGGTTCGATCAGACGAACCCACGAGCCCGCTTCCTAGGCTTTTGGGTTCGATCAGGCGAACCCACGAGCCCGCGCCTTAGGCCCTATGTGCGAGCTTTCGAGCTTACGTCATGATAGAAAATACGACTTTCCGGATAACCGGCGTTGCTTGAACAGGACGCATGGTGGTCCGGAATTTTTTCATATCAGGCAGGAAGCAATGGAGATAATATCCCCTATCAAGGATTTTAATGGATCTCCAATACGAAAAATGTCTCTGCCAGCTCTTTGCATTCGCCATGCTCTTCGGAATCGTTCAGGGGTCGATCCGAACCTTGCATCTCTCTGATATACAATGCTTTAAGGAAGAAGTAAAAGCGGAAAAACCCTCTAAATCCGAACATTAAATGAAACATCAATGGCATCGTTCGCCTTATTTGTTGACATCCCATGGCAGGGCTGGTACACTGAGTTTGCTGCTTTTTTCGCCGCCCAGCTGCTTGCACGTAGTAACGTGCGAAAGCACCTGTATGAGAGCACAATCCGCGGCGAAGCATAAGACAGCAAATTCAGGCAGTAAAGCGGAGGTATGATCATGTCTACAGTTGTTGTTGTCGGCACGCAGTGGGGAGACGAAGGGAAAGGCAAAATTACCGATTATCTGGCGGACGGAGCGGAAGTGGTCGCCCGTTACCAAGGCGGAAACAATGCCGGCCACACGATTCTGATCGACAACAAGAAGTATAAGCTGACGATGATTCCATCCGGCATCTTCAATCATAATAAAACCTGCGTCATCGGCAACGGGATGGTCATCAATCCAGCCGCGCTGCTTGACGAAATCGACTATATCCATGAGAACGGGTTTTCGACGGACAACCTGAAAATAAGCGACCGCGCCCATGTCATCATGCCGTACCATCTCGTGCTGGACGGTCTTGAGGAAGAGCGCAAAGGCGACAATAAAATCGGCACGACACGCAAGGGCATCGGCCCCTGCTATATGGACAAGGCGGCCCGCGCCGGCATCCGCATCGCCGATCTGATGGACGCGGAGGAGTTCGAGAGCAAGCTGCGCCGGATGGTAGAGGAGAAGAACCAGGTGATCCAGCAAATGTACGGCGGCGAGCCGCTCGACGCGGACGCCATCCTGCCGGAATACCTCGCTCATGCGGAGCGTCTGCGCCCTTACGTGACGGACACGTCGGTCGTTCTGAACGATGCTATCGATACGGGCAAGCGCGTGCTGTTCGAAGGCGCTCAAGGCGTCATGCTCGATATCGACCAAGGAACCTACCCGTACGTCACGTCGTCCAATCCGACCGCTGGCGGCGTCTGCATCGGCTCCGGCGTCGGCCCTTCCAAAATCCAGCAGGTCATCGGCGTAGCCAAAGCCTACACGACCCGCGTCGGCGACGGTCCGTTCCCGACGGAGCTGCATGACGCCATCGGCGATCAGATCCGCGAGACCGGCCATGAATACGGCACGGTAACGGGCCGCCCTCGCCGTGTCGGCTGGTTCGATACGGTCGTCGTGCGCCATGCCCGCCGCGTCAGCGGCATCACGGGCCTGTCCCTCAACTCGCTTGACGTCATGACGGGCCTGGAAACGGTGAAAATCTGCACGGGGTACAAGTTCCGCGGCGAGATCATCGAGCACTATCCGGCCAGCCTGAAGATGCTGGCGGAATGCGAAGCCGTCTACGAGGAGCTGCCGGGCTGGTCCGAGGACATCAGCGGCGCCAAGACGCTGGCGGACCTGCCGGAGAACACCCGCCGCTACGTGGAGCGGGTGTCCGAGCTGACCGGCATCCCGATCGCGATCTTCTCCGTCGGCCGCAACCGCGAGCAGACGAATCCGGTTCGCCCGATCTACGAATAGGAAGACGAGCACGCAGCTGTCCGGCTATGCCGGGGCTGCGTGTTTTTTTGTTTTCCGCCCGACGAGCCTCCGACATTGCACAACCGGATCGGTTCTCTGGCAGTCTAGTGAATGTCCTCTCCCGATTATGCCCATACTGGTAGAACATAGCCGTTCTGTCGAGGGAGGAATCATAAATGAACTATAAAAAGATTGCGGTCTGGCTGGGCAAGACGGCGGCGACCGCGCTGCTGGCCAGCTTTTTGACGTTGTGGACGACGGGATACATCGTGACGAGCTATGTCGAGACGCTGCTCAAGCAATTCCATGTCCCCATCCAGGTGCAGCCTCTGTCCATGTCGGGCGTCTGGGGCATGCTCTGGGGAGCGGACAAGCCCGCAGGGGCGTCAACTCCTGTGACAGCGCCGCTGGATTCAACGCCTGCGGCCAACTCCGGCGAAGACCAGGGGGCTGTACCGTCCGGAACATCGAATGAAGGCAGCGGAGATATGCCGGACAGCGGACATGCCGACCCGGATTCGTCCGGTATCGGCACTGGAGCGGATGGCGGCGGGAACGGGTCGGCAGCAGGCAGCGGAAGCGCGGAGAATGCCGGCGGTTCCGGCGGCTGGATACCGGCTGCCGGAGCCGATAACGGCAGCATGGGAGGCGCAGACGGAGTCGGATCGGCTCCGGCGGCGGGCGGAAGCGATGCGGCTAACGACGGCTCCGGCCCGTCCTGGGAGGCGGGCAGCGGGTCGCCCGCCGCCAATGGAGAGTCCGGGATGCCTCCTGCGGGCAGCGGAGCGTCCGGCGGAAGCGGAGTGCCGCGAAGCTCCGCGGCGGGAGGAGACGGCGGATCGGGCAGCTTGGGCAGTGGAGGATCCGCACCGGATTTTTCTGCTGAGGCTCCCCCTGCTGCGGCCTCCCCTGCTCCCTCGCCGGACCGTTCTTCCGCAGCACCTCCTCAAGCGCAGCCGTCGGCCGACCCCGGTTCCAATGACGCAGGAGGCGCGTCGGGCCAGCCGCAAAATATATGAATCGAACCCTAGCGGTGGTTCAAAGTGTTACTCGACCCTACTATTTTTGATCCAAATGGCGAAATTGTGTCCGAGGTAGAAAACGGCGTCCTGCCGCCTGTTGTCGAAAGATGCCGACCATTCTGAAAAAATCCTAATCTCGCACCGTCCAGGCATCGGTTGTCCGTCAAAATGAACCTATGGTAAAGTTAAAGGCGAATTCTCCAATCGGAGCATTCGTCTTTTTTTGACTTCATTCGATTCTATCATCGGAGCAAAGAGGTTCGGATTGCTCTGCGTTTCCGCCCTCCAAGGGCGGCGAGCCGTATTGTTGACTGATCAAGCCGATTGCCTTGCTGATTCCTAGCTCGTTCAGCCCAGCGGCATATGGCCTGGGACCTGGCGAGATTCATAGGACCAAGAGAGCAAATGCAATCGAGCATGCGAAGAAGGAGACACGGTAGTGATTGCTTACAACCAACAAGAACCGCTTAAGGATATGAGGCCCGCACCAGGGCCGACGCGAAAAAAATGGGGCTGGATCGCAGCGGCGGCGCTTCTGCTTGCCGTTCTGGCAGGAGGCTCCTATTGGGGTTACTCCCATTACGTCAGTACCCATACGAACGAATATTACCAGGTTCTTCTGGATGGCAAGCCGGTAGGCACGGTAGACAAGCCGTCCACGGTGGCCGCGATGGTCAAGAAGGAGGAGCGGGAAACCGCGGAAGCGTACCCTAACCTGACCATGACGCTGCATACGGGAACGATTACTTACGAGAAGGTCCGGGAGTACAAGGGGAAGCCCGAGAGCGAAGCGACCCTGGACAAGCTGGCGGCGGGCTTCTCGGCGACGGCGACGGGAGCGGCGGTCAAGGTGGACGGCCAAGTCATCGGAATCGTGAAGAACGAGGAGACGGCCAGGACCGTGCTGGATCAGCTGCAAAGCAAATACGCGCCTCCACAGCGGATGAAGAGCGCCCTCAAGGTCATGGCTCTGTCGGCTTCGACGAAGGCGGCCGCGCCTGCCAACGGAATCAGCGGCGTCAAGTTCGCGGAGGACGTAACGGTGGATGAGGCGACCGAGCTTGATCCGTCGGAAATTCTCGGCCAGGACCAGCTGCAGCGAATTCTGACGAGCGGAACATCGACGGTCACGAAGTACACGGTGCTCAAGGGCGACTGCGTCGGCTGCATCGCGTCCAAGTTCGGCATTTCCAAGGAAGTCGTCTATCAGAACAACCCGACGATCGAAGACGATATGATCAAGGCCGGCGACATCCTGGACCTGACGGTCAAGAAGCCGGCGATCAACGTGGTCACGACGGAAAGCCAGTCGGAGATCATCACGACGGAGCCGCAGGTGATCATCCAGAAAAAAGCGACGATGAAAGCCGGCGAGTCGAAGGTCATCCAGCAGGGACAGCCGGGCTCCAAGCGGCTCACCTATTCTGTCGTCAAGCAGAACGGCTACAAGATGAGCGAGGATCTCGTCAGCATCGACGTCATCCGCAAATCCGTTCCGAAAATCGTCGTGCGCGGCACGAAGGTCGTCGTCGGGGAAGGAAGCGGAGACTTCATCTGGCCGGTATCGAACCATCGCATCACGAGCACGTACGGCACCCGTTGGGGCAAGCTGCACAAGGGCATCGACCTCGTCGGCGGCAGCACGATCAAGGCGGCGGACGAGGGGTACGTCGAATTCGCGGGCCAGAAGAGCGGATACGGCAATGTCATCATCATCAATCACCGCAACGGCTACAAGACGCTGTACGGGCATATGAGCAAGCTGTCGGTCCGCTCAGGCCAGGTCGTCGACCGCGGCCAGGCCATCGGAGTCATGGGCAATACGGGCCATTCTTTCGGCACACATCTGCATTTCGAGATTTACAAAAACGGAGCGCTGCAGAACCCGCTCAAATTCTTATAACAAGCTCCAGCATCCGGATGCCCGCAAGGGTTGTCCGGGTGTTTTTCGTTGCGGAGCCAGACGGCTATGCAAGGCGTGTCCATACTCTTTTATGGTAAACTAGACGGTAACGGAATCAACAGTCCAAGAGGCAGGCGGTGACGGGAATGCACGGCAAAATACTGGTGGTGGACGACGAGCGTCCCATCGCGGATATATTGAAATTCAACCTGGAGAAGGAAGGCTACGAGGTCATCTGCGCCTTCGACGGCGGCGAAGCGGTGCGCATGGCATTCGAGGACCAGCCGGATCTGATCCTGCTGGATCTGATGCTGCCGGTGAAGGACGGCATGGATGTATGCCGCGAGGTGCGTACGCGCCTGCAGACGCCGATCATCATGCTGACCGCGAAGGATACGGAGATCGACAAGGTGCTCGGGCTGGAGCTTGGCGCGGACGATTATGTGACCAAGCCGTTCGGGACGCGCGAGCTGCTCGCGCGGGTGAAAGCCCATCTGCGGCGCACGCAGAAAATCCAGGAGGCTTCCTCCGGAAGCAGCGTCGGAAGCAAGGAAGAAGGAGGGGAAGAGCAGCAAGGATTGAAGCTGTTCAACCTGTTCATCGATACGGATATGTATGTCGTCTACAAGGACGGACAGCCGCTCGATCTGACGCACCGGGAGTATGAGCTGGTCTATTATCTTGCGCGCCACAGCGGCAAGGTCATGACCCGCGAGCATCTGCTGCAGGCGGTATGGGGCTTCGAGTACTTCGGCGACGTCCGCACCGTGGATGTGACGATCCGCCGGCTCCGGGAGAAGATCGAGGATGATCCGAGCCGTCCGGAATACATTCTGACCCGCCGCGGACTCGGCTACCTCATGCGCAATCCGAAGCACGGCGGCTTCGGCGGCTGATGAAGGGGCGCCGCTGGTTCAGCACGATCCAGGTCAAGCTGATCGCGATCTACATGCTGCTCATCCTGATCTCCATGCAGGTGATCGCGGTGTATTTCGTCAGCTCGGTGAAGACTTCGCTGACCGAGACGTTCACGAACAGCCTGAACGACCAGGCGCGCGCTCTGGCCGTGCTGGCGGCGGACAAGCTGACGGAGGAGAGCCTGGCCGCGCCCGCCGACAGCGGCAAGGAGGCCTCGTCCCTGTCGGAGTACGTCAACAGCCTGTTCAGCCGCAGCGGCTCGGAGCTGCAGGTGCTCGACGCCAGCGGCCGCGTGCTCGCGGCCTCGGATGCCTACAGCGGCTACATAGGGAAGAAAAACACTTCCCTGATGGTCAGCCAGGCGCTGCAGGGCATTCCCGACAACGAGCAGGACATCCTCGACGAGGACAACGTGCGCAAGAAAATCATCACGCAGCCGATCAAATCATCCGACAACCGGATCGTCGGGGCGGTCTACATCGTGGCTCAGATGACCGAGGTCAACGCTACGGTCGACCGGGTCAACCGGATCTTCGTGTCCGGCACGCTGATCGCGCTCGGCCTTACGGGCGTGCTCGGCGTCGTGCTGGCGCATACGATTACAAGCCCGATCAAGGGACTGACCCGCCAGGCGGAAGCCGTGGCGGAGGGACGCTTCGACCAGCAGGTGCCGGTGCTCGCCGACGACGAGATCGGCCGCCTCAGCGAAGCGTTCAACGAGATGACGCATCGGCTGCGGGAAGCTCTCTCCGTCAACGAAGAGGAGAACGAGAAGCTGCAGTCCGTCCTCTCGAACATGAGCGACGGCGTCATCGCGGCGGACGAGTACGGCACGGTCATGGTTTCCAACCAGCGGGCGATCGAGCTGCTCGGCGTCGATACATGCGAAGGCTGCAGCCTCTCCGAGCTGCTGGAGCTGCCGCAGGAGCGGCTTGAAGCGCTGCGCAGGTCGCGCGGACTGGCCGCGGTGCTCGTGAAGGAGTCGCCGGACGGCGAGGAGCGCTGGGTGCTGCGCGTGACGCTGAGCCCGATCCACCGGCGCGGCCGCGGCATCACGGGGACGATCGCGCTGCTCCAGGATATTACCGAGCAGGAGAAGCTGGACCAGTCGCGACGGGAATTCGTCGCGAACGTATCCCATGAGCTGCGGACGCCGCTGACGACGATCCGCAGCTATGCGGAGGCGCTTGATGACGGCGCCCTTGCGGAGCCGGAGCTTGCCGGCCGCTTTGTCGGCGTCATCCGCAACGAGACCGAGCGGATGATCCGGCTCGTCTCCGATCTGCTCCATCTGTCGCGGCTGGATTCCCAGCAGTCGACGCTGCGGCGCCGGGAGACGGAAATCGCCGACATGCTGGATGAGGTCGCGGACCGATTCTCCGTGCAGATGCGCAAGAAGGGAATACGCGCCGTCGTCCGCGTCGAGCCGGACGTGCACACCGCCGTGCTGGACCGCGACCAGATCGACCAGGTGCTGGACAATCTGATGTCGAATGCGATCAAATACACGCTGGAAGGCGGCCGGATCGAGCTGGCGGCGCGCGAGCATGAGGGCGATATGCTCGCCGTCAGCGTCAAGGATTCCGGAATCGGCATTCCGAAGCGGGATCTGAGCCGGATTTTCGACCGTTTCTACCGGGTCGACAAAGCCCGCTCGAGGGAAATGGGCGGCACGGGACTCGGGCTGTCCATTGCCCGGGAAATTATCAAGGCGCACGGCGGATCGATGACTCTCGAGTCGGAGCTTGATGTCGGCACGACGGTGACGTTCTTCGTGCCGAGACTGCAGGAGAAGGGGGAGCCGGCCTGATGGAAAGAGCCAAAACATGGATGCTCGCCTTGCTTGTCGTGCTCAGCCTCGTCCAGAGCTACATGCTCTCCTACAGCGTGCCGGGAACTGCCGTGCGGACACCGCAGAACTACGTCAATACGGAGCAGATGGGACCGGAAAGCAAAACCGAGGACGTGCTGTTCCCCGAGCAGATGATCCTGCATTTCGGCAACGGCAACCACACGGTGCTCAATCCGGGCGATCTCCCTTTCTACAGCCTGATCATGAGCAAATTGAAGGGCCGCCAGTTCGGCGGCTTCCAGCGGACGAGCGCCGAGATCGTGAATTGGCTGGAAATCCGCGACCGCAACCTCGGCATCGAGCTGAGGCTCGGCAGCGGGCTGCCGGTGCAGCTGCTCTCGCGCATGCTTCAGCTGGAAAGCAGCGACGGCACCTTCCAGTCGGACGCGATCGACCGGATCTGGATCTTCCGCAGCGCCGGCAGCGAGGAAGTAAGGACGTTCTTCTTCAGCACGGACGGCAGCGCAGCGTATGAGGCGACTCAGGCCGACTTGACCGTGCGGGACGTGGAGGATGATGTCGGCCTCGGCGAATATTGGACTCCCTACAAGCCTAATGTCTACGGCGTCTACCTGCCGCAGCAGCCGGTGGAAGCGGCCGAGGCGGAGACGGACTACCAGACGTACTCGCCGGATCTGCTGCAGCGCAATCTGTTCTTCGATCCCGGCATGACGCGCAGCCGCAAAGACCGGACGGGCTCGCAGGTGTATACGGACGGCAAGCGGACGCTGCAGGTCGAGCAGGACGGGCAATGGATCAGCTATACCGATCCGGCCGCGCCGCTCAGCGGAACCGGGACGGGCGCAAGCCGGACGACTCCGGCCGGCAGCATCTCAAGCTCGGTGCTGTTCGTCAACCAGCATGGCGGCTGGGACGGCCTGCATCAGCTCGAAGGAATGACCGAGCCGCGAAGGCCGGACCGCATGCCTCAGCCAGGCGGGGGCGCGGCGGCGAGCGGCGCGAGCAACGGCGCAGATCAGCATTTTCTGCTGTTCCGCCAGTACTTCCGTTTCGGGGAGAACCGGATTCTGCCGATCGTGCCATCGCCGGAATTCCGCTTCGGCTATATTGAACTGACGGTCCAGCAAGGGAATGTCACCGCCTATGAGCGCTCGCTGATTACGCTCAGCGGCTCGCCGACACGCAAGGCGGTGCGCTGGCTGCCCGGAGGAAGCTCGCTGGAGGCCGCGATCTCGGGCTATGAGCGCCGTTCGGAGATCCGTTCCTTGTACCCGGCGGTGAAGGCGTATCGGGCCGATGAAGGCAGCATCCGGTTCACCCCGGTGTGGGCCGTCCGTCTCAAGGACGGCACGGAGCAGACGCTGACCGGGCCGCTGGCCGAGAGCTACGACGGATCGGATCTTTCCAGAACCGATCTCTCGGCTGTTGCGCCGACGCCGACCCCTAGCCCGACGCCGACTCCGGACCACTCCGAAGGGTTTCAGGGTCCGCTGGCAAGCGGCAGCACCGCTGACGGCGGCACGACAGGGAATCCAGCTGCCGGCAGTGGGAAAGGGGGGAGCGGCTGATGGATTGGGGAAGGGCGAAAAGCGTTCTGATCCTGGCATTTCTGCTGCTCAACATGCTGCTCGGCTATCAGCTCTGGATGGATGTGCGCGAGCGGCTGCAGCCGAACAACACGGTGGCTGGATTGTCGTCTGACACGCTCGCCGCGATGAAGGGCAAAGGCATCGAGCTGACAGGCGGCATTCCGAAGGAAACGCCGGAGCTGCAAAACCTGACTTATCGTTATGTAGACGTGGATGCGGACGGGCAGAATGGAGTCGCCTCTGCGGCAGAAGCGCCGGGCGGCAAGATCACGGAGCTTCAGACACCCGTGGACAGCCGCGTCGTGTTCGACCCTAAGGAGCTGAGCAAGGCTTTGGGAGGCGTCATTCCCGAAATCGGCAAATACGACCTGGACACGGCGGTATATGACGACCGCAAGTTCGTGCTGTACCGGATGGCGGAAGGCAGGCCGATGTTCAACGTCCGGCTGGAGCTCTATTACAGCAATCAGCGGATTACCGGCTATCGGCAGCAGCGGATCGAGCTGCTCCCCTCGGAGCAGCAGAGCCCGCCGCAGTCCGTGCTGCCCGCCTCCAAGGTCATCCGCTCGGAAATCATCGAGCGCTACGTTCCGGAGCATGCTGTCATCAAGGAGATCCGGCTCGGCTACAAGGAAGGCCAGCTGTTCGATTCCGAGACGCAGGTATCCACGCCGTCCTGGAGGATTCTGATGGAGGACGGCAGCGTCATCTACCTTCAGGCGTACAGCGGAGAGGTGCTGACGGACGCGGCTCAGCCGCAGCCGCCCTCCTCGCCGGGAACCGGCAAATAGAACGGCGGCCGCCTCTGGAGAAGGCGCTAGGGCTTGCGTCGACGGCGGCCGCGACACAAACCGGCATCCCGCGAAGCATGGGTGAACAAGGCGCCCTCAATGAGAAGCAATTCCTTTCGGCCGGAATTTTCTTTTCCTTGGAAAGGCATGCCGCGATTGGTATGGTACAATAGGTTTTCATAGTGAAATTGTGAGCCGAGAGGCTCTGCAGCGGCATGAAGCCGGATGCTTCATGGCGATAGAGCGTAAGGCCTGCAGGAGCGAACGCCTGGAGCGTAAGGAAGGAACATGCGGAATGGAATTCAGATTCACTGTGCTGGCGAGCGGCTCGACGGGCAATGCGACGCTGGTGCAGAGCGGGGACAAGACGGTGATGGTGGATGCGGGGCTCAGCCTCAAGAAGCTGGAGGAGCTCATGTATCTTCAAGGCGTGACAGGGCATGACGTGGACGCGCTGATGATCACGCACGAGCATTCGGACCATATCAAGGGATTGAACGCGCTGGCGCGCAAATACGAGCTGCCTGTATATGCCAACGAGGCGACCTGGGCGGCTCTGGAGCGGCACGCGGGCAACGTCCCGCAAGAGCGGCGCGTCGTGATGGGCACCGGAGAGGAGATCCAGTTCGGCAGCATGGGAGTGCGCTCCTATCCGATCTCCCATGACGCGGCCGAGCCGGTCGGCTACACGTTCACGGATGACGGCTACAAGCTCAGCCTGGCGACGGACCTCGGTTATGTCAGCGACATCGTCCGCCGCAACATCATCGATTCCGACGTGCTCGTCCTGGAATCGAACCATGATCCGGAGATGCTGCGCATGGGCCGGTACCCATGGAACATCAAGCGCCGGATTCTCAGCGATATCGGCCACTTGTCCAACGAGGCCGCCGGAGAGGCGCTGTGCGAGCTCATGACGGACCGGACGAGGCGGGTATACCTGGCTCATCTCAGCTTGAACCACAACATGCCGGATCTGGCCAGGCTGACGGTGAACCAAGTCATGGAGGACAAGGGGCATTTCTTCCGGCAGGACGAGCATCCGCTGCGCGGAACGTATCCCGACCAGCCTACTCCATGGGATCGAATAAAGCGGAAAGCGCTTTGAGCGGCTCGTTGTCCGCGGCTTCCAGCTGAGCGGCCTTGGCCTCCAGCTCCTGCCGGGTAAGCAGGCCCTTTTCGACGAGCAGCTCCAGCATGGCGCTCAGCGCGAGGAGGGTGCGGTACTGGGTATCGGCCAGATCTCCCATCTTGGCGTGCAGGGTTACCTGGTCCCAGGCGTTAGGGACTCCAGCCGGCGGTTGAACAAGCTTGATATCCATGTCGGAATCACTTCCTTTGACCAAGATTGGAGCGGACCTGCAACATTCGGTGCCTCGGAGTCGTTGAATAAGTAACAGGCAGACCGGCTCTCTATTATTATTCTAGACGAATCTTCCGAAATCATTCCAAGTAGAGAAAAAACATCCTGTAGTTGAAAATCAGTCAGGCACGTATGCTTAACTATATGGCAGTTACTGCGTGCGCATATCACGGGAGGAGCGGGTTACAGTGGGATTGTTCGACGATGAGTTTTATTCGACAGCAGTATCCCGGCGCACAAGCAAAAAAAACCGCAAGCCAATCTCCGGGTTCCCGCTGCGCAGCCGCAGAAGCTGGGGAGCGGGACGCCTCGTGGCCGTATCGGCCGCAAGCGGGGCCGTCATCGTCCTGGTGCTGACGCTTGCCATCGGCAGCGGCGGCACTCAGGCTGCCGCGGTCAGCGAGGCGGCGTCGCCGCCAGCGGCCGGACTGGTCGCTCCCGGCGACGCGATCCAGCAGACCGTCGCCGCATCCGCGAAGGTGCGCCCGGCAGTCGTCAGCATCGTCAACGAGCAAGCGGCTCCCGACGGCGGCCAGAGCGGCAGCGGGTCCGCGGACAACGGAGACGGGGGCAGCGCGATGCAGCCGGATACGCCGGAAGGCCAGGCAGAGGACGCGCCGGAAGGCGAGCTGCAGCCGGCAAGCGTCGGCAGCGGCGTTATTTTCGCCAAGAAGGACGGCAAGGCGTACATCATCACGAACAACCACGTCGTGGAAGGCGCATCGGCATTGAAGGCCGTCCGCATCAACGGCGAATCGCGTCCCGCCAAGCTGGTAGGCAGCGACTACATCACGGATCTGGCTGTGCTGGAGATTGACGGCAAGGGCATCGACATCGTGGCGGAGCTCGGCGATTCCTCCAAGCTCCAGTCCGGAGAGATGGTCATGGCGATCGGCAATCCCCTCGGCCTCGGCGACTCCCTGTCCATGGGCATCGTCAGCAAGACGAAGCAGATCATTCCCGTCTCGCTGAGCCAGGACGGCAATTACGATTGGGAGCAGGAGGTCATCCAGACCGATGCATCCATCAATCAGGGCAACAGCGGCGGTCCGCTCATCGACATGCAGGGCAAGGTGATTGGAATCAACAGCATGAAGATCGCGGATGTCGGGGTTGAAGGAGTCGGTTTCGCGATTCCAGTCAACAACGTCATTCCGATCGTCGATCAGCTGATGGCAAGCGGCAAGGTTCCGCGTCCATATCTCGGGGTCTATACGCTGGATCTGGCTTCCTACTTCGCGCAGCAGAGCCTGCCGGGCTCCGCGCAGGGATCGGACGACGCTGCCGAGAGCTCCGGTCCGAAGCTTCCTGCCGATGTCAAAAAGGGCGTCATCGTTCTGGAGTCGGTCGGTCCCGCTCTGGATGCGGGGCTGCAGTTCAACGACGTCATCGTGCAGCTGGACGATCAGCCGATCAGCAGCACGATGGAGCTGCGCAAGTACCTGTACGGCAAGAAGCGGATCGGCGACAAGATCAAGGTGACGTTCTATCGCGACTCCAAGCAGGAGACCGTCACGTTCAAGCTTCAGGATAAGGCGGACGACGAGTAGTGTGATTGGAGCGATAGAGGGCGATGGATCGATCCGGCTTGCAGCCTGCAGGCCGGATTTTCTTTTATTTCCCGGAAGAAGGGAATTGAGTGCCTCTGCCGGGGATGTGGTACAATGGTAGGGACGAAGGTAAACTTACAAGATACGAAGCGGGGTAGGTCATCGAATGTATTGCGTGTGCAAGGAGCATATTGAGCTGGCTTTGGACAAGTTCGTGGATGAGTACGAGGATGCGCCGGATATGGTGAATCTGAATGAAACGCATTTTGCGAATTGGGACCCGCCGGTGAAATGTGACTTGTGCGAAGAGAAAGCGGAATTCTTGATCGTATAATCCGGATGAGATAGCAAGACCGCACGGACTGCCGGCAGGGCAGGACGTCCTGAAGAGCTTCTTTCCCCAGGCGGGAGAGAAGCTTTTTTGCCGTTGCTGGAGCTGCGGTGAAAATTGGATTCCGGTTGTGGATAAGAGAGGATTTCAAAGTTAAGCAGATATCCACATGTGGATAGGCGAGACATCGAACTTATGAACGAATTTATCCACATATTCACCGATAGCGGCAAGCGGATGAACCTTGGGTCCGATGCGGCGGCCTGGCGGCCGAGAAAGAGCTTGGCGCTGCGCTTGAGATGATTGGACAAGAATGGAAGGGTTTGCGGGGAATCGTGCGGTTTGGCTGGCTTTCATTCCGTTTAAGAAGATAACACTTGGAAAGGCTTGTAGAGTGCAAGCTGAATCCGCTTGTCGGAGCAACATGGATCTAAATGACGCAAGATGAAATCAAACTAAACGAATGAGGTGACGGCATGTCTAACGAACACACCGCAAGCCAGGAGGCAGTCGAGAAGGTCCGGGATCTGATCAAGGGAATCGATATCGCGATGCTTACGACGGTAACGGATGAAGGTCTGGTGTCCCGTCCGATGCAGACTCAGGAGGTCGAGTTCGACGGAGACCTGTGGTTCATCACGAAGAAGGAGACGGACAAGTTCGAGGAGCTCCAGCATAATCCCAGCGTCAATGTCGCCTATGTAGGAAAATCGTATGTATCGGTCCGCGGCGAAGCCGAGCTGGTGAGCGACAGGTCCAAGATCAAGGAGATCTGGAATCCGACCTATGAGAAGCTGCTGGGGATGTCGAGCGACGATCCGGATCTGGTGCTGATCAAGGTGAAGGCCGAGACGGCCGAATATTGGGAAACCGGCAACAAGGTCAAGATGGTGGCCCAGCTGTTCAAGAAGATGACGGGCAAGCAGGAGCATATGGATATGAACAAGACGGTGGAGCTGAACTGACGCAAGGATGAGGAAACGAATGAATCCAACAGTCATAAATCAGACATGCATGAGTCAGGCATGAATTAGTCAGGCATGAATGAGTCAGGCATGAATGAGTCAGGACATGAATGAGACGGAAACACGATTGATGAAACCGAATGTATGGGAATTATAAAAACGCAGGATGCGCTCTTTCGAGACGCTTCCTGCGTTTTTTTGGCCGTGCTGCCTGATTCAGGCGTAGATAACGCCGCGCTCCGTCATTCCTCTTCCTCGTGCACAGCAAGCACGAGCCGGTAAGCGGGAATTGAAGTTTAAAAAACGGAGGGCACCATGAAATAAAAGGCTGTCGAGCTGCCAGGCTCGCTCTTTGCCCAGATCCGGCCCCCATGCTGCTCCACGATCGACCTCGCGATCGCCAGACCCAGCCCGTAGCCGCCGCCGCTTCGGGTGCGGGAGGAGTCGACCCGGTAGAAGCGGTCGAAAATCTTCTCCAGATGCTCGGGAGGGATTCCCTCCCCGGTATTGGATACCTTCAGCTGAATATGGTTATGCTGCTTCATCAACTCGACGTTGATGGAGCCTTTTTTGTTGGTGTATTTCACGGCGTTGTCCAGCAGGATCATGACGACCTGGCGGATCTGCTCGCTGCTGCCGACGGTGGTCAGACCGGGCTGGATCTCATACGAGAACTCCAGATCCTTCTCGTAAATGACCGCCTCCATCGTCAAAATGACGCTTTCCACCGCTTCGCTCAGGTTGAACGGTACCTGCAGCATCCGGTCGCGGGCGTCCTCCATCTCGGTCAGGTACAGCAGGTCGTTGGTGAGCGTCTTCATGCGCTCGGTTTCCGACTTGATGTGATGCAGCCACTTGGCCTGCGCGGCGATCGTGTCGTCGCTGTTCGCGAGCAGCACGTCGGCGTTGGTGTTGATGACGGCAAGAGGCGTCTTCAGCTCATGGGAGGCATCGGCGATGAAGCGCTTCTGCTTGTCGAACGCCTCCCGGACCGGAGCGATGGAGCGCCCCGCGAAGTAGCGGCTCACAAAATAAATGACGGCCAGCATGACGAGAGCGACCAGGGAGAACGTATAGATCATCGTGGTGAGGATCTTCTGCTGGGCAGTCACGTCCAAATAGACGATGGAATACCCTTCCGCGGTACGCTGCGTGCTGTACGCCCAGTCGGTGCCGTCGAGCGTGTAGCGGCCGTTCTCGACCGGGTTGGCGACGGCGCGCTCCTTGGCCAGCTCGTAGAACTCATCGTCCATGTCGAAGCGCGAGTCCTTGGCCAGCAGGTTCCACTCCGCATCCGTCCGCAGAGCGAACGAAACGGAGCGCTCGGGAGGCGGATTCATTCCTCTGCCGCCGCCGCCCGTCTGCGTTTTCATGCCCCCATCGGAGCTTCCCAAGCTGCCGCCGGAGCCGTCGCTAGAGCCATTGCCAGAGCCGCCAGCCGTGCCGTCCATGTGCGGGCTGCCGTCGTCTCCGCTCTGGGCGGTGGATTCAAGGCCTGAAGTATCCGGCTGCTTTTTGCCGCCGGGACCGCCTTGTCCGGGACCGCCTTGATGGAAGAAATCGGAGACGCGCCCGAGCTCCATGTCGATGTCATGACGCGTATTCTGATAGGTGATCGTGTAGATGGACCCGAAAGCGACGAGCATGATGATCGAGATGATCGCCATGTTCATCATCAGGAACCGGTTGCGCAGCCGATTGAAGATCATTCCGTCGCCTCCAGTACATACCCGACGCCCCGGATTGTGTTGATGCGGACCGAAGCGTCCAGGAACGCCAGCTTTTTCCTCAGAAACGAAATATACACTTCCACGTTGTTGTGCTCCGCCTCGGAGTCGAAGCCCCACAGCTTCTCGATCATCTGCTCCTTGGACGTCACGGCCGACTTGCGCGTGATGAGCAGCTCGAGCAGCTCGCTTTCCTTGAGGATCAGCTTGAGCTCCTTGCCCTGGCACGATAGCTTCAGCGTCGAGGTGTTCAGCTCGATATTGCCGAACCTCAGCCCGTCCTCCGGCACGACCTCGCCTTTGCGCCGCAGAGCCGCCCGCATGCGGGCCAGCAGCTCGTCGGTGTTGAACGGCTTGGCGATGTAATCGTCCGCCCCGTAGTCCAGGCCTGAGATTTTATCCGAGACCTCGCCCTTGGCCGTCAACATGATGACCGGCGCCGCGATGCCTTCCGTGCGGATCGTCCGCAGCAGCGTCATCCCGTCGATGCCGGGCAGCATGATATCCAGCAGCAGCAGATCGTAGATGCCGCTGAGCGCGTAATCGAGTCCCGCCTGGCCGTCGTTCACGACGTCCACGGAATAATGGTTTTTTTTCAATAGTTGCGAAAGCGCCTCTGCCAGATGCACTTCGTCTTCGACAATCAATATGCGCATGAGCCAAGTCCCCTCCGTCTCTTCCTCTCCAAGCCGCCTTGCACGCCCATTATAGGAAGCGAACCTTTAATCAACCTTAATCCTAGCATTCAGGCGCGTATGCACCCAAGCCCTAAATATAGGAGCGCGCTGGAGAAGCATATCTGGCGGAAGAGAAAGTCCCTGAACGTCTTCGCGGACATCTATTTTTCTTCCTGGCAATTGTTTAAGTTTCGTTAAAGGTTGACCCTCTAAGCTACAGACATGAAGGGGCGAGGCAATCGCCCGATATGACTTGGAAAGGGGCGCTGCCCAGTGGCGATCGAAGTGTTCAACCGGTACGAGAACAAGTATCTGATGGATACGAAAGCGTTCTACGCCATCTACAACCGCCTGATGGCATACATGGAGCTCGATGAATACAACCGCGACGACAAGTTCTACTCCATCAGCAATCTCTACTATGATACCGAGCATCACTCGCTCATCCGCACCAGCCTCTCGAAGCCGAAGTACAGGGAGAAGCTGCGCATCCGCGCTTACGGGGTGCCGGGGAGCGACGCCAAGGTCTACCTGGAGCTCAAGAAAAAGGTATTCGGCCTCGTCAACAAAAGAAGGTCGGCGATGAGGCTGGGCGAAGCCTACGAGTTCGTCCGGACAGGCTGCCAGCCGGTCTGGCGGCAAGGAATGAACCGGCAGGTGATGAATGAAATCGAGTATTTCCTGAGCCGGTACGAGCTGGAGCCGATGACGTATCTCGCTTACGACCGCATCGCGCTGTTCAGCAAGGAGAGCCGCGATCTGCGGATCACGTTCGACACCAATATCCGCTCCCGGCGGCATGACCTGCTGCTCGAGAAAGGCGATTACGGGGAGCGGCTGATGGAGCGGGGGCAGTGGCTGATGGAAGTGAAGGCCGAGAAGACGATCCCCGTCTGGCTCGCGCAGCTGCTGTCGGAGCTCGGCATGTACCGCACCAGCTTTTCCAAGTACGGCAACGAATACAAACAATCCATCCGCCATGCAAACGCAACGCAGATCGAAAGGGAGAGAATCGTTTTATGATCGAATCCATCTTCGCCTCGACCGCCACAGATACGACGCTGACGCTGCCTCATGCGCTGCTCACCGTCCTGACCGCGATCGCCGTCGGCGCCATCATCAGCCTCACTTACATGAAGACCCAGCCCGCGTATTCGCAGAGCTTCACGCTCACGATGATCGTGCTGCCCGTCATCGTCGCGATCATCATCCTGCTCATCGGCAGCAATATCGCCAGAGCGTTCAGCCTTGCGGGCGCCTTCTCGATCATCCGCTTCCGCAGCGCTCCGGGCGATGCCAAGGACATCTCGTACGTCCTGTTCTCCATGGCGGCAGGCCTCGCCTGCGGCGTCGGCGCTCTCGGCTACGCGGTGCTGTTCACGATCATCCTGTGCGGGCTCATGTTTGTCCTGAAATCCGTGAACTTCGGCTCCCATAAGGAAGCCATGAAAACCTTGAAGGTGACGATTCCCGAAAATCTCGGTTATGAAGAAGCGTTCCACGAAGTGTTCCGCAAGTTCAACGTCGGCTATGAGCTGAAGAAAGTGCGTACGACGGAGCTGGGCAGCCTGTATGAACTGGTGTATTCGGTGAAAATGGGACCGGAAACGAACCAGAAGGAATTTCTCGATGCCGTCCGCACCCGCAACGGCAACCTGGACATTACCCTCACGATGAGTCCTGTCGTGCAGGAATACTAAGCGAAAAGAGGTCGATGACCATGAAACATCCATACCAAACCAAGCTTGCCGCGCTGCTGCTCCTGTCGGCGCTTGTGGCTGCGGGCTGCAGCAATACAAATTCGACGGATTCGGCTGCCAATGCAAGCGGCGGCACGGCCGTGAATGCCTCGACGAATACGGCGAATACGGCGGATGCAGCTGCGGCCACAGCCAAGCTGGCGGGACTCAAGCTGGCGGATGTCGTCTCCTATGACGACGACGACATCTCCGCCGCATGGGACGCGGCGAGTTCGACCGCGATCAAGCTCAGCGGAGCAAGCGCCAGCGTCGACGGCTCCGGCGCAGCTGCCGACGGGGGAACCGTGACGATCACGGCGGCGGGGACGTATGTGCTGAGCGGCAAGCTCGAGGGCGGCGTCATCGTGGACGTCAAGGACGACGGCATCGTTCATCTGGTGCTGAACGGCGCCGAGATCGTCAACTCCAGCGGACCTGCCGTGTATGTGAAGGCGGCCGGCAAAACGGTGCTGACCCTTCAGGAGGGAACGGAAAATGCGGTGACCGACGGCGAGAAGTACGCCGACAGCTATACGACCGCCGACGACACGCCGACGGCGGCGATCTACAGCAAGGATGACCTGACGGTCAACGGCACCGGCAAGCTGAACGTCACGGCGCTGAACAACGACGGCATCACGAGCAAGGACGATCTCAAGATCGTCAACGGCACGATCGCCGTGGAGTCCAAGGACGACGGCATCGTCGGCAAGGATGTGGCGGCGGTCAAGGACGGCAGCATCACGGTGAAAGCCGGTGGCGACGGCATCAAGTCGACGAACGACACGGACGCCGACAAAGGGTATGTGGCCCTAGCGGGAGGAACGTTCTCCATCGTATCGGAGAACGACGGCATTCAGGCGGCTTCCTCGCTGATCATCGAAGGCGGTACATTCGACATCGTCTCCGGCGGAGGCAGCGCCAATGCGGAGCCGCATCAGGAGGAAGGCCCGATGCCGGGTGGTTCGACCGGCTCGACCGGATCGCAGCAGGGTTCGTCCGGCGATGCGGCGGTCCAGACGCCTAGCGGCACGGAGTCGGGAACGACGGAGGCGGCCGGCACGGAATCGACCAGCGCCAAGGGGCTGAAGGCGTCGGCCGGCATCTCGGTGGCGGGCGGCACGTTCAAGCTCGATTCCGCGGATGACGGCGTGCACAGCAACGGTGCCGTCGCCATTGCCGGCGGAGAGTTCACCATCGCCACAGGCGACGACGGCATCCATGCCGGCGCTTCGCTGTCGATAAGCGGCGGGAAAGTCGACATCACCGGCAGCTATGAAGGGCTGGAGAGCGCAAGCATCGCCATCTCGGACGGAGAGATCCATGTCGTAGCCAGCGACGATGGCGTCAACGCCTCGGAGGGCTCCAGCGAGAGCGCGGATGCCGGCCAAGGCGGCGGAGGCACGGGAGCCCCAGGCGGAGCAGCGGGCAATGCCCTGCTGGCCATCAGCGGCGGGTATATGACGGTCGACTCGGCTGGCGATGGACTCGACTCCAACGGCTCGATCACGATGTCCGGAGGCACGGTCATCGTGAACGGACCGACGATGTCCGGCAACGGCTCCCTTGACTATGACGGCACGTTCGAGCAATCCGGAGGCTTGCTGATCGCCGCGGGCAGCTCAGGCATGGCGCAGGCTCCATCCGAGACTTCCTCCCAGCGCGCAGTCTTGATGACCTTCCCGGCTCAAGTCCAGGCCGGCACGCTGATGACGCTGGCGGACAGCGCGGGCAAGGCCGTCGCAACCTTCGCCCCGTCCAAGGCGATCCAGAGCCTCGTCATCTCGGCACCGGAGCTCAAGGCGGGAGAAAGCTACACGATCTCTACCGGCGGCAGTTCGACCGGCACGCAAAAGGGCGGCCTTTATGAAGGCGGAACGTACAGCGGCGGCACCAAGGTCGTCACCTTCACCCTTGGCGACAAGGTCACCTATGTCAACGAGTCCGGCGTCACGACGGCGCCGAGCGGGTTTGGCGGCGGCGGAGGCCGCGGTCCGGGAGGCGGCGGCAAAGGCTTCGGCGGCGGAGGCCGAGGACAGGCGCCCGGCCAGGGCGACGGTACGGGCAGCGTCGCTCCAGGAGACAGCTCAGCGCCGGGCACAGGAGCTTAAAGCGGTTCCGATCCGTCGTTGAATTTGGGAGACAGCGTGTTCAGCTAAGAGACGAAGGCGGAGGATCCGGTCATATCGCTGCGGAGTTCCAGAGACGATGCCAGCTCGTATGGGACCGCATCTCTGCCGGAAGGTGCGGGAATGAACGCAACATATCATTAAGCCAACCCGATTGCCGGGTTGGCTTTTTCCTTGGGATGAGGGGGAAGCAAGAGAGGCTGGGACGCCTGGAATGGAGTCAGCCTCGCCGCCTGCCAGGATGGGAATGAAGAGGATGGAAACATAGGCGAGTCTAAGTAATGCTAAGTGATTCTTGGTAATTTGCCCTTCTCATGCGGAAGAAAAGCCTCTATTGGCCGAGGCCGGCTCAAGCATGGGCATGGAATCGGCTCACAGGACAAGCAAGGAATCCATGCAGAGAGAACTATCCTTCCTCGGGAACGATGACCTGCAGATATCCCGGCAGGACGCTCATCTCGATCGGCAGCGCGGGCCCTTCGTCGCCATCTACATTGGTGCGGAGCGGCTTCGGCGAGGTGATCCGGATCTTCTTGGCCGTAAAATAGATGACATCCTTCTTGTCCTTCAGGCTGCCGAACCAGAGGGACAAGCCGGCCGCAATGGTATCGAAGACGTTCATGTCCCGGATAATAAAGCCGTGGATTAATCCGTCGTCAACGGATGCATTCGGCGAAAGCTTCTCGAAGCCGCCGACCGAGTTGGTGAGAGCGGCGAGAAATAACGGAGAATCGCCTTCCCAGCGCTCGCCGTCATGCTCGACGACGATGGGATGGGCAGGGCCGCCGAGCAGCTCCTTGATGCCTTCCTTCAAGTAGGCGAAAGCACCGAGCCTGGACTTTTCCTCCGAGGTCACCGAGGCTACAGATTCCGCCAGCGAGCCCGCTGCGACGACATTCGAGAAGAGGCGGCCGTTCAGCTGCCCCAGATCGACGGTTCTCACGTTGGAGGAGGACAGAGCTCGAATGGCTTCCTCGGGATCGAGCGGAATCCGGAGCGCGCGGGCAAAATCGTTGACCGTGCCGAGAGGGACGATGCCCAGCTTCGGCCGGTGATCCTGATCCATGATGCCGTTGATCGTTTCGTTCAATGTTCCGTCTCCGCCTACCGAAACGACCAGATCGCAGCCATCCCGGCAAGCTGTCTGGCAGAATCGGGTCGCATCGAGGGCTTGTGCGGTTTCCATTCTGGTCACCTCGTAGCCCTTATGGCGGAGCACCTCTTCAATCTGCTTGCTGTAGTCGAGCGCCTTCTCTTTGCCGGAGGAAGGGTTGAGGATGATCATGGCTTTGTTCATGCCCGTATTTCCTCTCTGATTTGGAATGGTATCAAAGGAGATTACCACTGAAAAGGAGAACCGAAGCCATATTCGGCAGGCATATATCAGGAAATTTGAGGTTGAAGGAAGAAGCCTTCGTCGTGAGAGCTTGAGCTCCTGCTGCCGCCGAAACGGGGGATGCAGCGGGCGCGGATGGAAGAAGCGCCTGCTGAGCCCGGCAATTCCGAAGCGGCCTTCAGCGCCTCAACGCCGAGGCAAGCTCTGGAGCAAGGGGGAAGCGAATCGTCACTTCGGTTCCCTTTCCAACTTGGCTCCTGAAGTCGATGCTGCCGTTCATGATTTCGATGATCCGTATCGTGACCATTGTTCCGAGCCCCGTTCCTTTCGACTTGGTCGAGAAGTAAGGGACCCCGAGATTGGCGAGCTGTTCCTCATCCATCCCTTCTCCGTTGTCCTTGATCCGCAGGACCGCCTCGCTGCCTTCGGCGCAAGCAGTCAGCTCCATGCATTTTGAACTGGGCGAGCGGGCATGAAGAAAAGGGGAGGGGAACGGATATTACAGTAGGATAGAAACGGGTATCATTTTGTTTTTACAGGATGTCGCGACTAGGGTTCGGAGCCGCTTTGCGGTATGATAGCGGCAGAAGAAAGATCCCGATGAGGACAAACACGCTTGGTCATTCGAGCGAGGATATAGGAGGAATTATGCTCGTACAGATCGTTGGCGTCGGCAAGTTGAAGGAGAAATACCTGGTGCAGGGCATCGCGGAGTATGCGAAGCGTCTGGCGCCTTATTTGAAGTTCCAGGTCATCGAGGTTGCGGACGAAAAGGCTCCCGACACGTTCAGCGACGCGGAGGTTGCGATCGTGAAGGCCAAGGAAGGCGAGCGCATCCTGGCCCAAATCAAGCCCGACGCGCATGTGATCGCTCTGGCCATTGACGGAGCGCTCTGGAGCTCCGAGGACCTTGCCCGCGAACTGGACAGGCTGGGTACCTACGGGACAAGCCATGTCGTGTTCGTCATCGGCGGCAGCCACGGGCTGTCCGACGAAGTGCTGCGGCGCTCCCAGCAGCGCATGAGCTTCGGCCGGATGACGCTGCCCCATCAGCTCATGAGGCTGGTGCTGACGGAGCAGGTGTACCGGGCGGTGAAGATTAACCGGGGGGAACCGTATCATAAATGACGGCTAATTTTTTCGTGAGGAAGAGCGTAGAGGCGCGGAAAGAGGCTGGAGCGGGTAGGGTGGAAGATAGAATAGATAAGACTTAGTTAGCTTGTTATATGACAAATAAAGGGCTATTGAGTGCACACTTCTTTCATAAGTATTCATCATACATAAATAGTGAAGTTATTTTTATAAACTGGTTATCATATAGGTGATAAAGGAGAGCTATTGATAAGTTAAGCGATGGCACTTGAAAAAACTTTGTCCAAATCCATATTTTAGGGTATTATTAACGTATAGAATTGCCCGAACATGGAAAGGGATGTTAATACTTTGAATGTACTCGATTTCAGAAGATTGGTTGATAAATCTTATGTTATATCTCGATTAAAAGGTACAGAGCATGAAAAAGAAGTTTCAAAGTTAAATATGGACGATCTTTTTCAATTGCTCAGAGAAAACTATAAAGATTTTTTGTTTGAGCTTGAAGAGATTTATGGATTTGCTGGTAAGACATCGCTCAACATTTTCGAAGCAAAAAACTTTCCTAAAGAAGCAAAAAATAAAGAACACTTTGTAAGGCTATTAAGTGAATACATTGAATTAGTTTCGCCGGGACTGTTAAAAGGTGATCAAATACCCATCGGACGTCAGATGCAACCGCCTTTAGAAGTTCGGACGATTCCTAATCTTGTAATTGATCGAGAAGATGGGTTCCTTATACAACTTGTAAACGGAATACCAAATCAGGTGCCTGATGGTTGGGGGATTAGAACAGTTATTCGACCTCATTATGAGACTGTAATAGTAAGGCTGTCGGAAACAGATCCAGTGTTTGTGGAAGTTCGATCAGGATATAGGATGTGTAATCAATATCTATCAATAATTGAAGATGTTGTTAAGGCAACTCCTGGACAATTAACTTGGGAACCACTAACAAAGTTAAGTGAACAGGAAGCGGAGCGTATCGCAGAACTTTTAGATGCGGGTTTGGTCGAGGCAGATCACTTAGGTACGGGGATATACGGCCGGAAGTCAGTTTCAGCAGCCGAAGGGATAGACCTAAGAAAAGAACAGAAGTATCAGGATGAATATAATGGTCTGCAATATCTTTCCCAAACCATGAATGTCAAGTATACTGATAGCAAAGGCTTTGTAAGCAATATTAGCTTTAAAGTTCAAATGAATGGCGGATTTCAGTTTCTCAGTAAAGTAAATGAACAGATGATAACAAGCGTTATGGAAGCATTCTATCAAGTTCGATACATTGAACGAATTGATAGAGCTACTGGAACTGAGGGCTAGGAACAACTACATAATATTAGGGGGGTGATTATTTGGACTATAATCAATATTTTGCTATTGATCAGGCATTGCATGAAGCAAGATTAAGAAGAGAAATGAGATTTAATGCTTATAGCGTTGCATATTGGGCAGGGCTTAGTAATGAAGTACAAGAAGTTAATAAATATTTACTGCAAAAAGTTGGTACTATACTTACATCGCGAATTGAATTTATATGTCCCAATAATCACCCTACATCATCAATCAAATTTGGCGAGGAGATACCAGTATATGCTACTTGTCATGTTTGTGGCGAGGAATTTCAACCCTCACTATTGGAAAGTAATATAGCGTTTTGGTTTAAGGAATTACCCCAAATTGAAGTTGCTAAAAAAAAAGTCCAACAGCTAGTTTTCAATTAGCTTCATATTTTTCTGCGGAGCAAGCGATTCAAGCTGGGGATATTGTTAGAGAAGGAAATATAGTCTATATAGATCAGAGGGTGTTTTATTTGGATGAAAAGAAGATAGAGACACATTTCGGTGATGTTAAAGGGGCTAGTATAAACATTGCTTCTGATAGCAATCAAACAACTGTAAACTATACAGAATCAGTAAGAACTAACACTGCACTAGATAAAGCTACAGCTGACTTATTATCATTGGTGAAAGCACATCTGAACCCAGAAACAGCAACTGTTGTTTCTGGAATGATAAATGATGCCGCAACCGAAGCTAAGAAAGCAGATAAAAAAGATACTTCAAAAATTAAAGGTCTTATCAGTGTAGTAGGTCCACTGCTTAAGGCAGTTCCAGAAGCTATCGAGACCTTTACCAGTTGGACGTCATTAATAGAAGATATTTTTTAATTTTACTTTATTGGACGAAAGCCGCCGTTGATATTTCTCGGCGGCTAGTTTACTTTTTGTCGCCGATGAAGAAAACGAGTTGATCGAACTATATAATGCTTTCAGAACAAACTGAGGTACTTATCCCAGGTTAGTAATTCTTAAGCTATTCCGCGATTCATCCGCTTGCCCTATAATGAGTTTAGAGTGATCGATCTTATAAAATGTCTGGTTATGAGGCTGAATGTTACATATTACATAAAAAGGATTCATAGGTAAAGGGAATAGACTCATGTTGAATTAATAAAATTTTATCCTTGGGGGAGCTAACATGGAAGACTTTAAACAAGCGTTAAATGATGCTATAACATCTTGGTCTAAGTTAAGTGAGGAGTGGGAAAAAATCGAACTTACCCACTCCGATGTCATATCTGAAAAATATCCTTTTAATAAAGAATTCAGAGAAATTCTGCACAATATGATTGAGTGGAAAGAGAACTTGCAAGACAAAAAATGAATATAGATGTAGAAAAAAATGAAAGTACCGTCCCTAGCGTTACATGACACAAATGACGGTACCTTCATTTTAGAGAATATAAGAATAGGAAATAAGTTTTTATAAAACCGTTTTAGTCCCCATTAGCTTTCTAACGAAACTAAAAAACTTAATCCCCCGCTCTGTACGAAAAAGAACTCCCGGTCATTAATTATAATATGACGGCCATTCTGCGGTCTGCTAATGCCTTTAACAACTGGATATGTACCGGACTCAATTTGACCTGTGACTTGTCCGCGAGAAGCAACGAGATAACCTATACCATCTTTAATTTTTCGATAAACCCCTGCTTCGATAGGTTCAAGTTTCAAACCAGAAATACTTTCGAAAATATCTGACACTGCTTTGAGATCGTCAGATATAATTACGACTTCAGATTGTATCGCATCTGAGTTTCTTAGTTTTTCTCTTATTTGTTCTGCATCGATCTCGTCTAATCTTTTTAATGTACCATATCCATGAGTGGCTTCTCTAACTAAAGTTATGTGTTTTTTGTTCTTATATTTAAGCCACTCAATATTTGGTAAGTTCGCTAAAATTGTTTCAGGTTGGCTCCGGCTAGAGTTTGAACCCCCAAGTACACTGTCAACATGCACGGCAGGATCTTTGCAAAGCTGATCCCAAACTAATTTTAATTCATCAAAAGTACGTGATTTTTCTTTACCCGTGGATGTCACTATCTCGATTCTTTTATTAATACGATCTATATTCTTTATTCGAACACCTTCTGCTTTGGCTATACTATCTAGGTTCAATCCAACAAGCTTCTCAATTTCAATCAGAAGTTCTTCAAAAGTCATATTCTACCTCCTGGCAACTCTGGCGGGAATTTTAATATACTTGTGTCTTCTCCTGCACCTTCAACAGCGGCGACATCTTCAAGCCATTGTCTTAGAAAGGTTTCTGTTTGGAGATCCTCTCCTCCAACCTTTCTAAAGGTAACTTTATGTGGCAAGCTTATTCTCACAGGTTTCCCTGGAGATGGGCCTTCTTCTGAAAGTCCGTCCTTCAAGTCAATCCCTGCTGCAAATCTTCTGATATCTGATACAAAGTCAAGCACAATTACTTTTTCCTTGTCTTTTGACAAACGCAGGCCCCTGCCTAGCTGTTGAATAAAGATTCGTCTGCTATGTGTCACTCGCTGAAAAACTATTATGTTGACATCAGGGACGTCCACACCTTCGTTCAAGATATCAACTGCACAAAGCACGTCAATTGAACCATCTTGGAAATCGCATAGTACCCGATTACGTTCCGCAGGGTTCATTGTCCGGCCTGTTGTTGTTTGCGAATAGATAGCTGAAGCGTTACAAAAACCTAGAGCATTGATTCTATCACGCATTGTTACTGCATGGTCAATTGTACCACAAAACACGATAGCTCTTGGTTTCTTTTGTTCCGTCCAGGCTCTTTTAAGTTCGTAAACGACTGCATCATCCCATTCAGAGATGAAAAGTGAGCGGTTAATTTGACGAGGGGAGAAATTCTTTCCATCTAGCTTGGAAAGTGCTTCCCAATTAATGTTGTCAGTATACATTCTATAATCAACATTCGAAAGAAAACCTTTTTTCAAACCGGTAACGATATCAACACGAACCACGGGCTCTCCGAAATAGTCAGTTATGTCAACTTCATCCGGTCTCCAAGGTGTGGCGGTAAGTCCCAAAAGGAATGGTCCGTTCACTTGTCCTGCCATCGTTTCCTTAATAATAGAATTGTACATTTGTCCACCAACATGATGACATTCATCAATAATTATCAAGTCGAAATAGGGAAGTTCATTTCTGCGGTCGATATAGTCAGCAACAGTATTCAAACATGCAAATACAGCGTTCGCCTTGCTGATCCGCTCGATACCGGGCTGTTCATATCCATTCCAAACGACAGTTTCCTGATATTTATTTAGAAAAGGCCAGAAAGCTTTTTCAATTTGGTAAACAAGCTCATTTGTATGTGCAATAACCAAGATTCGTTTAGGTGAAAGGGCATTGATCCTTCGGACCGCCTCACAGGCGACGAATGTTTTTCCTAGACCTGTTGCCATTACAACTAATGCCTTATTGATATCATTATTGAAGTTCTTGATAATCTCTTTAATCGCGTCTTCCTGATATGGACGCGGTTCTCTATCCGGAACACTTATCGAAGGCAATTTTTCTGCCCTTGTCACAAGAGTGTTAACATCCCAGAGCTGTAAAGGGATGCCTCTACTCATCAGTATCTGTTGCTGTTCTTTCACTTTAGACTCAAAACCATTTAGTGCGACAATTACAGGTACTTGGGCTCTGTATATTCGCAGTGCTTCTAGGGTTTGGTCGACGACCTCCATCCCAACTTTGTTACGCCAATGTTTCATTTGGAATAGCCACCGTTTGCCCGCCCGATGGGCTAAAACATCTGCTCCGCGATCACCGGATTGTCCAACAAGCCTGATACTTTCATAACCTTCATGAGCTAAAAGCCGACTGACAATTCTTTCAAATGCTTGCCAAGAGCCGAATCTAAGGTTTTCTGCAGATATGAACATTTATTTCGCAACCTTTTGTTGTAAGTAATCCAGCGATAAACGCGTCTTTTGAGCAATTCCTGGCTCTGGAATACGAAAACGGATGAAGTCAACAAGATCATTCATGCAGTTTGTGTAAAGACTCCGAATTCTCATCTGAGCTTGGGCTAGCACATCTCCACTAAGTTCGTTGGATTGAGAGTAGGATACAGTCCAAACACCGCCATCGAAAAATGCATCAGTATACTTTTTGAAAATATCTGTGATCGCGGATTCATCCAAATATAAAATGAACTGGCCATTTTCTTTCATCTGCCCAAGCAAGCTAATATCGACTCCATTGCTGAGCATGTTATTTACAAGATGCTTAATCTGTTCTTCTGTAAGCTCATTATATATGTCAACGAACATACTCCCTAATAATATTAGCAAACGCTCCTTAATTTGAACAAAGAAGGAGACGATTTCCTCACGTATCTTATCAGGATTATCCTCTAACTTGTCTGCCCACCTTGTGTTCAGGATTTGCCACTCAATATTTGTTAGAGTATGCTCTCCCTGATACTGTTTAACTGATAGGCGGCGGTTAACATCGTAAATATATAACGCTACTTCAGCCGCGATTAATTGCTCAGCACGTACACGAAAAGACTTAAATACTTTGTGTGTGCGATCAATAAAAATCGTTATCTCCTGATCTTTGAAGGTTATAAGCGGGGTTCCATCCTTCTTGCCAGGAGGTATGATCGCTTGTGAAGTTGCATATACACCAACATTAATAGGAGAACTAAAGGTGCCGTCTGCCAATTGGATCGAACAGCCTGGAATAGACAACTCGTCTGACTTATTAGAGTTGGCAATCAGATATTCATATGATACAGGGTTCTCCTTGCCTTTAACTTCGCCGCATGATGTACAATGAGGATCAGTCGCTCTGTTTCGGCCACCGCAAACTTGACAAGTCCAAGGCTCTTCTACTTTTGGGGCTTGTGAGCTTCCACAATGTGGACAAGACTGAGCTGATTTAGGAATTTCTTTGCTACAATCAGGATTAAGACACGGCTTTCCAATAAGAACATATCCACAAACTAGACACATATCATATTCTTTCGGATTTTGGGCTGAACACCCGGGACAGTCAATAAGTTCTTCAAGGGGCGGATTATCGGCTTCCTCAACCTTTTTCCACCATTCCGCATCATCATAGTAACCGGGAAGCTTTTGCAAGAACTTATCATAAAACTCTTTCTCAATGCCCCGAGAGATACGTTCAGGCTTATTCGATTCCTTATCAAAGTAACCCATGTACATATCCGTTTTACCCGGAGTACGAACACGCCGATAGCCCTGATACAATTTAAAAATGTAACTTTCATTTTTATCTGCGTTTGGTTGGGTAGGTTGCAGTGAGCTGTCTCCACGTAAGAAAGACATTGCACGCTGCCACTCAGGGCTACTGCGTTGAAAGTCCTGCTTCAAGAAATCAACAGGGACATGGTTCAAGTGGACTTCACCAACAATCCGGCCAGCTGGTCCATCGATTGGATAATCCTTGAAAGTCTTTTTAAACTCATCAACGAATTCAAAAAAAGCAGTCTTTTCCGCAATTCGGATTGCACGGCCATTTCTAATCAAATCAATACCGAAATCTGTATTGCTGTCAAAACGTTGAATGCCTACCCAACCTTTAATTCGTTCCTCAATGCTTCTAATGTTGGAAGACCCGCAGGACGGACATTCCATATTATCTGTTTGAATGAGTGCCGTACAACTTCCGCAACGACGCTGTGTGCCAATGGCTTGGTCAAAGTCAAACCGGGCTGGGATCTGACCCCGTCCTTTTCGGTCTACGTACCGCGATGAATCCCATACACAATGTTCAAAAGGTTCGCAAGGCTCTCCATTTATAAGCATACGTATCTCACGTCTTCTGAGAATACTTGCATAGCGGCGGCCTAGCTCTAATCGAACAGTTGTTGTACCGTATTGTACTAACCTTTTTACAAAGTGGCTATTAGCATTACCCTCAGGCCACCATTGGTCAATCTCAATTACTGTTCCGTTTTGTAGTTCCTTAGGCTTATCAATTAATTTAAATGGCAACTGATAGCTTTTTGTTTGATTAATGTGATCAAGGTTAATAACAACATCTATAGCTGAAGGTTCATCCTTTCTTGCCGTCAGGAGACGCGTAACCCGGCCCAATTTGCCTGTCGAGATATTAAATCCCATTCCGAATAAGCCGAGACTATCATACGGATTATTTCCTGAAAATCCAGCCTTAATTGCTTTTTCAGCCATGTCTGCTGTAAGGCCCGGTCCGTTATCGCGAATCCGAATTCTTCCCATATTTTTATTCAACTCCGCCAGTTTAGGAAGTTCAATGGATATGAGTGGGTTATCGATTTTGAGACCGATCAATTTCGCCATTGTAAATGAATCAATTGCATTGTCTACAAGTTCACACAGAGCATCAAGCGGCATCATCGGTGTATGTGTTAACGCTATGAGCACTTTTGGATCTGGGGTGAAATCGAAAAAGTTACTTGCTCTCATTGGGGCTCCTCCTCAATCATTTTTCTAATAGAAGTTGCAACAGCGTTTGCCAATTTTACAGCAACGCCGTTTCCAATTGTTTTGAATTTGTGGGTCAGAGGCATATCATCAGGCAAAACGTAATAGTCAGGGACACTTTGAATTCGCAAAGCTTCCCTGACTGTCAAACGTCTTGGTTGTGTAGGGTGCAAATGCACTTCATTGTTTCCATAAGCAGCCGTAGGACTATATCGCCAACGATGAAGCCGCTTAAAACTTTTTCTAGACACATCACCTTCTGGAATAATATAAAACTTGTCACTTATTGGCACAAATCCTTCAAGGCCATTTGGTAGTTTGGCCATTTCTTCAATATTGCAAAGGATCGAACCTACCATAAGTTCGTCGGGAATCATTTTCGGCTTCTCAGGTTCAATTCCGTAAGGTGTCACTCCTGGCCATATGAATTTCGTCTTAGCATCCATATAACGCTCGTCCTCAGGCCACTGAAACCACCGATAGTGAGCCGGAATTTTCCTAACACCAAGTTTCTTTTGTAACCACTTTTTCTTAATACCTACCATTATTACACGTTCCCGATCTTGTGGTACGCCGAAATCCAAAGCATTCAAGACACGATATTCTATTAGATAATCGGAAGAAAGCTGGTCTCTGAGATACTTAAAGAATTCCCTGTGTTTTGCGGTTCGGAGCAATCCAGGAACATTTTCGAAGAGAAAAAACGTCGGTTGAAGTTCAATGATTCTATTGACATATACCTGCGAAAGCTTGCCATGGTCCCCATCACGGCCACGATTTTTCCCGCCTACAGAAAAGTCCGGACATGGCGGTCCGCCTATCATTCCGAATACTTCTGGAATTTGTGTATTATTAAACGCCTCTCGCGCAATCTGATTTGGCCCTAATTCAACTATTGAAGAAGTGTTTGAAACCCTATGTTCTTTACCAGTTAAGGAGGTGAGTCCATGTTCAAAACCCTTGATAAAGTTTTTATCATATTCATTGCACCAAACAGTTTTAAAACCTGCCTGCATAAAACCAATATCGAGGAACCCCGCCCCTGTGAAAAAAGAAAGGATGGGGATTTCAAAGTTAGGTTTGTTTGAATTCGATATAGTATCATCTCCGCATAACAACATACTAAGCTCCCCCTAATCTTTACTATATGATAATATTCCACAGCTCCAGTCTATTTCCTTTCTTTGAAGCCGTTTAACACCAATTAGAATGCTTTCAAAAAGCAAACTACGGACTAATTTGATGGGAACGTATATTCTTAATTATACTCTTATTTTGTCGAAAGTGGTAGGAAAATACATTGCTTGATTACTCTATTTCCTTCATAATCAAACTTACTGGTAGAAAGGACGGTTCAGAACGATGTCATATTCTCTCGTTTCACTATTCTCAGGGGCAGGTTTCCTTGATTTCGGTTTCTCAGAAAACGGCTTCAAAGTAATCTGGGGTTCGGAATTAATCCCGCATTTTGCTGAGGCTAATAATTATAATCACCAATTAAGATACGGTACTGATATTAGTCCAGTACAAGCGATTGATATTACAACAGTAAGCCCACAAAACATTCCTAAGGCTGTAGGTATCATCGGTGGTCCACCTTGTCAGGATTACTCTGTCGGAAATGCTAAAAGCCCGGGTGTTAGCGGAGAACGTGGCAAACTAGTTTGGGACTTCCTGGATAAGATTGCTCATTTAGAGCCAGACTTCTTCTTATTCGAAAATGTGGCGTCCCTATATAAAACGAAAAAACATCGTGAAGAAGCTTTGGAACCTCTCATTCATCAATTTAATGAATTAGGTTATGAAGTGTACTTTAAAGTATTGAATACACTTGATTACGGTATTCCACAAGATAGATCGAGAGTATTCATTGTGGGCTTTAAAAAGGAAATCATTCGAAAGTTAGTGAGCTGTGGTTCAGATGCTTTTAAGTGGCCGCATCCGGTCTATACTAATCCAAAAAAAGATTTTAAGTGGCCATCGACAAGTAATGCCGGAGAAATCATTGAAGAACAAGAGTATATCGAGCAATTAAATATTCCGTATGAACTAACCGTTCACTCTGTTATTGGAAACCAAGCTGAAATATCTAAATTGCCTAATCATGTATTCTTTAGGCCATACTCAAACCGCTTCCAAACGGTTACTGAAGGAGATGTAAAAAGAAAGTCGTTCAAAAGGTTACATAGGTTTAGGTATAGTCCGACGGTAGCCTATGGAAATAACGAAGTTCATTTGCATCCAACGCAACCTCGTCGGCTTTCAGTAAGAGAAGCTTTACGACTGCAATCTGTTCCTGATTGGTATACATTCAAAGAAAACACACCCCTTGACAAGATGTTTAAGATGGTTAGCAATGGAGTAGCATTCAAACTCGCTGAGCTGTTAGCGATCGAAATTAAGATCGTGCTAGATAATTATTACGAAATTATCCGCTTGGAAAAAGAAGAGAAAATTACAGTGTCTTAAAAATAAAATGGGGCGGGCGATTGCGATTGCTTGCCCCATTTTATATTTGATATAAGTGGGTAATATAAAGAAAAGGCCTATAGGCAGGGATTTTCCATGGCGGATAAGGTATCAAAAGAAGTTCGAAGCAAAAACATGAAATCAATAAGGTCAATATCAGTATTGGAGGGGCTCGTTTCTAAAGAGTTATGGAGGCGGGGGTTACGATTTAGAAAGAACTCCAAAAAGTTATTCGGAAAACCTGATATTTCGATTAAGAAATACAGGGTGGTAATTTTTATAGACTCCTGTTTTTGGCACTTTTGTGATTTACATGGGAGGTATCCAAAAAGTAATATTGAGTACTGGGAAAAGAAACTAAACAGAAATAAACAACGGGATATTGAAATTACTGAATATTACAAAAACAAAGGATGGAATGTCTTAAGAATATGGGAACACCAAGTTAAAAAAGATTTTGATAAGACTATTGATGATATACTTGAGTTTATTGATTTTGCTGCTCGGAAAAAAGAAATATGAAATTGATGCAACCCTATATCTGCAAATGAGCGGGTATAGGGTTTTTCGTTCCATGGATAAGCGTTATATATAGTATATAGTAAATAATCGATTGGGCACGTAAACATATTGTAAGGCATATGATATGAGTAGTCCTGATTTTCTAGTTGCTTAAAACTTTAACGTTTCCGTTCCTATCATCCACCGGCCTTTTTACTAAATATCCCTAGGTACTCTCTAGGAATCTAAAGATACAGCGATACCCCTATTCTTAATTCGAGTAGGGGTGTTTTGCATTTCAACTATATCAAAAGTCAATTTAAAGTGGAGGCTTACTATGGAAAAGGAAAAGCAGCAAAGAATTTTGGAATTTCTAAAATCATCTTTTGATACAGACGGTACAATTCACATTTTGGCAGTTGCCGCGGCACAGGAAGAGCAGAGTACTTTATACCAAGAAGTTACATTCAAGCTCAGAGTAGCAATAACTTTTCAGGATGGTTATGAAGTAAATCCTTACTTCGATGGTACCGATTTATATGTAACCATTACCGCGGCTGGAATCGAGTTTGCGCGGGAGGACGAATGGGCCGACGGGCCTCCGCTCAGGGAAGGTAGCCCGAATGAATTTGCCTTCGATTGGGTGTCGGAGTTAGCGCCGCCATTTTTCGTCTCCCCACAGGCACAAAAAGCAGCTAATACGCTATCATCTGGAACAGCTAACAATGAGAAGCAATTACCAACCGGCGATGCGGACGGTTGGTTCTAAATCGTATTTCAAACCATAATTGATGACTCCCTACAATTGAAAGGAGGTGATCCCCAATGCCTAACCCACATAATGATTACGAGTCCCTAGTGGAAAAAGAAGATATTCTAGTCAACCGCATCGAGATTTGCGTTGAAACGATCGACGCGGTACTCCAGGCGCTATATAAGAAAGATGGTCCTGTCCATCTCCAAACTGTCCGTGAGATCATAAGCGTCATGCACGAAGTTCAGGTAAAGCTTGAACGCGAACTGCTCATTCTCAGAACCGAAAAAAGGCTCGCAGCCCGTTTCATGGACCGCAAGCCTTCCTAAGTTAACGTCTATTCTTTTTCTGCTCCCAATCCAAGACGGTCTTTAGCACGTTCAATGCCATCACCTGATCACTCGTTGGCCGCTCGGCAAGCATCTCGACAATTTGCCCGAGAGCATCCTTCCGTTCCATCGGCCCCAAGTAACGAAACAACTCTTCCAGTGAAGTGTCCAGTCCTTCAACGATTTTCTGCAAGGTTTCAATGGTCAGATTCTTTTCGCCGCGCTCAACCTGACCGACGTAATTTGTATGTAAACCGGAGAGCTCCGCCAATTGATCCTGGGATAGTCCCTTCGCCTTCCGCATTTTGCGGATGCGCTCCCCCAACCGTTTAACCACTTCCGCCATTCCAACCACCTCAAGACAAGCTTACCTGAGGCTCCATTTAGACTTAACCCACTATAAGTGTTAGTTGACGAAATTATAACATCAAAAGATAATAAAATTGTCGAATTTCCACTTCATAGTGTGTTTGGGTTGTATCGGAACAATTTTTAGTAATGAAAGATAATGTTTTATCGTACTTTTTCCTAAATCACAACAACGACAAATCGGAGGTTCCAAAATGAAAATGAAGAAACGTATTATTGCTCCAATTGTAACCACAGCGTTGCTATTCGGACAAGTTGGAAACGCATTTGCAGACGATTCGATCAACGTATACCTGAAAGGAAAGCAACAAGCGTTCGAGCAGCCGCCGATCATCAAGGACGGCTCCACGCTTGTGCCGATGAGGGCCATTTTCGAGGCATTAGGCGCAATTGTCAAATGGGACGGAGATAAGAAAATCATAGACGCTACGAAGGACGGAAAAACAATCCGCTTGCAGATTGGCTGGAAAGGAGCTTGGATCGGGCAAACCAAAGCTGATTTGGACGTAGCTCCGGAAATCATTAACGGAAGTACGATGGTGCCACTGCGTTTCGTCGGCGAAGCCCTGGGCGAGAAAATCGAATGGGACGGCGATACGCGCTCCGTTCTGATCTCAACTGATAAGGACCAGCTCTCGAAAGCAGATAGCGGAACATATAAGGGCTACGCCGATGTTTTGAAAGAAGTAATTGCCGCTAACACCGATACCGGCTTGAAAATGAGCGATGCTACATACAACGTACTTGCAAGCAACGCAGATGCCTTCTTCTCGGAGAGCAGAGGCAAGTTTTCGCTAGAAAACAAGGCACAGAAAATCGGCAGCAGCGAGCTTTCCAAAAATCCGGTGAAATACAGCTCGACCATCACCGAGCTCAATCGGATTCGTCTGTTCGACGTCAAGGAAGTTAACCTAGACAACGGACAAGTCGTGACGATCGCTTTCGGGGAAAATGAGAGCGGTGGTCTGTATTTTCAGGTATTCTATGTGGGCTCAACTAACTATGGAAAAGGGGACACCATCGAAATGAGGGGCGTTCCGGTAGGTGCGTCAACAGCAAGGCTCGTCAATAAGCTGGGCAACCAGTTCGATGCGCAGACAACCGTATTCGCGGCGGGGAACCTCTTTGCCGCGCTAGACAAATATTTGGACGAGGCAAGCAAAAAGGAGGCACAGCGGAAGGCCGAAGAGGAGCAGAAGCTGAAGGAAAAGGTCTACGACGTAAAGACGGGCCTAAATAGCGCCATCTTCGATAAGAACATCAATGCCATCAAAGACCTGATTGCCAAAGGAGCAGACGTCAATCAGACCGATGATTTAGGCAATACACCTCTTTTCTATACGGTAGGCAGCGCTGACCGTGACGATGATGCTTCTGTACAGATCGTACAGATTCTCCTAGATGCGGGAGCAAACCTTAACCCGCCTTCAAATGGGATGACGATCGCAAACTTTGCATACAAGATCGGAAATATAAAGATCGGGAACATGTTGAATACCGCGGCGAAGCGGAAATAAATAAAAAGAACGTCCTCATGTTCGCAATAGCGGACATGGGGTTTCAATAAGCAGCAGTAGATTGGAGGAACAGGGCTATGGGCATACTTTTTTTCGATATGCTTCGCAACAAAGTAGATATGAAAAAAGCTGAGGCATCACTAAAACGCGCAGAGAAGCGGGATAACAAGCGACTCAGAGAAGAGCGTACATTCGTCGACCGACAGGTCGAGGTAAGCACGAAATCGGAGTTGCAAGATGCCGTAGAAAAGCGGTACGGCTCCATCATCGTCAGCGGCGAACTGGCTAAACATGTCGGTATGGCATATAAGGTTAGGCATAAGCTGGCCGTGCTGGAGAAGGCCCCAGCTATGACAGCAAGAGGGTTAGGGGCGGCAGGTATTACAGAAACGGTTATAATTGTAGCGATCGTTGCGCTGACTGTCGTTCTCGTCGTTGCGCTTCTCAAAAATTATGATATCGATACAGATGTACAAGTAATCAACGAACAAGGCGAACTACAGCCCAAGGTTAAGCTTAAGCTTATCAAGAAAACGGGGGCTTGAAATATTGCTCTCCCCCATATGAAAATTTGATTTAATTCATGGCATCGTCTATGCTTTGGCAAAGAACCATCGCGGATTGAATAATATCATCGTAAGTGAGCCAATGGCTCCGAAAACTCATAATAGAATCGAGGCGTCCAATTAATATTGGACGTTTCTTTTTTTGCGTCGAGCTAAGCTATAATGTAGTTAAAACACAATTCGGGGTGAATAGATTGGATCATTGGTGTGACCACGAAATTAATGAGTGTAGATCCCTTTCTGACTTTGTAAAGGATTTGAGGGGCCATCAAAAGATACGCATTACGAAAGATGAAGTGTATAAGCAGTTTGTTCATCTCTTAAATTCCGTGTCAGATCTGAATATTAATCCGAGGAAAAAGGAGGAAATATATTTTGATAAGTCTGAAGAAGCAATAGTGAAGGAAATCATAATCGAATTTGAAGGGCCCTTTTTAAGGAGACTGGAAAAAGGGACTTTTAGAAAGACACTAGATGAAAAGGACATAGTTGCAGTCTCCTTTAGAGACAGGATGCTCAAGCTAGCTGAGGCAATAACCAATCCAGAATTAAGCGAAAATTGGACAGGAATCATTAATACTCTGAGCCTATTAGAAACTAGGAAGTATCTTTTCGAAATTTTGGAGGAGCTAAGCAATCAATTATTTTTGAGTAAAGAGACGCTATATGATAAATTTATGGATTTGATGCGTTTTGGTAATGTGAATCTGAAACTGCTAACGGAAAATGGTAGGGAGTACCTTTTTTATACAGAAGAAGAGAGGTTTATTAAAGATTTAGTAGTTGAATTGGTAGAAGGCAACTATCTTTCCAGGCTTATTAAAGGAAAATTGGCAGGAAAGAGTATTGAGGAAGACGATAAAGCTGCTTTCGAGTTTCGTGAGCGAATGCTTGAAAAGTGCAAAAATATTGAAAACGAGGAATTGTTCAAATCTTGGTATGGGACAATAGAGTTTTTTAGTCGACATGAGCTTCGATTACAGAGAAGGAAAACTGTGGAGATTTTGAAAGAAGGCATCGAGGGGCTTGTAACACTTACCAATGACAATGATAAGCCCTATGAGGAGCGCGTTGATACATTATTTAGATTGAATGGCGTTCTGAACGCCATATTTAAGCAGTATATTACCCCAAAAGACAAATAAGAAGATAAATAGAAATAACTACTACATCCATTGACATTGTCAAGGGATTTTTTTGCGTCTTCGTTAGGTTTTTTTGAATCTCATTTAACCAAATGCCTCAGCGTTAATCTCATGGCACAATTCAGGATGTAAAAAGAAAACACTCTACCAGTCCTTAACGGGCTACAAAACAAAGGGAGGAAAAACATAATGAAAGCCCCGCCACCAGAATAGAAAACACCGCACCGTTGGAAACACTTTTCAGTGATATCCGCATTATGAACGCAAAACTGATCCTTGATAATTGAATAATCAGAGGAGGAACCATTCAATGCTAAAGCTTGAAATCGCCATCCGCAACCGAACTTACCACCAAAGCCGTTACGAGGAGGATTTCTTCAAGAAACAAATCGTAGCAGGCAATGTCCAAGCGATTGGATACTGCTTCCGTAAGGGCTGTTTCGATGAGGTTCGAGAGCGAGACTTTCTTGCTCCCCAGCCTATCGTCTCCATGAAGCAGGCAATCGAATATCTCGCTAAAATGGAGCGTTCGAAGCTCGACCAAAATGAAAGGGTCTGCCTTGTTGCTGAGATGGTCAACAAAGTAGAAGGCAACTATATCGACGTCGATAGATTTGAAATATCTCTTGCCGACAAAAACGGTAAATCTTGTGGGCATGAGGACTTGGAAATTTACAAGCCATTGTACGTCCTCATCCGCGAGAAGGGTACAGAAGGAGCAGCCCGCGAGATTGAGAAGATGATGGCAAACGAAAGATACTTTATCTCAATCAACTGCTGGGGCGAGTTTGTCGATTTAGGCGCAAATAATGAAGTGATCGTTCCTGATTTTGAACTTACCATCAATGTTGCCGGAGATTCCGGTGAGAAAAAGGAATCCATCCGTCAATCCATTCTTAGTACCTTTGATGTCATTGAATATCAAGAGGCCAACGGTGAACTGCGGTTTACTACCTACGGCGGTGAAGGACCGTTTGTTTACGACATAGGGGATGTTATCTCAGTCGCCTGTGAAAAATTTGGTCCGGAAATTGACAAGAGGATGGCTTCGATCGGCCTGACCGATTATAAGGTCATTTTCTCAGTCAATGAATGCATCTGTTGAACCTCAAGTAGCGTCAGCAGCGACAGAGCCGTGTATTCCGAACAAATCATACTAAATCTATAGGAGCGTGCTTAACCATGTTTACAATGTTGAATGTCTTGAATGTCCTGAAACCGCGGGAGCAATTGAAGCTGAGTTTACCAGATTTCCACGATATCCAGTATTTGTGCGATGGGAAATCGCCGATTTACAGACTTAACGCCGAATTTGACAACTATCAAGGTATGAAGTTGTCTCAACACCCAGATAAAGAAAAGGCAATACAGGACTTAATCCAAGCTTTGAGCAAAACCAGCTGCCCTCCTGACCGAGTCTTTATTTTTAATGATTCTGAACTGCATGTAAGTGCTGACTGGTACCCTACGTTCCCTTTGATTTTTAAAGATGTTGAACCGTACTGGACACTAATTGATAACTTTGTGAAGTATATTGGAACGTTTGACTTCGCGAAAGGGCAATTCAATACGGGAGCATTTGCAGATAGTCCCGGCGTATTGACTGAACGCGAGGAGCAATTCATCAATACGTTCGGCGTAAATGTTCAGATTAGTTCAAAAGAGATGCTTGATTTTTACAAGTTATCTCAAAAATGCTCTCCTAAAGAGATTACCGTTGTTGATGCACGCTAAATAACAATCAATAATTCCTGAAAATCTAGCTACAAGTAGCTTCAATATTAGTTTATAGTTCGACGCTACTTGTAGTAAAAAAGGTTGGGTAATGCCCCGCCATTTAAAGGGGGTGAAAAACAGAGATATGAACCAAAACGCCAGTACTTTGCTTGATATCTACAGTATTCCCGTCAATGAAGATGTTTTGGGAGGCAGTAGTCTTAGCCAGCGGTTAGAAAAGCGCGGTTTTTATTACGATGAGCATGGCAGGCTTCGCCTCAATGCCAACATCTTCGTTGCTTATGTCCTGTATAGGATACGCCTTATATTTTGTAAAGGAATCTACTACATTTATCATCGTCGTTTGGGGAAATATCAGGAGATCTGCAATGATGATCTCCTGAGGATTACTCGCGATATCATTCATGAAGCTCAGGATAATCTGTACCATAGCAGCTTTAGCAATGAGTATATCCGGGTGCTCCGGCTAGAAACGCCGCAAGTAGAGCGTATGAACCCTTTCAAGCACCTAATCAATGTGAAGAACGGGATGCTAAATATACTGACGGGTGAATTATTACCGCATTCGCCGGAATATTACTCTACCGTACAATTGGACCTAGAGTATGCCCCCGAAGCAGAACCGACGCGATTCCTTCAGTACATCTCTGAGATTACGCTGGGAGATGAGGAACTAGCCAATCTCCTGCAAGAAATTGTCGGCTACATACTCTCACCGGAGACCCGGATTCAAAAGGCGTTCTTTTTGGTCGGAGGCGGGTCCAATGGTAAAGGTATTTTGACTCGGCTGATTACGCTGCTGGTAGGCGAACAGAATGTCTCTAATCTGACCCTTTCCGACTTTGGCGATCGGTTTCGGCTTGCCAATCTGGTAGGGAAAGCAGTAAATATTGCAGCGGAAAATGAAGTCGGGCATCGCGGGCTCAACAGTGAAAGATTCAAGCAATTGGTTGCCGGTGACGATGTCGTGGTAGAGCGAAAGTATCAAGAGCCGTGCAGCTTTACGCCGACTTGTAAGTTTCTCTTTGCTGTGAATTCGCTTCCGCGGACCACCGACCATTCCCACGGATTGTACCGGAGATTGCTGCTCATTCCTTTTGACCGTCAGTTTAGGGATGAGGAGCAAGATAAGACGCTAATCGACCAGTTAAAGGGAGAGCTTCCGGGTATCCTGAACTGGGCCCTGAAAGGCTTAAATCGACTGATGGAGAATGATTTCAATTTTACGACTTCTGAAATGGCGGAGAGACTGCTCAGTCGATATAAGCAAGAACAAAACCCGCTGCTTGCCTTTGTGAGAGCATCGATTGATTCAGGCTCCGACCAAGAAGGGTTGTTCCGTAGCGAAATACGTAAAGCATTACAAGTATGGTGCACAAATAACGGTACGGAAGAACTGATGAAATTGCCCGGTCAGAAGCTATGGCCGATGTTTAAATCGGTTCTTGAGAACTTGGACTTGCCAAACGAAGAGAAGCAATATAACGGAAATTACCGATTTAAGGGGCTGAAATGGAAGGGCGGCTGCTAGAAACAAGCAAAACCGGCGGCACTTAATTCATAAAGTGAAAGGCAAGTGTGAACAAAGTGGACCTCATTCGTTCAACAAACCTTGATGCCACAAGGAAAAGTGAAAAAGTGTGGAGTAAACTGGGAATTTCGAAAAACGTAATTTCTTCCTGAAAAAAATTGCAGAAAAAATTTTTCACCTCGCTCTGCACTTTCCCACTTTTTCATGCGGCACAAGGGGCGGCGCCTACTTGCATTCACACTTGTTCCACACTCAGCCCTACACTATTTCTCAAAGAAAGGAATGTTTCCGATGGCAATTATTAGACTAAGAGAACCACTACCTCAAGGTAAACATGCCGCCCAAATAAGCGGCGTTACCACCCTAAATGATGTAGAAACCAAGTTCGGCCCCAAAAAGATGATGAAGGTAACATTTACAGTTAGTTATAACGGAAAAACGCAAACGGTTAGCGAGAGATACAATGTATCAACACATCCTGACAGCAATATGTCTCGATTGCTGAGAGTCTTCTATGAAGATATACCGGACGAACTGGATACCGATATATTAATCGGTCGGGAATGCCGGGTTGTCATTGAACATAGGACTCTATCTGACGGAAAGCTATGGAATGGCGTGAAGGAAGTTTTGCCCCCCCGAACTCCAGATTATGAGGCAACTCCGGTCGAATTGCCGGGAGTAACGATGGCTGATGCCGGGACAAAGAAAATACGGAGAAATCCGAGAGAGGGCCTCGCTGCAACGTTAGCAGATGCGAGAGCCAGAGCAGCAATGCATCCAGCGTCGCCTGTTACTGACGCGTCGCATCTCTTTGAAGACGATGACTCTCCGGAGGGTCAGGAGGGATAATTCTTGGCTACCCTACGTCTTGCTTGGAATGATGGAAGTTACATCCGCGAAGGAATTTACCAAGCCTTTATCGATCTAGTCTATATTGATAGGGCTGTCAGAGTAGGGGACAACCTGTGCGACCAAGTGGTTGTCCTTTATAAGGTAGCTGTTGGCCAAAGGTTGCGATCGATACGAGAGAGATATTTTCTACCGTATTATCCAGGTAGCCGGTTTGCTACGGTTCTGAATTCGCTCTATGGTTACTTGCCCGAGCAGTTGGATACCTCTGATCTATTAGATTGCGAATGTTTCGTTAGGATTTGCCATAAACCGCTACCGTCGGGAAAGACTTGGTGCTACGTCGACGAGATACTTCCTATAACTGAACCGCACTAGATTAAAACCATTCGCGTGAACGTCCAAATTAGAGTTGATTCACGCGAATGAAACGTTTTGACTGTATTTTCTTACAGATATTATGACCTTGAAATTCCGGCTTATGTTAGAAAATTTCAAGGGAGATGGGCAAATTGCTAATTATTACGGAAATCGATCACATTATTAAGTTGCATCATAGCGGCAAGCTGCCGCGCTTCGGGCTGCATTACCTAATGGCTCAATACCTCGATTTTGCAGCAGGACTGAACCACAGAACACCGCCTGACGATTTTTCGCTGGAGGAGCACGGCTACCAGATGGCGGTGTTGGAACGAGAAGACTCGAACCGCGAGTTGCCGATCGTCAGTCCGATCGGAACAAATCTGATTCTGACGGACTCCCACCCTGAGTACGTGGAGCTGATTGAGCTAGCTGATGATCACTCAATGTACCGGATATGCTTCATGTCCGACAATGAAAGTTTCCTCATGCTTTATGCACCAAAAGGCGGCACGGATGCGGTTGTGGAACAATGGCTTGCCGAACAAGCCGGATGTCCCGCAGAGGAGGGCGTACAATGAGCAACCGCAAAGCGGCAAAACGAATCGAGGTTGTATCCCTACGAATGGTACGCGAGAAGACGTCGCTGCTCTACCCGAACCGCGTCATCCGCTCGCCGCAAGATGCGGCGGACTTGTTCCGGCAATTCATCGGGGATTGCGATCGCGAGTCATTCTGTATCCTGTGCCTGAACACGAAGAACGAGCCCACCGCGATCCATCAGGTATCCTGCGGCTCGCTCAATGCTTCGATTGTCCATCCCAGGGAAACATATAAACTGGCTATCTTGGCAAATTCAGCTTCAATCATTGCCTGCCACAACCACCCCTCAGGTCAGCCTGACCCAAGCCCGGAGGACGTGGAGCTGACAGAGCGGCTGAGGGATAGCGGATGTTTGCTAGGCATCGAACTTCTCGATCACGTCATCCTCGGTGAAGGCACCCGATTCATAAGCATGAAAGAACGGGGGCTGATGTAAATGTCCAGCTCATTCAGCTCCAAGCGATATGTAACACGCGGCATCAACGAAATCCTCAATCTCGAACTACAGTTAACTTTATGGGAGCTTGTTGACGAGCAAATTCGCGATGGCTTGAACATGGATTACCTGCAAGTATTCGAACTGGGCACCGAGAATGTAAATGGACGGAATATCCAGAAGGTTATGCATCAGCAGGAACAGCCGGAGCGCAGCAGAGTAACGATGCTGCCCGGCGTCCGCAGGCATGTACACGATATGACGGTTTGGATTATTGACAGCGGCGAGTATGTGACGATGCTTTTGCCATCGGAATACTGAAGGCAATCGCAATCCCAAATAAATATTCGATTATCGTTTAGGGGTAGTCGTATTTTCTAAATGACAACAAGGAGGGACGAATATGCGAGAGGCTGCAGGCATTCAACATGGTATTGAATCGGCAATTGACTTGCTATCCGATATGATAATCAACTACCTTGCTGTTCAAGAGAGGAAGGCGGCTCGTCGCGCAGAAGTGATGCTTTGGCTAGAGCCTATACTTCTTGCAGAGGATGAAGAGTTCACTAACCGAGAACTAACAGCAGAATTGCTGGGAACATGGGACTATCAACTCGTAGCGTGATGCAAGAGAGGAGGCTAGATCCATGATAATCCCTAAGGCCGTACTCTATGTCCGGGTTTCGTCGGAAGAGCAGGTGGAAGGCTACAGCATCGACGGACAGTTGGACGCGCTGAGGGAACGCTGTTGCCTGAACAAAATTCCCATTATCAAAGAATACGTTGATGCCGGAAGGTCGGCTAAATCCATAAAGGGTCGGGAGGCATTGCAAAAATTGCTTGCCGATGCCGAACGCGGCGAATTTCAATTCGTCTATGTGTGGAAGCTCAACCGATTGGCCCGAAACATGCAAGACTTGCTCTACATGCTGAACATCTTCAATAAAAACAATGTCAGCATCGAGAGTTTGACCGAAGAAATTAAGACCGATTCCGCTATGGGGAATTTCATCGTTCAAATGCTCGGTGCTACCGCCGAACTGGAACGAGGGCAAATATGCGAGAACGTCCAACTTGGCGTTCAGGAACGCAATCGGCAGGGACGATGGAATAGCGGCAACATGGTGCTTGGCTACAGTTGGCATCGGCAACCGAAGCTAGGACAGCCGCAACTAGAAATTGTTGCGGAGGAAGCCGATCTCGTCAGGCACATATTCCAACTGTACGCCGATGGCCTGGGACTCAAGGCGATCACAAACAGGCTAAACAGAGAGGGCTTTCGGACAAAGAAAGGATTGTCTTTTGGAATTGCGGCGGTGAGGGGAATTCTGACGAACCCCAACTACATTGGGAAAATACGCATAGGAACCAGCCTGCGGCGGTCTAAACCGGGCATCGAGGTACAACTGGCGGATGGTGAACAAGAGCCGATCGTTTCACAAGAGCTTTGGGATAAAGTGCAGTCAAGATATAGGAAGAACTCACGTCCACCATCCAAAGCAATCAATCGCCCTTTCCCGCTGACGGGCATGCTAAAATGCCCTGAATGCGGGAATAGCATGATAGCGGCACATACCAAAAATTACAACAAAAACGGTACGATCAGGCAGAACTACTACTATATATGCTCGCGCTATTCGAATAATGGTGCTGCTGCATGCCGAACAAATGCAATTCGCGCCGACGATATAGAAGAATGGTTTTTTCGGAAAATTCGAGGACTAATCACAACCCCGCGATTGCTTCAGCAAATTGCCGCGGCGGTGAATGCCAAAAAGGATGCTGATCGTAAACCGCTGGAACTTGAACGGAAAAGGTTGGAGAAGGAACTCGCCGACTTTGAGAACCGACAGCAACGTTGCTTCGAACTATTTGAAGACGGGCATATCGATCAACGCGGCTTTTTAGAGAGGCTTACCGAATTGAAAGAGAAGCAAATGGAGATGCAAGCTGATATCAATGAAATTCAGCAAAAACTGTCTAATAGACAGATGGAATTTGTGCAACCGGAAAGCATCCGAAACGCGCTGAAACAGTTTCAGAACATGCTTCTTACGGCTCCAATGGAGCAGCAGAAGCAATTACTTCGAAGCCTGTTCGATAAAATATCGCTGCCTCATGACCGCGACATTTCAAAGGCGGTTATCCACGGTAGCGAGCAACTGCAGCAACTACAATTAACCGGCCAAATGGAGGAAAAACAATGGAAAACCAATAACAAACTCGCGTAAATACTCGTGTTGCCGTGTATGCTCGTACGAACCAGAATGAGCCAGTGAACGGATGTACCATAGATGAGCAGGTTGAGACGCTAAAAGCCCATTGTATGCAACAAGGTAAAGAAATTGTCGGCATTTTCATCGACGAAGGAGTTAGCGGCATTCACTTAAAAAGCCAGCACTCTCTTCTCAAACTATTGGAAGAAGCGAAGCGGGGCCTTTTTGACGAAGTACTCGTATGGAAAATCGATCGGTTAGCGAGGCAAACTCTTGATGTCCTTCAGACTGTCGATATTCTAGAAGAGCATAACGTTACCTTCACCTCACTCCATGAAAGGTTCGATGCTTCAACCCGCCATGGCCGATTCGTACTACAGATGATTGCCGCGGCGGGGGAGTTTGGACAACAAAATCTATAGCGTTTTGATCCGAGGGAGGCACTACATCCATGCTAAATAATCGTGAAAAGCCGCTTCGAGTCGCCATCTACATCCGAGTCAGTACCGAGGAGCAGGCTGAACAAGGATACTCAATTGATGGACAGGACGAGACGTTACGCGCATATTGCGAACAGAAGAGCTACGATATCATCGACAAATATGTTGACCGGGGCATTAGCGGCAAGAGCATGGAGCACCGGCTAGAACTACAGCGGATGCTGAAGGATGCCCAGCAAGGTAAGTTTGATATGGTGCTCGTTTGGAAAATGAATCGATTGGCGAGAAAAATGTCTGACCTGTTGCATATAATCGAGCTGCTGGATAAGCATAACGTTTCCTTCAAGTCTTTTTCAGAGCAGCAATTCGACACCTCAACGTCCTCTGGTAAGTTTATGCTGCACATAATGGGAGCAGTAGGCGAATTTGAACGTAATACAATCGTTGATAACGTACGGATGGGCCATAAACAGCGTGCCAGGACGGGGAAGCACAACGGCAAACTGCCGCTAGGCTACCGGAGCGTAGAGGACGTCGTGAACTCCCGAAGCAGGGAATCCAGAGTCGAAATCGTGCCTCATGAGGAGGTCGTAGTGCTCAAAATCTTTGAGCGGTTCGCTGCAGGTCGCGGCTTTAAGTCGATTGCCAATGAACTGAATCACGAAGGACATGTGACAAAATCGGGGGGAGCATTCTCCATCAGCGGCGTAAAGGAAATTTTAGACAATCCGTTCTACGCCGGGAAGATTCGATATGGGAAGTATGAAAACTGGAGTGACAAGCGCCGTAGAGGGCGCAGCATGGAGCCGATCAATACGAAGGGACAACATCCGGCTATTATCTCTGAGGAACTGTGGGACAAGGTGCAGTATCTCCGAAAGAAAAAGGCTGTCGTCTCACTGAAACGATTTGACGGCGAATTCCTGCTAACGTGGCTCATACGATGCCCCAAATGTGGAGGGCCGATGGTGGCTAACCGCATTCAAAATCGCCAAAAGGACGGAAGCAAAATTACTCGCTTGTATTACTCTTGTAGCAATTTTCGCAACAAGGGAAGCAAAGTATGCAGTGCCAACAGTATTCGCAAGCAAGAAGCAGAGCAGTACGTGGTGAATCGCGTCAAGGAAGTATTAGTTAAGCCGAATATCCTGAAGGCTATTGTTAAAAATATCAACGATAGGAAAACACATCGCATCAAGCCTCTCAAGCAAGAACTCGACCATATCGTCTCAAAAATAGCTGAGTTTGAAGGGAAGAAGCAAAAATACTTCGATCTCTACGAAAAGGACGGATTGGACAAAGGTATGTTCTCGAAGCGCCTAGATGACATCAACCGTGAACTTGACAGACTACATGCCAAGAAAACGGAGATAGTCCTCGAATTGAGAGAAGATAACGCTGACCCAGTATCTTATGAAGTTGTCCGTTCACTTCTGGAAAAATTCGATAAGCTGTTGGCCACGTCATCATACGACCAGCGAAAAATGCTGATGCACCTCGTCATCAAACAAATAACGATCAAGGATACGCGCACAATCGACCAAATCGAAATGAACTTCGACGAAAATACGGTACATCATTTTTTAGCCGCTGACCCTTCTGCGACCCATGCAGAAGGGTCTTTTGCTGTTTGTATGAAGCGAGAGCTCGCGGGACAGCGCATTAATGTAGCTATTTAAAGCACAAACAAGAGCGACACGGGCAGGACGGAAAAATTTCCCTTGACAATGTTCCTGGTTGTTCCTAAAATAAGGAACAAGAGCAACTGGAACAGTCAGGAACATTGAATGGGGAGTGTGGGGCTATGTATTCAGCAAGGTTAACAAAAGGCGGAGTAAACAGTTGGGCCGTTGAATTCAGACATCCGGTATTGAAGGACCGCGAAGGCAAACAAGGAAGAAAGATAAGGCGAGGACTTGGTTCGGACCAGGGGGAAGCACAGTCGATCGTAGATGACTTAAATCGCCTGCTATCGGATGAAAGGTATTGGTCCTTAAACGAGCAAAGGCAAGCAAAGTCAGAGTTCCAAAGTAAGGCAGTTGAAATATTTTACGATCAGATGGAAGAGGACTTGGTGAAAGACCCTTGGGATCTACGAAATGAAAAAATAGAACTGCCATCAAAGGATGAGGGGTACTCACGGGTAATGTTTCTTGGTACTACTGGGGCAGGGAAAACAACAGTCATTAGGCAAATGATCGGTACCGAGCCGGACGAGATTAGCTTTCCTGCCATATCCTCAAGCAGAACTACTACGTGCAACACCGAGTTCATCTTTAGAGAAGGCAACTGGAGCGGTGTTGTAACCTTCATATCACAGGCCCAGACAATAAAATTGATTGAAGAGTGTGTATGGGAAGCGTTTCGGAGAGCAGTAATCGGAGAAGACGAAAAAACAATTGCAAAAGCCCTTCTATCGCATCCTGAGCAACGGTTTCGATTAAGCTACTTACTCGGGCAATACAGGTCTTCGGGCAAGCTAACCACCAGTAATAAACAACAAGATCAGGAACCGGAGATTCCTTACCCAGATCAACTAGCTCTGCAAGCGGATATAGACTACATCATTAAGGAGGTTCAAAAATTAGCAAAAGACGCACTCGATCAGTATACCCCGGAAGAGGATCAAGTCGATGAGGCCATCGATAAATTATACGAAGATTGGATTCGGGAAGAGACCGAGAGTTTTAACGAGCTCGTCCATTACATTTTAAATCTTATCAAATCACGATTCGAATTAATCAAAACAGGGCGACTATTTAGAGACACTCGCGGATGGCCTGTATATTGGTTTAACCAATCAGATGATAAGGCCGAAGTAGTCACAATGATGAGATGGTTTGCCGGAAATGAAGGAAGAAGATTTGGTCAACTGCTTGCTCCGGTTGTAAACGGGGTTCGATTAGAAGGTCCATTTCAACCAAGCTGGTGGGAAGGCGATATCCCTCCTCGTTTAGTTCTGGTCGATGGCGAGGGTATTGGACATGATTCCAATATAACAACAAGTATTCCAATGGAAGTGACAAATAAGTTTAAAGAAATTGATGCTGTTGTTCTAGTAGATAATGCGGTCCAACCTATGCTGGACATTCCAAAAGTGATTTTGCGTGAAGCTTCTTCCCGCGGCCAACAAGACAAAATGATGGTTGTCTATACTCGCTTCGATCAAGTACAAGGTTCCAATATGCTGGACGAAGAAGACCGCCGCGATCATGTGTTAGGCATTCAAACGGGTGCTATTGAAGCCATGCAAGAGGCTTATAATCTAAATCCAAGGATGATACGTCAATTGAGAGATCATTTGGAACGGAATGCATTCTTCTTCCCGAATACTCAAGAGTTGAAGAATCCATCCGATGAGCTTATTGCTGAAATGGAAACCTTTATAGACTCCGTACTTGCAAAAGCCGAGAAGCCTGGTTCCCAGCTACCGACTGGTCTTTTGCCGGTACCTAAATATGACTATGGACGTTTAGTTATTGCGATAACCGAAACCGAAGAGTTGTTTATGCAGAAATGGCTTGGCTTACTAGGGTTAAGGAACTCACAATTCCCTAAACAACACTGGACACGTATAAAGGCTTTGTCTGTGCGTGTAGCCAATTGGCCGAGCGTCGTAGAATATAACGATTTGAAACCAGCAAGTGATCTCGCCGGGTATTTAATGCAACGTCTTAATGAATTTCTTAGTGTTCCTAGAGAATGGTCGGCCCTCACAACAGATGAGGTGAAGCATAGTGCACTTCAAAAGCTAGCGGAAACTGTCGCTGATAAAATTAATCATCTCATCACCAGACGTCTTAAAGTTGACTTACACTCTCAATGGATTACAGCTCACAATTATAAAGGTACGGGTTCAGCGGAAAAAAGGGCAAGTGAGATACGGAGTATCTACGAGAGGGGAATACCCCAACCGAGAATAACGTATGATTCGGTTTCTGGGGATCTATTAGAAGAGCTGAAAGCAATTGTAGAAGATTCAATAAAAGAGCTTAATGATATGGCTGACAGCCAGAACATAGCTTGATCTAGAACGGAGGGGCTAAATGAACAAGAAGGATTCAGAAGTAATGGTTCGACTTGCAAAAGAAGGGAAGCATATTTCGAAAATCTGGACGGAAGACTTTCCCGAATATGACTATTGGGAAATATATATGGAGGTCTACGGTGCAGGAGAGCGAAGCTCTGTTGGAGTAAAGAGGATGATAACGGCGAGATTGAACAAGCTTTCTGAGGCTGACGATAAGCAGGATCGGATCGATATTATTGAAGAGCTTAATGAACTTGTGTTTCATTTGTATAGCAGGTACAAGTCTAGCCAGCAGAAATTAGATGAAATCAGATCGATTATCAATCAATAGAGTCCTCAGGACCCTTTTGCGATCTCATGCAGAAGGGTCTTTTTGCTGTCCGAGTAACCGTCAGCGCTAGGATGGTAGGGGCTTAAGCACATCAGATGGGTGACATCCGAAAAGGTTTATGTGAAACTAAAACAGAATATGGCGGAGGGACAAGCGAATGCCTACACTAACCAAAAAGGAAATCGATACGATTGCTAAAACCATCAACGAGAACTTTAGTGAATATGTGTCCAAGTACGACGGTACGAAATACCCGGAGGAGCCGTACCATAAGTGGATACAAACATTTTCGGACCCGAAAAAGGTTGGGCTGGATGACATTCGGCAAGCGATGGAGTGGAAGTACGGTCATTGGGGAAAGGCCAACTACGTCCCAGCACACAAGGTCATAATAGCCAAACTTCAGAAGCATTGGCTGGAATTTACTGAGTCAGGGAATTCGGAGCTCGACGACATGTTCGAATTCTGGGAAGAACGGCTGGCGGGGCATCAATCCTTCATCACCCTTGCGTTCTTATCCCATTTGCTCAATCCTAAGAAGATAGAAATCATCGACCAGCACAATTTCCGGGCGATGAACTATCTGATGTCCACCATAAGGCCCGAGTGGGTTTGGAAGAGAAATCCCATCTGCTTGGACGACATTACAGACTTTTCTGTGTTCCTGCACTCGTTGCTGCCAGCGGTCAAAGAAGCGAAAGGTAATAAGCGGGAGCTGGACAAATTTCTCATGATGTTCGGAAAAAATAAGGTGAAAACCATTCCAGTGTTGCGATCCAAAGTGGCCCCAGCGGTTTCCAAAAAGTACGATTGGAACTCGTTTTCGTCAAAGGTTTTCGACTTAGGGAAAATCTCACTGCGGTCCAACGCCGACCTGTTTTTTGCGCTCCTGCTGCAATCATTGGAGGCAGAAGGGGTAGACATTGAAGCCGCATATACAATAGATGAAATACATAAGAGAATTCCGATGCAAAAAGCGGGCATCGCGGTCAGTTCGAGCTACAACTACGCGATGGTCGCGCTGTTCGGCAATCAGAGAGGGAGGGACTACTTCCAGTTCGAGAATGAAAAGTTGGGCGTTTACTTTACAGAACAGGCTAACGACCCATCCAGAGATAATACGTGCTGGAGGAAATACCTAGATGAGAAGGTAAGCATCAATCCGAAGTACGTGAAAAAATAGTTCAAAAGGAGGATTTTGTATATTTATGTTGAAATATCACTACTGTTAGAATGGGCGTCTATACTAAACCAAGTGAAAGGGGACTGTGCTATGAATAATCATGAAGAAGATATTAAGAAAGCAGCGGATGAAGCATATGAAAGAGCAATGGATGAAATAAATAGTCAACTAGACAAAGAAATCCTTATCGCTCTAATTGGTGATGTTAATGCAGGAAAATCCTCGACAATTAACCGGATCGTCGGTGAAGAGGTGGCTGGCGTAGGAGCAGAACCTGGTGAGACTACTGAAGTCAAACCGTATAAATATAAAGAAAATATCTATTTTATCGACACACCGGGTTTAAACGATGTTAATACTGCAAACTCAGAAGTAACATTAAACTACTATAAGAAGGCTGACATCGTTCTCTTCTTTTTAAACGCGGCGGGGACTGTCTTTTCTGAAGTCGAGAAAAAATCCTTTGAAAAAATCCAAAGTGTAAATAAGAATATCATCATTGTGTTAAATAAGATCGATGCAGCAGATGAAATTGATAGATTAGTAGCGAGGGTTAGAAAAGAAACTGGGGACAAGTATGAGGTTTCCCCTATATCGTCACGAACTGGTGAAAACATCGATAATTTAAGAAATAGCATACTCGAAATACTTAAAAAAAAGAGTAAAGATATTCTCTTTGCTAAGAGCATAAAGGAGAAGTCAGCAACAGCGAATGCATGGATCATTGGCGCTTCTGTGTCGGCAGGAGCAGTCGGTGCATCACCTATTCCGGGATCTGATATTATACCAATAACCGGAATTCAAATAGGCTTACTTACTAGATTAGCAGTGCTATATAATAAGCCAATTACAAAAGAAGCTGCAAAAGAGTTAGTTGTTGCCACTATTGTCGGGAACATAGGGAAAAGCATATTCAGACAGATTATCAAAATTTTCCCCGGCGCTGGGTCAGTTGCAGGCGCTTCTGTTGCAGGAGCAACTACGTTGGCACTTGGATATGCAGTTAAATACGCATATGAAAATAACATTGACATTAATGCAGAAAACATCAATAAATTGTATAAGATGTATAGAGATCAAGCTGCTTCTTAAAGTTTATACAAAGAAAGGACCCGTTATTAGTTGATTTAAACTAATCGGGTCCTTTCGATTCTCTGTAGAATCTAGGAAGACCCTTAGGTATTGGAGCTAAACATGCAGGAGACTAATTCGTATTAAACGGCATGGGTTTGCGGTAATGCAATATTTACGTGATTTTATAAAACAACAATATTTGATTAATTGCGACCAATTGGATATTTTGATAAAAATAAAAGGGATTATTTGGTTGAACCATGTCTATTAATCTATTATAATTAAAAGTGCCTATAGGTTTTAGGACTATAGGGATGTGGATGATTTCTTGTCAAGTGTCGCATGGGCAACCTTGCACAACTTGCTGATAACTGAGATGGCTAACGTGATTAATTGAACCAAATCCAAGTCACCTCCACTCCACAATGCTATTGTTATTATAACTCTAGTATACCAGTTAAATGAGACGCAGCCTTGGGAAGGAGTTAAAGCTCAAAGGGTCTAACAGCTGCAGTGCCATGGCCCTTTAAGCTCACTCAATATGTATGAAACCTAAACAAGCGAAATTGTCATTTGATTTTGAAATTAAGCCTTTCCCCCATTTCGATACGCGAATCCCCGTAACTAAAAACGTAAGAAAGAATATACAAAACTCATCGTATATCTCCTCACATAGCTTTTATCCCTTTATCCATTACACAATTACAACCCGAAAGTTTAAGAAAGAGAAGGTTCTAACAGAGCCGAAAAAACGTGAAATATATTATGCTAGCCATATGGATGGTTATATTTTTAAATACTATGGTGAATGCCTTAATAACCTTTACAACAAAGCATGTCTCGACAGAGGTTTAGATACTGTTTCTCTTGCTTACAGAAATAATAAAGAGGGAAGAAGCAATATCCATTTTGCTGCCGAAGTAATCAAATTCATATCGGAACAAGAGCAAGCGTTTATTTTCGTTTCGGATTTCTCAAAGTATTTTGACAACCTCGATCATAAGCTACTTAAAGAACGGCTACAGTTAGTCTTAGGGGAGGGACCCAAGCTCCCGCCTGACTGGTGGAATGTCCTTAAGCATCTCACGAAATTTAATTGGGTTGATAAGGAATTGTTAATTAATGACCTAAAGCGGTACAAAGGATGGACAAGTGATCGCGAAAATAGAGAGAGGTACTATACACCTGCTGAATTCAGGCAGTTTCGCAAGCGCGTTCGAATTGAATGTAATCCACTTAGCAAAGGAATTCCACAGGGGACAGCAATTAGTGTGGTACTTGCTAATGTATATGCCATTGAATTTGATGAGGTTATAAATACTTACGTTACTGGCTTGGGTGGGATTTACAGAAGATATAGTGATGATATTATTGTCGTCATACCCATTAAGGCTGGCAAATCAGATAATATATCTGATCACACTTCTTTTATTGAAGAAGCAGTAAGGCAAAACAAAATTGAAATGGGTAAGGGGAAAACTAGTGCCTTATTCTATATCAATAAGGGCATCTACAAGGAGATAGAATGCAAAACCTCCAGCAAACTTGATTATCTTGGATTTGCCTTTGATGGAACAAAGGTCATGTTACGAGAGAAAAGTCTGTTTAAGTATTACCACAGGGCTTATAAGAAGGTAGCGGCCTTGAATAAGGAGAGTATGAAGCGAGGTAAGAATGTTGGTAGGAAGAAGCTATACTCGCTCTATACCCATCTTGGGAGAAGGTATAAAGGATATGGAAATTTTATTTCCTATGCAAAGAAATCCCATATTGTGTTTCAGGAAATCGATGGCGTCGAAAGCTTAATATATAGACAAATAAAGAGACATTGGAATAAGATTCAAGCACGAATGATCTCGGTTACATCAGAAAAAGCATCACCCGAAAATGGTTAGGGGTAACGTTGCATAGATGAGCAAACGAACCATAAGATATGATTGATCTTTGGGAGGAAAAGCATGATTCAGCCGGAGCCACAAAGCACAGGTCTTAATTCATTAATTGCGGATATCTCAAGTGGACGGATTAAAGTTCCCCAATTCCAACGAGAATATGTCTGGGAAATGAAGGCCGCTGCACAGCTACTAGACAGTATTGCAAAAGGATTTCCGATAGGCACATTTATTATGTGGGAGACTCAAGAAGAGCTAAGATCAATTCGAAATATTGGGAATCATAACCTCCCTAGCACTCCACAAGGGCATACTACACAGTACATTTTGGATGGACAGCAGCGCATTACTAGCATGTATACATGTTTTAAGGGATTGACTTTTGAACGAGACGGGAAGGTAGAGGATTTCTCAGAAATATTCATTGACCTTTACGCAGGTGATGATGACGAGATTGTCACTGTAAATATTGATGACAAGACACCTGAAAGATACATTAAGGTTACCGAGCTCCTATATGGGAAAATGAGCACCCTGCTGAAGAGATATTCAGAAGCTTCGATTGATAAAATTGATAAGTACAAGGAAAGGTTTACTTCTTATCAATTTTCTCAAGTCATCTTAAGAAATGCACCGATTGATGTTGCTACAGAAGTATTTACCCGATTGAACGTCGGGGGTAAAACACTGACTCTTTTTGAAATCATGGTAGCAAAGACATACGACCAGACTAGCGGTTTCGATTTGTCCGAAAAGTATGAGGAGTTGCTTAACGAGCTTGGTGATAACTATAAGACGATCGCAGCATCAACTGTACTTCAGGTTATCTCCTGTGTCTTAAAGAAAGACTGTACCAGAAAACAAATTCTAAAGCTAGACAAGAAGGAATTTATTGGTTCATGGGATTCGGTTAAACGGGCTATCATTGCTGCCGTTGATTACTTTAAGAGTTATTTCCGTATTCCTGTATCTCGAATACTTCCATATGATGCCCTTATCGTCCCGTTTGCTTATTTCTTTTATCATCACAAGCAAAGGCCGCTTGATGACAAGAGAACATATTTGCAGGATTTTTTCTGGAGGTCTTCATTGTCAGAAAGGTATTCTAGTGGGGTAGAGTCCAAATTAGGGCAAGACCTTAAGCGGATTGATCAGATCTTAGCCGGGAAGCTACCAACTTACGATTATGATGTTAATGTTAGCCCTGAACGTATTATAGAACAGGGCGAATTTAGTACAGGTCGAAGCTTCATTAAGGCTATACTGGCCTTGTTTGCAAGCTTTGAGCCTCAGTCTTTTGCTGATGGGGCTAAGGTCCACATTGACAATGCCTGGCTCCAGATAGCAACCAGTAAAAATTACCACCACTTCTTTCCCAAAGCTTATCTTAAGAGAATAGATAAGGATTATTTGAGCAATCACATTGTAAATATCACTATTGTTGATGACTTTCTCAACAAGCAAGTTATCCGTGATAACGCTCCTTCGAAATACATGGGGCAGTTTAAGGCGCAAAACAAAAAACTCGATGATGTCATGAATACACATTTGATTGACTTAAATGACTTTGGAGTTTGGGATGATAATTATGATGTATTCTTTCAAAAGCGTGCTGAAAAGATCAGCGAGGAGCTATCGAGTCGCTTAATTTCACAGCCAAAGTCTACATCGGTAACGGGATCGTAAAAGTGTAATAACGGTAATTAAATTTTCACCGCTTAAGCGGAAAACTAAACTAGTATTTGCATACCTAAAATTGCTGTTAGAAAATGGAAGAGGGGGAGGTGAAAGAATGCGCGCAGTGACTATAACTTATGATGATGACCAAGGTAAATGTCCGGAGTGTAATGGAACTGCTGAATACCAAGAGAGATGGGATAAGCTATTTGATGATTATGATAGAAACCTTTCTCCGATGGTAGCCGTTGTTCAAAAATTGTACAATGAAGGGGAGCCCAAATACATTTGTACAAATTGTAATATCAAAATTATGGTTAGATCTTAAGAGTCAGAGAGGCCAGCATTTAGTGGGCCTCTTTTATTATTTTATTATTCAAGAGATGAGTTAATTTTAGCCGTTATAGTGTGTAAGGTGAACCTTATCACAAGTGAGGCGAAATTTTTTACGGGGCGCGGAAAGCTGACCCGGAGACGGAAGGTGTAGGGTGAGGGCCGCCTAGGGGGAAGATTACAACGCAGACGGGCTCGTGCATGTTATCCTTTTTACCAAATAGGAATAGTCCAAGGAGAAATTCCTTGGGCAATAACTATCTTGAAATTATTAGAATTAGATATAATGAAGAAAAGATGTTCACAGCCAGATTCGAGGTGACGAACCATGATTCTACGTACCAAACTTCATATACCGCAATCGAGGCGTGATGGCTTTGTTGATCGACTAGCGATCACTGATATATTAAATAAAGGGCTAAAAAGCAAACTAACAACGGTAACGGCTCCAGGGGGGTACGGCAAAACAACTACCATGAGTCAGTGGCTGCGGCAGACCGGCATACCTGCCGTATGGGTTTCCCTGGACCCGCAAGATGATGATTTGATCCAATTTTGGAGTTATGTGATTGCAGCTGTGAGCAGTAAGTACCCCCATTTTTCCGAAGCGGTGAGCCCGTATTTTCCATCCCTTAAATCAGGAGCTTTTGAGCCTTACATCACAGCCATAATTCATGAACTCAATCGTTTTTCAGACGAATTGGTTATTGTTTTTGACGATTATCACTCGATCGCTCTTTCTCCCATTCATGCATCGGTGTCGTATTTCCTTGCTTGTTTGCCTTCTCATGTACACCTCTATGTAATAAGCCGAGCCGAAATGCCCTTTCCAACAGCAAGGCTGCAGACGACAGGCCAGATGGTGAAACTCACGATTCAGGATTTGCGTTTTCAACCTGAGGAGGGAATTCGTTACTTTCAGGATTGCATGGGTTTGCCACTGTCTGGAGATGAGATAGCGAATCTGGTCAGCCGAACGGAGGGATGGATCAGCGGAATGCACCTTGCGGCCATTTCGTTACAAAGAAGCAGCAATTATCCTGATTTTATCCGTGCTTTTAGCGGGGAACACCGCAGTATTTCTGATTATCTGTTTCAGGAGGTTTTTAGCCTTCAATCCGCAGAGCTTCAGTCTTTTTTATTGGAAAGTTCGATCGTAGACCGCATAAACGGCCCATTATGCGAGACGATTACCGGACAAGTCAATTGTCAGGAGCTACTGGAAATGTTGGAACAGCAAAACCTATTCATCGTTCCATTGGATGATCAGCGGCAATGGTATCGATATCATCATTTGTTTTCCGAGTTTTTACGGAGGCTCTTTCGGCAGAGGTATGCGGCACGATCGAAGGAATTATATATCAAGGCAGCCAAGTGGCTGGAGGACCACGGATTTGTAGAAGAAGCGGTGGAGCAATTGCTGATGGATGGGCATCATTTCGAAGCAAGCTCTTTGATCGAAAAGCATCTGCAGGATCTTCATGTGAAGAGAGGGGTGCTTTTACGATGGCTGCACGATCTGCCGGAGTCTTGTTTGGCAGGGAAGCCGGGTATTCATTTTCTTTATGTCAAAGTGATGATTGAAGCGAATGAAATGGCGCTCGCAGAATCCAGACTTCGTCTTATGGAAGATAATCTGTCGGACCCGGAGTGGAAGCCTTACGCAGGAACCGTTCTTTATTTGTCCGCGATGGTTTCGTTCTACCGGAGAGACTTTCGGCGAGCGAATGATTATTTGGAGATGTTTGATCGGCATATGCCGGAGGGCAGCTACATCCAGATGATTGAAGCAAACTCGTATTCGATCAATTCCGATACGTTATTAAGCTTTTTCAACGATTTGCATGATGCGGAACGTTTCTTCTATAAGTGGATCCAGGTATGGGGAAATAGGGCGAACTATCCTTATGTCGGTTTTTTCTACAACACTTACAGTTTGCTGTTATATGAGTGGAATCGCTTGGAAGAAGCTGAAGCTTATGCGGAGAGGGTACTACGGTCCAAGAGCATGAAGCCTTATGCCCTCATAATGATTAGTGCCGCGGGAATGGCTGCGCAGATTTGCCAGGCGAAGGGGGATTCTGACAAAGCGTTCGATTGGCTTGAGCGGGTTAAACCAGAGATCCATTCCGCAGACAGAAGTATCTTTATAAGGAAGATCGAGGCGGAGAAAGCGTATTTGTCGCTTGTGAACGGCTCTTTCAATGAGAGTTGGCTGCAAACATGCGGCATCAAGTATACCGATACGGTCCCGCTCGGCTCGATCAGAGAATATCTTCACTTGGCTAGAGCGCTTATGGAATGTGGAAGGGCCCACGAAGCATTGCAGTTGCTCGGACAGCTGTATCGGCTTGTCGATGATGAGGATTGGCTCTGGGATAAGATAAAAGTATCCATCCTGCAAAGCATGGCGTATTATCGAAAGGGAGAGATGACGAATGCTGTGATGAAGCTGGAAGCCGCACTCCAATTGGCGGAACCGAGCAAATTCATTCGCAGTTTCTTGGACGAGGGGGAAAAGATGGCCGAGCTGCTGCGTGAATATGTCCGGCAAAGGCAGCACCACTCAGACCGTAAGTCTCCGGGCGTATCCTTACGCTACGTCAGGGAACTGCTTTCACTGATGACGGCTCATATGAATGCGCCTGCAAGCTCGGGAGCACTCATCACGAAACAGGAATTAAAAATATTACGGATGATTGAGATGGGACTGTCGAATAAACAGATCGCCGAACAGCTCCAAATCACAGCCGAAACGGTAAAGAGCCATCTGAAAAACATGTATAGAAAGCTGGATGTGAAAGGCAGCAGAGAACAGGCGCTGAAGCAAGGAAAAGACTTAAAATTACTATAGAAAGTTGCATATCACAGCAGAGTAGAAATCCTATGATGAATCGATATCGGCATGAAAGGTATCCCCCCGTTTTTTTACGGTTTCCTCCCCCACGGGGGATTTTTTTATTTCAGCGGACGTCCTAAAATAAATCGGGGGGTTACAATATTCGACAGAAATTGCGAGTAATATCGATATTTGTCACTTCAACCGCCAACAAATGAATAAAAACAAAGGAGTGAAGATGTAAAGTGAAGCATCGCAAATCCGGTCTTAGGCCATGGTCATCATATTCAATAATGGTATTCGTGGCATTCCTTCTCGCCGCGATGGTTATCCCCTTCATGGCTACGGTAAAAGAGGCCCATGCGGCCTCGTCAAATTGGACAAATTTGAAAAATTTGGGACCGTCATCACCAGGCGATGTGTATGCCTTGGTCAATGTGGGCGGCACGCTGTATGCGGGAACATTAAAAGGCAGCAACGATGTATGGTCGTACAGTAACGGCACGTGGACGCATATGATCGGCTCGCCGGGCGATGTGACTTCCTTGCTGTATGTCAACGGCACGCTGTATGCGGGGACATTTAACGGCATCAACGGCAACGACGTATGGTCGTACAGTAACGGCACGTGGACGCAGATGATCGGCTCGCCGGGCAATGTGATGTCCTTACTGCATGTCAACGGCACGCTGTATGCGGGAGCATTTCACGGCAGCAACGGTGTATGGTCGTACAGTAACGGCACATGGACGGAGATGAGCGGATCGCCGGGCGTAGTGCAAACTTTGGTCAATGTGGGCGACACGTTGTATGCGGGATCGTGGAATGGCAGCAACGACGTATGGTCGTACAGTAACGGCACGTGGACGCAGATGATCGGCTCTCCGGACAATATATATGTCTTGCTGAATGCTGGCGGCACGCTGTATGCGGGGACTCCGAGTGGCAGCAATGACGTATGGTCGTACAGTAACGGTACGTGGACGCAGATGATCGGGTCGCCGGGCAATGTGACGTCCTTGCTGGATGTCAACGGCACACTGTATGCGGGGACATATAGCGACAGCAACGGCAACGACGTATGGTCGTACAGAAACGGCACGTGGACGCAGATGAACGGCTCGCCGGGCGGTGTGACGTCCTTGCTGTATGTCAACGGCACGCTGTATGCGGGGAACTCAGGCGTAAAAGTATTGTACCTCCCCGGCGTACCGGCAAATCTGCAAGCCGGCGCTACGACCTCGGAATCGACTACGCTGACGTGGAATGCCGTTTCCGAAGCTGCCGGCTACAACATCTACGAGAATGGCGGCAATACGGCGATTGCTACCGTGACTGGCGCCACTTATACGGAGAGTGGACTGTCGCCAAATACTCCATATACGTATACGGTGAGTGGACTGTCGCCAAATACTCCATATACGTATACGGTGAGTGCATTTAATGCAGACGGTGAATCGGCACAGAGCGGCGCAATCCATGTTTTGACTGCGCCGAACGCTCCGACGGGCCTGACGGCATCGGCGGGGAATGCACAAGTGGCATTAACCTGGAGCCCTGTGCCAGGAACCGTAACCTATAGTGTCTATTCGGGCACGGCTTCGGGCTCGTACGGCACGATTCCCGTCGCAACGGTGACCGGCTCGACCTACGACTATACATCCACGGGATTGACGAACGGCACCTCGTACTATTTTGCGGTGAAGGCGAGCAATACGGGAGGCAGCAGCAGCTACTCCAACGAAGCGAGCGCAACGCCCCAGCGTGCGTCGGTACCGGCACCAGCACCAGCACCAGCACCAGCACCAGCACCAGCACCAGCACCAGCACCAGCACCAGCACCAGCACCAGCACCAGCACCAGCACCAGCACCAGCACCGGCACCGGCACCAAGTCGTGCAGTGTTCTCGTCAGACGGGACATTGACGCTCCCCGTCGGTTCACCCGGTGAGGTTAGCTTGGGCGATGCCGTGAAGATCGCGATTCCCGCCGATGCTTCCGGCAAAGACCTGAAATTAACCATTGAAAAAGTGGCGGATACGCAGAGGCTTCTGACGAATAATGAAGTTCTGGCCAGCACGGTTTATGAAATCCTGAAAAACTTCCCGGAGAACTTCAAAAAGCCGCTCACCCTGACTTTTGTCTTCGATCCGAATAGCTTGAAGGACGGTCAAAAGCCTTCCGTATTCTATTATGACGAAGAGAAGAAGGTATGGGTGGAAGTCGGCGGTACGGTAGACGGCAATCACATCACGGTTGAGGTCAACCACTTTACGAAGTTTGCGGTACTTGGTGTATATCAAGATAAAGAACCTTCGACCGAAAAGAAACCGGCGATTAACTTCAGTGATATCTCCGGACACTGGGCGGAGGCGAATATCAAGCAAGCGGTAAGCGCCGAAATCGTCAGCGGCTATCCGGACGGCACGTTCAAGCCGGATCGTACCGTAACCCGCGCGGAATTTGCAGTTATGTTGATGAATGCGCTCAAACCGCAAGGAGATGGCGCGGCACTGGCGTTCACCGATAAGGCGGAGATCGGCGCATGGGCGCAGAAGGCAGTGGCGCAAGCGGCGCAAGAAGGCATTATTAGCGGCTATGAGGACGGCTCTTTCCGTCCGGATGCCGAAATCACTCGCCCGGAGATGGCAGCTGTGGTTGCCAAAGCTTTGGGTCAGTCGATTGAAGCGGCAACGGCAACGGGCTTCACGGATGACAAGGACATTCCGAAATGGGCGAAAGGCGCAGTCACGGCGATGAAAAAGCTGGGCATTATCGAAGGCAAAGGTACGAACGAATTCGCTCCAGGTGATAAAACGACAAGAGCAGAGGCGGTAACGGTGCTGCTGAAGATGCTGGCACAAAAGAGCAAGTAAAGGAACACATAGACAAGGCTGCTTTGAACTCAAATTCAAAGCAGCCTTGTTTTTGAATAAAAGGTGCAGGCGATTTGACAACGTGCTTATCAACATCGAAAAGATGCGTTCCGGCACCGGATTGCTATGAGTGCTATACGGGTGCCAATCCGGATCAATTGGATTCTCCAACATGATGACCAAACTCGGGATTCATTCGATGTGAAAGCTTCTGCCAATGCAAATCCATGAGGCATTTGCAAAATCAATTTGAAAGAGAGGATCGTAAAACTAGAGAAACTCAGGAGTAACACACCTTTTCAGAATCAGGGCACCCTTACTTGTGAGGGTGCCCTGTAATTTTCGCCTTAACGATGATACGGAGAACCGTATCATAAGTGACGGCGAAAAATTTCTCTCATTACCTATTCCTGCATGGGCAAGAAGCAGTGTTGCTTATGCTAAACAAGCAGGCATTGTCCAAGGAAAAGGCAATAATCCATTTGTATCGCAAGCTCATACGACAAGAGCAGAGGCTGTAACAGTTTTGTTGAATATGCTGGCTCAGAAGAGCAAGTAAGGTGAGAATAAATTCATAGTGAGAAAAGGCAGCCCTTTATTGGCTCTCAAAATAAAAGATCGTATTCCCTAAGACCATCTTGGCCGAGGGGATTGCGATCTTTATCTGTTTTGGAAAGCAGACACCGTCAAGACTGGAATTCGAACATACGCATTTAAACCAAGTAGGGTTTCCCAGAATGGGTTCCACTCATGTATCTAAGGAGAACCGGTTTTAACTCATTCATATTCATTGGTTTGCTGATAAAATAACCTTGAATCAGATCGCATCCAAGCTGCTTCAGAATCTCTAATTGCTTGGAATCTTCGACTCCTTCGGCTACGACTTTTAAACCTAGATTGTGACCTAAATCGATGATGGTCTTGACGAGCGTTTTGTCGGAATGATGATAATCCAATTCCGAAATGAAGCTGCGATCGATTTTAATCGTATCAACGGGAAAACGCCTTAGATAGCTTAGGGAAGAATAACCTGTCCCGAAATCATCCAGCGAGACTGCAAAGCCGTGCGTTCTGAGTTGCCGTAGTACGGTTAAGGCCTTCTCGCTGGACATCAAGGTGGTTTCCGTGATCTCTAGCTCGATCCATTCGGGATCAATCTGATGTTCTGTTGTTGCTTGCAGAAAAACATTCAAGAGGTCTTGCTGTTCCAACTGAAGTACGGATATATTGACGGCGGCTTTCAACTTTATGCCTTCTTCATGGAAAATACGCAAATCCGAGCATACCCGGTTGATTACCCAAGCACCAATATCGCCTATCGTGCCTGTGGATTCGGCAAGCGGAATGAATTCCGATGGCGGTACGAGTCCGAAGATCGGATTGTTCCACCGAATTAAAGCTTCGAGCTTCATGGGGATGTTCGATATGCAGGTTACGATAGGTTGATAATGAATTTCGAATTCTCCAACGGAAACAGCGGATAGAAGTTGCTTCTCCAGAATCGTATTTTTCTTCATATTATCCACTAGAAGATCGGAGAACGTGAACATTGATTTTCGTCCCGTTTTTTTGCCATGGAACATGGCCGTATCCGCATTATTAACGAGTTCTTCCGCATCCGCGCCATGATTGGGATATATACTCATTCCCATGCTAGCGGAAATAGGGATAAGGTGGCTTTGGATCGGATAAGTGAATGCCAATGCTTGATGAATATGTTTGGCCTGATCGACGAAGCGTTCGTGTGTCGTGTTGGCAGACAGCAATATGGTGAATTCGTCTCCTCCCAAGCGGGAAACGATGTCGGAAGGCTTGACGCAGGATACGATTCGTCTGGTTACCTCAATCAACAAGTCGTCGCCATGATCGTGTCCCCACTTATCGTTGACGATTTGAAATTGTCCAGATCGATGAATAAAACGGCTATATGATGCTCCCTGGTCTTGGCATCTTCTATCGCTGCATTCAATTTATCGTAAAAATACGAACGGTTGTAGAGCCCAGTCAACGGATCGACGATAGCGCGTTCTCTTAAGACCGCATGAGCATCTTCCAAGGATGTCATCATGCGGTTAAATTCATTCTCGAGGGCGGTAAATTCGTCATTCCCCTTCTCTTGAATCCGTAGGGAGAAATCCTTCTCTTTCCCGATATTGCGAATGTTCTCTACAAGCGCCGTGATTCGGCTCAAGATGGAACGATTAATAAAGGCGATTCCAATTATCGCAGCGATAATAACGGATACAAAGAGTAATGCGGCAAAAGTATACACGGATTCTCGGCCGCTCTCGTAAACTGTTCGGTGTTTCTCCGTGGATATGACGAGGGCTGGATTGCCGAAAATATCCTCTACGGATGCAAACACCTGTATTTGATTGCGGGGTTGCTTAAGGAACCAAATTTTCTGGTTGCCGCTATTCTCGTTCGTTAATGCGGAAATGTTCTGTACATGGATTTCCGATTGGCTGCGTTCGCTTATTCTGTCGATCTGCTCTTGATCCAGCATTCGGCCAACGATCATCGTGCCTTGAATAGAGCCTTCAAGATTCGTTGTGACGATCGGTAACGATACGATCAGCATGGGAGCGCCACCCACAAGAACAATACCCTTATTAGAGTCGAGAGGCCCGGAAAATTGCAATAAAGACGCATTGTTTGAAGGAAACAGGTTCACAAATTCAGCGGAGAGAGAAATTTGTTGGTTAGATACGGAATCATATTGTCTACCATAAATAACTTGATCGTTTGCGTTCAATAGAGCAATCATATCCATTTTGTTAATGCTGAAGGTTTCACTGGTATAGTTGCTTTGAATGTAGGAATCCTCATAGGCGTTCGGATTAGGCAGTTGCTGTACAAACCGATACGTTTCATCCCATGCGGAGTAATTCACCATGTTTGTTTGGATAATCTGAAGTTCATCCGATAGGGAATAGAGAATATTATTCATATCCGAACGGAGGGCGCTTTCATCCAATGCCGAGAAACGATGCAGCAGGATCCGGTTCAAGCCCATAACCACTAGGAAGAGTCCGATCAGCGTCATGAGAGTGGTGAAAAGCAGCAGCTTTTTTCTTAGAAGCATAGAAGCAACCCCTATGATGAATGGAATAGATAGGCAACAAGTTGCACATTTCTATTTCTATAATAACAGGTAGGTGGTCAATTTTAACAGATATCTTTAAGACTTTTGTCCTATAGGACGATAGGTGCCTTTTATCTATCCCTGTCGAGACGGAATAAGACCCACGCAAGTCCCGATGGTCTTTTAAAATAACTTGCCGTTTCAGACCGCGCGGTGAACCGTATCATAAGTGAAGTCGAAATTTTTGCGTTGTCGGTGGTCCTTTCAAGTTCAAGGCGGAATTGTTCGTAGTGATAGCGATCCAGTCCAGCCTGTGCGATTCAGTGTTCGGACAGAATTCAATTGGAGACAACCTCCACAGATAGCGATATATAATACAAAAGTATGGCATGGCAAAGGAAGTGGACGGCGATGAATAATCACTTCCCGCATAGTACAGGGTGGACCTTGATCTCCAACACCTGTTTAATATCAGCCTCCGAATTTAAACTCCCATTATTTAATATATAGTCTTATAGACCTATTAAATCAATTGGTTCTAAAGGCATATAATGGGGACAGGGACTCAGATCAATATTTATGAACCTTAAACAAGGTTCATTTTTTTGGATTGACCCAATACAACATCGTGGGATAACAACTAGGAGGAAGCTATGCGCTGGAAAAAAGCGGTTGTAATGATCATTTGTGTCGCATTGGTATGGCCTTTTTTGAGAGTGAATTCAGAAGTATCGGCTGCATCATCTTATGAAAGCATTGACACTATCACGCTGCAGGAGGCGCCTTACTCAATAGGCGAAGGATGGACTATGGAGTCATCATACAGCTCTAATCCGCCTTACTCTCTAGCGAAAGGCGATAAGGAATATGTTGCCGTTGGTCCCTATGGAAGCGTGATGAGGTCAACGGACGGACGGAATTGGAAGGCTTTGTCGAAGTTTGGAAGCTATCAACTCACAACCATCGCTTGGGATGGAACGAAATATGTTATGTTTGGCTCAAACACGCAATATGAAAGAGAAGCGCAATATGCGTCTTCCGAGGTATTTGCGTCTACAGATGGACTAAAGTGGAAGAAGATCGATTTTGAGCCGGGTGAAGCGATTCATTATCTCACTTGGGGAAAAAACAATTTTGTGGCTGTGGGACGGGAGCATGTATTTACTTCCAGTGACGGGGAGAATTGGACCAAGACCCTCACGCTTGGGGTTAAGTATGGCTCGCATCCGATTGAATATGTTAACAATACCTATTTTATTTATGGTTATGAAGAAAAGAAGGTCTATACCTCTAAGGATGGGCTGAATTGGACAAGCAATACTCTAGATACTAAAGCCAATATTAAAGCTATGATATGGGTCAAGGATCATTACCTGGGGGTCGGAAATGGGTTTTATACGTCGAAAGACGGGTTGATTTGGAATAAACAAAGTAAATCACCGAGTAACGTCAAGCTGCAATCGCTATTTACAAACGGGAAAACTTACATCGCAGTTGGAGATGTCCGAACTGACACTTCCAGCCGGCAAGTATCTTATACCTCTAACGATGGGGTGAATTGGAAGCAGCATGACTTATCCAATCTCCATGTTACGGTCTATACGATGTATCCAGTCGATGGCGGGTATGCCGGGTTTGGTTCTAAGAAGATGGAAGGTCATCCTGACGGCACCTACGCTATCTCTACGAGCGACGGGGTTAAATGGAGCTACCGGTTAGCAGGAACATCCAGAAGCGGAGATTTTAACGCAGTAGCTACCAGTGGGAAAAGAACGGTAGCCGTGGGCCTGCAAGGGAGCATCATTTATACGGATAATGGAACGCAGTGGAAAAGCGCGAATCCTTTTTCATACAAAGAGGGTTTAGGGAGAACGAATTTGTTCGATGTCGCGTGGGGCGCGAATAAATTTGTTGCGGTCGGCAACGGTGGAGTCTATGTATCTTCCGATGCAATCAGTTGGAAGCCAGCAAAGGTGACATTTAAAGATAAATACGGAGGTTTAAGTAAAATACTATGGACAGGGAAGTTCTTCATCGCGTCTGATCAAGTGTATGGTGTGTATACTTCCAAGGACGGACTTACCTGGACTAAAGTGAATAGTGTTAGTAAATCGGGCTATTGGCTCACCTCGATGGTGTCGGACGGGAAACGGGTGTTGGCTGCATTCCAGATTTATAACAACGGCAAGCAGTATACGAAAATTATGCAGTCCACGAACGGAACGGTGTGGACGGAGTTGGCGAATCTGGCTGTTATGCAAGCCGATCTGGCTTGGAACGGTGAGCGTTACATGGCGGTCTTTCCGTATGATGCAACGAAAATGTGGGTATCGAAGGATGGCAAGACATGGTCGAAGTCTGCAGTTAATCTGGACCAAAATGACCGGTTTGAATTTGTTACGTCGTTTGACGGAAGTTTCTTCGCCTTCAACGATTCTCTTGCGGAAGTAAACGGGGATTATGTCACATATAATTCTTATTATGTTTCGAAAGACGGCGTTAAGTGGAATGAGGTTCCTGTTCCAAAAAAATATTCATTTGAAATCAACGGCAATGAAATGATGAAGGACGGTGTTAAAGCGCACGGAAAATATATATTTGTTGGTGCGTATGGTCAGATTATGTATAACAATGGATTAAAATTCTGAAGATCCGATTATTATTAAATAAACGCATAAAGTAAAAACACCGGATCGGAATATAAAAGGAGGCTGTCCAGCTAAGGATGGCCTCCTTTATCTTTGTTTCCGGCCCTTTTTCGGCCATTTATCCAGCGTCGACCATTACCCCTTGACCCTGCGAGTGATCTCGGCTTTGTTTGAATGCGTGAAAGTTTTTCTTGACGAGATGAAAGGCTTTATGCGATTTTACTGGTATCAAATGGGTTAAAAGAGCGCGAGAAGCGAGAAAAGGTGAAATACTTTGAAAGCGAATCGGATGGAAGCATTCAGCGATGGCGTCCTGGCGATTATCATTACGATCATGGTGCTGGAATTCAAAGTGCCGGAAGGCCATGATTGGTATGATTTAATCGAGCTTAGCCCGAAAATTCTTAGCTATATCTTCAGTTTCGTATATGTCGGCATCTACTGGAACAATCATCATCATCTACTGCACATGGTTCGAACGATTAACGGGCGGTTAATGTGGCTCAATTTGCTGCTTCTCTTCTGGCTATCCCTTATTCCGTTCACGACAGCTTGGATGGGGGAAAGCCATTTTGCAGCCACTCCAACGGCGCTGTACGGTATTATTCTAATGCTTGCGGCGCTCTCGTACTGGCTGCTTCAGCGCGCGATTATTAACCAGCATTTCGGCGACTCCTCATTCATGGTTACGATGGGAAAAGATTGGAAGGGGAAATTATCTCCTTTGCTCTACTTGATCGCGGTCTTGACCGCGTATGTGAGTCCTTGGATATCCGGCTTCTTTTTCGTACTCGTTGCCGTGATCTGGTTCGTTCCGGATAAGCGAATCGAGCATGCCCTGAGAGGGAGTTAAGAAATGCTCTTCGAATTCTCGCGTGCAGGCGGGCTTCGAAGAGCTTTTTTTTGGCTGATGCCGTCGCCTTTTAGCGAATGGAGATTTTTCGCCGATAGACCCGTTAAGCTGAACCGTATCACAAATGAGGCGAAATTTTTGGTATTAACCACTCAAGGTGCGCGGAAAGATGCCCGAAGGGGGAAGGGGTGGACAATCAGAGGAAAGATCATTACATAGGCGGGCTTGTGCGGTCTGGGAACGCGCTTTGACGGAAGTGCAAGGAGTTTCTTGCACAGGCAGGAGAGTTGAATAGTTATAATCTGAAACAGATGTATAGTTGCAGTACAACATAGAGTAGTAAGAAAGTTTTCGTTTTCGAAAAATAGTAGGGCCTACTCGCAAATTATACTTGAGTAGGCTAAGCCTTAACATTGACATATCGGGATTTATCGATATAATCTACGTCATGGAACTTTCCCACCCAAGAAGGCGGTGCCAGTAAAAAAACGGGGTTTGTGTCAGCCATATTCAGGAAAAGGCAGGCTTATCTCAATCGACCGTTTCACAGTATCTTTTGCTGCTTGGCTATTCAGGAATTGGCTCTTTATATAAGAGGTGAATTATAGTCCGGATGCCGACATTCATGGCGGATATCCTACTTGGATATCATCCATATATAAATACAGATACATAGATATAAACATAATTTTTCGAGGCATAGTGCATAATTTGTATAACAATACCAGCCGAGTTAAAAGGAGAAATCAACTTGACAACTAATACCCAACAAAAGTTTTCGCGTCTTTTCACTGACATTCGGATTGGCCATTTGACATTAAAAAATCGTATCGGCTTAGCGCCGATGACCAGAATAAGCGCTACTGAAGATGGCCAAGCAACCCAAATCATGATGGACTATTATAAAAGCTTTGCACAGGGCGGTTTTGGATTCTTGATCACGGAAGGTGCCTATCCCGATGAAACGTATAGCCAAGGGTATTTGAATCAGTCGGGAATTGCAAATGAGAAGCATATCGCTGCATGGAGAAAAGTAACGGAGGCGGTACATCAATCCGGATCCAAAATCATCGTCCAATTGATGCACGCAGGAGCCCAATCACAAGGAAATTGGTACAAGAGTGAGATCATCGCGCCCTCTGACGTACGAGCAAAAGGTGAACAGCTTCCGTTCTATGTCGGGGAGGGGCCTTACAAAAACCCAAAACCAATGACAAAAGCGGACATCCAAGAGGTCGTTCGCGGTTTTGCGGAAGCTGCCAAGCGAGCAAAAGCAGCAGGGTTCGATGGAGTAGAAATCCACGGAGCCAACGGCTACTTGCTTGACGAGTTCCTGACGGATTATATGAACCAAAGAACGGATGAATACGGCGGCTCAACAGAGAACCGGGTCCGTATTCTTATCGAGGTCGCTAACGCTGTGCGTGAAGCGGTTGGGACTGATTTTGTCGTAGGAATCCGTATCTCGCAAGGGAAAGTCAGTGATTACCATCATAAATGGGCCGGAGCCGAAAAGGATGCTGAAATCATTTTTTCAAGCTTGAGTAGAGTAGGATTGGATTATATCCATGTAACCGAATATGATGCGACACAACCGGCATTTGAAGGAACCGAACATACGCTGGCGGCATTGGCCAAGAAATTCAGTACTGTTCCGGTAATTGCGAATGGCAATCTCGAAGATCCTGAAAAAGCGGAGCAGCTCTTGATACGCGGCGAGGCTGATCTTATCACCTTGGGTAAAGGAGCGCTTGCTAATCATGACTGGCCCAAGCTAATCGCGGCAGGGCTGCCTCTGCGGGAATTTAATCCGGAAATTTTGGGGCCGAAAGCCAACATAAAGGATCAAGAATTGATCATAAACGGCTAAGTGAGGGGCCAAATCTTCAATGTCGTCAACTGAAATGAGGAAGATGACATGTCTGAAAATAAAACAAACAAGCGGCTGAGCGACGTCCCCTTCTCTGTGCTTGATCTGTCCCCGATTGTCGCGGGCGGCAGTCCAGCCGGGTCTTTACGCAACACGGCTACTGTGAAAGAAAAGCTGCAATCCTTTCTGGACGATACCCAGGCTGATGAAGTTATGGTCATCGCCCACATGTCCGACCATAAGGCGCGCCTGCACTCCTACGAAATCGTTGCGGATATCGTCAAAGCGCAGGGTGCAAAAGAGACTGAAGTTTCAATGCAACAATAAGCATCAAAGCAGGGGACTGCCGCGGCAGTCTCTTTGCACTTTTCGCTGCGCAGAATAGTTCAATTAATTCTACAGAATGCCGCGGGGATCGAGTATTTTTAAAATCACAAATCAGTCGTTATCTGCAAAGATCGGCAACATAAGAATGCCTATAGAGAAGGGTAGACGTGAGAGCAGAGATCCACAGTTAAGTCTTCGGTTAAAACAAAAACGCGCTAAACCATGGTGGTTTTGCGCGTTTTGTCGGGACGAATACGGTGTCAGTACGGAATGTTCATAGCGGTCTGAATGTTTTTCAGATCGAGCTGAATTTGCTCTGAAATATGGTGGGGATGGTATAGACCCCGCTGCATCATGTAGGTTGTTATCTTTTCATGGGAGTCTATGGCTTCGTCGAGCTGTTTCATCAAAATTTGCTTGATTTCGGGAGTGGCACATTCGGTCACGGCCATGGCGTAGTTTCTGACTCCGCTCTTGGCGTTCATCAAACAGTCCATTGCGATCACGTCATCGGTCAGCGAATTAAGCCCTGTCATGTGTTCTATTATTGTGTTCATGTTTTTATCTCCTATAGGGTCGATTTAGACAGCACTCCACCGAGCTCCTGAAGCTGCTGCTGTGATAATTGTGTGTCTTGCTGCAAAATTTGCATGAGCTCCGGGTCGCTTACCAGAGCTTGCATGGTTTTGGTTTTGGTCATGCAAACCGTCTTGAACGCAGCCATTTCATGAACCTCCAGCATCTCATGCAAAGCGTAATTGGAATTCATTCGGATTGTCCTCCCATGTATCTATCCATATTCAAGGCTTTAAGATGACTTTGATGCAATTGTCCGTTTTCGTATCGAACACTTCATAGCCGCGCTTGGCCTCGCTGAGAGGAATGACGTGCGTGACAATGTCTCCAGGGTCCACTTTGCCCGACGTAACCAACTCGTACATATACGGCATGTAGTGAATGACCGGAGCTTGTCCGGAACGGATATTTACGTTGCGCTCCATGATGTCGCCGAGCGGGAATCCGTTATAGCGTCCGCCGTATACCCCAGTGACTTGGATGGTCCCGCCTTTACGGACAGCCTGAGACGCGATGATAAATGCGCTCATGGTGCCGCCTTGCAGTTTCAAACCGCTGGCTAGATATTCGAGATCGCTCATCTTGCCGTCCATTCCTACTGCATCAATCACGACATCGGCGCCGCCCTTGGTCATTTCCTTGAGATTGTTGCCGATATTCTTATCCTGTTCGAAGTTTACGATCTCAACCTTGTTCGTTCGCTTAGCATGCTGCAAGCGGTAATCGACATAGTCGACGGCTATGACCCGCTTTGCTCCTTTCAGCCAGCAGAATTTCTGGGCCAGAAGTCCGATTGGACCGCAGCCGAGCACGATGACCGTATCTCCATTCTTTACGCCGGCGTTATCTACGCTCCAGAATGCCGTCGTCATGGCATCGGCGATCAAGCTTAGCTTTTCGTCCGGTTGTTCGCAGCTTTCGGGAATTTTGAAGTGGGTAAAATTTGCGAATGGGACTCGTAGATACTCGGCTTGCCCGCCAGGGTATCCGCCGGTCGTTCCGGAGTAGCCGAAATATGCGCCCATATCCCCGTTATCGTTTGAGTTGTCACATTGGCTTTCCAGCTGATTTTTACAAAAAAAGCATTCTCCGCATGCGATGTTGAACGGGATGATCACACGGTCGCCTTTCTTTACCTTTGTCACGCCGGGGCCTACCTCTTCTACGATCCCCATCGGTTCATGCCCGATGACGTAGTTCTCCTGAAGGTTAGGGATCATGCCGTGAATAAGGTGAAGGTCGGAACCGCAAATGGCGGAACTGGTGATCTTGACGATCATATCGTCCGGTTTCACAATCTTCGGATCCGGCACCTCTTTGACCAGGACATTTTTAATCCCTTGATACGTTACCGCCTTCATGCTTTATGTCCTCCAATATTTTCATCTGGGGTCCGATCAAACATCCCTTTACGCGACGTATCATCCGGGAACAAATTCATTTGCCCGATCATCACCGTATTTTTCGCCGAAAGCTGGTCGAGCTGGTACTGTTCGTTCAGCTCATAAGGATGGAACCATTTTTTGCGAATCATGAGCTCTGTGATTTCTTGGTGCATTGCAATCCCCTGCTTAAGATGATTGCGCAGCAGCACTCTTACATCCGGAGAAGCCGTTTCCGTCAGGGCGACGGACAAATTTCGCACACCCTCCTTGGCCCGAAGAAGGAAGTCCGTTGCAAAAGTCATATCTGCCATCTCCGGCATATTTAATGAATTAATCGGGTCTAGATAATCGGTATTCATTTGCATTCCCCTTTAATGTGTTATAGGTGTCGGGCTATTCGGAACAGGCGCTTGAAAAGGAGCTCTTGCGTAGATTGCTTGCAGCTCGGCGATCTGTTGTGTGGATTGAATGACGTCTTTCTGCATTAAAGCTTTTAGCTCTTGGTCAAAGACCAAGCCTTGCATAAGTTTTGACTTAGCGAGGCAGAGCGTTTTAAAGTTCAACGCTTCATGCAGTTCCATCGATTCGTGCGGCGCTAGCGTTGGCGTACTCATAGAGAAATCAACTCCTTTTTTTTTCATCAACGTTAGATTTTCCGACGCATCGGATTTTATACATTGATTGCCGGAAATGGGGGATTCGGATATTCCCATGCAGTCGCAGGAATATAAACAAAATCTCAAGCGCATACTTATTTCTGTTAAAAATAATGATCTTTGCTCAAGGGAGGAGGACTAGCTTTGCCAAATGAAAAAAAAATTGCTCTAGCCACCGAAAATGCAAAAAAACCGGCAGAAGGCGCACTTAACTCGAGCGGCAATACGCTGGAGCAGCATGCATCCAACGCGGTTTCTGAGGTGCAAACGGCTTTGAATCAGGCGATAAGCTCGATAAGTGAATCTAATGCGGCAACAAATTCACAAGCTTTGGAGACGGCCCGGCAGCAATTGACCCAAGCAGAGGAATTTTTAGATCAAGCGCAAACTTCAGCAAACGCATTACATCTGCCGGACCAACAATAAAACGGTCTTGGCGCAGATAGGCTTGGCAGAGATTTCTCCTTCTTTTTTTCGGATACAAGTGGAGTCAGGCTCACTAACGTCGAGGTACGGTCGTTTGTCTATATCGAGAAATACGCGTCGGATGATTCACCGTTAATAACCTCTTAATGTTGAAGACCATCATTGTAAGTGGGTATAAGCAGACTACGGAAATTGCTTCCTTACAATGAGACATTTTTGCACGTCAGCGAATGCGCTTGATTTGCCGGACCAGCTCAGCGAATCATGACAAGCGAAAGGGAGGCCCTTAAGGGGCCTCCCTCTTTCTTCTGCGTTCTATTATTACGGGTTGGTCGTTAAAATGCCGACGTTCTTCAGCACCACGCGCGGCGGCAGCAGGAGCGGCCAGCGCAAGCTGGGCGACGTCTTCGGGGCATAGCCCCACATTTAGGAACGTGTCGTACTGGCTGCGCCCAACGAACATACCGAGTCAGATCGGTATATTGTTCGATCAGCACCTCGACCACCGTCAGTACAGTAATGTCCTACTAAGTTTGCAAAGTTATAAATAACGGCGATTCAGCCCCATTTGCACTTGTGGGGTTGAATCGCCATTGTTTTCTTACTCTTGATTATGTTCTGCTTCGTCCTTAACTTCCTCTTGAAAACCTTTAATACTTTTTTTACGGCGTTCATTTTTTTCTTCGATTTGGTTACGTTCCTCGCTGCTGATTTCAGAGGAAAATTCGTTTAAATATCCTTCAGCTTCATTCAGGTTTTGCTGTGTATTCTGAATACTTTGCTGTAAATGCTCAACATTATCTGCTCGATTATCCGGTTTTGCCATTAGTTTATCGCCTCCTGGTAATTGAAGCGCTCACGGGAGCACTAACAAGTAGCATGATCGCTAACGGACGATTTTATGCATAACCGTACTATTATTGTGAAAAGGCCGTATTAGCTCACCAAGCAGATTCAGACAGGGAAGGAGGTCAAACACAACTGTCCTTCTTCTTGAAAGGAAAGACAGCCATAATGGTTAAACATAGCATGGCAGGAACATGATCGCCGACACGCTCATGGATAATGAATAGCGACAATGTAACCCGGGGAATAATAATCTAGGAAACTGAGGATCTGCAGAATAAACGATCAGGTGTTCTGTCCGTCATCAGTTTATCACGGCATCGAGGGTGTGGATACATTGAAAAAATATATCGTATTAGCAGGGCTATTGCTGGCAACGGGCTGCGCGGCCAATCATAACATGACCCACCATCAAACGGTTCCCAAACAAGCGCGCGTTGAGACTCCCGCCGATCCTGCTGCACCGGCACCTACCGTGACACAGGCGTCGTCAATAGCTGCTCCTGGGACACGGAGAACATCTATATCAACTAAACAAGCGCCTGCTGCAGCTCCAAAATGGCTCATAGGCGAGGAAAAGCCGGCAGGGAATCCCGCGGAACAGACCGTAGATGCATCCCAATTCGAGCAGCAAGTTCTGCAATTGGTGAATAAAGAAAGAGCTACGGCAGGTCTAAGTCCCCTTGGCATGGACGGCAATTTGTCCAAAATGGCTATGGCCAAGGCTCAGGATATGTTCAATAACAATTATTTCGATCATACGTCTCCGACATACGGGTCCCCGTTCGAAATGATGGGCAAGTTCGGGATCGTTTATAGCGCAGCAGGCGAAAACATCGCCAAAGGCCAAACAAGTCCTTCGCAAGTTATGAACGATTGGATGAACAGCGAAGGGCACAAAGCGAACATCTTGAACAGCAGCTTTACCAAAATCGGTATTGCTTACTTCAAAGGCGAGTGGGTGCAAGAATTTACCGGCTGACTCCGTTTCCCTCTCCGTATATCTTGTTTATTGGGTTATTCCGCCCGTTCGTTCATCGAAACCTTGCGCTCCCATCAAAATTGCGCTCGACAAAAAACCAATCGAACACACTTCACAGTGTGCCGATTGGTTTTTTGTCGAGCCGATTCTCCAAATACTAAGACCCGGTGATACCAGGTAACACACCAGGTTACCTGCTCTTTGATCGCAAGATACTTGTAATAAGAATGAGTTCAACCGCGGTCCAAAAGAATGGCACGGAAATACAGGTGATGATAAACGAGAGTTCTTATATGAGGTTACTGCGTTTGCCAACTCCGGCTGAGGTGAGTTAGTATACGGAATATCTGAGGTTCGGGTCAATAATCAACCCGACTGGTAGACCCTGTGAGTTGAAAAGTGCGTGATGTACGTGCCTCTCGTATTTCAAAATTAAAAATAACGATGGATTCACAGAATTGAAAAGCAGTAATCCTAAAAGTTATGTATTGCTTCCTGCAATGTTAATATTTGTTGTATAATCAATTACTGGTGCGCCTACAACAAGCGGATTTCGTGCCGAAGTAGATGCGCCGATACTAGTTTAATCCCGCCATTAGGACTTAGGTTACCTTCCGACCAGCAAATGGTCAACAAAATTGAAATATTGCTTTTAGGTATATGGAATTAGTAAAAATCAAGATACAACTTGTGAGGTTATATTTGATGATTCTTACTCGATCTCTTGCCAATAATATTGTTCAGAAAACAAAGGAATTAACAGCATTGCATATGAACGTCATGGACGCTAATGGTATTATCATCAGCTCCAGCGATCATGAGCGAATAGGTACCTTTCACGAAGGAGCCTCAAAGGCTATCCAGAACGGTGTAGACCAGATCATAACCGAAGAGATCTATCAGAAGATGATAGGAACCAAACCAGGCATAAACATGCCTATACGTTTTGACGATATAGTAATAGGCGTCATCGGTATAACCGGCGACCCGGATCAAGTGCAGCCTTTCGGTAAAGCGGTTCAAATGATGACGGAACTCATGCTGCAGCAAGCCTTCCTGAGTGAACAGGTCGGCAACGAGGAGAAGGCGCGTGACTTTCTGGTACAGGATTTAATCGCCGGGCAGATCGACCGTGGGCTCGATGCGGTGATAGCCAGAGGCCAGCTTCTTGGCGTTGATCTTACCGTTCCAAGGAGTGCATGGGTTATCCAAACCGAAAATACCGATAAACAAGCAGACACGTTAGAGATTCATCGATCGCTCGTCCGCAAAATATCGAACCTGTTTCCGAACCCCCGGCAAATCTTGTGCTCCCGGGTACAAAGGAACCGTTGGGTTATCATTACGGAAATGCAGCCTTTGGCCGATCGAAGCAGATTTGAGTCGATTTCGAACCAAATCCGGAAATTGATCTCGGAGAGGATGAGCACCAAAGCTTATCTTACGGTAGGACGACAGGCACCGGGCGCAGTTGCCCTGCATGTTTCCTACAAAGAGGCTCTAACCCTTTTGAAAATAAACAGGCTGTTTCCTGAGGACGCCGCCGTAAAGCATTTTTACGATCTCGGTCTTGAGCTCATGTGTGCCGAAACAGCAGCCTCCACGAGGGCACATATTATTGAACGATCGCTGGGCGCTCTTCCCGATTTCCCGGATTTGATGGAGACGTTGTACGCATTTTTCAACTGCAGCTTAAATATTGCTTCTGCGGCGAAGATGCTCTGCATTCATAGAAATACGCTGCTGTATCGATTGGATCGAATCAAAGAGATATCGAGCAACAATCCTAGAAACTTCGATCAAGCGGCCCAGATGCATGTGGCGCTTCTTCTCGTACGCATGAAATAAGGTTAATTCAAAGAATGATCAGCAACCACTTTTCATACAAAATGTATAAAATATTGGATTGAAAGCGCTAACTTCTTTGTATATTCTATATATTGCAACAAAATCAGCACATTCTATAATGAAATTGAGCAGCGGATTAGAAAGGAAGTTATTGTATGAATCTTTATGATTTGTCACAGCAAGAAGGCTTCTTGGATGAGATCGTGATGATACTTCATGAAGAAACCGGACAAAACGTAAATCTGATGGGTGCTGGGGGTGTCATTCTATCCACGACGAGACCTGAAAGAAAAGGGACGGTTCATGAAGGCGCCAAAAAAATTATGGAAGGCCTCCTGAATGAAGCTATGATAACGGAAGAAGACGCACTTCGGATGGAGGGCGTCCGACCCGGATGCAATCTCCCCATTGAGTTCGATGGTAATCGTGTGGGTGTCATCGGAATGACGGGCAATCCGCATGAAATGCGCCCGGTGGTTAGAGTTGCCGTAAGGACTGTTATTCTATGGCTTCGGAATTATCAGCAAGCTGTCACGCGAAACAGGACTTCTTCCAACGCTTTCTCGCTGCTGCAAAATATGGCTGCCTCCATCGAAGAAATCACAGCAAGCTCAGAGGACTTCGTAACAGCTAGTGCCGCCGCTTCTGAAGAGGTACGGACTGGCAGCGAGCATATCAACAATGTTGGTCAGGTTCTCGGGATAATTAATGAAATCGCGGACCAAACCAATCTGATCGGCCTGAATGCCGCTATTGAAGCCGCAAGAGCCGGAGAAGCCGGAAGAGGCTTTGAGGTCGTGGCATCCGAAATACGCAAGCTGGCCGCAAAGAGTCAGCAATCCGTAAAAGAGATTCAACACACTCTTACGCAAGTGCAAACTATGTTCCGCAACATCGAGAAGCAAGTTAAAGCGAATGAACTAACGGCTAACGATCAATCGGCAGCCCTACAGGATGTCGCCAAACATGTTGTGCATATTGAACAACTGATGGAGGAACTGGATCAAGGAGACATCAAATGAGAATTATCATCGCGCCCGATTCATTTAAAGGCAGCCTGTCGGCAAAAGAAGCCGCATTCGCCATAAAAGCAGGGATTCGCAAAGTCCTTCCTGAAAGCGCTATTTTCATCACGCCTATGGCTGACGGAGGCGAGGGCACCATGGATTGTTTGGTCGAGCAGACGAACGGTACTACGGTATCGGTTACCGTCTTGAATCCATTAGGCTTGGAGATACGTTCGGGCTTCGGAGTTTCAGGCGACACGGTTACCTGCATCATCGAACTGGCTATGGCATCCGGTCTGTTCTTGATCGGTGAAGAAGAACGCAACCCGATGCTTACGACGACCTATGGTTTCGGTCAATTGATTCGTGCAGGTCTTGATTCTGGCTGCCGGAAATTTATACTCGGGCTCGGCGGAAGCGCGACCAACGACGGCGGCGCCGGTATGTTGCAGGCGTTGGGCGCAAAATTGCTCGACAAGGACGGCAAAGAACTGCCTTATGGCGGCGGAAGTTTAGGGCGTTTGGCGCATATCGATTTGTCGGATCTGGATCCGCGGCTGAAGGAATCGACCTTTACGGTAGCTTGCGATGTCGATAATCCTTTTATCGGTCCGAATGGCGCCTCCTATGTTTTCGGGCCGCAGAAAGGCGCCAATGCCGAAATGGTAGACGAACTCGACCGCAATCTTCATCATTACGCCGACATCTTGAAATCGTCTACCGGTGTGGCGATCCACGATGTTCCGGGCGCCGGTGCAGCCGGAGGTGTGGCTGGCGCAATCATAGCTGTCCTTGGCGGCAAACTTCAGTCGGGCTTCGATATCGTGGCTGAAACGACCAACCTCGAAGAATATGTACAAGGATCCGACCTGGTTATTACAGGTGAAGGACAGACCGACTTTCAAACCGCCCGGGGAAAAACGCCATGCGGTGTTGCGAGAATCGCCCGAAAACACGGCGTACCTGTCATCGTCCTTTCCGGTTCCATAGGTAAGGATATCGATGCCTTGTATCAAGAAGGCGTCCATGCGGTAATCAGCATCATGAACCGCCCTATGTCTCTTTCAGAAGCAATGGAACAAGCAGCCGAGTTACTCGAGCAACAAGCCGAACAACTTATTCGTATCTACACTATCGGGAGGTAATATCAGTGGGAGCTGAGGGGTTTACTCAAGAAGCCATAAATTTAGGACCTATTCTACTAGGCCTTCTACTCGTATGTATTCTATTCATTGTATACGCGACAGCAAAATGGAAGCTCCATCCCTTCATTTCCATCGTGGCCGCTACGTACATCTTGGCCTTAGGCACGAATCTGGTCGCCAAATTGAACGGTATAGAGGGTCCTCTGATCAAAGACATCGGGGCTACTCTGACCAGCGGATTCGGCGGAATTATAACAAGCATTGGTCTCGTCATCATCTTCGGAACGATGATTGGAAAAATTCTAGAGAAGTCTGGCGCAGCGGTGAAAATGGCCGACGTTGTCCTTAAACTGCTGGGTGACCGCCATCCGGCTGTTGCAATGTCCATTATCGGCTGGATCGTGTCCATTCCCGTCTTTTGCGATTCCGGATATGTTATCCTCTCTTCCCTAAAGAAATCGTTGGCGAAGAAAACGGGAGTTAGTGTCGTTACGCTGGGCGTTGCACTGTCAACCGGTTTATACGCCACTCATACGCTTGTACCCCCTACTCCAGGCCCTATCGCGGCCGCAACGAATGTCGGAATCGGTCCGGACGGACTATTCTGGGTCATCGTAATCGGTCTTATCGTTTCCATTCCGGTCGCATTGGCAGGCCACATATGGGCCCGTACAGTTGCTTCCAAGCTGCCTTCTAACCTTGATGAAGCAACGGAAACATTCGAAGAGTACAAGCAGCGCTTCGGCAAACTGCCGTCGGCAACGGCAGCGTTCGCTCCTTTGATTGTCCCTATCATTTTGCTGGCTCTCGGTTCATTCGCCAACTTCCCTGTGGGAACGGATGCCGAAGGCAACAAAGAATTGATGATGAGCGGTTTTGCCCATACGTTCTTTACTTTTGCCGGCGCACCCGTGAACGCTCTCTTTATCGGTTTGCTGCTCGCCATGTTCTGGCTTCTTCCGAAGCGCAATGAAGAAACCCTTACCAAATGGATGAGCGAAGGCCTTCTGGACTCCGCGATCATCATCATGATTACGGGAGCAGGCGGCGCATTGGGCGCAGTCATCCGCGCAACCCCGATTGCGGATTACGTTAAGACGCTTATTGACGGCAACAGCGCAATGGTCGGTGCGGGAGCACTTCTCTTCGTCTTCATTATCGCTGCTCTCCTCAAGACGGCTCAAGGCAGCTCGACGGCAGCACTGGTTATCACATCGACTCTCGTCATGCCAATGATTCCGTCACTGGGGCTCGATACGATGATGGGATCGGTGCCGATCGGGCAAATGCTGACGGTAATGGCGATTGGATGCGGTGCGATGGTCGTGAGCCATGTTAACGATTCCTACTTCTGGGTTGTATCCCAGTTCTCCGGGATGAACCTGAATACCGCATATCGCGCCCAAACCATGGCGACATTGGTTCAAGGTCTGGTCGGTATTGTCGTCGTTGTGATTATGGGGCTGTTCTTACTGTAATCGTTCGATACTTTTTGCAGACGCTTCCGAATGAATTTGCGTTTTGCAAGACTTTTAGGATCCACTGTAAAGTTCAAGCCGGTAATCCCCGTGACGAGATATCCGAAACCGCCGGTTTCCACGATGGCGTTGTCCACCGGCGTGATCCCGCTAATATTCACTCTGCCCGTTACGTGATTGTTGTCGTCTTCGGAGGCAACGCAGCAGGTTGTTCAGATTAGATGGATGGCACTTGATAGACTTTGAAATTGGAATCCAGCATGTTAATGTCAGCGTTCGTTCCTATCAAAGTAAAGGTATGAGGCCCCGAAGAAGCATCAGCCTTTACTTTGAAACGGACGGTAAGACGATGGAATCGTTGACGACCGGATAATCCGTAATCGAATCTGCGGCCAGATACCAATTGTTCCAGGAGTCGGTTCCGACTTGAACCGTCAACTCGTCTCCCCGAGCGTGAAGCAATCCGGTGAAATTGACCGCCCGCAACCGAAACGCCTTCGCTCAGGCCAGCCACTTGTATGGGGTCAAACTATCCGTTCCACTATCGTTTACGAGTTCTCCCTCTCCATTAGAAGCCCCAAACCCGTACCGTCCCCTCCTTTTTTAATGCAATCGTATGGAAAGCCCGCTTTCAAGCTGCGAGTAGACTGCAAAACGAAGGTATTCAAGCCATTGGTGTGCATTTGAAGTAAACACCTTCGCGCCATTTTTTATCACAGAAGCATTACTGCCCCTGTTGTTAAAAAGTGATGAAGGAAGAATAGTAAAACAAAGCAGTGCTTTAGGGTCTATTAAATGAATTGGAACGAATGAACAGCGCAGAAATTCGCTACACTGGCATATTCGTCGAAAACACCGTTCATCGAATGTATGATCCTCACTCTCCAATTCCATAATAGAAGCATGCATGCAAATTCAAGGCATGCCATAACAGGAGGGTGATTATGAAGGCTGTAACTTTCAATGGCATGAAGGACATGCAAGTGAAGCAGGTCGCTGATCCGACGATTCAGAAAAAAGACGGGATTATCGTCAGGATCACCTCGACCGCCATATGCGGTTCCGATCTCCATATATACCAAGGGGCGATTCAAGCCCAACCCGGATACGTGGTCGGACATGAACCGATGGGCATCGTCGAAGATGTGGGCCCTGAGGTGACAAGGGTCAAAAAAGGGGACCGGGTCGTGCTCCCATTCAATGTCTCTTGCGGCAGCTGTCATTACTGCCAGCATGATATGGAGAGCCAATGCGACAACTCCAACCCCAATCCCCAAGTGGATACGGGAGGTTACTTCGGGTTTACCGAACGTTACGGAAATTATCCGGGCGGACAAGCCGAATTGCTTTACGTGCCGTACGGCAATTTCATGCCGTTCGTTATTCCGGAGTCATGCGAATTGGAGGATGAGAAGCTCCTGTTCCTGTCCGACGTGCTGCCGACGGCCTATTGGAGCGTGGACAACGGCGGCGTGAAGCAGGGGGATACGGTGGTGGTGCTCGGCTGCGGCCCCGTCGGCTTGATGGCGCAAAAATTCGCCTGGATGAAAGGGGCCAAACGGGTCATCGCGATCGACAATATCCCGTACCGGCTGAACCATGCCAAAAAAATGAATAACGTCGAAATCTTCAACTTTGAAGATTACACAGACATGGGGCTGCATATAAAAGAAATAACAGGCGGGGGTGCGGATGTCGTCATCGATTGCGTCGGAATGGACGGCAAGAAGACGCCATTGGAGGAGGAAGAGCAGAAGGCCAAGCTGGTTGGCGGAACGCTCAGCCCGATCAACATTGCGATGAATGCGGTGCGGAAATTCGGCACGATTCAGATTACGGGGGTATACGGTTCTAAATACAACCAGTTCATGTTCGGAAACATTTGGGAACGAAACGTGAAGCTGACCATGGGACAGGCGCCCGTGATTCATTACATGCCGATGCTGTACCAAAAAATTATGGCAGGCGAGTTCGATCCGACGGAGATCATCACGCATAAAGTGCCGCTCGATCAGGCGCATAACGCGTACAATACCTTTTACAACCATGCGGACGAATGCATTAAATTCGTCCTGAAGCCTTAAATAATGGCATGAAAAGAGGGGCTGTGCCACGGGGTATTGTACCCTGCGGGACAGCCCCATGTGTTTAGCCGATTTTTCGTCAATAATGGCGGGACCTAGTTTCGTTATAGGGCTAAAACCGCAGGTTTACAGCAAGCTCCCGGAAGACCCGATCCGCGCCTTCGGATAGGTTTCGAAAGCCCGCACCGCCGCTTTCGCAACCTCAATGTCGTTTGCGACCTTACTGCCGCTTGCGCCGACCGCCCCGACGATTCTCCCTTCGAACAACAACGGAATCCCCCCTCCGAACACGACCACGCGTCCGTGGTTGGTCGTATTGATCCCGTACAGCTCCCCGCTCGGGACCGCCATCGGAGCAAGGCTCGCCGTGGGCATTTTTAGCGCGACCGCCGTCCATGCCTTATTATGGGCGATATCGACACTGGCCAGCCAGGCATGGTCCATCCGATGAGAAGCAACGAAATTCCCGCCATCGTCTACGATGGCGATCACTTCCGCGATCCCGAGCTCCCTTGCCCGGAGTTCCGCTGCGTGAATCAACACTTTGGCGACCTCCAGAGTGATTTTTACCATCTGCGTCCTCTCCCTCTCGACTGATTCGATACATGATATGAATCATACGATTTAGGTATGCATCGATCCCGTCATCATAGGCATTCGTATATCCATGAATGGAGTGGGTAAAATCCCGCTTCTTTTCTTGCTCTCAAGGAGAAAAACGAAAAACGGCTCTTTCGAAAACGATGCGAACGTTTTTGAAATTGTTCCACGGAAAGAAAATCGGCGGTCAGGACTGATAATGGGGGAATATCAGGTTTGAAAATGCAGGGATTTATTAACGGGAGTTTAACGGAACAGGAGATTTCATCACATAATTGTTTATAATCAAGTGGAGTGCGCTCTAATCCTTTGAATGAGGTGAAAGAATGGTAAAAGCATTAGAAAATGTACATGTTGTCATTACCGGTGCCTCCGACGGCTTAGGTTATGCCATGGCAGAAGCCCTTCTTGATAAAGGGGCAAAAGTAGCGGTAGCATCCCGTCCAGGGTCAAAATTAACAGAAGCCGTAAAAAAACTTAAAGAAAAGGGATATACGACTGTTTTTGAGCTTCCACTGGATGTAAGATCAGAGGGATCTGTAGAAGATGCGGTGAAATGGGTAAAAACTGAATGGGGCAAAATTGATGTCCTTGTAAACAATGCCGGCATCGGGATGCGAACGGTTAACCCGCGTTTTCTGGCGGAGCCGCAGCCCTTTTACAAGGTGACGCCGGCAGGGTTCCGCGATCTTATCGAAACCAATCTCACCGGTTATTTTCTGGTAGCGCGAGGATTTACCCCACTCATGATCGAACAAGGAAAAGGACGAATCATCAACATTTCCATGAATCATGAGACCATGAAAAGAAAGGGTTTTGTTCCGTACGGTCCGTCGCGCGCCGCAACAGAATCGCTGTCGGCAATCATGGCGGAGGATCTAAGGGAATTTGGAATTTCGGTCAACATGTTGCTTCCGGGCGGAGCAACGGCGACGGGAATGATTCCGGATGATCTGCGCAGCGAGATCGAGGCGAAATTCCGGCTGATGCAGCCGGAGGTCATGGCGGAGCCTATTGTCTTTTTGGCTTCGCAGGAAGCGGAGGGCATCACGGGGGAACGCATTGTAGCCTCCGAATTTGAAAGTTGGTTAAAGGAAAAAAGTAAGTAAATGGTGCTTTGCACGTGCGGTAAACCTATATGGAACCCTTTTAAGGGTACTTAACAATTTCGCTTCAAACATACATGATATGAAGAACCGTATCATAAATATGTTCAAGTTTTTCTTATAGCAAAATTGTAGCCGACTACAAACAGCAGCCGGCTCCAACTTATTTCTTCTTGCGAATAAACGTATCACCTGCTTATTGGGCAAGGGAATTCTATTGTGTGCTTTCCAAGAACAGGTGTTTAAACAAAATTCTCTAGAACAACCTTGCCAATCGTCCTATTGCTCTCCAATAGCTTGTGGGCTTGGCGAAGATTCTCTGCTGAGATCGGTCCAAGTACTTCGGCGAGCGTTGTCTTCAATTTTTGATTATCTACAGCATCAGCTATCCGATTGAGCAGTAAGTGTTGCTCGATCATATCATCCGTTTCATAAAGCGAGCGCGTAAACATAAACTCCCACACGAAGGTGGCGCTTTTTTGCTTAAGCAAATTGAGGTTGAGCGGAGAGGTAGGATCATCAATTGCGCAAACGACTCCTTGGGGAGAAACGGCTTCGCTGATGCCGGCCCAGTGTTTTTCCAAAGCATTCAGGCAGAAAATATACGGAACGCTTGAAAACCCAATTGCTTCAAGCTGCGGAAGGAGCGGGTCATGGTGATTAATGGTATAGTCGGCGCCCATGGATTTAACCCAATCGACGGTTTCCGGCCGGGAAGCAGTCCCGATTACAATGAGCCCCGCTTGTTTTGCAAGCTGGATGGCAATGGACCCTACACCCCCAGCTGCCCCGATGATCAGCAGGGATTTTTCTTCGTTGGCGCCCGAATCTTGAGAAATCGACATTCGGGTAAATAATGCTTCCCAAGCTGTGATAGAGGTTAAAGGAAGAGCGGCCGCTTCCGCGAAATTCAAGGAAGTTGGCTTGCGCCCTACAATCCGTTCATCAACCAGATGGTATTCACTGTTTCCGCCTTGTCGTGCAATGCTGCCCGCATAAAAAACTTCATCCCCCGGACGGAACAACGAGCAGTCCGGTCCCGCCTCTTCAACAATTCCTGCAACATCCCAACCTAAAATTTTTGGAACTTCTTCAACTCTGTCTTTAGGCGCACGTACCTTAGTGTCAACCGGATTGACCGATATAGCGATAACTTTGACCAAGATGTCACGTCCCGCCGCTCTTGGTTTCTCCACAACTACATCTACTAAGCTTTCTGGATTTTCAATTGGAAGGTATCGGGTTAGTCCTACCGCCTTCATTGTAGCCATAATAAACCACATCCTTTCCTTAACTAGTATACCCTTTGAAAGGTAATGATTAAAACACTGTTAGCCGTTACAAACAGCGCGGGGAACCATACGGAGAAGAGGGAATATCACATGCTTTTCTAACCCTTTAATATGGTAGTAATCAATGCGCTCCCTCGATGAACGATCTGGTCTTCTTCCAGTTCGCGCAGGTGATTGACCAGCATTTTTTGTGTGATATCCGGGACAAGAGATAATCTTTTTCCATTTGCCGCCAATGACATAGAGTGTCAATTCCTTTTCGCAATTAAACTCTTTATGAGAGACACGTTGCATTCTCTCACCCCCATATCTATTTTATCGCAAGTTAACTCTAGACGAGCACAAGCAGCTCCCTAATAGTATGGTTAAAGATACTATATAACTTTATAAACACTATGTATGATTAAAGTACGTACTTTCGAAAATGATTTGTACGTATTAGAATAGTAACTGTAAAGAAAACAATTACACTCTGGCGTAATTGAAATATTGGAATGGGAGCGAAACACATGGAACTTCAATTAGCATTGGATCTAGTAAACATCCCGGAAAGTATTGCACTTGTCAAGGAAGTAGAGCAATACGTGGACATCGTAGAAATCGGCACTCCAGTTGTCATTAACGAAGGTCTTCGGGCCGTTAAAGAAATGAAGCAGGCATTCCCGAATTTGAAAGTGCTGGCGGACCTTAAAGTAATGGATGCTGCTGGCTACGAAGTGATGAAAGCTTCCGAGGCGGGTGCCGACATCGTCACAATCCTCGGTGCGGCTGAAGATATGACTATTAAAGGTGCCGTTGAAGAGGCTAAAAAACAAGGAAAAAAAATCCTGATTGATATGATTGCTGTTAAAAATTTGGAACAACGTGCAAAAGAAGTAGATGCGCTCGGCGTAGATTACATTTGTGTGCACACCGGTTATGATCTGCAAGCTGTTGGTCAAAATTCTTTCGATGACCTGCAAACCATTAAACGTGTGGTGAAAAACGCGAAAACTGCAGTTGCAGGCGGCATCAAGCTCGACACACTGCCGGAAGTCGTTAAAGCTCAGCCGGATCTGGTGATTGTAGGCGGCGGTATTACTGGCCAGGCGGATAAGAAAGCTGCAGCTGCGGCAATGCGTGAATTGATTAAACAGGGGTAGATTTTTTGGGATTGTGCACAGCTTATCTCATAAAAGCGGAGCGATTTTTAAAATCCCGCACGGCTTGGCTAATGCCCGGCGATACGGACGAGCACGGACTTCGAAAAGCATTTGGATCAGATGGCAGCGGGAGCCGTTGAGGACCCTTGTACCCATCCAACCCTCGGGAAGTATCCGTGGAGCCAATGAAACAAATTTACCGTGTAGAACATATAACTCAATAAACAAAGAGCAGGTCGCCTCCTAGCAACCTGCTCTTTTTATGTGCGCTAACAGGAAAAAGATGTGATTAACGGCCCTGCTTTGGGACGGGGGCGTATTCGAGCACGTCTTGCCACGACGAGCGAAACCGTGAAAAATTATCAAGAACCAGGCACTACAAAAAATTCTCATCATATATAGGTGATATCCGTTCGGAATTGATGAGGAGGATATCATGCAACCTATGTTATCTATGGAAAAATATTTTGGACAGTTTGAACTGGTGCATGCTTTTTATGGGGCTATGCCCACAGGTGTCAGCGTTTCCGAAACCTGTCGTATTTTTGTATGCTTTCCGAAATGGGGAGACGACGTTCAATTTACTGTGGCAGAAATTGTCGAGGGTGAATTGCGGCCTTATCCCAATTTAGAAACCAATTTGGTTAATCCTGAGAATATTACGAAGTCTTTCGTCAGTGTCCAAAGTATCGTTGCTGATGGAAGAGGAACACTTTGGGTACTGGATACAGGGGCACCAAATTTTTCTGAACCTATTCAAGGGGGAGCAAAATTAGTTGCTGTTGATTTAAGCACGAATACAATAAGGAGAGTATATACCTTTACAGAAGATGTTGTCTTGCCAACAACTTATCTGAATGATGTCCGTTTGGATTTCCGGGTTGGAAGAGCAGGCTATGCATATATCACGGATTCTTCTACCAGGGGGCCAGGGGCTGTTATCGTCGTAGATTTAGAAAATGGGAACGCGTTTAGGCGGTTAAATGGGGCAATGTCAACATCACCTGATCCCTATATGTTACCGAAAGTAGAAGGTAAAATCTTGATGAATCGATACCCGGACGGCTCGACTTCCCCATTTAGATTGGCTTCCGATAGTTTAGCGATTTCTCCTGATGGAAAGGTTTTATTTTACGCTCCGCTAACAAGCCGTCAGCTGTTCTCGATCTCAACAGAAGCCTTAAGAGACAGAAGGATACCGGACATGGATTTATCCCAATATGTGCAGTATTGGGGGGAAAAAGGTGCGTCTGATGGAATGATCACCGGCGCAAAAGGAACCGTTTATGCGGGAGACTATGAAAACAACAGTATCCGGAAGATATTGCCGAATGGCACAATGGAAACGATCGCACATGACCCGAGAATTTTATGGCCGGATACTTTTTCTATTGGCCCCGATCAATACTTATATGTCATTGTGAATCAATTACATCGGCAGGCGAGATTTCATTATGGAAGAGACCTGCGGGAAAAACCATATGGTTTACTTCGTATGAGAATTGATGAATGCCCTGCTCCTACCTGTTCATAATAATCTTAAACGAAGGTAGCTATCCCTCATCAGGGAGCTGCCTTTTTTGTTGGCATCCACGCAAAAAGTACAATCGATAGATAGCAAAGAGGCTGCCCATAAGCTCACTTATGGGACAGCCTCTTTAAAGTTTATAAGGTTGTTCTTATGCTTGCTGAGCAAGGACAATAACCATCAGGATTCCATTTTTTGTTGAACAATTCAAGAAGCAGAGATGGAATCGAACTCCTTATACAATAGGAAACCAGCCAGGGAAGCCTGTATAGTACTCCCACATTTTATCAGAAATGGCCAGTTCTTTTTGATCTTTTTTAGATAAAGTTGTACGGATTTTGTCTTCTTCACCGGCTTGTACTTTTTGTACCCACTGAGGTTCCATTATCAATTCCCTGCCTAAAGCGATCAAAGGCACACCTGTTTCAAATGCTTTCATCACTTCCTCGGGTGTCCGCAGCATGCCAACACCCATCACAGGAATACGATCACCGACACGCTCATGGATCATAACAACTCGGGATGTCTGATCGTTACTATCACGGACTGATCCGTTCCAAAATGCGCCGACAGAAATATGGAGATAATCCAGGTCCTGGTCCGCTAACTTGTCCACCAATTGCAACGTATCTTCCATGGTGATGCCAGGATTCTCTCTTTCTTCAGGCGATAACCGATAGCCGACGATAAAAGGTTTTGTCGCATGGTCTGAAACTGCTTTTTTAACAGCGTCAACTACAGCAAGCGGGAAGGACATACGTTTTTCCAGTGTTCCACCCCACTTGTCAGTTCTGCGATTGGAGTGGGGAGAAAAGAATTGCTGAATCAAATACGTGTTGGCACCATGGATTTCAACTCCATCATACCCAGCTTCGATTGCTCTTCTGGTTGCTTCACCAAATGCTTTAACAATTTCATCGATTTCGTCTGCTGTCATTTCCCGAGGTACCACGGCATCGTCTCGGTCCGCTGCTACCGCACTCGGAGCAATCGGTTGACGATCGAGCAATTCTTCAGGCGGGCACATTCTGCCACCGTGAAAAATTTGTAAAATCGCCTTTGAACCTTTTTCCTGTATAGCTGTCGCCACACGTTTTAAACTAGGGATTAGGGAATCGGAATCCGCACCAAATTCACCCGGGAATCCTTTTCCATTCCTGGTGACGTATGTGCATGCGGTGATTACCGCTCCTACACCACCGGCACGTTCTTGATAATACGCAACTTCTTCGTCTGATACTTCACCATTTTCATGTGACGCCGTATTGGTCATGGGTGCCATTGTAATATGGTTCTTTATTTCAACTCCAGAACGGAAGGTAAATGGTTTAAAAGCAGGTTCATATTTTGGATTCATCTTTTTTCTCCTTTTGTTTACATCAAGTTTTGTTAAAGGGTTTTATAGAGATACATTAAAAGCTCGCCATAAGCATCGGCCAGTTTTGACCTACTTTAGCTGAGTAATTTCTGCCAATATTTCATAGGAATGGAGGCGGGCCTTATGATCGTATACCTGGGCGATTGCCATGATTTCATCGGCTTGGCTTTCAGCCAAAAACTTTTCCAGTTTTTCTTTTACGGTTTGAGGACTGCCGACAATCGAAGTTCCTAATTGATTCTCAAGGGCAGCTATTTCATAGTCTCTCGCTAAATCATTAATATTATCCACTGGCGGCTGCAATGGGACTTCCTTCCCGCGCATCAAATTCAAGAATTGCTGCTGCAATGTTGTAGCGAGCCGCTCAGCTTCTTGATCTGTGTCCGCTGCAATGATGTTAAGCCCTACCATTGCATGCGGCTTGTCCAGTACTTTAGAAGGCTTAAACGAACTGCGGTACAGCTGGATAGCCGGCAGTGTGTTATGCGGCGAGAAATGGCTCGCAAATGCAAACGGCAGTCCAAGCTCTCCTGCCAGCTGGGCACTGTATCCGCTTGAACCTAACAGCCAAACAGGTATGTTTAATCCTTCACCCGGAATTGCTTTAACATGACTATGTCCTTGTGCCAGAGAAGGGTCAAAGTAATTCCGGAGCTCAGCCAGCTGCTCAGGGAAATCTTCTCCTGAACTTCTCAAGTCACGTCTTAAAGCACGTGCGGTAAGCTGGTCAGTGCCTGGTGCACGGCCCAAGCCAAGATCAATGCGTCCTGGATATAATGATTCCAGAGTGCCAAATTGCTCAGCAATAACAAGAGGTGCATGATTCGGCAGCATGATGCCGCCTGAACCTACCCGGATTTTTGACGTTCCTGCTGCAACATGGGAAATGACTACCGATGTTGCAGAGCTGGCGATAAATGGCATATTATGATGCTCAGCGAGCCAATATCGGTTATACCCCAGCTTTTCAGCGAGCCGGGCCAGCTCCAAAGTATTGCGAAAAGAATCAGCCGGCGTACTTCCATCTGCAATTGGAGAGAGATCCAGGACCGAGAATGGAATATCCGTAATTTGTTTTGTATTATTTTCAGGCATATGCTCATCTTCTTTCTTTAAAAATTACGTCGGTTCAAACCTATAATTTAAGTGATTTAATATCTGCAGAAATACCTCCTTTATTAGACTGGACACGTTTAATTTACTGCAGCCTGAGCCAAAATTTCATAAGAGCGGAGCCGTGCCTTATGATCAAAAATCTCTGTATGAGCCATAATTTCATCAGCGTCAGTTTTTTCTATTAACTCATGGAGCTGCTGCTTCACACCTGCAGGGTCCCCGATGATGGAAGTGAAAAGCTGTTCTTCAACCGCCCTCCGTTCATTATCGTTCCCAAGCTCGTCCATATTATCAACAGGAGGCAAAAGGGGCGATGACTGTCCGCGGGTTAACAAAAGAAATTTTTGATACATCGAAGTGGCAAGCCTTTGTGCCTCCTGTTTCTCATCAGCAGCCACCACTTGAACGGCTAACAGTACATAAGGCTCCTCCAAAAATTGAGACGGACGAAAAGAATCCCGGTACAGTTTTATGGCCTCCATCATGTTGCCGGGAGCAAAATGTCCAGCGAAAGAGAATGGCAACCCCAGTATTCCAGCCAATTGTGCACTGTAAAACGCTGAACCTAACAGCCAAATTGGCACATTTGTTTTTTCGCCGGGAATGGCGTGAAAGCTAAATGAACCATTCTTAGTGGTTGTTCCTGTACCATAAAGATATGCGATAAGCTCCTCAAGCCGGGCATCGAATTCAGGTTCACCAGCAACCCGCTGCCGCAATACATTTGCTGTATATTGGTCGGTGCCTGGTGCCCGCCCCAATCCAAGGTCGATCCGGCCAGGGAAGAAGGTTTCTAATGTTCCAAATTGCTCAGCGACGGAAAGAGGAGAATAATGGGAAAGAAGCATTGCGCCTGATCCAATACGCATTTTTTCCGTGACAGAGGCTACTCGTCCAATTACGATCGGGGATGCTGAACTCGCCATTCCTGCCCAATTATGATGTTCAGCAAGCCAAAACCGTTTATATCCCCATTGCTCTGTTTTCTTTGCAAGATCAAGCGTGTTTTGAAGGGAAAGTTCGGCTGATCCTCCCTCGACAATTGGGGAGGGATCTAGTACTGAAAGTTCTATTTTCTTTGTCATCATTCTTCCTCCTTTTATACAATTTAATTTTTTAAAACTGGCCTGTACCTTTATGGGTTGGGAAGTGAGGTAAGACAAATTCTCCAAGTTCCTCGATTACTTCCTCTGGAGGGCGCTTGGAAAAATACAGAACAAACGCCAAATGGTTGACACCAATCTCTTGAAATTGATGAAGGAGATCAACTAAACGGTTTCTTCCCACGGAATAGCCTAAGGGTATGGGGACGGGCAGTTCATCGGGATTTTCCGATAAATCGATGAACAAGCTTTGAGAGAAGGGTTTGAAATCCCCTGGAGCATGAACTTCAGTTAAAGCACGATAATCATGAATAAGCTGCGCCTGTTGAATAATGCTTCTTGGGTATTGAAGCCACCCATCCCCATTCCTGGCTATCCAATCGATTGACTGATTGCTAAATCCAGTCACCATGGTAGGAATCGAAGATACTGGCTTTGGAATCAACCTCATATCTGTACCATCGATCAGCCCGGCGTGACTGTGAATTGTAGGCTGATCCTCTTTCAACAGGCGGTCGAGAATTTCGAAATTTTCTTTAAATAACGGACCGCTTTCTTGCTTGGATATCCCTAAAGCTATAAAGTCCTTTTCCCTGTCCCCGGATGCCACTCCCATAATCAATCGACCTGGAAACAATCGATCGATTGATGCAGCTTCCTTGGCTACCCTGACGGGGTGGCGCAAAGGGAGAACTATACTTCCTGTCACTAACGCAATGTGCTTCGTATAGGCAGCAAGATACGTCAAATAAATCCATAAATCGTACATTTGGCCGTTATCATCAATATTCAAATTCTGCATCGTAGTATCACGGAGCCATAATGAAGCAAAGCCATATTCCTCAATTTTACGGGCAAGCTCCAGCTGATTCTCCATAATCGGATTTTTAGACATCCTGGCAGTCGGGAGGACAAATCCAAGTGTCATTTTGTCTTTCCGGTACATGCTGTTATAGGCACGATGATTTTGAAAACTCACTCATGGTCCTCCTTAAAAGGTTATATTTTTATGCCTATATATTTTTCAAATTGTTTAATGGTTTCCTCATTGCGTCGATAATAAGTCCATTGTCCGATTCGTTTCATTTCCACCAGCCCGCTTTGCAATAAAATAGACAAGTACTGGGAGGTGGTGGGCTGTGATAGTCCTACTTTGCTGCGAATATCACTAACACAAACCCCGCCATCAAAGTCTTTTTCTTTGATGACATGGGCCTGCGGGGAAAAATTATGATCAGGTTCTTTCAACATTTGCAGAATATTTACTCTTATCTGATTTGACAGAGCCTTGAAAATTTCGACTGCCTGTTCGTCATTTATCATTGTTGATTCCCGATTCAACGGTTCCCGCCCCTTTCTGATCTTATTAAAGTCTATTTTGCTTGGAATGCGTATAAATTAATCGAACAAAAGGATATTGGTAATTTGCGATATCTCTATATTACTTTACTTTACATCCAAAATCAAATTTTATGCTTTAGACAAAAATCATAAAACCGTGTCCCAGAGATGACATGCGCAAAAAAGGGGTAAAATGCATCACAATTGACGACATTTTACCCTGATAAAAAATCTAATTTCCGCTATTTCAGCGCCTTGTTTTGTCCGATCTACTCCAGATTCGCATGGCGACTTAACATGGTTTGAGAATCTATAGATTTGATCTCCATAATTCGTAATACGACAGCATCGAAAAATAATAACAGGGTTTGCTCAAACAGGGATCCCATCGGTTGAATGGTTTGGTTCCCCTGTTGCTCTTTGGGTGAACCAGGCATAGTTACCGTAATGTCCGCCAATTTGCCGATTGTCGATTGTGGAGAAATGGTAACAGCCGCTACAGAAGCTTGAAGACTCTTTGCTTTTTGAGTCATGGGAATCAAACTTTTTGTTTCCCCTGAGCCTGTAGCGATAAGAAGCAGATCCCCTTGGGCTAAGCCTGGAGCTATCGTTTCCCCAACGACGTAAGCTTCTAAGCCCAAATGCATAAGCCGCATGGCAAAGGAACGCACCATCAAGCCTGAGCGGCCAGCACCGGCTACATAAACTCTCCGCGCATGAAGAAGTGTCGAGATCAGTGCCTCTGCCTCAGCATCGGAAATTACATCCGCGACTGAGTTCAGCTCATTGCGGATGTGAGCAAGGTACTGTACGGTCTGCATTATACAGAGGGGCCTTGCTTGACCATTTTTTGCATTTCTGCAGCGGCAGCTTTTTTATCTTTTTCGCTGGTAATGCCGCCGCCGACAATGACGAGGTCCGGCTGGGATTTGACGACATCCGGCAGCGTGCTTAATTTAATACCTCCGGCTACAGCGGTTTTCGCATTTTTGACTACTCGTTTGATTGTCTGAAGGTCTTCAAAAGAGTTTTTCCCGACGGCCTGCAGATCATAACCGGTATGGACGCAAATATAGTCCACACCAAAGGCATCTACTTCTTTAGCCCGCTGCTCAAGGTTTTTTACGCCGATCATATCGACGAGAATTTTCTTTCCCTGTTTCTTAGCTTCTTCAACGGCTCCTTTGATCGTCATATCCTCGGCAACGCCAAGAATCGTAACAATATCTGCTCCTGCTTCGGAAGCCTTCATGACCTCGTAGCCAGCTGCATCCATGACCTTTAAATCGGCAAGGACTTTAAGATGGGGAAAAGCGTCTTTGATTTCCTTCACGGCTCTTAATCCCTCATTGATAACGACCGGCGTGCCGATCTCCACAATGTCAATGTAAGCTTCGACTTCTTTTACAACCTCTTTGGCTTGAGGGATGTCGACAAGATCCAGCGCTAATTGAAGTTCCATGCTCTGCCACTCCTTGGTGTTGGTTTTAAGTAAATCGGACTTCATTCTAAACCTAACGATCAAAAAAAGCACTAAAAAGAATGTAGTGTCAAAAAAGAAACTGTGATGAAATAAAAAAGGACCTCGGTTTCCCAAGGTTCTTATTTTGAGTTTTTTGTTCAATTTTTATGAATGTTCCGTTGGTGGTAAATCATGCTGGTCTGTAACGGTTGTCAAATGCTGTAGACCCCATTTCGCCATCACATTCAATACTTCTTTCAAGGTAAGACCATATTCCGTCAAGCTATATTCCACCTTTGGAGGCACCTGCGTATATACTTTTCGGTTCAGGATGCCATCATCTTCAAGCTCCCTTAATTGTTGAGTCAACATCTTTTGTGTGATGGCCGGCATATCGCGGCGAAGCTCTCCGAATCTTTTGGCTCCCTCGGTAAGATGGCAAAGAATAACCGGCTTCCACTTGCCGCCGATTACTTTCAGTGTCATTTCCACGGAGGATTTAAATTGTTGGTCACCCAAGTCTTAACCCCCTATCAGTATATATTAAGATACTATCTTACAAATAAGTGTGTACTTTCAGAAAAGTATACAATGATTCATAATAATTGTCACACTCAAGTGACTCGCATATCGAGGAAATATATGGGAACAATTGAACCATGCGCAAATTGGTTCCTACCAGTGGAAAGGCGCGATAGGACAGAAAAACAACCCTTGACCAAACCTATGATAGCCATAAAAAATCCAACGTTTTTAGGAATGATAATACACACGACATTATTATATAACTGTCGTGAGCAGGAAGGATGAGACAAAAAAATGAATAGGAATCAAACATAAAAGGCTATTGGTGTATAAAGACATACATCAATAGCCTTTTCTATTTTTTGGAGGTGAATCAACGCTTGGATGTAGATGGCGTCAGAATGAACATCGGACGCTTGTTTCGCATAATCTAAAAGCTTTCGGTTGTTCCCAAGTTCGCCAATGATTTGACGAAGTGCTTGGTTGATTGGCATTAGTGGACGACCGAGCACTTTTTCAAAATCATTGCTTTCGATTGCCAATGTCCCCTCTCGAATACCCTGTTGGCTGGCTACGAAGATACGGACTACAAAATCGGGTAATCCTGCATCCTTCATGATGTTAGCATAAGTAGCGTCATCCACCTGTTGTACGGAAACTTCTTTGGATGAGTCGGAACCAAAAGATTCTTACTTTCCTTTGCATTCGGCATGCTGGTATAAGCAATAAATTTAACACCAGCCTGCTGAATGATCAAAATCTCCATGCCGAACTTCGACTCCCCTTGCCCGCAAGCCTTCAGCTTTCTCTGGATTACGTACACTCACAGCAAGATCTGTTACTGGCACAGATTTCAGCAACGCCTCCACAACTTTCCCAGAGAGAAATACATTGAAAATTTTGATTATAGCATGTCAAAGATTATCGACTCGATCTGTCCTTGCTAACTAAGGTGTGCAAGGGCATTCAGCTAAAGGACAGTAGAGTTTAATTACAAATCGTCTGAATAGTTTAGTTATAGCCGTTTTCCACCATCCAATAATGGTACAATTTAAAAAATCAAGCCTTTTAAGGAGTGCAAGTATGCTTAGTTATAAGAACACGACAATGGAACTTTCAGAAAGTGGGATTGATACAGCTGTTCTATCGGTAGGAGCGACGGAACAGTTTGGACCGTACCTACCAATGCATCTGGATACGCTAATAGCAGAGCTTTATGCCCATGCTTATGGAAGAGAGCTAAATGCTTACGTGTTGCCTACAATTCCGTTTAACACCTCTGAAGAACATGCTCATTTCAAGGGGACAGTTACGGTAAGCCCTAATGTTTTAACAGCCATGTTGGAGGAAATTATTTGCAACCTAATAAGACAAGGATTCAGGAAGTTTTTGGTCTGTACTGGACATGGCGGTTCCTATTGGGAGGGAGCCTTCGTCAAGCAAATTAATTACAAATATCCTCAGATAATCTTGATTACCGCAAACCATAATAATCATCTCGCATGGGAAGAAGCGGTCGAAGCGGCAGGTTTACAAGGCTTAAACGAAATGCACGGTGGTTTATTGTCCGTTTGTACAGCTATGTGGCTTTGTCCAGAATTGGTTACAACCAATGCAATGGGTTCAGACATACCATCCGAAAACCGCCTTTATGCAGATTACTTAGGGTGGGATAAACTGACTCAGGATGGTTGCTGGGGAAAGTTTGAAGAAGGAATTTATTCACACACAGAACTGGCTGAAAAAGGTAAAACATTTTGGAATATGTTTATTGGAAAAAGAATTGAAGGTTTGAAACAAATCCTTGAAGAGGGATACCGTCGAAAAACGGAGTGATGGTTCAATTAACGGGAGACGATAGCGCAACACAAGGTACCACGACACTAAGATATGGAGGACTTTTCTATTTACAGTCAGGAAGGTGTTATGATTGCACATTGAATTAACCAAAGCACTCTTAGCGGAGAAACCTATCGTACACAATCTGTCACAGTTTTATTTGTACGAGTTTAGCAAATATATGCCTGCAATCATGTTGGAAGAACACAGCGGACTTTATGATGGGCTTCCCGATCTTGATGAATATTGGGATAACCCGAATCGTGAACCATTCATTCTACGTGTTAATGGGGAATTGGCAGGATTTGTACTCGTTATCAAGGGAACCGTTGATGAACCAAATCAAATTGGTGAGTTTTTTGTGATGGAGAAGTTCGGGGGAAAAGGTGTTGGTAAGGCTGTGGCCAAGAGCATATTCGATATGTTTCCTGGGAACTGGCTCATTCACGAAATGTGGAACAATTATAAGGCACAGGCGTTTTGGCGTAGTTTGGTCAACTCCTACACGAATGGAAAGTATCAAGAGTATTATGATGAACATCGAAGACCATTTCAGAAATTCAGCACGCAGGAACTGTGACCTGACATTAGTTCGACGGGGCTTATGCGACAGGAGCAGGGAGAATACGATCAGCACGTGAAGCTCTGATTGATAAATTGAACAAAGCCTAAATAAATGAGCTGAATAGTGGAGTTTCAAATAATCCCCTTCTAAGGTAGAAGCATTCAAATCTACCTTGGAAGGGGATTTGCTGTGTCTAGGAAATCAAATCCAGAGTGGTGAATGATAAGTCGAATTATGTCTTGAATAATATCAGCTACCAAGTGAATTCAACACATTTTAACTAATGCACCAGGCAATGTGTTCAATTCGTCCGTTGGCGGGTTGGTGAGAGCGCCGACAGCTGTAGCTTACAGCGCGTCGAAACATGCGGTTACCGGCATGACCAAAGGAGCGGCAGCCTTGTTCGATATGAACAGGGCGATAGCAGCTATAATGTAGAAAGGATGTTCAAAGCCAGATTCGAGGTGCGGAGTTCTAATCAAGAAAGGCCGTTCTTCCGATATTGGCGTAGAAACCGCAGCGGGCTGCTCCATGCGAATCTGGCTCATGAGCGTGTCCTGATGCACTACGTACGGAACGGGGAGAGGGAGCGGATGAGGACCTCTGCCATGGAATTCATCATCGGATAACAGGCATCGCCCTTATCTGCCGGGCAACGATCGAGGGCGGATTGCATGAGGAGGACGCTTTCACGCTGAGCGACTATTACATCCAGCAGCTGGAGGAGATGGGTTCGCTGCAGGAGGTCGGAGCCGTCAAATTATCTCCTTGCGCGGGCAAAGCCTTTTACGCCTATCCCCATTCTCTTTACCGCGTTTATACTTTTTCTGTGATAATCTAGACGTAATCTTCCAAGCGGCGGTGAAACCGAGATGAACATTCTTCTTGCCGAAGACGACAAGAAACTGGGCAAGCTAGTGAAATATATGCTGGAGAAAAAAGGCGGCTACCATGTCGATTGGGTCGAAACAGGGGAGGATGCGCTGGAGTATGCCAGGCAATCCTCCTATGATGTCCTGATCCTGGACTGGATGATGCCCCGCACGGATGGAATCGAGGTGTGCAAGAGCCTGCGCGCCGCGAATTATGGCCAAGCCATCCTCCTGTTGACCGCCAAGGACGCCCTGCAGGATAAAGTGCTCGGGCTTGATGCCGGAGCGGACGACTATTTGACGAAGCCGTTCGAGATGGATGAGATGCTGGCGCGCCTCCGTTCCCTCACGCGTCGCAATTTCGCCCCTATCCAAGCGGATGTGCTGACGTTCGGGAGGTTTACGTTGAACCGTACCTCGCGCCAGTTGTTCAGGAGCGGGGAGGAGATTTTCCTCAGCCAGCGGGAATACCAGCTGCTGGATGTATTCGTTCAGAACAGCGGCCATGTATTGAACCGGGAGGTCATTCTGGATCGCGTATGGGGATTCGGCAGCGAGGTGTCCTACAAGAATGTGGACGTCACGGTCAAGATGCTTCGGGACAAATTGGAGGCTGCGGAAGGAGAAGCGAGAATCCACAGCGTCAGGGGAGTAGGCTACCGGTTTGAAAAATAAAAGAAGCCCAAAGAGCGATCTGTTCGTTCAAACGCAAAAAAAGCTGACGTTCACTTATGCCTGGCTGATCATCGTCTTCCTCATTCTGTTCTCGCTTCTCGCTTCCCTTTTCTTTCTGGGGATGGCTTATCAGGAGCAGCGCAATTCGCTCCAGTCCACGATGTACGCGACGGACAATGGAAGGATAGCGATCCCGGATCTGTCCAACTCCCGAGGGGAGGATCTGTATTTCTTCTATATCTTGGATCAAGGCGGAAAAATGATCGCGGGCAGCGATGCCTTCCCGCAAAACAGAGACGCCAGCCTGGAGAAGATCGGCCGGTGGCATCCGCGCAAGGCCGAATACCGCCTGCAATGGCTGCCCGAGTCCCGGGACCGCCATGACGGCAAGAAATTCAAGGAAAGCGACCGGCTGCTCTTCGTAGGCGCGCGTCCGCTCATGACCGCCGACGGACAGGCAGTCGTCATCTATGCGGCCAAAGATGTAACCTTCTACCTTGAGGTGCTCAAAAATCTGCTCCTTGTGCTGCTCTTTATTCTTTTGCTCTTTTTCATCATCGCCGTATGGCTGAGCTATTCCATGTCCAAGAAAGCGATGCTTCCGATCCAGCGGGCATACAGGCATCAGCAGCAATTTCTGGCTGACGCGTCGCATGAGCTTCGGACCCCTCTCAGCATCATGAATACTTCCCTGGATGTCATCGAGCTTGAGAACGGGGAGGACTTTTCCGTCTACACCCGTGAAGTCGTGTCGGATATGAAGGAAGAAGTGGGACGGATGAGCCGGATGGTGCAGCATCTGCTGGTGCTGGCCCGTTCCGACTCCGGCTCGGTCGAGTTCGAGATGGCTTCGTTCAACATGGTGCCGAAGGTCCGCCAATGGATGACGGCGTTTGAGGCTGTGGCTCACAAGAACGGGATCTCATTGACCGCCCAGCTGCCGGAGGTGCTGGAGGTCACGGGCGATGTCGAGCGCATCAAGCAGCTGGTGTACATTCTGCTGGACAATGCGATCAAGTACACGCCGGAAAACGGTTCCGTGGACGTTGCGCTGGGCAGCAGCGCCAAGCAATGGGTGCTGACCGTACGGGATACCGGAATAGGCATTCCCGAGGAAGGCAGGCAGCGCATCTTCGACCGGTTCTACCGGGTGGAGGCGCATCGTTCCCGGGACGAAGGCAGCGCCGGCCTCGGCTTATCGATCGCGAAATGGATTGTCGATGCCCATCGGGGGACGATCGAGGTCGAGAGCTCTCTAGGTGATGGAAGCACCTTTGCGGTGAAATTCCCCCTCAACTGAATGCGGCACCCTTTCTCAGGCTGGCGGAGAAAGGGTGCTTTTTTCTTTTTCATTTTACCGTACTTATACTTTTCGGGCCTATAGTGAGCCATGTAGACAAGAAATACGCAACGAAAGGATGGATGAAGCATGAGATCTGGTAAACCTTGGATCAAGAAAATCCTGCTTGCAGCCGGGATCATCGCCGTAATCGGTGTCGGCATCAATCTGGCCTCGAAAATGGACAGGCCCGACGATCATCACGGAAAGCAGAAGGAAAGAACATCCTTCATGTCCGCACAGGGCGGCGGGAAAGGGTTCGCGGGACCGAACGGCCGTCATGACAGAGGAATGCGAGGCGAAGGCGGCGAGCATGATGGCTGGGGAGCCGGAGCAGTTGTCGGCGGAACCCTTCTCGGAGCCGGATTGCTGCTCTGGGCCATCAAGAGAAGGAAGAGACCAGCCGGAGCTCGCGCAGCCCTTGCTGCTCCCGTAATTCCTTCCACATCCGAATTCCTGGACCAATGGGAACAAAACCAAACCACTACAACGAAAAAGGAGTCGAACTGACATGGGTATTTTCAAACGGATCAAGAACACTTTTCTGGCGGAAACGAACGGGCTCTTGGATAGGTTCGAGCAGCCTCTCCACATGATCGATCAATACATCCGCGAGTTCGAGCAGGAGGTGGCGAAGGGCCAGAGCGCTTATGCCAACCAGCTGTTCATTGAAAAAAGGCAAGCCGCTCTCATTGCCGACACCGAAGCCGGCCTGGAGAAAAGAGATCGTCAGGCCAAGCTGGCCGTGACAAGGGGCGAGGAGCATATTGCCCGGCTGGCGCTGCAGGAGAAGCTGCTGCTGGAGAAAAAGCTGACTGTCTATAAGGCGCAGCAAGCCGCAATTCAAGAGCAGACGAAGCTGTTGGAGGAGAGGATCGGCCAGCTGCTCGTCCAGTCCGAGGAATACAGCCATCGCCGTCTGCTGCTGGCGTCCCGGGTCAATGTCGCCGGTTCGCTGAAGGAGATGAACCAGAGCGTCGTCGCGTTCCAAACGGAAAATGTCGCCAAAGGGTTTGCCCGCGTGGAAGAAAAAGTGCTGTTGATGGAAGCCCAGGCCGAGGCGTTCGCCCACTTCTCGTCCCCGGCCAAACGCTCGGCTCCGCAATATCTGGACCCAAGCCTGTCGGCCGACATCGACAAGGCGCTGGAAGACCTGAAGCAGCAGAACGCTAACTAACATATGATTGGAGAAGGGCCATTCCCGGCTGGGGATGGTCCTTTATGTTGAATCTGCATCCGCGTTTCGCCCGGAGGGCAGGAAAATACAATCGGCAGGTTGAATTCGATACGTTGGAGAAAAGGAGGCCGAGCTCATGCACAGTTCACGCTGCCAAAGCGCGCTGCTCGTCATGGATATGCAAAACAGCGTCGTATCGCGTTACATCGAACACGAGAATGAGCTGCTCCCGTTCCAAAAAGCTCTTGAAACCGCCCGCCGCCACTCGATTCCCGTTATTTTCGTACGGGTGGCGTTTCGAGAGGGCTATCCCGAGATCAGTGCGCGCAATAAAATGTTCGGCGGCATTGCGGGAAGGTCCGGAGGTGCCGTTCCGGAAGCGGCTATGCGCATTCACTCCTCGCTGCAGCCTCGGCCAGGCGAGCCGATCGTGACCAAGCTGCGGGTCGGCGCATTCACCGGGAGCGACCTCGAAGTCATCCTCCGCGCCAATGAGATCGATACGCTCATTCTCAGCGGCATCGCAACGAGCGGAGTCGTATTGTCGACGCTGCGGGAAGCGGCAGACGAGGACTTTGTGCTTAAGGTGCTTGCCGATGCATGCCTGGATGCCGATCCCGAAGTCCATCGCGTTTTAATCGACAAAGTGTTCCCTCTCCAGGCAGAGGTGATTTCTGTCGACCAGTGGGCGGATTCGTTGGCTGTACGGCCGGAAGCGCAGGACGAGAAGAAGGAGAAGGCGAAAAAGTACTCGATGCTCAACCAGCTGGCCCGGAAGGGGCAAACGGTGTTTGCGGGGTCGTCGCTGATGGAGTTTTTCCCGATCAACGAGCTGCAGCAAACGCTGGATCGCAGCTGCTGCCTGTATAACCGCGGCATAGCCGGCTTCGTGACGGCAGAGTTGCTGGAGTCGTTGGAAGCATGCATCTTCGAGCTGGAGCCCTCCAACATTTTCATCAACATCGGAACCAATGACATCAGCGCGCCGGATTACAAGCTGGAGCGTCTGCTTGCCGGCTACGACGAGATTTTGACTCGGATCGCCCGGAGATTGCCGGACTGCCAGGTATACGTCATGGCTTATTATCCCGTGAATGCCAAGGCGGAGTTTCCTTTCGTGCCGCGAGAGTCGATGGAAGAAGTGTTCCGCAACCGGACGAACGAGGCGATTCGGGAAGCGAACCAAGCCATCGAGCTGCTGGCGGCCAAGCATGGTTATGCGTTCATCGACGTGAACGAGGGATTGGCCGATGCGGAGGGCAACCTGAAGAAGGAGTATTCCGTTGACGGAATCCACCTGCTTCCGAGCGGATATGCCATCGTGTGGAACAACCTGAACAAATATCTATAGCCGTCGCCGTTCAGCGGTGAAGGGGCAGGGGCATTCAGTCATCCTCATCCGATACTTAACAAATATATAAAAAGATGAACAGCGAAGACTAAGGGAGCGATCGATTGGCGGTTGGAATGCTCATCCGAAGGAATGGTCTTGGCTTTTGGAAGCAAGAAAATAAGGAGGGAACGGATCATGAAAAAGGTTTCACCCTTTTTGATGTTTGAAGGAAACGCGGAAGCGGCGATGAAGGCATACATCTCCGTGATCGAGGATTCGGAAATCAAGAGCATCACCCGGTATGGAGCGAATGAACCCGGCCCGGAGGGAACCGTCAAGCAGGCGGTGTTCTCCTTGAAGGGCCAGGAAATCATGTGCATAGACAGCTTTGTCAAGCATGCCTTTACGTTCACGCCGTCGTTCTCCCTGTTTATTACTTGCGACACCGAAGAAGAAGTGGACCGCGTCTATGCGCGCCTGTCGGAGGGCGGAGAGGTTCTGATGCCTCTGGGCGAGTATCCGTTCAGCAGGAAATTCGGCTGGATCGTGGATAAGTTCGGCGTTTCATGGCAGCTTGCACTGCCTCAGTAGACGCGCGTGGCATCATCATGGCTGGCCGACGTGGCCGCTTCGTCTTCTAGGCGAGAAACCGCAAGCTGGCCATGGGCCTGACGGCTGAAGAGGAGCGGCTCGTGGCGCTTATTCAGAAGGGGAGTTTGATTTTTGGCAGAGCCGAGCTTCAATCGGAAAGCTCGGGTTGGATTCCGATCCTGCATGCCGGGTTAGAACCTGGGGGCTCTGCCGTCCGCTCGATCATAGGGATACGTCAGAATCCTGATCAGCTGCTCCGCCATATGATCCGGCGTATATTTGTAGCCTTCCTTGACCCATTCGACGATGAGCCCGAAGAGGGCATAGGCGATATAGCTGGCGAACAGATCCGGATCGATCTTGCTGCCGCCGCTTCCCATCGTGTCCTGTTCCTGCATGACCAATTGCTTCAGCGTCCCGCAGATCCGGTCCTGGAATCCGGGCAGCGCATTGGAATTGATGATGATCCGGTAAAAGTCGGAGTAGGAATCGACATGCTTGAAAATGATCACGGAGGAAGTCGTCAGCTCGCCGATCACGAGCTTATCCGTATGCAGATAGGGCTCGTTATAAGCCCGGATCAGATCCTCCATGACATCGCTCATGAGCTCTCCGAGAAGCTCTTCTTTCGTCTGATAATGCTTGTAGAACGTCCCGCGGTTCAGCTCCGCCCGGGTGACGATATCCGTGACGGTGATGTGCTTGAACTCCTTGGTCTCCATGAGCAGGATCAAGGCGTCCTTCAGCTCGCGTTTGGTCTTGCTCACACGCCGGTTGGGTACTGGCAACAGATCACCGCCTAAATGTCTGCTTCGCGCATGAAGATGAACAGATCGTGGGACGGGCATCCGTTTTTCGACAGTCGGGAAGCTTTTTGCATATTGATCCTTAAATTATAGAGGACTACACTGGTGGTGTACAAATTCGCGAATGATGGATAGGCCCATCCGCCAACCGGATACCCTAGCAGATAAAAAGGAGCGACCATGTGATGAAACTCGACGATCAAGTTGCCGTCGTAACCGGCGCCGCCTCCGGCATGGGCAAAGCCATTGCCGAGCTGTACGCCAAGGAAGGCGCCAAGGTCATCGTCGCCGATCTCAACCTCGAGGGCGCGGAGCAGGTAGCCCAGGGAATCGTCGCCCAGGGCGGCACGGCCAAGGCCCTTCAAGTCAACGTAGCCAAGCTGGAAGACATTGAAGGCATGATCGACACCGCCGTGAGCGAGTACGGCACGCTGGACATTCTCGTCAACAATGCCGGGATCATGGACGGCTTCGAGCCGGCCGGCGACATTACCGACGAGCGTTGGGATCTGATCTTCGACATCAACACCAAGAGCGTCATGAGGGCTATGCGCAAAGCCATTCCGATCTTCCTGGAGAAAGGCAAAGGCGTCATCGTCAACACGGCCTCCACCGGCGGATACAACGGAGCGCATGCGGGCGCGACCTACACGGCATCCAAGCACGCGGTTGTCGGCCTGACCAAGAACACCGGCTTCATGTACGCGCAGAAGGGCATCCGCTGCAATGCGATCGCTCCGGGAGCGGTCATGACCAACATCCAGTCCTCGATGAAGAACATGAACGAGTTCGGGATCAGCCGCTCCCAGCTGTCTCAAGGCTTGATTCCCCGCGCGGGCTCGCCGGAGGAGATCGCCAAGGTGGCTCTGTTCCTGGCCTCCGACGATTCCAGCTTCCTGAACGGAACGGTCGTCACCGCCGATGCGGGCTGGACTTCCGCTTTCTAATCGGTTCTTCTCCGCCACACCGGCCATATCTGAATGCCAATCGCCCTTGCTGGTTCAGCGGAGGCGATTTTTTTCTTATCGGCGCAAGGAGGAAGGGACCGTTAGCCATAGGCGATTGAGGCGCGTAATGGCGCGAATCGGGGCATTAGGAGCCGTCGCCCGCCGCTGTGCTGCAAGCTGCTGCTTATTTTGCAACATTAGCCGGATTCTTTTATAGACATTATGCTCGACTCCTACTGGGAGAGTCCGTATAATTGTATACAATGCCAACTTTCCAACATGGGATCTAATATTCAAATGCCCGGGTTGGAATACTAAGCTAAGATGGGGAATACCGTCCGCAAAATCCACATTTAGCGGCCTGCTTATCGCCTCCCATTATTATATAATAGTAAATATCTTAATCTGCAGATAATCATGGTCATCGTGTTCAAAAGAGCGGTGTGACTCTGTCGCGCCTTGCTTGCTATGCAATTTGTCCGAAAGAGCTGCATTTTTTCTTCAAATATCAGCGTGTAAGGAAGGTAAAAATGAGTAAAACACAAACCCAAACAGACGTTATCTTAATTGGTGCCGGCATCATGAGCGCGACTTTAGGGGCGCTGCTCAAGGAATTAGTGCCCGACTGGAACATCTCCGTGCTCGAGAGGCGGGCGACCGCAGGCGAGGAGAGCTCCAACGAATGGAACAATGCAGGGACGGGGCATTCCTCCCTGTGCGAGCTCAACTACACGGTCGAGAAGCCGGACGGATCGATGGATATCAGCAAGGCGATCGGCGTGAATGAGGAATTTCAGGTATCGAAGCAGTTCTGGTCCTATCTGGTCCAAAGCAAGCTGATCGCCAACCCGCAGGACTTCATCATGCCGGTTCCCCATATGAGCTTCGTGCAAGGGGAGAAGGATGTCGCCTTTTTGAAAAAGCGGTTCGACGCTCTGTCGGCCAATCCGCTCTTTGACGGAATGGAATTTTCCGACGATCCGCAGAAGCTGAAGGAATGGATTCCGCTGATGATGAAGGACCGCACAACGAAGGGTCCTATAGCGGCAACCAGGATTGAATCCGGAACGGACGTCAACTTTGGCGCTTTAACGCGCATGCTGTTCGCCAACCTGCAGAGCCGGAACGTCGAGATCAAATACAAGCAGAACGTCGACGATATCAAACGGACAAGCGACGGCTTATGGGAACTCAAGGTGCGGAACGTCGACAGCGGCGCGGTCGAACGCCGCACGGCCAAGTTCGTCTTCATCGGCGGCGGCGGCGGAAGCCTCCATCTGCTGCAAAAATCGGGCATTCCGGAAGGGAAGGGCATCGGCGGCTTCCCGGTCAGCGGACTGTTCATGGTGTGCCAGAAGCCGGAAATCGTCGCCGATCACCGTGCCAAAGTATACGGCAAAGCTCCGCTGGGCGCTCCGCCGATGTCGGTCCCGCATCTGGATACCAGGGTCATCGACAAGAAGGAATCGCTGCTGTTCGGACCGTTTGCCGGCTTCTCGCCGAAGTTTTTGAAATACGGCTCCATGCTGGATCTGGTCACTTCCGTCAAGATGCACAATCTGGTCACGATGATGGCGGCAGGCGTGAAGAACGCATCCTTGACCACGTACCTGATCAAGGAAGTGATGCAGTCGAAAGAAAAGCGTATGGACGCCCTGCGGGAATTCGTTCCGAACGCCAAAAGCGAGGATTGGGACCTGCTCGTAGCCGGACAGCGCGTGCAGATCATCAAGGATACGGCAGCCGGCAAAGGAACGCTGCAATTCGGCACGGAGGTCATCAACGCCGCGGACGGCTCGATCGCCGCCCTGCTCGGCGCTTCCCCTGGCGCTTCCACCGCCGTTCCCGTCATGCTGGAAGTATTGGCGAAATGTTTCCCTCAGCATATTAAATCGTGGGAGCCGAAAATCAAGGAAATGATTCCTTCGTACGGCTTGCCGTTGATGGGCAATCCGGAGCTTATCCGCGACATCCATGAGTCCACGGCAAGGACGCTTGGACTGAGCCCTAGTCCTCAACCGGTCATGTAAGGTTGATGAAAATGGCCGCGGCCGCGAATGCTGCGCGGCATCCGCTTTGCTGACAGCCCCGTCGTCATGACGGGGCTGTTTTTTCAGGCCCGGCGAGCAGCTGCATGCACTTCGCGTGATCTCCGGATTAGGGCAGGCTGCGGTTGTTTTCCTTTTTGCAGGGCGACATCGGGCGGGGTCCGGGAGTAAACTGGATCTAACGACGGAACCGCAGATGGAGGATCAGACGATGAACGAATTGACTGTACAGGCCCTATCCGATCTACCGCATGTCAAGGTGCATGGTCGAACGACGGGAGAGCGCTCCCCGCTTACTCTTTTCTGGAGCGGAAGCGCTCTTGAGCTCCAAGCCAAGGGGTCCGAGCTATGGGTGGAGCTGGAGGCCGATTACGGCCAGTACGAGCCGTGGATCACGATTCTGATCAATTCGGTGCCGGTCGGCAGGCAAATGATCACGTCCGGCAAGCACTGGGTCTGCCTGTTCCGGGGCATGGACGGAGAGACGGCGAAGAACGTCCGCATCGTGAAGGACGTGCAGCCGATGAGCGGCGATCCGCGCTGCTCCCTGCACATCCATGCGGTCAAGTTCGACGGGGAGTTCCTGCCCGTAGAGGACAAGCCCTATAAGATCGAGTTCATCGGAGACAGCATCACTTCCGGCGAGGGAGCGATCGGGGGCAGGGAGGAAGCGGACTGGATCCCGATGTGGTTCAGCGGCACGCGCACCTATGCAGCCTTGGCGGCGGAAATGCTGAATGCGGAATGCAGGATTATTTCCCAAAGCGGATGGGGCGTCCTGACGAGCTGGGACAACAATCCGCACGGCAATATTCCGCAGCATTACCAGAAGGTATGCGGCCTTCTGACGGGAGAGAGGAACGCGGCTCTCGGCGCCTTCCGCGACTATGATTTCGCTTCCTGGCAGCCGGATGCCGTGGTCGTGAATCTGGGCACCAACGACGGAGGCGCGTTCTACTCGCCTGAGTGGAAGGATGAGGAGACCGGCAGGGCCTACAAGCAGCGTCTGAACGAGGACGGGACCTTCAACGAGGAGGATCTGCAGGCTTTCGAGGCGGCGGCGGAGAGCTTCCTCGCGACGATCCGCTCCTGCAATCCGCATGCCCATATCGTCTGGGCTTACGGCATGCTGGGAACGCCGATGATGCCGGCCATCTACCGCGCTGTCGATGCCTATATCAAACGTTCGGGCGACCGGAAGGTGTCGGTGTTCCAGCTTCCCGCCATGACGGACGAGACGACGGGCGCAAGGAGCCATCCCGGCGCTGCGGCGCATGAACAGGCTGCCCGCGAGCTGGCAGCCTATCTGCGGGGACGGCTGGAGGCTTAGAACGGGCTTCCCGTCATGATGATGGAGCAGCTGCATGCCGGCTTACCGCCGTCATGCGATCTCCGCGCGCCTCCAAGCGGGCCCGGCCGAGAGGGTCGCATAGGGCGGCGGATATCGTGTTAAGCTAGATATTTAGAATGGATTGCCAATTGAAGGAGTGGAGGAGCAGGATGAGCTCTGGAAAAAGAACGCCGCTGTATGAAGCAAGCCGGCTGCTGTCCCAGGTAGCCCGCGGCGAGGCCGAGGCCGAGATCGTCATCCGGAATGGGATTCTGGTCAACGTCCATACCGGAGAGCTGCTGGAGCATGTCGACGTTGCGATCGCATCCGGCCGGATCGCGTATGTGGGCAACGCGGAGCATGCTATCGGAAGCGGCACGAAAATAATCGATGCAGCGGGGAGGTACCTCTGTCCCGGATTGCTGGACGGACATATGCATGTGGAGAGCACGATGCTGTCCGTGACCGAGTTCGCCAAGGCCGCTCTGGCCAAGGGGACGACCGGGATCTTCATGGATCCGCATGAGATCGCCAATGTATTCGGAGCGGAAGGCGTGAAGCTGATGCATGATGAGGGGCAGCAGCTCCCTCTCAAGGTGTTCACGACCTTTCCCTCCTGCGTTCCGGCGACTCTTGATCTCGAGGATGCCGGAGCCAGGCTGGGCGTCGAGGACATCTCCAAGGGACTGGCTTGGGACAACGTGGTCGGACTCGGGGAGGTCATGAACTTCCCTGGAGTGGTTTATGGGGATCCCGTCATGCTCGGAGAAATCGAGGCCACGCTCAAGAGCGGCAAGACGGTCACCGGCCACTTCCCCAGCGAGGATGACCGCATGTTGCAAGCCTATCTCGCCGCTGGCGTCACCTCCGATCATGAGACCGTCACCCGGGAGCAGGGGCTGCAGAAGCTGCGCATGGGCATGCATCTCATGATCCGCGAAGGCTCCGCCTGGCATGACGTCAAGGAAGTCATCAAGGTTGTCACAGAGGACAAGGTGCCGACGGGCAACATCTCTCTCGTCACCGACGACGTCAGTCCGCAGACGCTGATGGAGAAAGGACATCTCAATCATGTCGTCCGCCGGGCTATGGAAGAAGGCGTGGAGCCCGTCACAGCCATCCAGATGGCGACGGTGAATGTAGCGAGGTACTTCAAATGCGAGCAGGATCTCGGCAGCATCGCGCCGGGACGCTGCGCGGATATTCTGCTGCTGGACGATCTGGAGCGGATGGTGCCGTCGACCGTGCTTGCGGACGGGGTTGTTGTCTACGATCAAGGACAGCTGCGCCAGGAATGCTTCCCGGCGTTCGTTTATCCATCGCATATCCGCAAGTCCATGCATGTCGGGCGCAAGCTGGCGGCGGAGGACTTCAGGCTCGCCAGCCGGTTCGATGCGGCAGCCGCCCGCGTCAACGTCATCCGCATTATCGAGAACAGCGCGCGGACCGAGAAGGCTGCCGCAGAGCTTCCCGTGGAGCACGGCGTCATCCTGCCGGATATACGGCAGGACACGATCCGCCTGGCCTGCATCGAGCGGCATCATGGCAAGGGGGAGGTGTCGCTGGGCTTCGTGCAGGGCTTCGGCATCACCCGAGGGGCTGTAGCCTCCACGGTGGCGCATGACAGCCACAACCTGCTCGTCATGGGCGTGGATGAGCATGAGATGGCATTCGCGGCCAATGAGCTCGTGAAGATCGGCGGAGGCATGATCGTAGTCAGGGACGGCAAGGTGCTGGCGCAGGTCCCGATGGCCATCGCGGGCCTGATGTCGGAGAAATCTCTGCCGGAGGTCGTGTCCGAGGTGGCCGGGCTCGAGGAAGCCTGGAAGGCGATCGGCTGCTCCCTGAATGCTCCGTACATGACCTTTTCGCTGGTCGCTTTGCCGGTCATTCCGGAAATCCGGATTACGAACCGGGGGCTGGCGGATGTGGCGCAGTTCAAGCTGATCGACGTCGAGATGGCCCCGCCGCAATAAGGGCCGGCTATAAGCAGCGCCCGCCTTGTCGACAAGGCGGGCGCTGCTTGGCGTTGTTCGGGAAGGCGGTCGGCATTCAATATCGCAAAGTGAAGGCGTGCCGGACGGAGATGCTGGAAAAGGGCTTCAATGCATTCCATGCATCGCAAGCCCCTTCCTATAAAGGTTTACTGGGTAGGATTCTCGCCTGCTTCCGCAACATCTCTGAGCTTATCCTGACTTGGAGCTGTTGAATCAGCTTCATCCTCCGGAATCCCTGGAACGCGATCCGATCAAATACCCGATGATGGTCGATTCGACCGGAAGGACGACGAGCGTCCACATCTCCTTCAGCCCGAAGTCGGCGGAACGGTACGATGCGGGCGTCAGCGTATAGACGAGGGCGATGAGCAGGACGCCAAGCGCGATCGTGCCCACGATATAGAGGCGGACATTTTCGCCGGAGCCGTAAAATCTTCCGAGGAAGCCGAGCTCGGCTTTCCTTTTGTCGCTTTCCGCGTTCGCGGCGATGATTTTGCTGGCGACCTTGGGGTCCTGGATCTCGAGTTTATTCATCCCCCGGCCCCCCTTCGCCGGAGTAGAACGTGAAGGCAAGCGCCCAAGCCGACAGGTCGTAGTGGATCGTCGTCTCATAGCGGAGGGACAGGCTGCGGTTGTCGAGCACGCCGAGATGGATGAGATCCTGATTGCCGGTCGGCTTGCCCCGCGGATAGTTGATGCAGGAAATTCGGACTTCGTTGTAGCGGATCAGCTGGATATCCGTCGCGATGTCGTCCCGCTGCGGATCGTGCTCGATGCAGAAATGGAAGGTCAGAGGGTCCTTTTCCTCCGACAGCGTAATTTCTATCGGGCTCATGCCGTAGGCGGATACGCGGCCGTAATAGACGGCCTCCATTCCCCCGGAAGTAATTTTCATCGTCATCCCTCCGATAGCGGTCTCATACGAGCATTCTCGTTCTAGTGTACGAGAGAGGCTGCGGGGACATGACTGCCGGGTGGAGCCGATGATCGGACAAGAAGGCTCAGCCTTCCCCGAGGCTATGCGCCATTTAGGATCGGTTCCATTCCGGCATGCAAAAAAAGGCAAGGAAGGACCGAGGTCCTCCTTGCCTTTTTGATTTCGTGCGTCTTACGCTTTGTTGGAAGAACCGAACTCGCGCATTTTGCCGATGACCGTCGCTTTGATCGCATCGCGTCCTGGTGCCAGGAATTTGCGCGGATCATAGACTTCGTGGTCAGCCGTCACGATTTCGCGGACTTTTTTCGTGAAGGAGATTTGGTTCTCCGTGTTCACGTTGATCTTGGCCGTTCCGAGGGAGATGGATTTCTTGATGTCGTTCGTAGGGATGCCCGTGCCGCCGTGCAGAACGAGCGGAAGCTTGATCGTCTCGCGGATTTCCGCCATTTCCTTGAAGCCGAGGTTAGGCTCGCCTTTGTAAGGACCGTGGACGGAGCCCAGAGCAGGAGCCAGGCAGTCGATGCCTGTCAGCTTGACCAGCTCGAAGCATTCTTTAGGATCTGCGTAGATAACGCCGTCAGCAACGACGTCGTCTTCTTGGCCGCCGACCGTACCGAGCTCAGCTTCAACGGAAACGCCTTTGCTGTGCGCGTATTCAACGACTTTCTTCGTCGTCTCGACGTTCTCGTCGAACGGATGGTGGGAAGCGTCGATCATGACGGAAGTAAAGCCGGCGTCGATCGCTTCTTTACATTTGTCGAAGCTGGAGCCGTGGTCGAGGTGAATGGCAACCGGAACCGTGATTTTCATTTCATCGATCAGGGCGCCTACGATAGCGGTAACGACTTTGAAGCCGCCCATGTAGCGGGCCGCGCCTTCGGATACGCCGAGAATGACCGGGGATTGCTCTTCCTGTGCCGCAGCGAGGATCGCCTGCGTCCACTCCAGGTTGTTGATGTTGTACTGGCCGACGGCGTAGCCCTCGGCAAGCGCCTTGTTCAGCATGTCCTTCATGGAAACGAGTGCCATTGTAACTCCTCCTAGTGTCCTGTTTCTGTAGATGGTTTCTCCTCATTCGAGCCCGAGGGCAAAATGAGAATGGCAAGGCTAATGGACCAGCCAATGCTTGTCTACAGCTATTTTAACATAAATGCAGGGCCGTGAACCTGGAATTTATGAGCCAGCCGGCGCTTCAACGCTGACATCAGCGAGTTAGGTTCTGTGAATAGCGGTTGGATCGGCGATCTCGGCGCAAGTCCAAGGATTAAATTTCCACCGCGAGGCCTCCTTTATTCGCTCCAAAGAAAAAAGCCTTGAGGCTGAGCTCAGGGCATATATATGAGGCGCCATGCGGGTGAAGAAGGGTCAGCCTAAGGCCTATCATGAAGGCACGAAGGGGAAGAAGGGGTCAGCCTAAGGCCTATCGATCGCTATAAAGTAGATTTATCAAAGAAGCATACTTGGAATTTTAGGGTACACGACCTCCAGACCGATGGAAATAGCGCATTGTTTGGTAGGGAGCCCGCCGTATGTCGGCTGCTTTTCATGCCTTGACAGAAATATAACCGAAAGGTAATATATAAGCCATGAATGAGGACAAGCTGTTTGAAGTGCTCGCCGAGCCCCAGCGCAGAAAAATTCTCGATTCCCTGCGCGTCCGGGAACGCTCTGTCGGAGAGCTGGTTGCTTTATCGTCGCTAAGCCAGCCCGGGATCTCGAAGCATTTGCGGATTTTGCGCGAAGCGGAGCTCGTCTCGGTACGAAAAGAAGGGCAAAGCCATTGGTATCGATTGAACGCGAAGCCATTGAAGGAGCTCGACCATTGGTTCGAGCCTTATCGGCGGTTCTGGTCGGACAAGCTGGACGTGCTGGAGAAGCACTTGGACGAAGAGGACCGCTAGGGCGGTCCGCGCGAAAACAGGGATGCCGGGGCCAGCGGCCCTCGTTCCCATAGAGGAGGTCCAATCATGTTGGCGTCATTAACCCCTGTAACGGAAGGATACGAAGCCCGCTTCGAGCGGCGCTTGAAGCACCCGGCCGAGAAAGTCTGGTCGTCGCTCACAGCCAACGACAAGCTGGCGGAATGGTTCCCGGAGCTGCGGGTGGACGAGCTTCGCGAAGGCGGAGTGATCCGGTTCGACATGCAGGACGGCACGTTCAAGGAGCTCGAGATCCTCGAGCTGCAGGAGCATGCTGTCCTTGAATACACGTGGGGCGAGGACCGCGTCCGTTTCGAGCTTTATCCGGAGCCCGGCGGATGCCGCCTCGTCTTGATCGAGACGATTCGCAAAATGACCGGCCACACACCCAAGGATCTGGCCGGCTGGCATGTCTGTCTGGATGTCATCGCCGCCTTGCTGGACGGGAGAACGACAGCTCGCATGGAGGAGTGGAAGCTGGCTTACGAGGACTACAGGCTGCTGGTCGAGGAAGCTGCCGGAGGCTGAAGAATCAGGGCCACTCCGCCATCCATGCGGCGTTTTCTACTATGGAGCCGCTCGAATGGACAGGGCATGTTCCGGAGCGGCCAAGGCGGCTCGGCTGGGAAGGAAATGGGACGACTAATATCGACTCCATCGTTTACAGTAGAAATTCAAAGAAACCCTGCTCATTCATGGAGCAGGGTTTCGTTTTGGCCATAGTAGCTGGTGCATCGATGACCGAAGCCGCTGCCATATCCGGAACAACCGGAAGCGCGGGTGCGGCTGCTCCTGTCGGCCGCCGTGGTGGCCAAGCAGCTTTGTCCGGAAGACAAGGATCGCGAACTTCAGCTGCTTGTGCCGGGATCATCCAACTTGATAGATTGGCAAAGTTAGTTTGAAGGCAATTTACAATCGCGCCGATAACCTGCCCCCTTTGAACGCATCAGGAACAGATTCACCGGATACGTTGTGGCAGGAAGGCCGTCAATATTTACCCCGAAGATGTAGTAATTGAGCAATCTGTGATTATAATGGTGTAACGAAATGCAAAATGACAGGATATAGCTTACAAATGAAGTTTATTTCCTTTGCTGCATTAAATATCGAAAGGAAGTTATTCGTTGTTTGAGACCTTGCTCTTGAATTTTTTGTTTTTATTAGTTCCAGTTTTGACTTTTTTGATCTTTTTTGAAAACAAAACCCATCCTTATCACAACAACATCCTTGTTGTTCTATCCGCCATCACGATGATTCTTTGTATCATAAAACCAATTATTTTAGATATTGGATATATATTTGATTTAAGATATATCCCGTTCATCATCGTGGCTTTGTTTGGAGGCCACAAGAATGTATTCCCGTTGTACATCATCCTGAACGCATGCCGCTTCTATGTTGGGGGGCCAGGAATGCTCGAATCGTTCCTGTTTTCTACCGCGGCATTCATTCTGATTCCTTGCTACAGCAAAACGTTCTTGAAATTGGATTCCCGGGGCCGTGTTGCCGCGGCAGCCGCCATTGCTTTGCTGACGATGGGGTGTTACCTCGCGATTCTGAGCCTGATCGTAGGCGGATCCGATCGGCAATTCCGGATCCTCTCTTTGAATGCCTTGACGACTTATGTCGGAGTGACAAGCGTGATCATGATTCTGATCGAGAAGATTCTGATCAACTTCAAAAACAGGGAGCGGATCATTCAGTCGGAACGGTTGAATGTCGTCAGCGAGCTGGCGGCAAGCGTCTCGCATGAGATCAGGAACCCGCTAACCGTAACGAGCGGATTTCTGCAAATGCTGCAGAAATCGATGACGATTACGCCGGAAGAGAAGAAATTCGTGGACCTTTCGCTGCAGGAGCTCAACCGGGCGGAGAAGATCGTCAGCGATTACTTGTCGTTCGCCAAGCCGCAGTCGGAAAACATGGTCTACTCCAACATGATCGATGAGCTGGAGTATACCAAAAATGTCATCATGCCTTATGCATCGATCCATGAAGTAGAGGTTAAATTCAGCTTCAGCAACAGCCTCCAAATCCGCTATGACCGGAACCAGATCCAGCAATGCTTGATCAATCTCTACAAAAACGGAATTGAAGCGATGAAGGAGACGGGAGGCGGCATCCTCTCCATTGATGTGGCCGAGAGAAAGCAGCATATCGTCATCAGCATCCAAGATACGGGAATCGGAATGACCAAGGAGGAGATGTCCCGCCTGGGCAAGCCGTATTATTCGACGAAAGCGGAAGGGACCGGCCTTGGCATGCTCATGGTCTACAGCACGATCGACAAGGTGAAGGGCGTCATCGAAGTCGAGAGCGAAAAGGGCATCGGTACGACCTTCCTGCTCACCATACCCGTGAGCGACCGGTGAAAAAAGCTTGCTGCTGCAGGTTCGCCGGCCGATCCTTCGCTCCGATCAGGCTTTTTTCCTGGCGTAGGCGGTATAATTATCGGTAACTGCAATGGGAAGGCTTTTGGCCAGATAGTATCGGTCGTTGACCTTCCAGGTGTGGGTGCTCTTGTTTTTTCTGCGGATGTACACGTAATTGTAGGGAGAGGATGCATAGACGATGCAGCCTTTTTTTCTGCATTTCCTTAAAAACCGGACGTCCTCGCCCAAGGAGATATCGTCGAAGCGCGCGTGCTTCAGCACGCTCCTCCGGAACAAGATCGTTCCCCCTTGGATAAAATCGACGAATTTATGCTGTTCCTCGGGAGAGCGGATGACGAGTTGCTTGCTTCCCTCCAGATAGACGAGGCAGGCATGCTTGCCGATGACGGAGCTTCCTTTGAAGGCAAGCGTCTTGACCTGCTCCCGAAGATAATAAGGCGAATAGTAATCATCGTGGTCAAGCTTGGCGATGAGAGGATGCCTGGCCCGGGAGATGCCGCAGTTCAAGCATTGGCCAAGCGATATTCTCTCCGGGACAGAGTAGACGCGGACATGGCGGTGAGCGGAGGCTATGCGCCGGATCGCCTTCAGATCGGCCTTGTCCTTGTTGACGATGAGGATCAATTCCTTGTTCGGATAGAGCTGCCGCTTATAGTTGCTCAGAATGTTCGGGATGAATTCGGGCCTGTTCGTGCAGGCCACGATCGATACTCCAGGTTTGGCCAAGTTTCGCCCCTCCGTTTCGTTTCAGATCCATTCATTCTATGAAAGACTTGAGTAAGGCGCTTGGCCAAAGGCCCATCGGGCATATGGAAACATATTCCTGATTTGAGCGTCTATAGAGACGTTCATATTATGATCTGATAAGGAGAGCCGACATGAAGAAAGCAGCCTCGCTTCTACTGGCGTCAAGTCTTTGTCTGAGCCTTCTGGCCCCTCCGGCGCAGGCATCGGAAGCCGCCAAGCCATTGCCCGAAGTGTTCGGGAATATGATTGTCTTTCCTTATGACTATCAGAACAAAGCTTTCATCCGTGGACAGAAGACGGACATCTACGGCGATTTCAAGCTTACGCAGAAAAAGGGGCGCGTCCTCGTGCCGATTCGCCTGATGAGCTATCTCGCGACTCAGGCGGACCTTCAGCAGGGCTGGGAAGCCAATTGGCAGCAGCAGAAGCCGGATGAGGTCGTTCTCCACAGCAGCAAGCTCAAACGAACGGTCAAGTTCACTGTCAACAGCACTTCGATGACCGTGAACGGCGAAGTCCGCGTCATGGATGCGGCGCCGCAGAAGGTGAACGGACAGATCATGCTGCCTTTGCGAAGCGCGGCGGAAGCGATCGGCAAGAAGATCGACTGGCATGACGGCCTTGTTCTCATCGGAGACAACATCGTGGATTGGAAGGATCCCGGGAGTCTCGCGGCCGGCGGCAAGGTCAAGGAACAGCTGGCCGATTCCCGCAGCCCGATCAATTATGGCGATACCGTCCCTCTTGGCCTGCATGGCAATACCTCGTATTACTTCAAGCGCATGCGCAGCGGAATCATCCAGAAGCTATACCGGAAAACGGACGGGCAAAAAGAGGCAGCCATCGAGCTGCCGGGAAATCCGGTATTCGATCAAGCAAAAGTCATCGGGCAAAAGCTTTATTATGTGACGACCGTTAATAAGTCGGCAGAACTGCATGCGTATGACCTTGCCTCCGGAAAATCCGATGCCGTTGCCAAGCTGCCGTCGTGGAAGCCGGAGAATGGCTGGGTTGCCGGCATCGAGACGATCGATAAAGACCTGTACATCATCCTGCATACAGGAGACTTGACGGTGGGATCAGAGACGTTATACCGGGTGGATAATGGAACTATCGTTAAAGTCGTCGATGCCCGCAGCATCATCCACTACGTCAAATCGGGAGAAGCCTTGTACCTGACGGACTTCGATCCGATGGCCAAGATGGAAGACAATCTGAGCCGAGTAGATTTGAAGACCGGCAAGAAGGAGGCGTTCGGGCAGCCTGGATTCGCCTACCTCATTAACCGGACGTCCAACGGGCAAGGTCTCGGATACTCGAGCGTCGGCAGCATGTATGCTCGGGACGGCTATCTGTATGCGCTTGGCTACAAGGCAAGCGATGAGGCGGATGAGAGTGCCGTGTACAAAATCAGCTTGGGAGATCAGACGCAGACCAAGCTGACGGGCTCGGCCGCATCGTTCTGGATGGAAGGCAGCCGGATTTACTACGTCGAAGCCAAGACCGGACATGTGATGTCTGCCGGGATTGACGGGAGCGGCGCCAAGACGCTGGTCAGCCGCAAGGCGGCACAGATCCAATTCTCCGCTGGAGCCATCTATTACAAGGTCAATGCGACCGGCAGCGACTACGATCCCGGAGAGCTGTTCCGGTACGATCTTGCCTCCGGCAAGGAAACGAAGCTGGCCGCACAGCCCGTCAGCTCGTATTATGCGGGTACGGCAGGCGTCTATTATCTGTCCGGCGGTTACGAGCCCGGCATCTATCGGATTGATCCGAATGGCGGGCAAGTCCGGGTAGCCGTAGACAATATCGCCAGCGCTATCCTGACGGAGGAGGGCATGGTGTACTCGATGACCTACAAGGAAGGGATTTACGCGGTGAAATAAACGGGTTGTGTATCGCAGCCCGCGAGCCATGTTCGATCAAGTGGTGGCATTCGCCAAGGCAGCCGAGAGGGAACGCATTCCCTCTCTTTTTTGCCATGCAATCCGTGGTATTATTTTCTTTATCCATAGGCAGTCCGCAGTTGCAGACCGTGGGCGGGATTTTCATTCTTGAACGAAGAAACGGAGCGGAGCATGAAAAAAATCAGGTTGGCCGTCATCGGTCTGGGCGTAATGGGAAGGAATATGATTGTTCAGAAGGCTCCCGGGTTTCCGGAAGATATCGAGCTGGCGGCGGTATGCGACCCGAACGCAGCTGCGATTGAGAACGTCCTGGGCAGCGCAGGCGGGGTAAGGACTTATTCGGATTACCGCATCATGCTGGATGAGGGCGGCATCGACTTGCTGTACATCGCCGTCCCGCCGGCGATGCATCATGAGTTGGCGACAGCCGCTTTTGAGAAGAACATTCATGTGTTCTGCGAAAAGCCGCTTGCGAACAGCTTGGAGGAAGCCCGCGAAATGGCGGAGCTGGCAGCGGGATCGGATCTCGTGAACGCCGTGCATTTCTCGTTCCCGTTGGAGCCCCCGGTTCTCAAGCTCAAGGAGCTGCTGGATGAAGGCGCGGCCGGGACCATGGAGAGAATCGAACTGTTCCTGCAGTTCCCGCAGTGGCCGCGGGCTTGGCAGCAGAACGGATGGGTCGCGACCAGGGAGCAGGGCGGATTTCTGCTTGAAGTCGGCATTCATTGGATCCATATGATCCAGCAAGTCTTCGGCCGCATCGCACGGCTGAGCAGCGAGGTCTCCTATCCCGCCGACAGCAGGCTGTCCGAGAACAAGGCCGAAGCGACACTGGCCTTGGACAGCGGAATTCCGATCCGCCTGAGCGGAAGCACGGGCCTGCCCGGCGAGGAGCGCGTTTCCATGGTCGTCCACGGTTCCAAAGGTGTTGTCGCGCTGGAGAATTGGCGGTATCTGTACAAAGGGGATTCCGCCGACAGTCTTCAGGCAGTCGATACCGACAGCATCGCGAGCCCGCTCCCTATGCTGAAGCAGGTCATCGCGGCGCTGAGAGGCCAGGATGCGCTTGTCTATGATTTCGCGGACGGCTACAATGCCCAGGTTGTGCTGGAAGCGCTGCGCCAATCCGCTGGCTCGACCGTCGAGCTGGGCCCGCTGTACATCGCCCGCCGATGACTTTGAAATGATGGAAGGTTATACCATGTACCGCCAATTCCTGTCCAGCGAGGAGATCGGCGCTTTGGCGTCGGCTGTGAACGGGATGAAGTCCGCGCTGGATGACGGCATGCTTGCCGTCTTGCTCGACACAAAGCAGGTTGCAAAAAAACGGGAAGCCCGAGGCTTTCCGTTTTTCTTTTGGGAGTGCGCGCAAATCCTCGCAGATGGCTATATCGGAACTATCCCTTGCCGTTTTGCCCGCCGCTCCGTAAGGTAAGGCTAAACCCCGAGAGGTGCTGACCTGCATGCTGCCGGTTCCTTGCTCGAGGCTGTTGGGTCATGAAAACTTCGGATTGGGAGATGAACGACAATGAACGATAGCCTGGCTGCGATGCGCCTGGAAACGGAGCGCCTGATCATCCGACCGTACAGGGAAAGCGACTTGATGGAGTCCTACGGGCTGATGCAGGATGAGGAGCTGCTGACGTACATGCATATGGACGTGCTGTCTTTCGAGCGGTATGAAGAGCTGTTCCGGTGGCTGCTGGACAGTTACGGGGATGGTTTTGAAGAACCCTTCAAATACTCGTTCCCCATCCTAGCCAAGGAGTCCGGCGAAATGGTCGGCTGGTGCGGAATCGGGGAGCTTGATTTCCGCCGCCCGGACAAGGAGCTCTATTACCTGATCCGCCGCAGCGACTGGGGCCGGGGGTATGCGGGCGAAGCGGCTGCCGCGCTGGCCGCCTATGGATTCGATGCCATCGGGCTGGACCGGCTGCATGCCAAGGCCGACCCTCGCAACGCTGCGTCGCTCCGGGTGCTTGAGAAGCTCGGCTTCGCCTTCAGCCATGTTCTCGAAGGATTGGCCGGCGATGACGAGGACTGCAACGGAGAGAGAATGCATGTGCTTTCGAGAGAGAGCTTCAAAGGCCGCCGGTAAAAACGATGCATGGGGCCCTTCCGTATGAGCGGGAAGGGCTCTTTTGCTTTTTCCATTCCGGCCGTTGTCACAAAAATGGCTTTATAGGTCATCAATGTAGTGGCCTGCCTAAGCGCGCCTGGCTACAATGGGGGTGATAGCGCGCCTGACCGCCATTCATTCCGAACGAGAAGGAGGGCTAAGCAAGTTCCGCTTCAGACTAAATCACACGGAGGTATGAATAACATGAGATCCAATGCAAAAGCGGGCAAGCTCCTGGCTCTGTTCCTGGCGCTGTCCTTGATGATTCTGCAAATTCCTTTTGCGCCGGGCGCTTCAGCAGCTCCGCAAACTTATGAAGCCGAGTCTGCCGTACTGGCCGGCGGCGCCGTCAAAGCAACCGACCATACCGGATATACAGGCACGGGCTTTGTCGGAGGATTGACCGACACCAATAAAGGAAAAGCTTCCATCACCTTTACTGTAAGCGCTTCCTCTGCGGGAAGCTATACGACGGTTCTCCGCTATGCCAACGGCTCCGGCGGCAATCAAACGATGAGCCTGTATGTCAACGGTTCCAAGATCAAGCAAATCTCGCTTGCAGGCACGGCGGACTGGAATACTTGGTCGACCCAGACGGAGACCGTCTCGCTGAACTCGGGCAGCAATGCAATCGCTTATAAATTCGACGCGGCAGACACGGGCAATGTCAATATCGACAATATTACCGTCGATGCTTCCCTGGGCGCCAATCTGGCTCTGAACAAAGCTGCAGCAGCCAACAATACGTTCTCCGGCTTCCCGGCATCCAATGCCACGGACGGAAATGCATCCAGCTATTATGAAGGCGCGGCGAATTCCTATCCGAACACGCTGACCGTGGATCTGGGCAGCGCGCAAAGCATCGGCAAGGTCGTGCTGAAGCTTCCTCCTTCCTGGGGCGCGAGAACCCAGACGCTCTCCGTGCAAGGCAGCTCCGACAACTCGTCCTATGCGACGCTTGCTGCTTCCAAGGCGTATGCCTTCGATCCGTCATCGTCCAACACGGCGGCGATAACCTTTACGGCAGTCTCGGCCCGCTATGTGCGGGTGAACGTTACGGCCAATACCGGGTCGACCGGAGGCCAGCTGAGCGAAGTCGAAGTGTACGGATCCGGCTCGGCTACGCCGACGCCAACTCCTACACCGACAGCGACGCCAACTCCAACGCCAACTCCAACGCCGACAAAAACGCCAACCCCGACACCGACACCGGCTGGAACGTATGAGGCCGAGACGGCGACGCTGTCCGGAGGCGCGGCCGTGGCGAGCGATCATACGGGCTACAGCGGAACCGGCTTTGTCGGCGGCTTCACCGATGCCAACAAAGGCAATGCCTCGGCAAGGTTCAACGTGAGCGCGTCGACTGCGGGCAATTACAGCGTTGCGCTGCGTTACGCCAACGGCTCGACGGCCGTCCAATCCTTGAGCATCTATGTGAACGGAGCCAAGGCGGCGCAGACCTCCCTAGCCGCTACGGCGAACTGGGACACCTGGGCGACTAGGACCGACACTGTCGCTCTGAATGCCGGCAGCAACACGATCATGTACAAGTACGATACGACCGATACCGGGAATGTGAACCTGGACAAGATCGACATCGCTTATGTCGTGCCTACGCCTACGCCGGTGCCGACACCGACGCCGTCCCCGGGCTCTTATGGAGCGTCCATGCCTTACGACGCTTATGAAGCGGAAAGCGCGTCCTACACGGGCGCAATCGTCGGACCTTCGACTACGTTCGGCGATCTCGCTTCGGAAGCTTCCGGCCGCAAAGCCGTCAAGCTGACCTCGGCTGGCCAGTACGTTCAGTTCACGCTGAACAAAGCCGCCCAAGGCTTGACGATCCGCTACTCCATCCCGGACAACGCGTCCGGAACGGGCATCGATTCCGCGATCAGCCTGTATGCCGGCGGAACGCTGATCAAGGACGTCGGCCTGACATCCAAATACAGCTGGATCTATGGAGCCTACGGTACGGAAGGCGGGGAGATCCGCTGGTCCAACAATCCGAATGCGACTCCGAACACGCCGCATCACATGTATGACGAGGTGTCGGTCCAGCTGGACAAATCGTATCCGGCCGGCACGGTCATCAAGCTGCAGCGCAACGCCTCCAACTTGAACTTCGCCTCGACGGCGAGCGTGACGGTCGACCTGATCGAGACGGAAGTCATTCCGGCAGCCTTGTCGATGCCCGCGGGTTATGTCTCCATCACGAGCTACGGCGCGGTAGCAAGCGACGGAGCCGACGATACGACGGCCATCAACAATGCCATCAATGCGGTCAAAAACTCGGGCGGAACCTACAAAGGCGTATGGATTCCGGTGGGAACCTTCACGCTGAACAACGGCACCAAGGGAGCCGGCTACAACGGAACCGGCACAAGGCTGTACCTGGACAGCGGCGTATCCATGAAGGGCGCCGGCGTCTGGTACTCCACTCTCTCCGGCAGCTATGCGGGCATCTACCTGCGGGGCGGCAACGTCGCGCTGTCGGACTTCAAGCTCAGCGCGAACGACTTCATCCGTGACGATTACAACGGCGTGACCGGCGTGGAGGGCAACGGAACGAACTCGACCATCTCCAATCTGTGGATCGAGCACGCCAAGGTCGGAGTCTGGCTGACGAACCAGACGAATGCCGCCACCATCACGAATACCCGGATTCGCCAAGTATGGGCGGACGGCATCAACCTGCACTACGGCACGAGCAATACGACCGTCAGCAACAACTCGATCCGCAATAGCGGCGACGACGGCATGGCGATGTGGTCGGACACCTACCTGGATACGAACAACACGTTCAGCTACAACACCGTCCAGATTCCGACACTGGCGAACAATATCGCCATCTACGGCGGCAAGGACAACAAGGTCATCGGCAATCTGGTGACGGATACCGTCGTGAACGGCTCCGGCATCTCCTTCGGCACGAACTTCAACCCTCCGTCCATGACGGGCACGCTGACGGTCCAGAACAACATGCTGCTGAGAGCGGGCTCCTACCATAAGGACTACGGCTATCAGATCGGCGCGATCTGGGCTTACTGGGTGGGCAACAGCGGCAAAGCGCAAAACCTGACGGTCAACGTATCGGGCAATACGATCCAGGACAGCGTCTACTCCGGCGTCTTCATCGAGGAGCCTGCTCCGGGCGTATCCGTGACCTATGCCTCCAATACGATCACGAATGCGGGCACCTACGGCTTCTATGTGAGAGGATCGGCGACCGGCACGTCCACCTTCACGAACAACACGGTGAACGGAGCTCCTTCCGGCAAGTTCCTCAATGCTTCCTCAAGCTTCACGGCATCCGGCTCCGGCAACAACTGGTGATGAATGACGATGAGCCCTTCCCGTCCGCGGGGAGGGCTCTTCGTCATTGAGAGGAAAGCAGCCGAAATTGAAATTGACAAGGCGGCGGGATCTCTTTATAGTTTATGATATTGATAATCATTATCACAGTCGGCATGTCGTTATGATCGAATAGAAAAAGGGGATTCAGAATGAAAAAAATGAAATGGCTGTCCATTCCGCTCGTCCTGATGCTGATGGCGGCGCTGGCCGCCTGCGGAAGCAAAAACAACGGCAACACGGCGGCGAACAGCGGCGGCACGCCTGCCGCCTCCGAAGCTTCTGCCGAGTCTCCCGCTCCATCGCTCTCGTCCGATGCGGCTTCCGGGACGATCACCTACGAGTCCGAGACCGGTCCGGTCGAGGTTCCGGCGAACCCGCAGCGCATCGTCGGCCTGACGAACGCGCCGAACATCCTTGCCATGGACGGCAAGATGGTGGGCGTCGATGAATGGACGGGGAAAGATCCGCTGTTCAAGGACAAGCTGCAGGGAGTCGCCGTCGTATCCGAGGACAGCCTCGAGCAGATCATCGAGCTGAAGCCGGATCTCATCGTGGCCGGCTCTCAGACGAAAAACATCGACAAGCTCAAGGAAATCGCGCCTACAGTCGTCTACACCTGGGGCAAGCTGGATTACCTGAACCAGCAGCTGGAGATCGGCAAGCTCCTGAACAAGGAGAAGGAAGCCCAGGAGTGGATCGACGGCTTCAAGACGCGCGCAGCCGAGGCCGGCAAGGAAATCAAGGCCAAGATCGGCGAGAACGCGACGGTATCGGTGCTGGAATACGATGCCAAGAGCTTCTATGTCTTCGGCAACAACTGGGCCCGCGGGACGGAGATTCTGTACCAGGCGATGGGGCTCGGCATGCCTGAAACCGTCAAGAAAGACGCCCTTGGTGCCGGCTACTACACCCTCTCGAGCGAAAAGGTGCCGGATTATGCCGGCGATTGGATCGTCCTCAGCCAGATGGCTGGAGTCGAGAACCCGATCTTCGACACCAAGACGTGGAAGAGCATTCCGGCAGTCGAAAAAAACCAGGTCATCACGATCAAGACGGAAGAGTCCAGCTACAGCGACCCCATCACGCTGGAGCATCTGCTGACCGTTTTCAAGGAAGGCTTTCTGAAGTAAAGCCTGAACGGATGCACAAAAAGAGTGCGCCTCCAACCATCGCGGATGGCTGGAGGCGCACTCTTTGCTTTTTAAGGAAGGATATTGCCTGCTGCACGGAAGATGGCGTACCATTCCTCGCGCGTGAGCTCGATGTCGGCGGCCTTGACGCAGTCCTGCAGACGCTCGATATTCATCGTGCCGACGACCGGCTGCATGCGGGCCGGATGGCGCAGGATCCAGGCGACCGCGATCGTCGTGTTGCTGACGCCGTACTTTGCCGCGACCTCGTCGATCTGCTTGTTCAGCTCGGGGAACTTGTCGCTGCCGAGGAAGACGCCTTCGAAAAATCCGTACTGGAACGGCGACCAAGGCTGGATCGTGATGTCATGCAGACGGCAGAAGTCGAGGATGCTGCCGTCGCGGTTCACGGCCGAAGCGTTCTCCATGTTGACGTTGAAGCCCTGGGAGATCATCGTGGCGTTCGTGACGCTCAACTGCAGCTGGTTGGCGACGATCGGCTGCTTCACATATTTCTGCAGCAGCTGGATCTGCATCGGATTCTGGTTGGAGACGCCGAAGTGGCGGACCTTGCCGGAGCTCTCCAGCAGATCGAACGCTTCTGCGACCTCCTCCGGCTCGACGAGCGTATCCGGTCGGTGGAGCAGCAGCGTGTCCAGGTAATCGGTCTTCAGGCGCTTCAGGATGGCGTCGACGGAATTCAGGATATGCTCCTTGGAGAAGTCGAACATGCCGGGGCGGATGCCGCATTTGGACTGAAGGATGAGGTTTTCGCGCACGCTCGGCGTCATATGGACGGCTTCAGCGAAGATTTCCTCGCAGTCGCCTCCGCCGTAGATGTCCGCATGCTCGAAGAAATTGGCGCCGAGCTCAAGCGCCGTCTGGACGAAGCGTTCAGCCTCCGGCTTGTCCAGCGAGTTGATGCGCATGCAGCCGACGGCGACGACGGGAACCTCCAGGCTGCTTGTTCCGAGTGGAATCGTTCTCATGGATAAGGACCTCCTAAATGTATGTAGGAATAAGGACAAGACATGAATCGCGATATGCTTCTATTGTGGCATATAGGGAATCCGCTTTCAACACGTGTTCACAAAGAAGATTCGGAGGGGGAGAGGGAAGAGGATAACGAGAGCAAGGATGAAGATGAGGATGAGATACAGGCTATAGGTACAAATCAGGGATCTTGATTTATTTCCAAAATTAGGGTAAAAAAACAAATGAGAGGGTGATTTCTGGCTGCTCCTTGCTGAAATCGATTTTCTCGGACAGAATCCAGTCTCATAAATGAACACTTTAGAGATGACATCCTCTCGTTGTTGACGGGTCCCAATAGAAGGGAGGCAGCCTTCCTTTTCGGAAGCTTATCGTTATATCAATTCAGATTTTTGTTGTGATTGGGATTTTGATTCATTTCGCATATAAAACTAAAAGCAGCCCATCGTAAGTTACGATGAGCTGCTTTTTTTTGGGAGCGTTCGTAATCGTGCGGCGCGTGAACTATCGCCGCTTGTTCCTTGCATGGAGAACGAAGCAGGCAAGCGGCGACGTTAAGAAGACAACGACTCCAGCTCAGCGCGCGGATGGTTGAACGTCTTGATCCAGTTGCGCGCCGCCGTGAACATGATGATGATGCCGAGCACCAGCATGATGATGGACAGCACTGCATTCAGGACGTTGTAGCCGGATGCGTCCGGGTTCAGGTAGACGTTTTTGACCATCCAGTAGCCCGCGTAGTTGACGGTGACGAACAGGTAGGCGAGCGGAATGAGGCAGGTGAGCATATACCGCCGCTTGTCGGCCACTCGCAGGATGACCGTCGCTCCGATGATGAGGCCGATGGAGGCCATCAGCTGGTTGGAGACGCCGAACAGCGCCCATACCGAGCCGATGTCGCCCGAGAAGAGCAGATAGCCCCACATGAAGCAGGCGAGCGCGCTGGCGAAGATCGTGCCGGGAATCCAGTCGACGCGCTTCAGCGGCTTGTACAGCTCGCCGAAGAAATCCTGGATCAGATAGCGGGAGACGCGCGTGCCGGCATCAATCGCCGTCAGGATGAACACCGCTTCGAACATGATGACGAATTGGAAGAAATACGGGGCGAGATTCTCGAACCATGGAATCTTCGTGAAGATATATGTCATGCCGACGGCGAGCGTCACCGCGCCGCCGGTGCGGCCTTCCAGATCAAGGCCGATCTCCTGGCTCAATTCCGGCAGATGGACGGTGCTCATGCCCAGCGTCGCGAATACTTCGGGCTTGGAGTTGATGGCGAAGTAGTCGCCGGGCTGCAACGCCGTGGCCGCGATCAGCGCCATGATGGCGACGAGGCATTCCACGAGCATCGCGCCGAACGCGACCGGCTTGATGTCGCTCCAGCGGTTGATCATCTTCGGCGTCGTGCCGGAGCCGATGAACGCATGGAAGCCGGAGATCGCGCCGCAGGCGATCGTGATCGAGATGAACGGCCATACCGGCCCGGCCAGGATCGGTCCGCCGCCGCCGATGAATTCCGTCACGGCAGGGAATTCGATCGCCGGATTGATGATGAAGACGCCGACGATGAGAGCGATGAAGACGCCGATCTTCATGAAGCTGCTCAAGTAGTCGCGCGGGGCGAGCAGCAGCCAGACCGGCAGGGCGGCGGCGAAGAAGGCGTAGACCGGCAGGATGACCGAGAGCGTGCTCGTATCGAACGTCAGCCAGTCGCCGACAACGGTGTCCTGGATGGAGGGGCCGGCGAAGACGCCGATCATGAGCAGGATGAAGCCGATCGTGGAGGCGAGCTTCAGGTTGCCGGTCTTCTTGTAGAAGAGACCGACGCCCATGGCGATCGGAATCGTGATGGCGACGGCGAACGTGCCCCAAGGGTTGTTCTCGAGCGCATGCAGCACGACCATCGACAAGCCGGCCATCGTGATCGTGATGATGAACAGCATCGCGAGGCCGGTGCAGAAGCCGGCGACCGGTCCGAGCTCCTGCTTGGCGACCTCGGAGAGCGACTGGCCGTTGCGCCGCATCGAGGCGAACAGCACGACGGCGTCATGCACCGCGCCGCCGACGACCGCGCCGATGAGCAGCCACAGGAGGCCCGGCAAGTAGCCGAACTGGGCGGCGAGGATCGGGCCGACGAGCGGTCCGGCTGCCGCGATGGCGGCGAAGTGATGGCCGAAGGCGACCCATTTGTTCGTCGGGACATAGTCCTTGCCGTCCTTCAGCGTATGTGCCGGAGTCGGCGTGTCGTCGCTCAGCTTCAGCACCTTGCGCGTGAAGAACGTGCCGTATAATCGATAGGCAATCATGAGAATGCATATGGATCCGATTACGATTGAAATCGCATTCATGTCGGTGACCTCCCAAGACGTTGATATTCTCTAGAATAGAAAAAGAAGCGCCTTGGAAACCGTTTTCAAGATAGAACGCAGGAAATCAGGGATGAGGCGCAGGGATCAAGCGGCGAATGGAAGCGGCTTCATCGCGTATTCAAAGCCTCGGAGGCGAGGGGGCGCCAGAAAGCGGAGCTCAAAGCCCGATCAGCTGCTTCAGCTCCTTCAGATACGTGCGGCTGACGGGCACCTTGGCTCCGTTTCTCATGATCAGCGTGCAGGTCGAGTGGAACCAGGGCTGGATTTCCTCGATCTCATCCACATTGGCGAGATAGGCGCGGTGGACGCGCATGATCGGCGTTCCCTGCAGCTTCTGCTCGAAGGTGACGAGCGGCTCGCCGACCTTGTACGTCTGCTCTGCGGTCGCCACCAGCGTTTTTCCTTCTTCCGCCGTGATATACAGGATTTTGCCGATGTTCACCAGAAGGATGCGCTCGTCGACCGTAATCGCCAGCTTGCCGGTCCGCTCCGGCGCGGAAGCAGGCCGGAGCGGCGCAGGAGCCTGACGGCTGGGGCGGCCTTCCCTCAGCGCGGCGATCTTCTCGACCGCCCGGCGGATCCGTTCTTCATCGTACGGCTTCAGGATGTAGTCGGCGGCGTTGAGCTCGAACGCGCGGAGCGCATACTCGTCGTAGGCCGTGGCGAACACGATCTCCGGGCGGGGGTCCAGATTCTGCAGCTGCTGAGCGATTTCAAGCCCGCTCTCTTCGGCGAGCTGGATATCGAGAAAGACGGCATCGGGCTCTGCCTTCCGTATGCCCTGGATCGCGTCCTCCAGCGATTCCGCTTCTCCGATCACCTCCACGCGCTTGGTGCGGTGCAAGATATAGGCCAGCTCGTCGCGGGCGAGCGGCTCGTCATCCACGATAAATGCTTTCAGCATCCTGTTCCCCCCCATAATGATGGCTGAGCGGCACGGCAATTCTGATCTTGGCGCCGCCGGCGCCGCTTGCGACCTCGAAGCTTGCGGCTCCCTGATAGATCTCTTCGATGCGTTTCCTGATATTGTGCAGCGCTGTCCCGGTGCCGGAAGCGGACTTGACCTTCTGCCTGCCGACCGTCCCGAGAAGCTCCTTGGCGAAGCCGATGCCGTCATCCTCCGCGACGAGCACCATCCGGTCGTCCTCCTGGAACGCGGTGATCGTCACATGTCCGACCCGTTTTCCCTTCAGCGGTCCGAAAGCATGGCGCACGGCGTTCTCCACGAGAGGCTGCAGGGTGAACGGCGGAATGAGCACCTCTTCGAGCGCAGGATCGATGTCCAGCTCGACCTTGTATTTGCCTGGAAAACGGGCCTTCTCCAGCGTCAGGTAGGCTTCGACATGCTCCAGCTCCTTGCGCAGCGGGATGAGCATCTGCCGCGCGCCCTGAAGATTGCTGCGGAAAAAGACTCCGAGCTGCAGCAGCAGCTTGCGCGCGGTCTCCGGATCGGTGCGGCACAGGGCGGAGATCGTGTTGATCGCATTGAACAGGAAATGCGGATGCACCTGCGACTGCAGCGCCTTGATCTCCGCGTCCTTCAGCAGGCGGCTCTGCTGCTCGGCCTCCGCCAGCTCCAGCTGCGTGGAGAACAGCTTGCCGAGGCCTTCGGCCAGCTCCTGCTCGACCCGGTCCATCTGAAGCGGGTTCGTGAAATAGAGCTTGAGCGTGCCGACCGTATGCTGATGCACCTGGAGCGGCAGCACGATAGCCGCCTGCAGCGGACAGCCTTCATGGTTGCATTGGATCGCCTCCCGCGTCTTGGCCTTCAGCAGCCGGCCGTGCTCCAGCACGTTGCGGGTGAGCTGGGTGGAGATGCTCTGCATCGGGATATGATGGTCCGAGCCGGTTCCGACATGGGCCAGCACCTGCTGCCGGTTGGTGATCGAGATCGCATCGGCATGGGTCGTCCTCAGCATGATCTCCGCCACCTCGCGGCAGGAGTATTCGCTCAGTCCTTGCCGGAAGAACGGCAGCGTCTGGTCGGCGATATGCAGCGCCTTGTGCGTCTGGAGGGCGCGGGTGCGCTCTTCCTCCTGCACGATCGATTGCACGAACAGCATGAACAGCAGCGTGCCGAAGCCGTTGATGACGATCATCGGAATGCCGATGACCCGCACGAGCTCCAGAGCGGGCTCGAACGGGCGGGCGGCGAGCAGGATGATGCCCATCTGCGCGCATTCCATGATGATGCCGATGGCGACGGCGCGCCAGGTCATGCTCTTGCCCTTGCGGCGCATCCGGGCTCCGATCAGGCCGGTGATCAGGCCGGCCATGATCGTCGAGACGCCGCAGGCGACGGCCGTGAAGCCGCCGAGCGTAATGCGGTGCACGCCGGCGATCAGGCCGGCCCCGAAGCCGACGAGCGGGCCGCCGAGCAGGCCCCCGAGCACGACGCCGAGCACGCGCGTATTGGCGAGGGCGCTTTCATAATCGACGTTGGCCTGCCAAGCCTGCGAGGCGATGGTGCCATGGCTGATTTTGATTCCCGTATAGTTGCTGATGATGCCGAATGCGCCGAAGATGGCGATCAGCAGCAGCTTCTCCTTGAGTCGATGCTCATGGTGGATGATCTGGCGGAACGACTTCATCCTGGAGAGCAGAAAGACGACGATGAGCAGAATGCCGACCCTCTCGAGCATGAGCGGCAGCAAATGGATCACGAAGGGTTCACCTGCTTCCATGGGTTTGCCTGATTATACCCTAAAATGAAACCGGTACGTCAGGAGCCGTGGAGATTCCGACCTTAAAAGCAAGAATGAGGATGAATCGGAGCTCCATCTGAGCTAGACTAACCATGCGAGTCCTCCTCGAGCCGGCTGCAAGATGCCGATCAGGAGAGAAATAAACAGGAAGAACCCGGCAAGGAAAGGCGGCGGCACGGTGGAGACTATGGGCTTCGAGGAAATGTGGGAAAAGATCATCGCCTGCGACAACACGTATGACGGCTTGTTCTATACCGCCGTGAAAACGACGAAAATCTACTGCCGCCCGTCCTGCCGCTCCAGAAAGCCGAAGAAAGAAAATGTCCGCTTTTACGTCCATAGGGAGGAAGCCGAAGCGGCCGGATTCCGTGCCTGCAAGCGATGCCAGCCCGAAGCGGAGCGGACTCCCCATGCCGCCCTGATCCGGAGCATATCGGCCTTCCTGGTCCGGGAGCACCGGCGGGCTCTGTCGCTGCGGGACATCTCCGCATTTGCCGGCGTAAGCCCGTACCATCTGGAGAGGCTGTTCAAGCAGGAGACGTCGGAGACGCCGCGGACGTTTCTGGAGAAAATAAGAGTGGACAAAGCGGCCCGCCTCCTGCGCACGACAGACCGGGGCAGCCTGGACATCTGCTACGAGTCCGGATTCCGCAGCCCGTCTCATTTCTACAAGGCGTTCCGCCGCTTGACGGCTTGCACGCCAACCCAATACCGCCGCCGCTCGGCCGCTGGAGATGCTTCAGCCTGCGGAACCGATCCGGCCCATCGCGCCAAGGAGGTCATTTCCAGTGAGCAAGCAGCATCGAGTCGACCTGGACACCCCGATCGGGGTGCTTAGCATTGCCGGTACGGACGAGGGCGTCCAATCCATCCTGTTCTCCGACGAGGAGCAGCTCCTGGAGCCGATCCGGCCCGATACGCCGCAGGCTTTGATGGAATGCCGGCTGCAGCTGGAACAATACTTTCGCGGCGAGCGCCGGCGGTTCACGTTCCCATGCGCCGCTCAGGGAACCGACTTCCAGAAGCGCGTATGGCAAGCCTTGACCGATGTGCCCTACGCGCACACCGTATCCTACAAGGACATAGCCGTCGCGATCGGCAGCGAAAGGGCGATCCGGGCCGTCGGCAGCGCCAACGGGAGGAACAAGCTGAGCATCGTCGTCCCCTGCCACCGGATCATCGGCTCCAGCGGCGCCCTGACCGGCTATGCCGGCGGTCTTTGGAGGAAGGAGTGGCTGCTCCGCCACGAGAAGGCTGTCCAGTCCGCCGAACCCGGAGCTGCGCGCGAAAAAGAACCCCTTCCGTGAAGGAGTTCTTTTTGTGCATAATAAAGGCAAGACTGCCAACGCGAAAGGGAGTGGACCAATTGGCGCATGAACCTGTTGATCCGGAAAGACAGGAGCCAAAGAAAAACGGAGGCGCCTTGCTCTGGATCGGAGTCGGCATCGCCATCGGGTCCTCGCTCGGATCGGCGATGGACCATTTCGCGGTTGGAATTGTCATGGGCACCGGAATCGGAACGGCGCTCAGCCTCGCTGCGCACTTCAAGAAATAACGGGAAAGACCTTATTCATTCCATCCTTTTAAACTAAAGGAGACAAAAGAGTGGGTAGACGATCGACGTTCTGGTTTCTTCTTGTGCTGCTGTTGACGGCTTGTTCAGCGGGAGCAGGCGAAGGGAAGACGGCGGACAGCACGCCGGGAGGCAAGTTGAGCCTGATCAATGTGTCGCTCTACAGCAGCGATTCGACGAAAGCGCAGCCCGAATTGATTCTGGTGCAAAGCAATCCGGACCCATTGGCTGCAGCCGAGAAATGGACTGAAGCCGATAGCTCCATAGCGTTGCCGCCAGTCGGATATATCGCTAGAATCTATGTTCTTCAGTTTCAATACCCTGCCAAAACGTCGACGGAGAGCGTCCATTACTTCCTCTTAGCAGATGACAAGAACAACTATTACCTGAAGCGGGTCGAGCCTCGGCAGATTGCGGACTTGGACTCGTTTGCTCCCGAAGACAAGGAGCCCATCCTGGAAAAGTCAGGGAAGGAAGGCTGGCTCTCGGTCGCTCCTCCTGGATTCTTCGATTGATGAATGGACGATAGGACGCATGATCGGCATGGAAACAAAACCAAAAAACACGCAAAAGGCTCATGGCCTATGCGTGTTTTTTGGTTCTTCCTGCTGTGGTTCCTGAAGTCCATTCCCGGAACCGGCGTCCGCTTCCCCGCTTATTTTGCTCCCGTGTTCCCTGCCTTCCGCTTCGAGAATAGCGAGGAACCGACAACCATGGCGCCGGACAGCAGCGCAGCCGCCGCAACGGGCAGCCAAGCGCCTGAAGCCAGACTCCCGGTTGTGAGCAGCGTTCCTGCTTCTCCGGTGAGCCTGCCGGGGCTCCATTTCATGAAGCGGCCAAGCAGGCTCGGCAGCAGCGAGAGCACGGCCAACGCAAGCAGCGCCAGGAAGGCGGCTCCGGCCTGCGAATCCATCGCGCTGCTGAACAAGAGCACCGCCGACAAGGCGAACAGCAGCCATAGGGCGTACAGGAGCAGGCTTTGCCCGATGAGGGGGAACGGAACGCTGCCGATGAGGATATCGGTATAGTACCAGGTGGCCAAATAGCCGATTCCGAAGGCGGCGAGCGTAAGGGAAGCCATGCTGGCCCACTTGGCCGTCGCCAGCGACAGATGGGATACGGGCTTCACATGGATCATGACCGCTGCGCCGCTCTGGCGCTCGCCGGAGACGATGCCCATGAACGACAGGGCGAGAATCAGCAGCCCGAGCGTGTTGTACTGGGACAGCGTCTTCAGCATGATGTCGGCGGCGGTAGGGACGGGCATGGCGGCGGCGACTTCCTTGGCGATGCCGTTCGCCTCCAGCAGCTGCGGCATGTAGGCGGCCGTGACCGGGTTCATGACGCCGAGCAGGATGAAGACGGCCGGAATCCACAGCCACTTGTAGCTGCGTCTCATGCCGAGCATTTCCTTCCGATAGAGAACCATCCACTGGCTCATGGCCGCACCGCCTTTACAAATAGATCCTCCAGCGTCGATTGGCCGGTTTCCAAGCTGGAGATTGATATTCCGTTCTCTAAAATGGCTTGCAGGACAGAGGTCTTCGCCGCTTCGGGATTTCCCGCCAAGGCCAGCTTGACGCCGGCAGGCAGGCTGTCCGCTTGCCGGACGCATGGAAGTCCCGCCAGAGCCTTGGTCCACTCCGCGCGGGGCTCGGCGAACCTTACCGTCAGCACAGGTTCCGTATGCTCCCGCATCACCTGGCGAAGCTCGCCTCCCAGCGCGATGCGCCCGTCCCGGATGATGAGGATGTCGTCGCAGACCGCCTCCGCATCGTGAAGCACATGGGTGGAGAACAGAATCGTCGTCTCCTGCTTCAGCTCCTGCAGCAGCTCCAGCACCTCGCGGCGTCCGAGCGGATCCAGCGCCGATACCGGTTCATCGAGCAGCAGCAGCTTCGGCCGGTGAATGATCGCTTGGGCGATGCCCAGGCGCTGCTTCATGCCGCCGGAATAACCTCCGATCCGGCGGTCCGCGGCGTCCGCCAGACCTACCCGCTCCAGCAGTTCAGAGCTGCGGTCCGCGGCTTCTTTTTTGCCCAGACGGGCCAGGCGGCCCGTGAAGGCCAGGAATTCCCGGCCGCTCATCCAGTTCGGGTAAGCCGGATACTGGGGCAGATAACCGATGTTGGGCCGGATATCCCCTCCGCTCTTGCCGTCGAAGGAGATGCTGCCCCCGGATGGGGGCAGCAGGCCGGCGAGCATGAGAAGGGTCGTCGTCTTGCCGGCGCCGTTCGGCCCGAGCAGCCCCGCGCAGCGGCCCTCCCCGACGGTGAAGGACAGACCTGCGACGGCTTCCTTGCTGCCGAAGGATTTGGACAGCCGGGCGATTTCAAGAAACGGCATTCAGTCCGACCTCCTTCCGAAGAGGAAATAAGCGACGCTTCCGAGCAGGCTGGAGAACAGGATGACGATCGCCCACATCCACTTGGGACCGTTGGTTCGGCGGACCTTGGAGAGATCGATAAAAGCGGCGACGACGAGAATGAGCTGCAGGATGGCGAGCGGCAAAATAAGCTTCAGCATATCGGACATGATGACTACCTCCGTGTATTTGGAATCCCTGCGAGGGGAACAAGACTTGGTTGGAATCGATTCGGCGGCCGGCGGAAACGCTTCCTTGAGGACAAATCTTTCCTTATGGCCTTTCATAGCGATATGACGCCGCCCGGCGGCGATTCGTTCAATTCCACTTTAAGGAATTCGGATCGGCTGGCCGAAGCTCCGGAAGGAAGCGGGGAAGAAAGCCTCGAATAGAGGTGGATAGACGGGAGAAGAACCGAAAGGACGGGATGCAAATGAGGCCGATGGACAATCCCCAGGCATGGCGGCAATGGATTCCATTGTTGAGCGGCTGCGGAGAAATCGAACCCATTTTCAAGGGGTACTCGAACGACGCCAAATATTTGGTCCGCGACACCGAGGGGCAGCCTTGTTATATCATCCGGGCGTATGGGATCGTGCAAGCCGAAGCGAAGGGACGGGAGTACGGGATTCTGGAGGAGATGGAAAGGCTCGACGTTCTGTGCTCCAGGCCCGTCCAGTCCGGCAGCTTGCCGGATCAAGGACTGGGTTACATGCTCGTCACCTACATCGACGGGGAAGACGCAGCGGAGGCGCTACCTCGTCTGCCGGTCGGGGAGCAGGAATCGATCGGAATTCATGCGGGGCGGGAGCTGCGCAAGATCCACAGGGCAAGCGTCCCGGAAGAGGTGGAGCCTTGGCAGAATCGAATCTTGGCCCGGCTTCGCTCCTACAGGCAGGACTATGAGGCCTGCGGCGTCCGTCTGGACCGCGGCCGGGAACTGCTGGAGTTTCTGCAGGAACATATCGGGCTGACGGAAGGCAGGCCAAGCGTGTTCCAGCATCATGACTACCATGTCGGGAACCTGATCGTCCATGACGGGGCTTTGGCTGGAATCATCGACTTCAACCGGTACGGCTGGGGAGATCCCGTTCAGGAATTCGCCAAGGCCGGCTTCTTCAGCGCCGAGACGAGCGTGCCGTTCACGGCCGGCCAGATTCGCGGCTACCATGAAGGGGAGCCGGACGACGAATTCTGGCAGTTGTATGCGTTCTATATCGGCCTTGTCTGCCTCTCTTCCGTTCCCTGGATCGTCCGGGTAAGGCCGGCAGAGACGGCGGACATGCTGAGGCGGATAGGCAAGGTCATCGATGACCACGAGGGCTTCAGCCGTTGTAAGCCCTTGTGGTATCCGGGCTGAAGAGGCTTCAGTCAAGCCTAGCTTCTAGAAGCCGCCTTCAGTCCGACTATTCTCCTCCCGATTTATGTTTTTTTTCAGCTCAGAAGCAATAGTTTTATCGCATAAACGATTGTCCCGGCAGAGAAAAGGAAAATGGGCAATAATGAAAAAAATAGGCATGGAAAATAATCCTGCAATCCCTTAAATTAGAAATGTGAATTCAGTATTTATTCTTCGGGGGGAGTAAACTATTTTGGTCACAAGAGGATTGGGGAAAAAAGCATTATTGCTATTCATGGCGTTCATAATCGGAGCCCCATGGCTGAATATCAGCGGCGGTAGCTACGGCAGCAATCAGCAAACGGCCTTTGCAGAGGAAGCGGGACCGTCTCCAGCCATGCAATTAGTTGGTTCCGCCACGCTCGGCGCTACTGTCACCGACCTCGTATATGATCAGGGCGCAGGATCCGTCTATGCTCTTACGAAGGACAACAACAAACTGACCTTCTTGGATGCGGGCAATCTTGCCGTACAGAAGGAACTGAGCGTAGGCTCAATGCCTACGGATATGGAATTGTACGGAAACCATCTTTATATTGCCTTGTCGGGGGCCATGGATATCGCGGTCGTGGATCTAACGAGCCGTACGGTCAGCGCTATGATCGAGACGACCTATCAGCCTCAGCGGATCGCCGTGACGAGCGAATATATTTTCTATACGACTTCGCTATATCAATGGTGCGAAGTTTACAAGCAGGATCGGGCTACAGGGCAGACAACGATGCTTATAGACAGAGTTTCAGGGCCTGGCTTAAAGGTGGATGAGGGCAATCATATCCTATACGCAGGCGAGACAGGCTCGTCAGGTTCACATCTGTATGCCATTGATTATCTTACAGGTCAACAAATCAGCAAGAGCACGTATGACGGAAACTATGGGTTCGGGTTCCCTACGCCTAACATTTTCCTCGATAATGAGAATGTGCTCTATGCAGGAACCAAATTGAACGGCCGGGATTTATCTGAAATCAAGGGAATGTATCCACGTCTTGATTCGTATACTTATCTAATATCCAAGCTTCAAGATGCAAACGGATCTCTGGTCGCGACAAGCGAAGGAGTATTCGACAAGGATCGGTATCTTCCTGTCGCCAGATTCCCTTATGAAGCGGGACGTGCTGTGATCGGCAACGGGAATGCTTTCATCGTGAAGGATGATTACTATACGAAGACGCTGGAAGCCTATGCGTTCGACCCTTCAGGAGCGCTCCCCACAATCAGCCTGAACAAGACAACGAACTACTCCACCTCCAGCAATTATCCGATCGACAGCTGGACGACGGATGCAGCCTCGCCTTATCTCTATGCAGTATCCTCCGTCACGAACGAGCTGGCTGTCTTGAATAAACACGATCTTAGTCTCGTGTCCAAGCAATATGTCGGCTCCAAGCCGCTACATATCCAACTGCACAATGGGAAGCTGTATATCGCTTTTGAAGGAGAGACGTCAATAGGCGTGCTTGATGCAGCAGCACTTGGTTCAGGCGTGAACAGAATACGGATTCCGTCCAATCCAAGCCGCGTCCTGCCTGCAGGAACAGTCAATGTGTTCTATTGGGGACAGGATACCTTCAACAATTTCCATGTCACGGATGGAACGACAGACAGGCAAGTCATGGGCTATCCCAACAGCACCAACTTTGGGCAAGCTGCGTACGACTTGTCGGACAATGCTCTGTACACGTACAGCAACGGCCAAATCATCAAGATGAATCCGGATACGCTCGGCATAGCCTCTTCGATCAAAGTCGATGCGGGATATGGATACAACGATCTACATCTGGACAGCAGCAGCCTATACTTGGGATCCAAACGATACAATAAGAGCAATCCGGCCAGATTGTTAGGTTCTTATCCGGAAAATATCCTTTATGTATCGGGAGACTTGGCGTTCGGCAAGAACAACGTCTATGACAAGGACACTTATGTCAAAAAGCTTGCTCTGCCGTTTGAAATCAATGATGCCTACGTCGATTCGGACGGAAGCATATACTTGTCGACACCGAACAGCTTATACCGTTTTGAAGGTATACAGGGCATTCAGTCCTACATGGATACGGAATTGAGTCCATCGAATCTCGTTTTTGCGGTTGACAGCTATACGTCCAATATGGTGAGCGGAACCTTGTATTTCAAGCCTGCGCGTGATGTGGGAAAGGTTCAGGGATATGCTCCTTATTTCATGGATGCCGACGGAAATAAACTCAATTATATCAGCGGGTACATGGATAAGAAGCTGGATGACGGGACAATGACCTATAAAATCTATTATTACGATGTCCCGGAAAAGGCCGAGTACATTGGGTTGTATTCTTACCTGAGCTATTCGGATCCTCAGCCGCAGCTGAAGCCGGCCAAAACCATGCTATGGGATATTCCCGCCTTTTTTGCCGCTGAATTCGGAATTCAAGAAACTTCTTCGGCAGATGGATATGTTCAGGGCACCGTTGCATGGAAAGCGGGAAAGGAAAAGCCAAATCTGACTTACTCTCTGTATTTCGTCGGGGAAAATGGACTTATCGGCGGAAAGCTGGCTGAAGTGGCTGGAGGGAAATCCAGCTATTCTGTCGCTGTCGGCAAGACAAAGCTGCCGGAAAGCGCAGTCGGCCTTGCTCTTGTGCAGCAAAGCGGAGATTATGAAGCGCCGATATACCAATTCTTGATTCTGGAGCGATTTATTTCGCCTTCTATTCCAGAAGGAGATGTCGCCTTGACCAAATATCTGTATGCTTCAGATTTGGTCAAAGTAAAAAATGTGAAGCCCGGGGATATGATTACCCTGTACAACTCCTCGTACTTATCGTTTTCTACAACAAGGGTGCCTGCGGGAACAGAAAGCATTACGATTCAAACCGGAAATATGGGGAGTCCCGGCACCAAAATTTATATCACCCGGAAGCGGCCGGGATTGTACGAAAGCGATCCGACCCCTCTTGTTATCCCGGAAATAATCAATGACGGTCCAACATTCCCTGGGGGAACGCCAAAGCCGACAACTACGCCTACTCCGTCCGCTTCGCCATCTCCGTCGCCATCTTCGACGCCGACCTCTGATGGCGGAACGGGGGGAAGCTTCCCTGGCGGATTCGGAGGCTTCCCAGGGGTCGTTGCGACGCCGACTCCATCCCCGACGCCGGCGTCGGACAAGCTTCAAGCCGTGGAATCCAAGGACGGCAGCGGCAAAGTCTATACATCCTTGGATGTGTCGGCCGCTCACCTCTCCGGATTAATGGGCAAGAATGAATTTTTGAGCAAAGGAACGGTAACGTTAGCTTCGGACAGCAAGAGCGGCAAGATCGTCTTCAGCATTGAAGCATCAGGCGTGCAGAAGCTGCAGGAGAAAAAAGGGAGCTTGTTCATTTTCGAGACTCCGTCGGGCTCATGGAGCCTTCCTGCCACCGCATTGGCTCTCACTTCGACGGCGGGAACGGCGCAGCGATTCGAGATTTCCTTCGAGCAGCTGAACGACAGCGATGCAGCGGGATTGAGGCAATCCGGAAAAGGCAATCCGGTCGGCAAGCCGGTGAAGTTCACGGCTTCCGTCACCGCTGGAGGCGCAACTCGAGAAATTGGCGGCTACAGCCAATACGTCCAGCATGTCCTCAAGCTGGATGCCCCGGACATTCCGGCTTCCCAGCTTGGCGCTTATGCGTATGACGCTTCGTCCAAGAGCTTCATTCCCGTGCCGGCTCGCTATTCTTACAGCAACGGCATGCTGACGGCGACGATTTATGGGAGGACAGGCACAGTTTACGCCGTGGCACGCCTGGCAACTTCCTTTACGGATTTGCCTGCATCCGCAGAATACTCGCAAAGCATCAAAACCTTGGCAAGCCGGACGATCTTGTCCGGATATCCCGGCGGCACTTTCAAGCCTGAAGGCAAGGTTACCCGTGCAGAGTTCGCTGCCATGCTGAGCAAAGCTCTCGGAATGACGCCAGACGCTATCAGCAGCAAGACCTCCTTTACCGATGCCAAGCCAGGCAGCTGGTACGATGCCGCCGTTAAGCAAGCTGTGCAGGCGGGCATCATCAACGGTTATCCGGATGGAAGCTTCAAGCCGAACCATACGATCTCTCATCAAGAAATGCTCGCTATGCTGGTCAAAGCCATGCAGTATGCGGGGTATGCACCTGCATCGGCCAGCGGAGCATCGGGTGTGTCCGTGCCTGACTGGGCCAAAACTTACTATGAGCAAGCCATGGGCTCGGGCTTGATTGGCCAGAAGGAGGATGTGTTCCATTACTCGACCGCCGCTGAGGCATCCCGAAAGGAATCTGCCCTGCTGCTGGATCGTTTGGTCAATGGGATCCTTTTCCAATAAACTCGATTCAACCGGCAAAGGCGCCCTTATGCAGTCAGGGCGCCTTTTTTATTTGCCTGAAATGAGGATGCCGCTATTTTTAGCCGCTTAAAGTTGGTTTTTTGGAGCCAACTCTGGTAGAACTGAAGAAAAGCTATGCCTAGAGGGCAGCAATCGGGGAGGCGGACAGCAGATGAAGCGGATAACGATTCTGGTCGCGGATGACGAGGCGGAGATTGCCGACCTGGTCGCTCTGCATCTGGAGAAGGAGGGGTACAACGTAATCAAGGCCGCAGACGGCACAGAGGCGCTGAGGACGATCCAGTCGCAGCCGGTCGACCTCGCCATTCTCGATATCATGATGCCGGGACTCGACGGCTACGAGGTGACTCGGCAGACCCGGGTGGAGAATCATATCCCGATCATCATCCTGAGCGCCAAAACCTCGGATTTCGATAAAATATCCGGCCTGGTCATGGGGGCGGACGATTACATGACGAAGCCCTTCAATCCCCTTGAGCTCGTGGCGCGGGTGAACGCCCAGCTCCGGCGGTCCATGCAGCTGAGCCGGCCGAAGGAGGAGCATTCGGTGCTGGAGGTCGGCGGACTGGCGATCGACTCCATGCGGCGCACGGTTGCCGTGTACGGGCAAGGCGTGGAGCTGACGCCCAAGGAATTCGATATTCTGCATCTGCTCGCGAGCCATCCCGGCAAGGTGTTCGCAGCCGAGAACATTTTCCGCCATGTGTGGGAAGAGGAGTACTTCGACAGCGGCAATACGGTGATGGTGCATATCCGCACCCTGCGCAAGAAGCTGGGGGAAGACAAGGACAAGTGGATCAAGACGGTCTGGGGAGTGGGATACAAGTTCAATGGATAAGTGGCTGAGAAGCTTCCGGGCCCGAATGATCGCGCTGCTGGCGCTCAGCATGCTGCTGTCCGGCCTGGTTACGTATGCCGTGTTCAAGGCGCTGCAGTATTACTACAGCAGCCATGTGAGATACGGGGAGCCGCTCGAGCGGCTCCGCCATGCCATCCGCAGCTTCGGCGATCTCAACTTCTTCCTGATCCTGTTCGTCCCGCTTGCGGTGCTGTTCTTCTTCTTTCTGACGACGCCTTACGCCGCCTACTTCCGCGAAATATCGGCCGGAATCGGGCGCCTCGCTTCCGGCGATTTCAGCGGACGCGTCGACATCGCTTCGCGAGACGAGTTCGAGAGCATCGCCCGCGATATCAATGCGGCCAGCGCCAACCTGCAGCGCGCCGTCGAGCGGGGCGACTTCGCGGAGAACAGCAAGGACCAGCTCGTGCTGAATCTGGCCCATGATTTGCGCACCCCGCTCACTTCCGTGCTCGGCTACCTGGACTTGATCCTACGCGACGGGGGCCTGTCCCCGGAGCAGAAAAGCCATTACACGTCCATTGCCTTCAACAAATCCAAGCGTCTCGAGAAGCTCATCGACGGCCTGTTCGAGGTCACCCGGATGAACTACAGCACGCTTCCGCTCGAGACCGCGCCTCTGGATCTGAGCGAGCTGCTCGCCCAATTGAACGAGGAGCTCTATCCCGTGTTCCAGAAAAGCCGGCTGAGCATCCGGCCGGACATCGCTCCTGGTCTCATCGTGAACGGCGACGGCGAGCTGCTCGCGCGGGTGTTCGAGAATCTGCTGGCCAACGCGGCCCGGTACGGCAGGGACGGAGAGTTCGTGGATGTCCAGTGCAGCCTGGAGGGCGGAGAGGCCGTTGTCCGCATCGCCAATTACGGCGATATGATTCCGGAGGACGAGCTGCCCCGCCTGTTCGAAATGTTCTACACCGGCGATCGGGCCCGGACCCACCAGGAAGGAAGCACGGGACTCGGCCTGTTCATCGCCAAAAACATCATCGACCGGCACAAGGGGAAGATTGCGGCCGAGAGCAGCGCTATCCGGACCGTATTTGAGGTCCGCCTGCCGTTGCAAGGGCAAGCTGGATGAGGGCGGCGGCTGCAAGCGGGATATTTCTGTAAGCCTTCCCATGAAGCGGGAATGATTTTGCCATGCCTTCACGGCCGCCGGCCGGAGAAGGCTGTTTGTCTTTTCCGATTCCGGTTTGATTCGCCGATTGCCCTGTCCGACTGCCCCTGCCCGATCGCTGACGAATGCAAAGCCGATTTAAGGAAAAATTTATCAGGTCTCAAATCCTTTTTAACTAGTTGCCCTTATGCTGGAGCAAGAACAGAGCGAAAGGAAAAGCGACTCATGAAGAGATGGATTTCAATGCTGCTGCTCCTCGCGGCAGCCGGCTGCGCATCGGCGCATCCCGAGCCTTCGTTCACTGCGGCGCCAAAGCCTTCGCAGCCGGCTGAATCGGCTGCCCCGGACAGCAGCGCAGAGAAGGAGCAGTCGATATTGCTCGGCAAATCCCGGATTCATCAGGGGAATCTGGTGCTCGTCAACAAGGAGCATGCCGTTCCTTCCAAGGACGGCAAGTCCGATGTGGTCAATCTGTACGAGCACAAGGAGCTGTTGGAGGGCTACGGGCTTCTCGACAACAAGATCCGGCTCTCCGAGAGCGTGGCGAAGCGGTTCATTGCGATGGTGAAGGACGCGGATAAGGATGGAGTCGATCATTTCCTGATCAGCAGCGGCTATCGGAGCAACGAGGAGCAGGCCAAGCTCTATCGCGAGCTTGGCGGCAATTCGGCGCTTCCGCCAGGACATAGCGAGCATAATCTGGGCCTGTCCCTGGATATCGGCTCCAGCCGCGCCGAGATGAGCAAAGCTCCGGAAGGCAAGTGGCTGAAAAAGAACGCATGGAAGTACGGATTCATCCTGAGGTATCCGGAGGACAAGACGGATGTGACCGGCATCCGCTACGAGCCCTGGCATTTCCGCTACGTAGGCTTGCCGCACAGCGCGGTCATTCAGCGGGAAGGACTTGTGCTGGAGGAATATCTCGACCTGCTGAAGGATCAGGGGACGATCGAAACGGAAGTCGAAGGGGCGGAATACCGGATTTCCTACCATCCCGTCCGGGGAAAGACGACAGTGAAGATTCCGGCGGGAAAATCGTACGAGCTGTCCGGCAACAATTCGGACGGGGTCATTGTAACGGTCCGGATGGACTGAGCGGGCAACTACGCATAGGGGACCAGCGCGAACGACAGCCGATGACAGAAGCATTCCAAGAGCATCGGAATAATCATGGAGTCAGATCCATGAATATGCGATGGGAGCAACATGCTATACCAGCCGCATGGAAGCGGAGCCTACCGGACAGGAGGCTCCGTTTTTTCTATGCCCAAGGGTTGCCGCCTGATTCAGATGCTTAAGCACGGATGAGGGGAAGTTAACGTTGACGTTAAGGTTACGAAGTGATATCTTTGAGGTAATTGTTTTAGTAATGAATAATATAGATAGAAGGGATAACGATCTACAAAATCGAAGATGTCGCCAACCTGTGCGGCCTGACGAAGCGCACGGTGCGCTATTACGAAGAGATCGGGCTTCTGGCTCCGGAACGGAGCGAGGGAGGCTTCCGCCTCTACACCGAATCCGATGTGGAGAAGCTGAAGAAGATCATCAATGCCCGCGATGCGCTCGGCTTCTCGCTGCAGGAGCTTCAGGAGTACGTGTCGATCGGCGAAGATCTGAGCGTGCTGCGGGACGGCATCCGCATCGTGGAGGATATCGAACGCAAGCGCTCCATGATCGGCGATATGGAGAAGACGGTGGAGAAGCAGCTGGAGATGATGGATCAGAAGATCGCCAAGATCGTGAAGATCCGATCGGAATTCATCGAGCTGAAGGACAAGATCCAGGAAGCGAAAATCAGATACGAAATCGAATAGGAGTGAGCCTTCGTGGCCAATACAACCCAACCTGCAGCAAAGCATGAATTGCCCGCCGCGCGCAGCGGCATTCTCAATCAGCCGCGCGCCGTATGGGCCGTTTTTTTTGCCGGCATTATCGCCTTCATGGGAATCGGGCTGGTCGATCCCATCCTGCCTGCCATATCCGAAAAGCTGAACGCGACGCCGAGCCAGGTCAGCCTGCTGTTCACCAGCTATAACGCCGTCATGGCTGTCGCCATGCTGATCACCGGCACGATCACCTCCCGGCTCGGCATGAAGCGGACGCTGCTGCTCGGCGTCGTCATCATCGCCATCTTCTCCGCCCTCGGCGGCTTCTCGAACGGGATATGGGAGCTGGTCGGCTACCGCGGCGGCTGGGGCCTCGGCAATGCGCTGTTCGTAGCCACCGCGCTGACGGCGATCGTGTCGCTCTCCCGCAGCGGCGTCGCCAAAGCGATCATCCTCTATGAAGCGGCCATCGGCCTCGGCATCTCGGTCGGCCCGCTCCTCGGCGGCGAGCTCGGCTCGATTTCCTGGAGAGGACCGTTCCTCGGCGTCGCAGCCTTGATGGTGCTCGCCTTCATCGCGCTGACGTTCATGATGCCGAAGTCGGCCGCGCCGAAGACGCCGGCTTATGCCCAGAAGAAGCTGTCGGCTTCCCTTCTGGATCCGTTCAAGGCGATGAAGCATCGGTCGCTTGTCGTTTTCGGGCTCACGGCGTGCTTGTACAACTTCGGCTTCTTCACCCTGATGGCTTACGCTCCCTTCGTCATGGGACTGGACATCCACGGCATCGGCTACGTCTTCCTCGGTTGGGGGATTCTGCTCGCTTCCACCTCCGTATTCATGGCTCCCAAGCTCCAGCGGGCGTTCGGCACCGTCAAATCGATGGCGGTCATGCTGGCGCTGTTCGGCCTCACGCTTCTGGCGATGGGCACCTGGACCGACATCCATTGGGTTGTCATCGCCTGTGTCATCTTTGCAGGGGCTCTGCTCGGCAACAACAACACGCTGATCACAACAGGCGTCATGAACGCGGCTCCCGTCGAGCGTTCGACCGCTTCCGCCGCCTACAGCTTCCTGCGGTTTCTCGGCGGCGCGATCGCGCCTTATTTTGCCGGCAAGCTGGCCGAGTGGTTCAATCCCCATGTGCCGTTCATCGTAGGAGCCGCCTTCGTGCTCGTCTCGGTGGCCTACATTCTCGCCAATCGCAAGCATGTGAAGCATGTCGATGAGGTCGAGGCTGCCCATTGATGAATGTCCCGATCATGCCCAAAAGCATGCAGGCTGCGGCTGGCGGCCTGCTTTTTTGGACGGTGCCGGAGCCTGAATGGAAGCGGCTTCTGCCAATGATCCTGTATTCCGGCTCTCCGATGGGTTATGATGGAGGGGAACGGTTCGTGAGCACACGCGAAAATAGACGTTTAACATAGGAGACCATATGAAATTCGAAGAACTGAACATCGCGCCGGCCATTCTCAAGGCGCTGAGCAAAGAAAACTACACGCAGCCTACGCCGATCCAGGAGAAGGCGATTCCGGCTGCGCTTGAAGGACGGGACGTGCTTGGCTGCGCCCAGACCGGCACAGGCAAGACGGCCGCGTTCTCCATCCCGATCATCCAGAAGCTGAGCGCTGGACGTCCGGGCGGCGGCAAGCCTTCAGGCAAGCGGGTCATCCGCTCGCTCATCCTGACGCCGACGCGTGAGCTTGCCATCCAGATCGAAGAAAACATCAAAGCCTACAGCCGGTTCACCGAGCTGCGCAGCGTCGTCATCGTCGGCGGCGTCTCCCAGCACGGCCAGGAGCTGCAGCTGCAGCGCGGCACGGATATCCTGATCGCGACGCCGGGCCGGCTGATCGACCTCATCAACCAGAAGCATGCCGATCTGCAGCATGTCGAAGTGCTCGTGCTGGACGAAGCCGACCGCATGCTCGACATGGGCTTCATCAACGACGTGAAGAAGATCATGACCAGGCTGCCCGCCAAGCGGCAGACGCTGTTCTTCTCCGCTACGATGCCTCCGGAGATCGCCCGTCTCGTGGAGTCGCTGCTCGTGAATCCGGTCAAGATCGAAATCACCCCGGTGTCCTCGACGGTCGATCGGATCGAGCAGTCGGTGTACCTCGTCGACAAGGAAAACAAGCTGTCCCTGCTTACCCATCTGCTGCAGGACGAGACGATCTCCTCGGTGCTTGTATTCACCCGCACGAAGCATGGAGCGGACCGCGTCGCGAAGGGCCTGGCGAAGAAAAGCATATCCGCCCAGGCGATTCACGGCGACAAGTCCCAGAACGCGCGCCAGGCTGCTCTGAGCAACTTCAAGAAGGGCGCAACGCGGGTGCTCGTAGCGACCGATATCGCCGCCCGCGGCATCGATATCGACGAGCTGTCCCATGTCATCCAGTTCAATCTGCCCAACATGCCGGAGACGTACGTGCACCGGATCGGCCGTACCGGCCGGGCCGGACATAGCGGAATCGCCGTTTCGTTCTGCGAGGTGGAGGAGCTCCCTTACCTCAAGGATATCGAGAAGGTGACGAAGAAGAAAATTCCGGTTGTATCCGACCATCCGTACCCGATGCTGGGGGCTCCGGCGCCATCGGAGAAGCCGGCCGTGCAGGCGAAGCAAGGCTCCTCCAAGGGCGGAGGCGGCCAAGCGAGGCAGGGCGGCCGCGGCGGGAGCCAAGGTTCCCAAGCGAAGCAAGCCTCCCCGGGCAGCGGCGGCGGTCAAGCCAAGCAGGGAGCCGGCCAAGGCGGCCAGTCGGGGCAAGGAGCCAAGCAGAGCTGGCAGCGCCGAGGCGGACAGCGTCCGGCAGGAGAGCGCACGGCAGCTCCGGCGAACAAGGGCCGCTAAGCAGCGGGCAGGTACTGCATCAGCAAGCTAGAGCGGCGTCAGCCGCCCGGCCAGAGGGCCGGGCGGTTTTTTTGCGTATAAGAATCTAGGTGGGATCCAAGCAAGATGGTGCCTCGGAGCGGGAGGCGTGCGGAGATGCGGCAGATGGGAATGGAGGCTGTCGAGAAGCTTGTTCAAGCCTGCAAGGGTGCGGGTTGAAAAATTTTCCCAAACAGTGATAATCATTATCACTGTTGGTTATGCTAAAGGGGAGCCGGAAATGAAAACGGACAGCCGGCGGTCGGCTGTCCGAGTCGAATCAGATTTTCGGTTCGAACGTTCGGCAGTCCGTTTCTTCGGAATTGCTGGCTTTTTTGCTGTGGCTGACGACATAAATGGATGCAGCCGCGCATTTATTGCCGGCAGCCCAGTACCGGCAGGAGTTCACTTCGCAAAGAACATCTTTGGCCATTGCATTCACCTCCCTGCTTATTAGCATGGCCGAACGGCAGGGGGGCTTATACCTTGGCTGCTTCCACGCCCGATTCCTCGAGTATCTCGATTCCAACAAACTGAAAGCCTGCCAATCACTTTTTGCCATTCCTCAATTTTTTTCTCCACTCCGTCGATAACATACGTATCTTTTGATACGGAGGGATCCAGAGACCCCATGAAAATTAATTTCAACATTAGAATGAAGCTGATCGGCAGCTTTGTTTTGGTTTCCTTGCTGTTTGGACTGTCATCCGTCTTTACGATCCGCACCGTGGATGATACGAAGAAATCCTATGACTACATCGTCAATACGGCAGGTGAATTGAGGTCTCTCGCCCAATCCATCCAGACCGATTCCGCGGTGCAGATCAGCGCATTCCGCGCTTATATGCTGTATGGAGATGCCAAGTACAAAACCCAGATCTATGACGCCAACAACCGGATCGACGCCGCAGTCAAAAAAGGGCTTGAGCTTGCAACTCTGGAGGAAACCGAAAAACGGCTGCAAGCTATCGACGATGCCAATCAGCAATTCAAGCAAGTAACCGTGAAGGTGATGAACAGTTATTTGAGCAACAAGAAAAAGGCGGCGGAAGAAGGCGTCACGATCATTCTTCCCGTCAGCGAATCCATTACGAGCCAGGCTGATTCCATGACGGAGTGGATAGGCGACACCGTTATCCGCAACAATGTCAGGAAGGCGGGAGACCAGGCTAATGCAGGCTTGATCGCCGTCATCGTCATCAGCACGGCGGCCGCTCTGGTCGCGCTGGCGCTGGGCATCCTCGTGTCGTGGTTCCTTACCCGTCCGCTCATCCGGCTGTCTGCATCGGTGAAGCAGGTAGCGGAAGGGAATCTGACGGGGGACAAGCTCGTTATCCGCGGCCGGGACGAAATATACCAGCTGAACGAAGCCTTCCATGAGATGACGGTCGGACTGAAAGAAATGATCGGGGGCATTGCCGGAAGCGCTGGACAGCTGGCCGCATCCGCCGAGCAGCTCAAGGTAGGGGCGCAGCAGTCGGGCAAGGCTGCCGAGACGGTCGCCTCCGCCATCCAGGAAATCGCGGGCGGCGCCGAGATCACGACGATGCGGCTGGATCAGAACCAGAATGCCCTCCAGGAAGTGCTGGGTGGCGCAAGGCTCATCTCGGCGAGCTCCGAGAGCGTGCTGCAGTTCTCCCGCCAGACGTTCGACGAGGCGGAGGATGGAAGCCGGTATGTGGAGGACAACCTGAACCAGATGAGATTCATTCATGAATCGGTCCAAAGATCCAATGAGGTGATCGCCTCGCTGTCCGGACGCTCCCGCGAAATCGGCGGCATCCTGAAAGTCATCGCGGATCTGGCCCGTCAGACCAACCTGCTCGCCCTGAACGCCGCGATCGAAGCCGCCCGCGCCGGCGAGCACGGCAGAGGCTTCGGAGTCGTGGCCGGCGAAGTAAGGGCGCTTGCGGAGCAATCGCAGCAGTCGGCCAAAAACATCGGCGCCTTGATCGCCGGCATCCAGCAGGACACGGAAGCATCCGTCGCCATCATGAGCGAGGTCGTGGCTGGTGCGCAGCAGGGACTGAGCATATCGGAGCTCACCTCGGAGAAGTTCTCCCGAATTCTGTCCGGCACAGAACATATGATTCCGCATATCGAGGAAATGGCGGCCGTCGTGAAGCAGATTACGGGCAGCATTCAGGAGGTCACCGACGCGGCCTCGCAGATCGCCGGCATCGCCCAGTCCCATGCGGCCGGCTCGGAGGAAGCCGCGGCCTCGACCGAGGAGCAGCTCGCGTCGATGGAAGAGATCCATGCTTCGGCCAGCAGCCTCTCCGCTATGGCGGAAGAGATGAAGCAGCTGGTCGACCGGTTCAAGATCGAATAGCTTGCTGAAGCGCGGGCCTGTGCCCGTGCTTTTTTGTCTTTTTTTTTGAATGCAGGCAATGGGCTTGCTGGCAGTGAGGAGCAGATCGGCCGTTCTGGGCATACAGTGAACTAGACTGCAACCCAGAGTGGAGGAATAAGAACGTGACCGATTCTGTCCTGCAATCCCCTAGTCTGACCTTATGCGCAGACTCCAATGAGGTGCTGAATTTCAAGCGAGATCCGCATAACTACATTACGCAGCTGTTCGGCGAGCAGCTCCCAGCCATCCGAACGGGTCTTTTCAACGTACACTTGACTAAAGGCATCATCATTCAACCCCATTGGCATACCAATGCGACGGAGCTGGTCTTCGTCATCAGCGGCGAAGTCATGACTTCCGTATTCGACCCGTTCACTCAGAAGCTGATGAGCTGCAAGCTGAAGCCGGGTCAGGTCGCCGTCTTGCCCAAGGGCTGGTTCCACTGGATCTTGACGCTGTCCGAGAAGGCGCATATCCTGACTATATTCGATCAGCCGACTCCGGATATCGTCTATGGCTCGGACTTCCTCCGTTTTACGCCCAAGGAAATCATGAATCTCGCGTACTGCGTCGATGAAGAAGAATATGCCAAGGCGGTGGCGCCGATCCAGCAGTCCCTCATTCTTGGGCCGCCTCCGGGCTGCGGCAAGGTACAGGCGCTGCAGGAGGCTTCCGGCGGTTACGGCTACGGCGCAGGCCACGCTCAGCCGCTCATGCAGGGAATGCCCGGCATGTACGGCCATGGATATGGCGGCGGGCAGATGATGCCGGAAATGCAGGGAATGCCCGGCATGTACGGCCATGGATATGGCGGCGGACAGATGATGCCGGAAATGCAGGGAATGCCCGGCATGTACGGCCATGGATATGGCGGCGGGCAGATGATGCCGGAAATGCAGGGAATGGTCGGCATGTACGGCCATGGATATGGCGGCGGACAGATGATGCCGGAAATGCAGGGAATGCCCGGCATGTACGGCCATGGGCATGGCGGCGGGCAGATGATGCCGGAAATGCAGGGAATGGCCGGCATGTACGGCCATGGATATGGCGGAGGGCAGATGATGCCGGAAATGCAGGGAATGCCGGGCCCGTACGGCCATGCCTATTCGTACAAATCCCCGGCTGCTCAGCATGAGGGGCGTGAGGGCCGCATGGGCGCTGACCAGCCGGAGGAAGCTGGAATGTACGTGTATGGCGGGAGCGGGCGTTTCGCTCCGGCAGCCGGCCGGACGAACGGATAAGTCGTCTGCAGAGGGGCGATGCCCTCAGTCATCCAATGGACTGAGGGACCGCTTCTTTTTGCGTTCTCCCGAAATAATGGAATGATCAGGCAGCCGAATGCGAATGCTAGGGCATGACAGGCAGGCGCCGCACCCGTTATTTCATCTTGATAAAGGAGTCTTACCCGATCATGAACAAAAGCATAGCCGCAGCGGCGCTTCTGGCGCTGACGCTGGCTTGGCCGGGCACTTCCGCCGGCGCGCAGGGAACAGCCGCATGGGCCGCATCTAAAGGCGGGGCCAATCCGGTCCAGAAGCCGGCTCCCGGCAAGAAGGGAAGCGGGGCGGATGTGTACAACGCCTTGCAGCAAGGCGTCGCCCGCGAGGCGACGGCTACTTGCTCCCGATTGCCCCATGACAGCCGAGTTGCTTGTCTTGCCCGCGCGCTCGAGGATACCCTCGCACCGCAGCAGCGCAAAGCGATCCGGTATCCGTTTACAGCGAAGCATGCGGTGGATTGGAGCTATTTCCCGCTCGAGGAGGCGCCCCGGAACGGCATTTCTCTGGGCTCGATGAGTCCCGCCAGCCTGGAAGCCTTCAAAGCGCTCGCTGCGGAAGCCCTTGGACCGCATGGCTACCATACGATGAAGGCGATCCTATTGGCCGATCAGGCGGAGCAGGAGGCTTCCGGCAATCCAAAATGGGATTCCCGCTTTTATCAGGTGGCGTTTCTGGGCGATCCGAGCGAATCGAGCCCATGGATGCTGCAGATCAGCGGCCACCATCTGGCTATCAACCGAACGTATCATACGCGCGAGCAAGGCTTGACCCCCATGTTCGTCGGCATCGAGCCGAGAATCTCTGCGGCGGGCGGCCGAACCTATGGGCCGATGGAAGGCCGGCTCAAAGCCTCCTACGAGCTGTTCCGCTCTCTGCAGCCAGATCAGCTGGCAGCGGCTCAGCTCGAGGAGAAGTTCGAGGATGTGCTTCTCGGACCGGGCAGGGATGCGAGGTTCCCCGAGCACGAGGGCCTTCCGTACGCCCATCTGGACGACAAGCAGAAGCGCAAGGTGAGAGAGGCTGTCACCGGCTGGGCGATCGATGCCCATCCTTCCGACATGCCGCAGCTGCTGGCGGACTACTTCACGGAGGAAGCTCTGGATAGGACCTACATCGGCTGGTCGGGCTCGTTGGACGACACGGGGCCGGGCTCCTACCTTCGGATCGAGGGCCCTCGCTTATGGATCGAATCCGTCGTGAAGAGGGAAGCTGCGATGCCCGGAGGCGGCCATGTCCATTCCGTCTGGCGCGACCGCAAAGCCGATTACGGCGGATGCTTTTTCTGACAGCCGGCACCGGGCTGGCCTCAAGAAAGCTCTTCCAGCGTCAAACCGCCTCCCGCGGGTATATCAAAGGTAAACCTTTCAACGGGAATACGACCTTTGGAGACAGACGAGGAGGAGTCGCCATGCGATGGCAAGGCAGACAAGGAAGCGGCAATGTGGAGGACCGCAGGGGAATGGGCGGCGGAGGCAAGCTGGTCGGCGGCGGAATCGGCGGGATCATCCTGATACTGATCGTCACGCTTCTCGGCGGAAACCCCGGCGACCTGCTCGGAGGCATGACCGGCGGGCAGAGCTCCTCGGAGCCCTATGAGCAGACGCAGCAGGAGCAGGAGCTGTCCCAGTTCGTGTCGGTCGTGCTGGCGGACACCGAGACGGTATGGAGCGACGTGTTCCAGAAGCAGGGAATGACCTACGAGAAGCCGACGCTCGTCCTTTACAACGATTCGGTCCAATCCGCCTGCGGCAGCGCGACCTCGGCGGTGGGACCGTTCTATTGTCCGGGCGACCGCAAGCTGTACATCGACCTCAGCTTCTATGACGAGCTGAAGCAGAGGTTCAAGGCGCCGGGCGACTTCGCGATGGCTTACGTCATTGCCCACGAGGTCGGCCATCACGTGCAGACGCTGCTCGGCACGATGGACAAGATCGCTCCGCTGCGCGATAAGCTCAGCGAGACGGAGTACAACAAGTACCAGGTCCGGCTGGAGCTGCAAGCGGACTATTATGCCGGCGTCTGGGCCCACTACGAGCAAGGAAACAATCTGCTCGAGGAAGGCGACGTCGACGAGGCTATGACGGCGGCCAGCGCGGTCGGCGACGACAGCATCCAGCAGCAGTCGCAAGGTTATGTCGTGCCGGAGAGCTTCACGCACGGCACGTCGGAGCAGCGCAAGCGCTGGTTCTACAAGGGCTTCGAATCGGGGACGATCAAGGGCGGAGACACGTTCAGCGTCCAGAATCCTTGATCTCATCCATCCAGGCAGGCGGGCTCTTCCGGGAGTCCGCTTGTCTGTTTTTTCCAGAACCCATTTGCTAGAATAGAATCGTAGAGGCATGCGGCCTGCTGAAGGCCCTCCTCAAGCGACGATATCGAGAGGAAGTGGGAAGGTGCATCAAGTGCAGCAGCTGGCCGCCAGAGTGAAGGAGAACATCAACCGGGTAATGGTAGGGAAGGATCGAGAGATCGACCTGCTGCTGACAGCTCTGCTGGCATCGGGGCATGTCCTGCTCGAGGATGTGCCGGGAACGGGCAAGACGATGCTGGCCAAGAGCCTGGCCGCATCGCTCAGCCTCGACTTCCAGCGGATCCAGTTCACCCCGGACCTGCTCCCCTCCGACTTGACGGGGATCCACTACTACCATCAGAAGGACGGCGAATTCTATTTCCGCAAAGGTCCTTTGTTCACGCAGATCGTGCTCGCCGACGAGATCAACCGCGCCACGCCCCGCACGCAGTCGAGCCTTCTGGAATGCATGGAAGAGCGGCAGATCAGCATCGAAGGCAAGACGATGGAGCTGCAGAAGCCGTTCATGGTGGTGGCGACCCAGAATCCCGTCGACAACCAAGGCACGTTCCCGCTGCCGGAAGCGCAGATGGACCGATTCATGATCCGGATGAATCTGGGGTATCCTTCCCGTGAGGAAGGCAGGGAAATCCTGCTGCGCACCGTAGGCGCCGTCTCCCCTTGGACAGAAGCGCTGCGGCCGGCCGCCTCGGCGGCGGAGGTGCTGGAGGCGCAGCGGCTGTGCGCCGGCGTATCGGTGCATGCCGACTTGCTCGATTACATGGTCGCCCTTGCGGAGGCGAGCCGCTCCAATCCGGGAGTCGCGCTCGGCATCAGCCCTCGCGGCACCCAGGCATGGATGCGGGCTTCCCAAGCCTATGCGGCCATGCACGGCCGCAGCTATGTGCTGCCGGATGACATCAAGCGGCTGGCTGTGCCGGCATGCGCCCATCGAATCGTGCTGAAGAGGCGTCATTCGACGGAGGTCCGGCCGACGGAAGCGCTCGTTCAGGAGCTGCTTGACGCGATGCCCGTGCCGAGCGAAGAAGGCCTTGGGGCCGAGGCCCGCTGATGGAGCTGCTGCTCCTGCTTGCCGTCTGCGGAGCTCTCGTTTACGCTCAGGGACTGGTGCTCGGCAAAGGATCGCTGCGCGGGGTGAAGGTGTCCCGCCGCTTCAGCGAGGAAGCCTGCTACGCAGGCGAACGGCTGGAAATTGTCGAGACGATCGAGAATGCCAAGGGGCTTCCCGTACCGTGGCTGCGCCTGGAGACGATGCTTCCAGCCTCTATCGTCTTCCGCGGCCGCGGAGATACGTCCGTCAGCCGGGGCCGAATCTATCAGAACCATACGAGCCTGTTCACGCTGCAGCCACGTGTCAAGATCGTCCGCACCCATCAGACGACCTGCGTCAGCAGAGGCGTATTCGTCATGGAGACGGCGTCGCTGACAGGCGGCGACCTGTTCTCCATCCACACGCCGTCGATCACCTTGTCGCTTCCGCATACGCTCACTGTATACCCGGCTCCGATGGAAGAGAGCGCCATGCCCGACTCCTGGCGAAGCTGGCAGGGAGAGCTCGAGGTGAGGCGCTGGATCGTCGAGGACCCGTTCGTCGCCAGCGGCACGCGGGCGTACTTGCCCGGAGACGCGTTCAACCGCATCGATTGGAAGGCATCGGCCCGCTCGCTGGAGCTGCAGGTGCGCCGGCATGGGCATACGGCCGATCCCCGCGCCATGATCCTGCTGAACATCGAAGAATCCGAAATGATGTGGGACCGGGTGACGAGGCCGGACGACATGGAGGCAACGATCAGCTGCGCGGCTGCTCTGGCTGCAGGAATGCTGGGCCGAGGCCTGGCGGCCGGATTCGCCCATAATGGAACGGTCAGCCGGCACTCGGACGATACCGGGAGAGTGGAGTTCGGCAGCGGCAGCGGGAAGCTCGAGGAGACGCTCGCTTCCATGGCTGCGGTAGAGCCGAGGATTCGGATGCCGTTTCATGAGCTGCTTCGGCGAGAAGCCGAGCTGGAGCTGTCCGCCGGGATGGATTATCTGCTCGTGACGGCGTTCCGGTCGGACCGGATTATGGAGGCTGCAGCCCTGCTGGAGCAGTCCGGCCACCGCGTTGCTTTTGTGGAACCGCCTCTCCGTACGAACGGAGGGAGACGGCCATGAGAAGAGATCGTTCCGCCGCCGGTCCCGAAACCCGTTCCGTGCCGGACGCAGCTTCTTCCCCGAAGGGAGATGCCGAACGCCCCGATCATGCGGCTGGAAGCGGAAGGGAGCACGCAGCCATGCAAGCTCCGCATTCCGGCTTGGAGCCGCAGTCTGGCCAAACGGCAAGGCTGGTCGTCCGTCAGCCTCAAGCGGCTCCGTTCATGCTGGTCTTTTCGCTCCTTGAATGTCTTGCGCTGTATCCGGTCCTGCTGCTCGGAGCTGTCTTCCCCATGTTCCGAGCTGCGGAGCTGCCGCTATTCCTGCCGCCGCTGCTGCTCGGCCTCATCGTGCTGGCGCTCCATGCGGCGGCTGCGATTGCCGGGAGCCGCGTATCCCATGGGCCTGCCGGGCGGCTGGCCAAGGCATTCCTCGCTCTGGCTGGCGCCGGCGCGGGAGCCTGGATCGGCCTGCGGCTGTTCCCCGGCGCATCCGAGACCGGAGCCGCCATCCGCGCTTGCGTATGGGGATTTGCCGCCGGAGCCGCAGCTGTCAGAGGGCTTATCGCAGGGCGGCGATCGCTGTGGAACCAGGCTGCGCCGATGCTCGTCCAATTGGGGATGCTGGCCTCGTTCGTCATCTATATCGTCGTCCTGACGAATGCCTACTTGAAGCCGTACGCCTTCTCCGTCCAGGCCTCCTTCACGCTTGCCCTGTGCCTGTATCTGCTTCGCCTGAACCGCCTTCAGGTCCAGCATGCCGCCGGCAAGGACGGGTTCGGCTGGCGGGGAACTCCCGCGATGCGGTATTGGAACCGGCTGCTGACGGGGTCCCTCGTCGCGCTCATGCTTGTGATCGGCGCCTGGCAAGGGCTTGCCGATTCCTTGCGCCATCTCCGCGACGCGCTGCTGGCGGCGCTGAGGCGTCCCCCCGCAGAGCAGGGGCTGCCCCCGCTCGAGCCGCAACAACCGCCTGCAGGCCAAGCGGGGCCCATGCAGCTGCCGGAGGCCAAGGAGCCGAACGAATGGATCGTGCTGATCGGCAATATCCTGATCGTCATCGTTCTTTTGATCGCCGCCGTCCTGCTGGCTTACTTCCTGTACCTCCTCCTGCGGCGCTTCCTTCCGGAGCGGATCCGCCAGCTGGCGGAAGCGCTGTTCCGCAGGCTCAAGCTGCTGAGGTCGCTCAAGGAGCCGGCCGGCGCGGGCTACTCGGACGAGGTCATCAAGCTGGAGCGGGTGCCCCGCAAGCGCAAGAAACGCTCCGCTGGCCGCAAGGCGCAGGAGGAGCCGAAGGGCGACGGCCGCGATCCGCGGATGCGGTATCGCTCCTTCATCCGCAGCGCGATAGCCGAAGGCTACGAATACAGGCCCAGCCTGACTCCCGAAGAGCATGCCGCCAATCTGTCCGCGGCGGAAGAGGCCTTCACCTCCCTGACGCCGGAGGAGGCTGGCAAGCTCGCGCAGACATACGGAGAAGCCAGGTACGGGAAGGCGGAGGACCGGACTCGAGGCCGCGGCGGCTCTTAGCGCTGCAGGCGAGCCTGTTTCAAATAGCAGCCAAGGGCGGTACACAAGGAAGAGAACCCTGTTAGGAGAGAACCCATCCATGAAACGACGAGCTTCGATCCCATCGCATCCTGTCTCTCCAAGCCGGGTCCAAGGCCGGTCCGGCCGGCATTCGAGGCCTTTTTACCGCAAGCCCTGGCTGCTTGCCGTCCTTGCCTTGCTGATCCTGTATGCTGGCGTCGTCGTTTATCAGACCCATAAGCCGCTTCCTCCCGGAGTATCCTTCGAGGGAACCGTCCATAACGTTCCGGACGGCAGCCTGGAGCTGCTTAACGATCTCACGCATCGGGACGCCAGCGGCGGGCAGCAGGTGGAGCAGCAGATTTTCGAGCGCATGTTCCAGGCGATCGGCAACGCGAGGCAGTTCATCGTTCTCGATATGTTCCTGTATAACGGCTATGCCAACAAGGGACAGTCCTACCCGCCGCTCAGCCGCAAGATGACGGATAAGCTGATCGAGCAGAAGAAGCGGTACCCCGAGCTTGCGGCAATCGTCATTACCGACGATGTCAACACCTCCTACGGCTCCCATGACGATCCGGAGCTGGAGCTTCTGAAGCGTGCGGGCATCCAGGTGTCGATTACGAACGTCAACCCGCTGCGGGACTCCAATCCGCTCTACACCGCCGCCTGGAGGATGACGGCCGGCTGGTTCGGGCAGCACGGCAAGGGCTGGCTTCCGAACAAGATGGCGAGCGAGGCGCCGGACATGACGCTGCGCGCTTACTTGAAGCTCGTCAACGCCAAGGCCAACCACCGCAAGGTGCTCATTACGGAGAAGGAGCTCGTCCTTGCAAGCGCCAATGCCCATGATTCCAGCTTCTATAATTCCAACAGCGGTTATGCCGTAAGCGGAAGCAGCGGGCTGATCGGAGAAGCGCTGCGGACCGAGCAGGCGGCTCTCGATCTGTCCAAGGCAGGCATCAGGCTGCCTGATGCTCCTCCGCCTGCGGCAGCCGAATCGGCCGGGCAAGGAACGATCGGCGTCCAGCTGCTGACCGAGGGCAAGATCCGCAAGCATGTGCTTGCCGATCTGAAGGCTGCCGGCGCCGGCGACACCGTGTGGATGGGCATGTTCTATCTGGCCGACCGCAGCGTCGTGCGGGCGCTGCTGGATGCATCCGGGCGGGGCGCCGCAATCCGGCTTATCCTGGACCCGAACGAAGTCGCCTTCGGCAACGGCAAGATCGGCATCCCGAACCGTCCCGTGGCGCAGGAGCTTGCGGACAAGTCGGACGGGAACATCCAGATCCGCTGGTACAACACGGACAAGGAGCAGTATCATGTCAAGGCGATGCTCATCGCAGGTCCGGAAGGCGCGGTCATCCATAACGGCTCCGCCAACTTCACGGCCCGCAATCTCGACGATCTGAACCTGGAGTCGAATCTGAGAATAACGGCCCCTTCCGGGAGCCGTGCGGCGATGGAGGCGGAAGCTTATTTCCAGCGGCTCTGGTCCAATGAGGATGCGCCGTATACAGTCGAATACGGCCAGTACGAGAATGACACGGTCTGGATCAAGCGTGTGCTTTACCGAGTCCAGGATCTGCTTGGCTTTACGACCTTTTGACGGATCAAACCGCACACGGCCCTATGGGGCCGGGGCGGTTTTTTTGCCGCTTGCGGGGCAGGACCGGAAGCAATCGACGGAATTCATCCTGAATAATCCCGGCATTGCTGCCTAATAGCCAGAGACAAGCGCGGAAAGCGGCCTTGCCGGCATTCCGCATGTCTATGCAAGAGCTACGCCCATCCTTTATATTGGGAAAAAGAGCGCTCCGCAAACGGATGGAAAGCGCGACAAGGGAGAGGACAAGCCATATGCCGCAGATCGTCGCAGCAGGCCGCATATTCGAAGCGGAAGCCATTTTGTTCGACAAGGATGGAACGCTCCTGGATTTCGTTCATACCTGGGGGGCATGGACGCGCCATATGAGGCAGCATTTCAGCGCCCGGCTGGAGGAACGGGGTCTTGAGCCGCTGTCTCTGGAAGAGCTGGGCAACGAGTGGGGAATCTCGTTCGCGCCGGAGGGCAATGCCGAGAGCTATGACCGCAGCGGCCCTCTGTCGATGGGTACGCTGCATGAGCTGCTGGCGCTGCTGAGCGCATGCGGCTACCGGCGCGGCCTGTCCTGGGCGGATGCCCGGGTGGCGGCCCATGAGAGCTGGCAGCATGCCGACCGTGAGCTCGACCGGGAGCGGGCCGCTCTCGCCCTGCCCGGCGTGACGGAGCTGCTGGCAGCCTGCCGCGCGGCCGGCATCCCGATGGCCGTCGTGACGGCCGACGAAACGAACGCGGCGGTCAAGCATCTTTCCTGGCTCGGCCTCGAAGGCCACTTCGGCGAAATCATCGGCACCGACCTTGTCGAACGAGGCAAGCCCTATCCCGATCTGGCGGAGCTCGCCTGCCGCCGGATGGGGCTGGACATATCCAAGGTCGTCATCATCGGCGACTCCAACGGGGATATGCTCATGGCCAAGGCGGCCGGAGCGGCGGCTGCGATCGGACTGGCTGCGGGCGATGCGGCGCTTCAGCTGCCGGATGCCGACGTCGTCGCGGCTTCCTGCGCAGATATACGGCTGCTGCCATAGTGCCGAAGCTGTCACATTTTCCTTATTGTGGAACATTGAATCCGTGATAGATTGAAGAAAACGGTTTCTTGGCCGTAAGGAGGATGGACATCCTTGAAGTCCTGGAAGCATGCAGCCCTTCTCGTCGGCGGATTGGGGTTTTCTCATCTCGGCAACTGGATCTATTTCGTCGCCATCAACATCGCCCTGCTGGAGCTGACGGACGGCTCCGCTGCCGCTATGGCAGGACTGTTCGTCATCCGGCCGATCGCGCTCCTGCTGACGAACTTCTGGTCAGGCAGCATCGTCGACCGCACCGATGTGCGCAAGCTCATGATGCTGACCGACGTCGTGCGCGGCACGCTCATGCTTTTTATTCCTTTCGCCTCCTCTGTATGGGTCATCTTCGGACTCATTTTCCTCATCAGCCTGGCCGGATCGTTCTTCGGTCCGAGCCAGTCGGTCTACATTACGAAGCTCATCCCGGCGGAAGACCGCCAGCGGTTCAACTCCATTCTCGGCATGAGCAGCTCGGGCGCCTTCCTGCTCGGGCCGGCCATATCCGGGCTGCTCATCTATCGTTTCGGCACGGACTTCAGCATCTATTTCAACGCCGTCACCTTCTTCGTCTGCGCCTTGATGATCTCGCTGCTGCCGGCGGTTCCTCGGCTCGAGGGGCCGGCCCGGGAACCCGTCACGCTGCGCATGCTTCGGAGCGATTGGGGCGTCGTGCGGAGCTTCGTCCTGACCGCGCCGTCCTTCCTGGCCATCTATCTGCTGTTCCAAAGCTCCGTCATCATCGGCTACTCGATCGACTCTCAAGAACTGACGTATATCAAGCAGCATCTCAAGCTGTCCACGGAGCAATACGGGTTCATCGTCAGCGTGACAGGGATCGGAGCGCTGGCCGGCTCCTTCACGGCAGCCCTGCTCGCGAAGCGGATCTCCTGGCGCTGGTATCTAGGTCCGGCGACGCTTCTGACGAGCGTCTTCTACTTCCTTTTCTATCTGTCGCATACGTTTTTCCTGGCTGCGGCGGCATTCGTCCTGCTCGGATTTTTCATGTCCTATGTCGGCGCCGGCTACGCCACCTGGTTTCAGAAGCAGGTGCCGTCCGACAGAATGGGCCGAGTGGCCAGCCTTGCCGACGCGGCGCAGGGAGCGCTGCAGATCGGCCTTACGCTTGCGGTCGGCGGACTTGCGGATGTGCTTGGGCTGCAAGCGGTGTGCCTGGCCTTCTCGGCGGCTGCCATCGCGCTCAGCCTGGGCCTGAGCATGAAGGTATGGGGTCGAAATCAGTCGAAAACGAATCCGGAATGCTAAGTATTACTTCGAAATACTTGATGGCAATTCAGACGGATCTGGCGGCTGCGGTGCCGGCAGCCATGCGGTTTTGCAGGATAAACGCATAGCAGACGCTATCATTTTGCACGAGAGGGGCTTAGGAGCCGCCAGCTGTTCTGCAAGACTTGGCGGACCGACCGCAGCTGACCGACCGCCCCTGAACGGTTGGAGCATATGGCCGGCTTCGCTCGAAAACAGAAAAGGAGAGTGCATTCCATGAAGGAACAGCTGGAGGCTGGCTTGAATAGGAGAGAGCTCGGCGGCTGCATGGCCGCGGACGGCAGGCAGGTGAAAGAGGACGTTCTGTTCCGTTCGGGCGAGCTGCATCGCCTGACGGCTGAGGAAGCTCTTTATGTGGAGTCGCTCGGCTTGACGGCCGTCTGCGATCTGCGCACCGAGTCTCATCTGGAGCGGGTCCGTTCGGTGCTGGCCTTCCGAGAGGAATACATTCAGGCCGCGTTTGACGAGATCCGGCGCGTCCACGGTACGCCCGAAGCCTTTTTGAGGGGTGGAATCGGCTTGACGGAGCCGCAGCTGGAGCAGCTGGGAGAGTGGTATCTGGAGCCGGCCGCATGCTGATCCCGACCGCGCAGCCCTGTTCCAAGGAAGAGATCGGCATTCTGATCGATGAATATTTGAGGAGCTTTGCGGTTCCTTTCGACTCCTTCCTGGAGGAGCATATTCTGGAGTCCGCCTTCTATTCGTTCCATTCAGGCACCGGCTTGGCCGGTTATTACGCCATACATGGCGAAGCGCTGCTGACGCAGTTCTACATCCGCATTCCTTGGCTGAAGCACTCGCAGGCGCTGTTCGGACAAGTGATGGAGCATCATTCGATCCAGTCGCTGCTGCTCCCGACCTGCGACGAGCTGTTTCTCAGCCTGGCGCTCGATAGGGGCTTCCCCATCCGGAAGCAGGCCTATTTGTTCCAGGAAGGCATCCCGCTGCACGCCGTTGCGGCGCCGGATCGCCAGGAAGAAATCTTCCGTCCGGCCGAGATCGGGGATGAGGAGACAATCGGCAACGTGTGCGGCGAGTTTTTGGATCAGTACGAGCAGCGGATCGCCAGCGGCGAGCTGTTCGTCCTTTTCAGGGGAAACCTGCTGCTCGGCATCGGAGTGCTGGAGAAGTCGAGGCTGTTCGAAGGGACAGCGAGCATAGGGATGTTCGTGAACGAGTCCTGCCGCAACCAGGGCGTAGGGAAGAGCTTGATCCTTCGGCTGAGGCAGCGATGCTCGGAGAACGGGCTGACGGCGGTCAGCGGATGCGGGTACGGCAATGAGGCCTCCAAGCGGACGCTGGAGAGTGCGGGAATGGCGACGAGGACGAGGCTGCTGAGAATTTCGGCGGACGGTCATTCTGTTCGATGACGCAGAGGACTGTCGAGGCGCGGAGCAATAGGCATAGGAAAAAAGAGTCCGAGCATCTGGAAATCCAGCTGCTCGGACTCTTTCGGCTTCTCGCAGACGCGTCTTTATTTTCCTTCGAGGATGCCCTCGATCTTGTCGACGATTTCCTGGGTCAGCTTGACGCCGGAAGCCTTGGCATTCTCGACGACCTGCTCCGGACGGCTCGCGCCGACGAGGGCGCTGGCTACGTTCGGCTGGCGCAAAATCCAGGCGAGCGCCAGCTGGCCGACGGTCAGGTCCAGATCGGAAGCGATGGCGCCGAGCTCGCGGACCTTGGCGATCTTCTCTTCCGTGATGCCGTTCTTCATCCACTCCAGCTTCGCGGCGCGGCTGTCGGCCGGGATGTTGTCCACGGATGTGTACTTGCCCGTCAGCAGGCCCTGGGCGAGCGGCGAGAAGACGACTTGTCCCACTCCGCTGCGCTCGCTGTACGGAATGATCTCCGGCTCGATGTAGCGGTTGAACATGTTGTACTGCGGCTGGTTGACGACGATGCGGTCCAGCAGGTAGCGGTCGGCGATGGCATGCGCTTCTGCGATCTGGGATGCGGTCCACTCGCTGACGCCGACGTACAGCACCTTGCCTGCGCGGACGAGATCGTCCAGCGTGCGCAGCGTTTCGTAGAGAGGCGTCTCGGGATCGTGGCGGTGGCAGTACATGATGTCCACGTAATCGACGTCGAGACGCTTCAGGCTCGCATGGAACTGATCCGTCAGATGCTTGCGCGAGAGGCCCCGGTCGTTGGGCAGATCGCCCATCGGCCAGAATGCCTTCGTAGCGAGCAGGTAGGAGTGGCGGGGGAACGCTTTGATCGTTTCGCCGACGAGCGTCTCGGCCGCTCCTCTTTCGTACACGTTGGCCGTATCAAAAAAGTTGATTCCCAAATCGTAAGCGGCATGAATGGCTTTCACCGCGTTCTCGCGCTCGACGTAGCCGCCGTAGGTCAGCCAGCTGCCGAGGCTGATCTCGCTCACCTTGGCGCCGGTGCTTCCAAGCCTGCGATAATCCATAGAGAATCCCTCCTATAATTGAATGCGCTTGCCTTATCACGGCTAATTGTACGCATGTTTCTATCTCAGGGGAAGTAGTGAAAATATCCTCACTTTATTATATAGAGGATATCTACTATACTGAGGGTTACTAGCTTTCGCAAAGGAGATTTGTCCATGGCAAGCAGCAACTACATTCCCAAAAACCCCGACACGATCGATTGCAATATCGAAAAAACGCTGGATGTCATCGGCGGCAAATGGGCCTTCCTCGTCCTGCGGGAGCTGTTCTGCGGCACCCGCCGCTTCGGGGAGCTGCAGCGCCTGATCCCGGCCGTAAGCCCCCGGGCGCTTACGAGCACCCTTCGCCACATGGAGGAGAAGGGAGTGCTGGAACGCAAAGTCTATCCGACCGTACCCGTCACGGTCGAATATACGCTCACCCCCAAGGGGCAGGATCTGCATCAGATCATTAAGGAAATGAAGCTGTGGGCGGCTAGATGGACATGAAAAAAAGCACCCTTAATAGGGCGCTTAAATAAGGTATTATTTAGAAATGCTGAGTAATGCTTGAGCGGCATGCAAGTCTGCCTGTTCAAGCTTGGCTGCCCGTCAGTTCCCGCCGGCTTTTCAAGAATTCCCGGCCGTATTCGCCATGCGGATTGATGCCGGCATGCTCGAGTTGAATCGTCGAATGGGAGATGCCGTACTTCTGCTTCAAGGTCTCGTTGATATTGAGGATGATGCAGAACGGCTGGATATTCTCATCGGCGAACACATGAGCCGTAAGCGAATAATGGTCGGTCGATACGGCCCATAGATGCATCTCGTGCACGTCCTCGACGCCTTTGACCTGCCGGATCGAGGCGCGGATCGCCTCCAGATCGAATTCGCGGGGCACGGACTCCATCAGGACGAGATAGGCTTCGCGCGTGATGCGGGCGCCGCCGATGAAGATGATGCCGCCGATGACGAGACTGATGAGCGGATCGAACCAGACTCTGCCGGTCAGCAGGATGAGCAGCGCCGAGACGATGACGCCGACCGAGCTCAGCAGATCGCCGAAGAAATGCCAGAGGGCGCTCTTCACGTTCAGATTGTCCTCTTCCTTCATGCTGCGGCTGAGGACGATCGTCAGCACGAGATTGACGACGAGGCCGATGGAGGCGATGGCGAGCATCAAGCCGTACTGGATCGGCTCCGGATGGAGGAAGCGGCGGATGCCCTCGACGAAGATGCCGACCGAGATGACCGCGAGCGCAAGCCCGTTCAGGAAGGAAGCGATGATTTCGAAGCGCAGGTAGCCGAACGTGAACCTTGCATCCGGCTGCCGGGAGGCCATGTAGATAGCGGTCATGCTGAGTCCGAGGGCGATGACGTCGGAGATCATATGGGCGGAGTCGGACAGCAGGGCCAGCGAGTTCGACAGCAGTCCGCCGACGATCTCGACGATCGTGAAGAACAAGGTCAGAAGCAGCGTGATCCATAACGTCTTCTTGGACCGGGATTGCTCCTTGACGTGCTGGAGATGATGAAAATCAACCACTCGGATCTCGACCTTTCCATTTAAATTATAGTTATTATTATATTACTCCTGTTATTAGATGGTTACAATTCTTTTAAATGAGACTCGTTTTCAGCGCAATGACGATGATAATCAGCTTCAGAGCTGGCTATACCGGCAAAAGAACGCAGGTCGTCGGGCCCTGCGTGCCGGCGTGCCTTCCCAGGCTTGTCCCGGCTTGAAATATCGGGCGGCTTATGGGACGATAAAGCGAGCCTGGATGCTGAAAAGAAGAAAGAGGTTTGAATATAGATGAACACCCTGTACGGACTTACTCAGGAGCAGCTGGAAGCTTGGCTCGGGGAACGCGGACACCGCAAGTTTCATGCGATGCAGGTATGGGAAAGCCTCTACCGCAGACGCGTCCGGACATTCGGCGAAATGGCCGATGCCGGAGTGAAAAAGGAATGCGTGCAGCTGCTGGAGGAGAACTGGCGGCTCGGCACGCTTGAGGAGCATACGCGCCAGGAATCGATGGACGGCACGGTCAAGTTCCTGTTCCGTCTGCAGGACGGCAATCTGATCGAGACGGTGCTCATGAAGCACAAGTTCGGCTTGTCGGTATGCGTCACGACCCAGGTCGGCTGCAACATCGGCTGCAGCTTCTGCGCCAGCGGCCTGCTCGCGAAGAGCCGCGACCTCACCGCAGGCGAGATCGCGGAGCAGATCATGCGGGTGCAGCTGTATCTGGACGAAGCCGGCCTGGACCAGCGGGTCAGCCATATCGTCGTGATGGGCATCGGCGAGCCGTTCGACAACTACACCCATCTCATGAATTTCCTGGCGATCGTGCAGCATCCGAAGGGGCTGGCGATCGGCCCGCGCCATATCACCGTATCGACGAGCGGCCTTTCCGCCAAGATCCGCGACTTCGCCGACAGCGGTTTGCAGGCCAATCTGGCCGTGTCGCTGCATGCGCCGAACAACGAGCTGCGCACGCGGATCATGAAGATCAACAAGGCGATTCCGATCGAGAAGCTGCTGGAGAGCATCGATTATTACCTCGACCGGACGCGCCGCCGCATCACGATCGAGTACATTCTGCTCAAGGATGTCAACGATCTGCGGGAGCATGCGCAGGAGCTGTCTGATCTGATGCGTTCGCGGCCCCAGCTGATGAAGCTGGCCAACGTGAATCTGATTCCGTACAATCCGGTCGACGAGCACAGCCAGTACCAGCGCAGCACGCCGGAGGCGATCGACGGCTTCTACGACACGCTCAAGAAAAACGGCGTCAGCTGCAGCGTGCGGCTGGAGCATGGCGCGGATATCGATGCGGCCTGCGGCCAGCTGCGCAGCAAGCAGCTGCGTGCGGATGGCGGCAAGAGCGAAGCGGCGGTCTGACCCGCCTGTTTTCCCATAAAGCTTTCCGCCTCGGCGGAAAGCTTTTTTTGCAGTCGAGATGAAGGCAGCACGTTCAGGATGAGAGCAGCGCGATCAGATGAAGATCTATATCAAATGTAGACGAAGGCGCCGAGCTCTGGACACCTCGCTTTCCCGCATATACGATAAAGGCCGACGGCCGCCGCAAGGCTGCAGGAAAGACAGGAAAAAGCAGAGGAAAAGGCTGGGTGAAGGGTATTGGGCAAAGCGTGGGTATTGTTCCTGCTGGCGGGACTCGCCGAAATCGGCGGAGGGTATATGGTGTGGCTGTGGCTGCGCGAGTCGAAGCCGCTCTGGTTCGGAATCGCAGGTGGCATCCTTCTCGTCTCGTACGGTATCATCCCTGCCCTGCAGGGCTTTCCTTCCTTTGGCCGGGTCTATGCCGCATACGGCGGCGTCTTCATCGTCATGGCCGTTCTGTGGGGATGGCTCGTCGACCGCAAGACGCCGGATCTGTACGACTGGCTGGGAGCTGCGGTATGTATGGCAGGGGTATCGATCATGCTGTGGGCTCCGCGCGGTTAAAGGCGGATATAGCGGATTTTTACCTTTACCTGGAAATGAATCATCTCCATAATGAGCTTCATAAGCATGCGGGGAACCGCGTTATGGAGGGATTCGAGCATGGAATTCAAAATACGTCCGCTGGTATTGCCGGATGACTACGAAGGCATTGCCGCCGTTTGGAATGAAGAGCTGTCCGAGCCGACGACGGCGGAGAGCCTGGCGGAAGCCGACAGCAAGCTGTATGAGCAAGGACATCTGCATATGAATGCCGACGGACTGCTGGAAGGATATGACCGGTTCCGGAGAGTGGCGGTCAACGATGACGGCCGGATTGCCGGGTATTTATGGACCTGGCGCGCTCCGTGGACAGAGGCTGGCGGCCTGTACCATACCTTGGTCGTATCCAAGGCATTCAGAGGTCTCGGAGTCGGCCGGGCCTTGCTCGGGGAGGCGGCCGCCTGGGCGTCAGCCATCGGGGCAGACCGAATCTACACGGAAGTATGGGATGACGATCTGCGCTCGCTGCGTTTCGCGGAGCAGTCCGGATTCGAGATCGAGCGCCGGTCCTGGCAGTCGGTGCTGGATCTCAATCATGTAGAAGAGGCCGCGGCCCTTGCGGACGGCGCCGTCATCGAGCGGCTCGAGAGCGAAGGGATCCGCTTCGTTTCCTTGGCGGATATGCCGGAGGAGGACAGGGAGCAGCTGCTCTACGAGCTGGAGTCGCCTACCTTCAACGACATTCCGGGGTTTCTTGGAACGCCTCCGGGCTTCGGAGATTGGCAGAAATGGAATTTGCGCGGGGACGGCTATGCGCCAGAGCGGGTGATCCTTGCGCTGGATGGCGATCGGTACGTGGGCGATTGCAATCTGCGTTACTTCGAGGAGACCCGCGGCATGTACCACGAATATACATGCGTGCATCGCGATTATCGGGGGCGCGGCATCGCCCGGGCTCTGAAAATCCTTTCCATCCGCCTCGCCGTGCGGACAGGCGCTCTCTATCTGCGCACAGACAACGACTCCTTGAACGAGCCGATGCTGGCCGTGAACCGGAATCTCGGCTACCGCTCGCTGCGAGGCAAATACCGGATCAAAGGCGACGTCGGCAGCATTGCTGCGGCGAACAGGAAGCTCGATCCCTCGGATCGAGATGCGGAAATATCGAGACTGCAATGAATGAGCTTTCCGGATACGAATCCCTGCAAAAAAATGCGGAATAGCCGGACGGACTCCTTCCGCGATTTCAGTTGAATTCACTTGAACCAAGTCCATGCCCGGTCTAAGGCTCGGGATTTTGGACTTGTTTGTCTTGTTCCGGAACAGGCTCCGATAGTGGGAGATAATGGCCGTCCGGGCCCGCGAAGCATCCGCGAGGCTTTTTTGTGCTACACTAGAGGGAGCAGGAACTGAAGGAGAGATCAGGAATGGACAATCATGAAATCATCTTGACAGCGGAAGGTCTGGCCAAGCTGGAAGCAGAGCTGGAAGACCTTAAGGGACCGCGGCGCAGGGAACTGGCCCAGCGCATAAAGACGGCGATCAGCTACGGCGATCTGAAAGAGAACAGCGAATACCATTCGGCCAAGGACGACCAGGCTTTCATGGAGACGAGAATTCTGCAGCTCCAGGCGATGCTGAAGAAAGCTCGTGTAGCGACCACGACGGATACTTCCTCGATCAATGTCGGTTCGGTTGTGGTCCTTCATGACCGGGAGTTCGATGAGAACGTAGAGTACCGGATCGTATCTCCTGCCGAAGCCGATGTGCTGGAGAACCGGATTTCCTATGAAAGTCCGCTGGGCAAGAACCTGATCCGCAAGCGGGTAGGCGACGTGGTGGAAGTGGATGCGCCCATGGGCAAGATCAGCTACAAGGTGCTTGAAATCAAAACGGTTTAATATCGGATTGTCGACCTTGTCGCAGGCATCAGACAGCAGGCGGCAAGCGCAGGAACAAAATGCATCATGGCAAGCAGAAGCAGTCCGCGCCTCGACAGCAGGCGGCGGGCTTTTTTTATTGCCCGGGCAATGGCGGTAGCGATGGAAGCTTACGTAAGGTCGGCGGACAATTCCAGATAGGAGCTCCGCAGCCAAGGATGCACGACCCGCAGCTTGTCCCGCTGTTCCCACATGTACGAGAGATAAGCGAAGGCGGCATGAGTAACCGATTGCTCCAGCGCCGGCAGCAGAAGATTCAGATAGGGCGGCTCGCCCGTCTGATCCCACTTGATTTTATCGGCGACAAACACGGCCCGGTCGACAAGCGTGGAGCAAGGACGAAGCGTCGTATGACAGCCTGCGGCTTCCAACACGGCGGCATCTCGGATGCCGAACAGATCATGCCCCATCTGCCGGGACAGCTTCTGATGCACAATCATGGGGAAGGCTTCTTCTTCGGGCAGCACGTCAAGGTTCAGCAGGCGCGCGGCTTCAATGCGGGCGTCGTTGGGATAGACGGCGCTGATGTCATGCAGCCAGCCGGCTTGCTCCGCCTGGGACGGATCGCAGCCCGCTGCTTCGGCCAACCGGCGGGCTTCCGTTCCTACGGCCATGCAGTGCACGGCGGTATCTTCCCGGCCGTTGGAGACGAGAAAGGCATAGATATCCTTCCGCAGATCGCCGCTAAGCGGAACCGGCTTCAGAAGTGAATAAGCTTCATTCAAGAGGAATCCTCCTTGGACCGCCCATCAGCGGAAGTAGTCTTCGAAGTCTGTTGTAGCCATACAAAGGGGGGAGGGAGAGCTTCTGTCGCATGAGCGGCATCAAGCACCAACCGCCTACACGTATCGATGTGTCATGTGCTATGCATCTAGCGCGGGACTTGACTATGCGGTCTGAACGGAAGCGGCCGCAAGATGCGGGCGGCAAAAAGACCGGCGCCAGCAGGCTCCGGTCTTCGGGATTCAGAAAAACTCTGCCAGCTTCTCCGCGATCGCCGCGTTCGTGGCGGGAGACAGCTGCTGATGCTGCGGCAGATCGAACAGCTTGGCAATCTGGGGCGGGAACGGCTGCTCGATGCCGACGAGGCGGATCGACTCGTCGAACTTGGCCGGGTGGGCCGTGGACAGCGCCACCATCGCCTCGCCGGAAACGGCGAGCCGGTCTGCGGCAGCTACGCCGCATGCCGTATGAGGATCGAGCAGGTAGTCCGTATCGCGATAATACCGGGCGATCGTGTCCAGGCATTCCTGGTTGCCTACCGCATAAGCGGCAAAGTCAGCCTGTACCGCAGCGAGCTTTTCTGCCGGAATGCTCAAGCTGCCCTCTTCCTTGAACTGAGCCATCAGACGGGAGATCGAGGCGGCATCCTCGCCGTAGAGATAGAACAAGTAGCGCTCGAAGTTGCTGGCGACCTGGATATCCATCGAAGGGCTGTAGGTGCCGCGGAACTCTCCGGGCTGATAGACGCCTTCAGCGACGAAGCGGGCGAGAATGTTGTTCTCGTTCGTCGCGAGAATCAGCTTGTCGACGGGAAGGCCCATCCTCTTGGCGAGGTAGCCGGCGAAGATGTCGCCGAAGTTGCCTGTCGGCACGCTGAAGCTTGCTGGAGCGGTCTCTCCGCGGCGGGCAAGCTGCAGGTAGGCGTAGAAGTAGTAGACCGTTTGCGCCAGGATGCGGGCGATATTGATGGAGTTGATGGCGCGCAGATGGTAGCGGTGCTTGAACTCGACGTCGGCGAACAGTTCCTTGATGATGCGCTGGCCGTCGTCGAAGGTGCCGTCGATCGCGAGATTGAGCACGTTGGCGTCGTCGACGGTCGTCATTTGCAGCTCTTGGACTTTGCTGACCTTGCCGTGAGGGTGGAGGATGCAGATGCGGATGCCCTCCTTGCCGCGCACGCCCTCGATGGCGGAGGCGCCGGTATCGCCGGAGGTCGCGCCGAGAATGTGGATCGTGGAACCCGTACGGCGGGCCACGTAGCTGTAGAGGTTGCCGAGAAACTGGAGAGCGACGTCCTTGAAGGCAAAGGTCGGGCCATGGAACAGCTCCAGCACGTCGAGGCCGTCGCGGATGCGGCGGACCGGCGTGACGGCCTCGTCACGGAACGTCGAGTAGCTGTCCTCGACAAGCGCGCGCAGGTCATTTCTTGGAATCTCGTCTCCGATGTATAAGGTGAACAGCTCCAGCGCCAGCTCCTGGTAGGTGAGCTCCTGCCATTGCTTCAGCGTGTCTGCCGATACCTGCGGAATCTGCGCCGGCAGCAGCAGGCCGCCGTCATCCGCCAGTCCCATCAGAATGGCGTCGATGAAGCCGACTCCGGCAACCTTGCCTCTCGTACTGATGTATTCCATGCCAAGTCCCCTCGTCCGGTTTGAATTTTCCGTTATTGTATCAGAAATTCGCCCGCACACCTACCCCGAAATTGCAATTTCACGTCAGGTTGGGGCCGCTTGAGCCTGTCATTGGATTGATGGCGGCGAGGGCGGATCGGAATATGGCAGCAAAGGAAACAGAGGTACGAAGCCTTCATGAACGGGTGCGGTCAACGGCTGGAGCCGACGGGGGACTCGGTAGTCGAAAGCCGAGCTGGGTGGGCGTAATGAATGGATGTAGAGCTGACGGGATAGCCCATAGTCGAGAAGCCGAGATGATTGGCAGAAGATTGGCTGGCCGGCAGCCGGGCGGACGGCGATGGATGATATAATCAAGCGATAGAGAAGGAGGTGCTGACCATGATCGGAAAACCGGTAAGCAGGGAGTTTTTCAGCCAGCCGACGCTGGAGCTTGCGCAGGCATTGATTGGAATGCTGCTGGTCAAGGAAACGCCGGAGGGCACGGCGGCAGGCTGGATCGTGGAGACGGAGGCATACCGCGGTCCGGGCGACCGCGCGGCGCACAGCTACGGCGGACGCAGGACCAAGCGGACGGAGGTCATGTTCGGCGAATCCGGACATGCCTATGCGCATGTGATGCATACGCACTGCCTGCTCAACATCGTCAGCGCGGAGCTTGGCAGCCCGGAGGGCGTGCTGATCCGGGCCTTGGAGCCGTGCGCGGGGCTGGAGCTCATGCAGGAGCGGCGCGGCGCGGGCAAGAAGCTGCGCGACTTGACGAGCGGGCCCGGCAAGCTGACCAGGGCGCTAGGCATTACGATGACGGATTACGGCCATCCGATGTTCGAGCCGCCCTTGTACATCGCGGAGGGAAGGGAGAGGGGCATTATCGCGGCCGGTCCCCGGATCGGCATCGACAACAGCGGAGAAGCCCGCGACTATCCGTGGCGGTTCTGGGAGAGCGGCAGTCCGTTCATCAGCCGGTGAAGCAACTATAGTTGTATGGTCTCTCCCACCTGCACACTTACGATGTAAGCTGGAAAGCTTTGCATGAAAGGGATGGGAGCCGGCCCCGGCCCCCGGCCTGCTCTCGCCGCAAGCCCGACCGACCGGGCACAGAGTGCGTTCATGCTGTTGAGGATGATGGTGCTGCTTCCGTTCATCGAGAGACTGCAGACAGAGCGCAGACAATATTTAAGAGAATTACAGCGTTGCATGTCTCATGAATAAGAAACTTGCAGCCCTCATCTCCAAAGGCGATCACAGCCCACAGAGTTTGTCAGTCCATATTCTGTCCGAGCTTCTCGATGCGTTCCATCCAAGCGGCCAGGCGATCCGGCGAGGAGTCCTTCATGCCGCCAATGCGAGTGGTGCGCACGGGGGATATGCCGCAGAATTCCAGGGTTCCTTTTTTCATGGCATGAATACCGGCATCCCTTAGTATTGTCTGGTAATACCAAGCGGGGGAGTCCATCGTCACAATCATGCGGCTCGAGCGGCCTTTGAGCAGCTTCTCCCAACTGGAGGAGCCCTCCTTGAATTGATAGGCATATCCTGGCAGCAGGGTTCGATCCAAAAAGCCTTTGAGCACAGCCGGAATCGTAGCCCACCAGACGGGGAAGACCCAGACCAGATGATCCGCGCTCTTCATCAGCTCCCTCGCTTGCAGAAGATCCGGTTCCAGCTCCATCCGCTTGCGGTAGCCATGCCGCAGATTGGGATCGAATGCCATCGATGCGAGGTCCAGCACTTGAACCTCGGCTCCGGCCGCCTCCGCTCCCCGGATGTAAGCGCCAGCCAGTGCGTGGCAAAAGCTTTCCGCATCAGGATGGCCGATGACAACCGTTATTTTTTTCTTCATAAGAAACCTCTCCTTTTGCATTTTCATGGGCAGTCAGCCGAATGTTTCCGCAGCCCGTGTTACAGCAGCGGCTTCTATGCCGCTCCTCCATGCATTCATGGTAAACTATCCACAAAAGGTTTCCAGTGACGCGAAGCGCATCGTTGATGATCATTCGCGCAAAGGGAGGGGAGGCGCACGATGGAGGGAATGACGGTTACGCTGCTGGCGGCTTCCATGCGGGGCATGGCCGGTCGCGGGTACGATACAGCGAGGTTCTGCCGCGAAGCAGGACTGGATTCCCGCGTTCTCCTTCAGGGAGATGCCCGTATCCCGCACGGGGAAATGGTTCGGCTGATGGAGGCGGCTAGCCGGTTCACAAGCGATGAGCTGTTCGGGCTTCATCTGGGAAGCGGGATGGAATTCGCGGATCTGGGCATCGCCGGATACGTCATGCAGCATTGCGGCACGATTCGGGAGGCGCTGGCCGCCCTCGGCCGTTACCACGCGATGATTTGCAGCGGGTATGAGCTGGATGAGAAGACAAGAGGGAATATGGCCGTAATCGGATTCCATATTTGGGATCCGTCGATCCCGGAATCCCGCCACTGCAAGGAGGATATGCTCTCTTCCATCTGCCGCGCCTTGTCCAGATTGGCCGGGCAGCCGCTTCTGCCGGCCACCGTCTCCATGAGGCATCAGCCGGCAGCGCCGGTGGAGGCTTATGGGGAGGTCTTCGGCGTGATCCCCCGTTTCGGAGCGGAAAGGGATGAGATCGAATATCCGCTGGAGGTGCTCGATTTGCCGGTGCTGGTGGCGGACGAGAAGCTTCGTCTGGCATTCCAGTCTGTGGCGGAACGGGTTCTGGATGATATGCAGGACGGACGCAAGGTCGCCGCACGCGTCTCGCGGCATCTGCTGAACCGTACCGGCGCCGCGCTGCCTTCTCTTTCGGATACCGCCAGAGAACTGGGCATGAGCACGCGCAGCCTCCAGGCCAAGCTGAAGGAAGAGGGAACCAGCTACAACCGGATCGCCGGGGAGCTGCGCAAGGAGCTGGCGGTCCGTTATTTGGCCCGGGAAGAGCACAGCATCGCCGAAGTGGCTTATCTGCTCCATTTTTCCGAGCCGAGCGCCTTCCACAGCGCATTCAAGAAATGGACGGGAATGACTCCAGGCCAATACCGGCATTCCAGGCAGGGCAACTCCGTAGCGAATTGACGTTCTCAAGCAGCAGGCTGCTTGGTGGTCGGAAGGCTGTCGAAGGACATGATGCGTCAAGGCCTTGAACTCCGCAGGAACTGCTTCCCAAAGTCCAGCTTCCTTGCGCATCTCTCCCGGCACGTCTCGTAAAGTCCACTTTCATGCGCGCCTACCGGCACCGTCGCCCATAGTCCAACTTCCACGATTGCAAGTGGATATACGGGATACAAGGGGCAGTCCAGGAGGAGCTGGTGAAGTCGGCTGGAATTAGATTAAGGCAGCATTGTCGCGTCTGTGCATCGAATGTGCAAATTGCATGAGGTTGGAGCAGATCTAATGACGAAATGATTTGGATTAGTCTGGCGGGCTGCTTATCGGACATAGGATCCGTTATTTGCGGAGTTGAAGGCGAATCATGCGATTATCGGACATAGGATCCCTTATTTGCTTTCAAGCTATCGATATGAGGGGATTTGTTCACAAATAGCGGATCGTATGTCCGATAGATATCCGAAAATGGGATTTTGGCTAAAATAACGGATCGTATGTCCGATAGGTGTTGAAGACCGGCCTCTCGATCTCCGGAGCGGGCTTCCATCCATCGGGATCGGCACTTGGCGCATCTTCGCCCGGCAAGCCGCCACTCCCCAGCGAGACAACAGCTCTCTGCCTCGCCTGCAGAGCTACCGCGCCACCCGGAAGGAGTCGCAAGCATGACCGCGAGAACCCGAAAGGAGGCCGCAAGATGACCGCCAGAACCCGAAAGGAGTCTGCAAGCATGACCGCCAGAACCCGCTTGTTCGCAGCCGCCGCGGTCATCCTGTACGCCGGGGCGTTGACTCTTTCCCTGACGCTGCGCTCGGCCATGCCCCGAGGCGAGGAAGCGACCGACGTCGGCCGCATCGTGAGCGCCAAGGTCGACAAGACCGTCGCGGTCCGGACGACGGAGGACGTCGCAGCCGCTATCCGCGAAGCGCGCCGTGAAGGGCGGAAGGTGAGTGTCGCCGGGACGCGCCACAGCATGGGCGGCCAGACCTTTTATGAAGGAGCGGTCGTGCTGGACATGAGACGGTATGATCGCATTCTCGACCTCGATACGGCGGCGAAGAAGATTACCGTCCAGAGCGGAGCAACATGGGAGAAGATCCAGGAAGCAATCAATCCCCATCATCTATCCATCCGCGTGATGCAGTCCCAGAACATCTTCACCGTCGGCGGGTCGCTGGGCACGAATATCCATGGAAGAGATCCCTCCGAAGGCTCGCTGATCGAAACGGTGGACTCTTTCCGGCTGATGACGGAGGAAGGCAAGATCCTGACCGCCAGCCGCATCGAGAACGCCGATCTGTTCCGGGCGGCCATAGGCGGTTACGGCCTGCTCGGCGTCATCCTCGATGCCACGCTGAGGCTGACAGACGATGAAGTCTATACGCAGCATACGTCGCTGCTGGACTACAAGGATTTTCCGGATGCTCTGCGGGCATCGGTCGAGTCCGGCCGTTCAGGCCTTGTCATCGCCCGGATTTCCACCGCTCCATCCGGCTTCCTCCGCGATATGTACATGACCGAATACATGGACAGCACCATTCCGCTGGCGGAAGCCGATACAGGGCTGAAGGGAGAGCGGGCTGTGGAGCTGACCCGCTTTGTGTTCGGCCTGCAGCGCAAATACGGCTGGGGCAAGAATATGAGCTGGAGCCTGCAGGAGCGGCTGTTCCGCTCCACTGAAGGCAAGCCGATTACCCGCAACAATGCCATGCGTCCCGAGAGCGAGTTTCTGGAATACCGGGATGCGCAGAAGAGCGATTTGCTGCAAGAGTATTTCGTCCCGCTGGATCGTTATCCGGCATTCGTCGACGGGCTGCGGACGCTTCTGCGCGAGGAGCCGGTCAACCTCGTCAATATTACGGTCCGCTACATGCCCCGCAGCAACGAATCGCTGCTGGCCTATTCCCGTCAGGACAGCGCGGCGCTGGTGCTGCTCATCAACGAGAAGCGTTCCCCGGCAAGGCTGGAGCGGTTGAAAAGCGTGACGCAGAAAATGATCGGGCTTGCCGAGCAAGTCGGCGGCACCTATTACTTGACCTATCAGCTCTTCGCCTCGAAGAAGCAGTTCCGCGCGGCATATCCGGCAGCGGACGAATTCAAGGCAGCGAAACTCGCTTACGACAAGGAGTCCTTGTTCATGAACGAATGGTACGCGGAGTATGTGCGATGAGAACCGTCGCGATGCGGTATGTGATGCTTTCCCAGAACGTCATGACGCTCGGCTCGGGCATCGTGTTTCCTTTCTATCTGATCAGCATCAAGGAAATAGGCGGCGATTTCACCCAGTACGGCATTGCCTACGGCTTGTTCACGATCTGCTCCGCCTATCTGAACGGCTATTTCGGCCGGTCATCCGACCGGTTCGGCCGCAAGCCTTTCCTCCTGCTAGGCTCCTGGGGAATGGCGGCTCTCTTCCTTCTCTTCCCCCTGGTCACGAGCATTTGGCAGGTCTATGCGCTGCAGGTGGCGATGGGGGTGTTCGGAGCGATGCAGCGGACATGCGAGAAAGCCTTGCTCGCGGATCTCACGGAGGAAGGACGGCGCGGGGAACAGATCGGTCGCTACCATATGGGCCTGTCGCTGTTTTCGGGCCTGGCGGTCATCGCCGGTGGATTTCTCGTCGATTATTTTACGTTGGATCTCATCTTCTACTTCGGCTCCGTCTTATTGTTCGCCAGCGGGCTGGTGCTCCTGCGGGTGCAGGAGAAGTCGGGCCCGGCCGGAATGGAGACATGACGGATCTTGTCAGATTTTACTCTTGCCAGCATTCGCGTAACCGTGTAGGATAACAAAATAACAACGAACGCAATTTCATAACTCGTATAATCATGGGGATACGGCCCATAAGTTTCTACCGGATGACCAATGCAATCGTCCGACTATGAGTGAGAACGCCTTTTTTTGGTTCTGTCTGCGCGCAGCTTGGCGCCGGACGAGCCAGGCGTATCCAATGACTTGTCTTATCAGGCAGATCTCACTTGAGGGTACCAGCTCAGTGGGGTCTGTTTTTTGTTTTTTTCCAAGAGGCCGGATAACAGGAAAAGGGGCGCTGGACGACGATGAAACAGCTGGAAGAACGCATCCGCCGGGAAGGTCAGATCCTCTCGGACAAGGTGCTTAAGGTGGACTCGTTCCTGAACCATCAGGTCGATACGGAGCTGGCGCTGGAGATCGGGCGCGAGTTCGCGCAAATTTTCGCAGACCGGGGAATCACGAAGGTGCTGACGATCGAGGCGAGCGGCATCCAGTTCGCGATGGCAGCGGGCATCGCGCTTGGAGTGCCTTTCGTTTACGCCAAGAAGAAAAAAGCGGTGACGCTCACCGAGAACCTGTACACGGCTCAGGTCCATTCCTTTACCCGCCAGGAAACGTATCAGGTCAGCATCTCCCAGAACTATCTGGCACCAGAGGAGCGCGTCCTGATCGTGGACGATTTCCTCGCGACCGGAGCCGCCCTCGTCGGCCTTGTCGACATCGTCAAGCAGTCCGGCGCTCAGCTGTGCGGAGTCGGCTGCGTCATCGAGAAGAGCTTCCAGGAAGGCCGCGGCCTGCTGGAGGAGCTCGGAGTCGAGGTGCATTCCCTCGCCCGGATCGCATCGATGGCACCTGGACGAGTCACGTATGTCAGCGAGCTTGAAGCCGAGCCTGCTGCGGCCGGCGCCGCCGGAATGGATGGGGCCGGATGCTGAGCCGCCGCAAAACCGTCACTCTCGGCCTTCAGCATGTGCTCGCCATGTATGCCGGCGCTGTCGTCGTTCCTCTGATCGTCGGAGGGGAGCTCGGGCTCACGCCGACCCAGATCGCGTATCTGATTGCCGCCGACCTGTTCACCTGCGGCCTTGCCACTCTTCTGCAGGTCATGAAAACGCGGTTCTTCGGCAGCGGCCTCCCGGTCGTGCTCGGCTGCACGTTCACGGCGGTCGGGCCGATGATCGTCATCGGCAAGGAATACGGCCTTGCGACCGTATATGGAGCCATTATCCTGTCCGGCTTGTTCGTTCTGCTCGCCGCGCCGCTGTACGGCAAGCTGCTGCGTTTCTTCCCGACGGTCGTCACCGGATCGGTCGTCACGATCATCGGACTGTCGCTCATCCCTGTCGCGATGAACAACGCCGCAGGCGGTCAGGGCGCGCCCGACTTCGGCGCCCCGCGCAACCTGCTGCTGGCGCTGCTCACCCTCGTCGTCATTCTGGTCGTCAGCCGCTTCGCCAAAGGCTTCATGCGCGCCATCGCGGTGCTTGTGGGCCTTGCCGCCGGCACAGCAGCCGCGTATGCGATGGGCATGGTGAGCTTCTCCGGCGTCTGGGACGCTTCCTGGTTCAGCATCGCGCAGCCGTTCTACTTCGGCGCTCCGCATGTGAGCCTCGTTGCCGTCGTGACGATGATTCTCGTCAATATCGTCAGCATGGTGGAATCGACAGGCGTATACCTGGCCGTCGGCAAGACGACCGACCAGCAGGTCGACGAGAAGCAGATCGTGAACGGCCTGCGCTCGGAGGGCGCTGCGATCATGCTGGGAGGCATCTTCAATGCCTTCCCTTATACGGCCTTCTCCCAAAATGTCGGCCTCATTGCGCTGACGAAGGTCAAGAAGCGCAGCGTCATCGTCGCTGCCGGCGCCATCATGGTGCTGCTCGGCCTGCTGCCGAAGCTCGCGGCGCTGACGACCGTCGTGCCCAGCGCCGTGCTGGGCGGCGCCATGATCGTCATGTTCGGCTCCGTCGCGGCTTCCGGCATGGGCATTCTGTCCGAAGTCGATCTGCGCAAGGAAGGCAACCTGATGATTGTCGCGTGCAGCCTGGCTGTAGGTCTCGGCTCCGCTACCGTGCCGGCGATGTTCGGCCAGCTGCCGTCGGAGGCTTCGATGCTTCTGCAGAGCGGCATCGTGACAGGATCGCTGACCGCGATCATCCTGAACATCATGATGACGCGGCGCCAGCGCGACGCGGCGCCGGCCGCTTACCAGGAAGCTTCTTAAAAGCTTTTAGAATTAGAAAGAGGCTGTTCCAAGTCCGCCAAGGACCGGAACAGCCTCTTTTGATTTCATGACGTCTCTTCTATAGATAAGGAGATCAGAAGCGGTTCTTCACATTGTCGCCAAGATTCTCCGCCCGCTCGCGCAGGGTGACATCGCCGTTCCCGTCGCGGTCGCGGTTCAGCGGCACATGGCCGTCCCGGCGTTCTTCATCGCTGTAGTAACGGGAATCATGCGTGCGGTCCGGCTCCGCATAGCCGTCCGCGGCTCTGTAGCTGCCGTCGACAGGATCGCGGTCGCTTCCCATGATGCGTCCATCCCGGTCGCGGTCCGAGAGACCGGTGCCTGCGACCGGCGATGGGTCGAGGCCGGATCTGCGGACCGGCTCGCCGTCCGGGTACACGTCGGCTGCAGGCACGGCGCCGTCCGCACTGACATGCTCGGCCGCCGCGGCCGTTTGGTTGTAGGGCTGAATGTCTCGTTCGTAAGAAGGCGCGTTGATGGAGCCGGTCGAACGGAGCGAATCGTAGATGTCATGGTCCCGTTCGGTGTTGGATTCAACCAGCACCAGAATATTGCCGTCCTGTACATATTCATTGTACATGTTGGCTTCATTCTCCGGAATGCCAAGGCCGATCAAGCCGCCGACGAGTCCGCCTGCTCCGGCACCTACGGCTGCGCCTGTGAGCGCCGCCGCGATCGGTCCGGCCGCAACGATCGGCCCTATGCCCGGAATGGCTAAAGCGCCGATGCCTACAAGCAGGCCGGTAAGGCCGCCGAGTACTCCGCCGCCTGCGGCTCCGGCTGCGACCCCTTCGGGAGCCATCGTTCCGGTTTCCTCCTGGATGGCTGCAACATCGCCCTTGTCTCTTGCCAGAATGGATATATCTTCGCTGTTGACTCCCCGCGCCTTGAGATCCTCGATAGCGCTGATTGCCGCTTCTTCCGTGTCGTATACGCCTACGATTTTTTTGCTCATTTCTTTCGCCTCCTTCAGATTTTAATGCCTTGGAAGTTATATAACCGCTGTCCTTCATGCGTAAACGAGCCGAAATAGTTTCATTCTGGCTCAAAAGGAGTAGATCTTCTACTCCCAAGGGATACCTTCATCCTCTAGCTGCAGGCACAAAGAGGCCATAGGGAGAAAAGTAGTCTACTCCTTTCATTCTTCTCGGTTGGAACTTATTGGGACATCCAGAATTATCCTTAATGGTGACGATTAAGCCGTTCTCAAGCCCTATACTGAGTACAGACACCAGGAATAAAGTCCCGGAGACTGAAAGCGGAGGTGAGGATATGAAACGCACGGTTCTGACGGCAGGCATTGCCGCTCTGACGCTTGCGGCGGCGATTGGTTCGGGAACAGCCAGCGGCGCCTCGGATGCTGGAGCGCAGCTCAAAGCCTGGTACAAGGATGCCTTCTCGCAAAAGGCAGGCTCCCTTCGCTGGGGGCGGGAGGAGCCAGCCGGCGAATCGATCCGAGCCTCTGCTGCCGGTCTTGTCCAGGAACAGATGCAAAAATCCGCCGAGCAATTGGAGGACTTTGCCGATCTCGCAAGACAGGAAGCTTCCGGTGCCCTTAGGGCGAGAAGCCAATCCTACATCAGGCAGATCGATGAAGCCTCTGCCGAGCTGCGGGGAAGCCAAGGCGTCGAGGGAGCCATCCAGCAGAAGTTCCGGGATGCTGCCCAGGCGAGGACGGCTGAAGCCGAGACCGGTCTGGAGCAGGCATTGGAACAGACCCTGGATCAATGGCTGGATCAGCAGACATCCGGGGAAGAAAGTCCTTGATCGGCTTGCCAGCCGGATCGGGAGAATTACATAGCTTGCAGACACGACAAAACCAAAATTAGAGGAGCGAATCAATCATGGCAATGAAATCCCTTAAAAGCAAAGTAGCAGTAGGCGTTCTGGCAACTGGTCTTATCGCAGGCATGGGTTCCGTCTTCGCAGCAACGGACATCTCCGGACAATTCCAAAGCTGGTACAAAACGAACTTCACGAACACGGTGACGGTTCCAGTCACGGCCAATGCGGCTGCCGAGCTGAAAAACCAGCTGAGCGGATATGCAACCGAATTCACGGCGCTTACGGCCAGCTCCAAGCAAGCGATTGTGACGGATCAGAAGGCGCAATCCAACACTTCGATGACGACGATCAACTCGAAGAAAAACGACTACGTCAACCAAGTCACGAATGCTAAAAACGACATCAAGAACAACCAAATCGGCCGGGATACGCAAAACCTGATCGCGGGCCTCAACTTCGTGGACAACGTTGCGGTTAAAGGCGCCGAAGTAGCAGGCCAGTTCAGCCTGAACAGCGATCTCGACGCTCAAGGCAAAGAGAGCGTGAAGCAGGTCAAAAAAGACGTGGCCGCTTACCAAGCATCCTCCACAGGCGATCTTGCTTCCAAAATCCAAGCGGCAAAAGACGAGCTGAAAGCTCTGATCGATCAAAGCGCCACGACGGCAGACGCTGAGGTTCGCAAAAACCTCGAGCAAAAAATCGCCGAGCTTCGCAAAACGCTGAGCGACTACGCCGCTCAACAAGTCGCGGAAAACAAAGCTCTGGTCAAAGCGGCTGCGGACACGGATACGGCTGCAGCGCTGAAAGCGCTGGAAGACGTCGCCAACTCCATCAACAAGTAATATTGCATTCGCGGGTCGACACGGGGATTGGAGCCAATCCCCGTGATTTGATCTGAAAAAAAACACATCGAAGGGAGAGAACGGAATGAGAAAACAAAGGGGTTCAACCGCCGCATCGTCGAAAAAATGGAAATCCCGGGTTTTGCTTGGAGTTGTGGCTGCAAGCGTGACGGCCGTCGCTTCGCTTGGCGTGTCGTTCGCGGACGTGGATCTCAAGGAAAAGTTCCGGTTCGCGATGCAATCAAGCGCCGACCAGGTCATCGCCAAGATGAGTGATGAGATCCGTACGGAGACCGAGGCCGAGAAAATCGTCTTGCAGAAAGAACTCCAAGCGAAACTTCAAGAGCATCAAGCGGCATTGCAGGCTTATGCGGCCGAACAGAAGCAGGCCGCTATCCAGGCGATCAAGGATCGATCGAGGGAGCTGGTCGCCAGCCGCGAATTCAGCGGCGAGGAGCAGAAGAGGGCCTACGCAGAGAGCATCCAGTCCGTGGAAAGCCGCGCTATCGCGGAGTTGAGCGCCATTACGATTTCCGAGCCGACTCCTACTGCGCCTTCCGTAACCGGGGATGTATATGCCCCGGAGCAGCCATAGCCGTTGAATGGATATGAGGAAAGAAGGTTGCAGCTATGAGCGAGCAGGCGGTTGAACTTGAGAAGTCGACAGCAGGCGGCTCGGCCTCCTCTGGAAGCCAAGCGGCTGAAGAGAAGGCGGCTTCGGCCAAGCCATCCCGAAAATCCGAGCTGATCGGCTGGATCCGCTATATCATCCTGCTGACGCTGGGCTTGTTCCTGCTCACGCATACGATCGGACTCGACCGCGTGAACGGGCATTCCATGGCGCCGACGCTCGGAGACGGCAATATTCTGCTGATCAACAAGGTCTCGACGTACTTCGCGAAGCCGGATGCCGGCGATGTGGTCATCGTCAACAGCGCGGCGCTCGGCTACAGCATTGTGAAGAGGGTCATCGCGACCGAAGGGGACAAAGTGGCGATCCATGAAGGCATCGTCTATGTCAACGGCAAGGCCCTCCCTGAAATGTACACGACCGGCAAAGCGATGGACATGGAAGAAACTGCGGTCCAGCCAGGCTGCGTATTCGTGCTTGGCGACAACCGGGAGCCGGGCGAAAGCCTCGACAGCCGCAGTCCGGAGCTTGGACAAGTGCCGGTCAAGGAGATTGAGGGCTATGCGGTCGTGAGCCTGCTGCCCTGGAGAGGAATCGCCAAACCGCTGGAAGGGATTTAACGGGTCTCGCCAGACGAGCTGCAGCCGGCGCAAATGCAAACGCTGAAAACCCGCCCGGAGCCCGGACGGGTTTTTGGCAGCATCTTCAGACGATGTTCTGGAACATGGAGTTCTGATGGTAGAACAGAGCGGCTTTGGTCCGGTCGGTCAGCTCCAGCTTCGACAGCACCTGGCTGACATGCTTCTTGACGGTATATTCGGTTACGACCAGACGAGAAGCGATCTCCTTGTTGGATAGCCCTTCGCTGAGCATCTGCAGGACTTCAAGCTCCTTGGGCGTCAAGTTATGCGAATTCTCTGCCGGCTTGTCGGTCAGACGGGATTCCAGAAGCTCGACGTCGTAGTACTTGCGTCCGCGGTGGATCATCCGCACCGAATGGATCAATTCTTCGGGCAGCGCCTCCTTGAGCACGAGACCTTCGATGCCGAGGTCAAGCGCCTGTTGAAGCTCGGCCGGACGCATAGAGGACGTCAGGTACATGAAGCGGCAGGAAGCTCCCGCTTGCTTGAGCTTGCCGATGACATCCAGGCCGCTCTGCTGGTTGATCCGGTTGTTCATGATGCATAGATCCGGCTGCAGACTCTGGATATGAGCAAGCGCTTCCTTGCGGTCGGAGGCTTCGCCGATGACTTCGATGGATTCTTCGCCGGACAGGATGGAAGTGAGTCCTCTGCGGACCAGCTGATAGGGATCGACAACCAATACACGTATGGACATCGTACCTGCAGGGCCCCTCTCTTTGATCAATATATATGGGGTGAAATGAAATCGATCCGAAATGTAACTTTAGTAGTAAAAACAAATGGAGTGGCATTCAATAGTATACAGTTTCTTACAAACGCTATCAATAAAAAAAGACCGGTATATTCAGCTGAACAGCGCTGGATATACCGGTCTTTGCCGTTCAGCTATTCCATTCGTTCACGGCTTCGGCTGCGATCCGGTATGATTTCAGCCTGGCCTCTTGATCGTAGATTTGGCCGGCAATGATGAATTCATCCGCTCCGGTCTCTTGTTGAATTTCCGGAAGACGGGTTTTGATCGTCTCCGCCGTTCCGACGATCGAGTAGCGGAGAGTACTGGCGAGAACCGCCTTCTCCTGTTCCGACCACAATCCGTCCATGCTGTCCACTGGCGGCTTCAGCATGCCCGTGCGTCCGCGTACGATGTTCAGGAACTGCTGCTGCTGGGAGGTGGCCAGATAAGCCGCCTGGGCTTCGGAATCCGCGGCCACGATATTGACGGCCACCATGGCATACGGCTTGTCCAGGTGACGAGATGGCTTGAAGCTGCTGCGATATAGATGGAGCGCCGGGATCAGATAATCCGGAGCGAAGTGGCTGGCGAACGAGAACGGCAGGCCGAGCTCTCCGGCCAGCTGGGCGCTGAAGCCGCTGGATCCGAGCAGCCAGATCGGAATGTCGAGCCCTTCGCCGGGAACGGCACGCACGCCGGGAGCGGCCGTGCCTAGAGACGGATCGAAGTAGCCGCGAAGCTCGCTGAGCAGCTCAGGGAAGTCCTGGCCGCCGGCCGTCAGGCCTCGGCGCAGCGCGCGGGATGCCGGCTGATCGGAGCCGGGCGCGCGGCCGAGGCCGAGATCGATCCGGCCAGGGTAGAGCGATTCCAGCGTGCCGAATTGCTCGGCGATCTGGAGCGGGGCATGGTTCGGGAGCATGATGCCTCCGGAGCCGACGCGGATGCGGCTCGTGCCTCCCGCGACATGCCCGATCACCAGCGAGGTGGCCGAGCTGGACACGCCGGGCATGTTGTGATGCTCCGCCAGCCAGTAGCGGGTATAGCCGAGCTCTTCGGCGTGGCGCGCCAGCTCGAGCGTGCGGCGGAACGACTCGGCGGGAGTGGAGCCCTCCACGACCGGGGCAAGATCCAGCACCGAGATCGGAATGTGTTTATGGTCAGATGCAGTCATCGTACATCCTCCTTTGGGGAGCGTTGATCAGGGACGGAAGTCCCTGTTTACTTATTATTCGTGATCAGGTTTCAAAAAGCAAGTGAAGCGGTCGGATATGGAGATAGAAAAAACAACCCTGCATGGATGGGTTTCAGGCGTCTATTTTTTTGAATGGGAGACTCATTTTCGTCGGTTGAATCGCTTCTTTTTTTTGTTGAAAACTGTCATAAATTTGCGAAATTTGTCGATCAAGTTTAATATACCAGTGAGTGTAAATAAAAAATAGTGTTACTAACTTTATCGGGGGGTTAAAGAGGATGAAAATCCGGACCAATCTTTTGCTAGGCTTCTCCGTTGTGCTTGCGCTTACTCTTTTGGTCGGAGCCTTGAGCTGGAATCAGCTCAACTCGCTCCACCGAACGTATCAATCCCTCATTCAGGACCGGGTCGGAACAATACTGCTGATCAAAGATCTGAAATATTTGGCGGCAAGCGAGGCGAAAAACGTCCGCGGCTATCTGATTACGGAACAAAAAGCGTCCTTCGACGCTTACGAGGCCGATCGGCAGTCTTTCGCCACAGGGATGGAGGCGCTCAAGGGCAGCTTGAAGCAGGAGAAATCCAAGGAGCTTGCAAGCAAGCTGGAGCGGCTGGAGAACGAGTATGCCGGCATCGTTGCGACGATAGCCGGCTATAAGCAAAGAGGCGATACGGCAGGATATATCCAGCTGGTCGAGGAGCAATGCATCCCTATGGCGCTCAAGCTGTCGGCTGCGGCGGAGGAGCTGGAGCTCTTCCAGCAAAGCCAGCTTGCGCAATCTCAAGCAGAGGCGGGGGCGCAAGTGGCCGACGTGCAGAAGGTGCTGGCCGCGGCGATCGTGCTCGCGCTGCTCCTCGGAGCTGCGGCGGCTATTGTTATTTCAAGACGGATCTCTCGTCCGGTGGACGAGGCCGCAGGGGCCGCGCAGCGAATCGCAGAGGGGGACTTGACCGGAGATGACCTGCCTCCTGCCTCGATCCAGGAGCTTGACGTTTTGACCGGCGCCGTGAACGGCATGAAGAAGCAGCTGAGCCAGCTCCTCCGAACCATCGATCAAAATGCCGGAGAGCTTGCGGTTTCATCCCGCCAGCTGGCAGGTGCATCGGCATTAGCGGCCTCCAAATCAGAGCGCATCTCTCTATCGGTCCACGCTATCGCGGAATCCGCCTCCGCTCAACGGGAGCGGATGAATGAAAGCCGGACCGCCATGGAGGAAAGCGCCTTGAGCCTGCAGCGTGTAGCCGAAGCGGCATCCATTACGTCGGAATCCTCCGAACAGGCTCTGCAGCAGGCCGACATGGGGAGCCGCCTGATGTCGGAAACAATGGGAAGAATGAAGGAGATCCGAACCGTCATGGAAGGAGCCGCTGAAACCGTCGGAAATCTGGTCGAACAGTCCGCCCGGATCAAGGAGATGGCCGCCTTTATTCACGATGTGGCTTCCCAGACGAATCTCCTCTCCTTGAATGCTTCCATAGAGGCCGCACGGGCGGGGGAGAGCGGAAGAGGATTTGCCGTCGTCGCCCAAGAGGTCAAGAAGCTGTCGGAAGAAACGAGGGAAGCTTCGGCCCGCATCTCCGAATTCGTGTTCGGCATCTCGCAGCATGCGGACCGGGCGGTCCAAGCGGTGAATAGAGGAATGGAGGAAGTCATGCTGGGGTCGGAGAGCATCGGAAATACCGAATTATCATTCCGTTCTGTGGCTCATTCCATCACGACCGTAGCTCAGCAAGCCCAGGAGGTATCCGCCTCCACGGAGGAATTGTCGGCTTCCATGGCGCAGATGCTGGCCTCCAGCGACGAGCTGCTGTCGCTTGCTTCCACGATTGCCGATCATTCCGGATCATCGGCCCATGAATGCAGCGCACAGATGGCATCGATGCAAGACATATCCGGTTCTGCGGAATCTTTGCAGGCGATAGCGGCGCTGCTTCAGGAGAAGCTGGATGCCTTCCATGTCGAAGAAGAGGCCATGCGTTCGACCGTCGATGCGCCGCAGCCTGTGGTCCCTGCCATCTCCGCCCTTTGATCCGTTTGCTTCTCGGTTCCATCCCGCTCCTGCAAGCGTGATTGGCCGGGAATAGCGGAGGGTAAGAAAAAGTGCTAATGTTCAGCTGATCTTTCAGCGTGCGAAGCACCTTCCAACCCCTTAAGGAGGAGATACGAAGAATGAGCCAAGACCCGAAGCAGACCGCAGCCGGAACGAGCAAGGACGAGCAGCTTGCGCAGCATACCGTCGACAACGACGGGCAGAAGCTCACGACGAATCAAGGCCTGCATGTGGCGGAGGACGAGCATTCCCTGAAGGCCGGCGTGCGCGGCCCGACCTTGATGGAGGATTTCCATTTCCGGGAAAAAATGACGCATTTCGACCATGAGCGCATTCCGGAGCGCATCGTTCATGCCAGAGGCTTCGGCGCCCATGGCTACTTCCAGGTGTACAAGCCGATGGCGGAGCTGACGGAAGCCGGCTTCCTGCAGGATCCGTCGGCCAAGACGCCGGTATTCGTCCGCTTCTCTACGGTAGCGGGTTCGCGCGGCTCGGCGGATACGGTCCGCGACGTGCGCGGCTTCGCCGTGAAATTCTACACCGAGGAAGGCAACTTCGATCTCGTCGGCAACAATATGCCGGTCTTCTTCATCCAGGATGCGATGAAGTTTCCTGATTTCATCCATGCGGTGAAGCCGGAGCCTCACAATGAGATTCCGCAAGCCCAGTCGGCGCATGATACGTTCTGGGATTTCGTCATCAACAACACCGAGACCGCCCATATGATCATGTGGGCGATGTCCGACCGGTCGCTGCCGCGCAGCTTCGGCATGATGGAGGGCTTCGGCGTCCATACGTTCCGCCTCGTCAACGCCGAGGGCAAGGCGCGCTTCGTCAAGTTCCACTGGAAGCCGGTGCTCGGCACCCATTCCCTCGTCTGGGACGAGGTTCAGAAGCTCGCCGGCAAGGACCCGGACTTCAACCGCCGCGATCTGTACGACGCGATCGAGGCCGGCAGGTATCCGGAATTCGAGTTCGGCATCCAGGTGCTTGAGGAAGAGGACGAGTTCAAGTTCGACTTCGACATTCTCGATCCGACCAAGCTGTGGCCTGAGGAGCTCGTGCCCGTGCAGCGCATCGGCAAATTGACCCTTAACCGCAATACGGACAATTTCTTTGCGGAAACGGAGCAAATCGCCTTCCATCCGGGACATCTAGTCAAGGGCATCGATTTCTCCAACGATCCGCTGCTGCAAGGCCGGCTGTTCTCGTACACGGATACGCAGCTGTCCCGTCTCGGCGGTCCGAACTTCCACGAACTTCCGATCAACCGTCCGATGTGTCCGGTCCACAACAACCAGCGCGACGGCATGCACCGGATGACGATCAACCGCGGTCCGGTCGCTTATCACAAGAACGGCATCGCCGGAGGCTCGCCGCATCCGACCGAGGACGGCTACAAGCATTACCAGGAGAAGGTCGACGGCCGCGTCACGCGCGAGCGCAGCGACAGCTTCAAGGATCATTACAGCCAGGCCACCCTGTTCTGGAACAGCATGTCCGAGGTGGAGAAGCAGCATATCATCTCCGCCTTCAGCTTCGAGCTCGGACATGTGAAGGACAAGAGCATCCGCCAGGGCGTCGTGGACATGTTCGCGCAAGTAAGCGGCAAGCTCGCTGCGTCCGTCGCGGCCAACATCGGAGCGCAGCCTCCGGCCGACCTGAACGGAGGCTCGGAAGTGAAAGCATCCTCGCCGGCCCTCAGCATCATGAATACGGTCAAGTCGGCGAAAAACCGCAAGGTGGCGATTGTTGTCGCGGACGGCTTCCGCGGCGCGGAGACGGCGGAGCTGGCCGCTGCCTTGACGGCTGCCGGAGCGCTGCCGGAATACCTCAGCCCGACTCTCGGCATGGTAAGCGGAGACGACGGCAGCGAGGTTGAAGCGGCGCACAGCTTCCTGACGAGCGACTCGGTGCTCTTCGACGCCGTATTCGTCGCCGGCGGCGCAGCGAGCCTTGCGATGCTGAAGTCGAATCCGAAGCTGCCGGACTTCCTGAAGGAAGCGTTCCAGCACTTCAAGGCGATCGGCTTCGGCAGCCCGGAAGATGCCGCGGAGCTGCTGCAGCTGGCCGGATTGAAGGCGCAAGCAGGCGATCCGGGCATCGTGAGCGCAGAAGGTTCGGCAGAGGCCTTCGTCGAAGCGGTCGCGGCGCACCGTCACTGGGCGCGCAAAATGTAGGTTGTCTTTTCCATTTCCAAAAAGGGTATGACCAAGCACTACTTGGTCATACCCTTTTTTCAAACCGTTTTCAATAAGGAACTAAGGCGGCATGCTGCCGCCGTGGAGAGGTGGATGAAGGCGGCCGGCCAGGAACACGCCAGCTGTGAGCCGAGCTCGTTCGCCCAGCCGCCGCCATGCCAAGCCGGAGCGCCGCTTGAGCGGCGGCATCAGCAGGCGGCCGGCCAGTCCGCCGGCTCCGGCGGCGGAGAGCACGAGGCCCAGCATGCCGGAGCTCAGGCAGAGACGGTCCTTGGCCGTGAAGATCACCGTCGCATCCACCATTCCCGATGCGGCGTTCATGAAGACGAAGAGCAGTGTAAGCTGCCACAGCGCGCGGTTGCGCAGCTCCCGCCAGGCTTCGGCCAGCTCCCGGCCCCAGCCCGGCCGACTTCTGGCGCGGCGAGCGGTCCTCTGCCGGGAGCAGCGAGAGCAGCAGCAAGGCGGGAACATAAACGGCCGCCGTCAGAAGCAAGCCGTCCTGCAGCTTCGAGAAGGAGAGGACAAGCCTGGTCAGCGCCGGACCCTTTTCTCGGTCCACAGGTACAGGCCGGCCAGCACGGCGGTCTGGAAGAAGACTGAGAGGATCGTCCAGCGTTTCTTGCGGGAGCGGTCGACCAGGACGCCTATGAACACGGCAAGCAGCAGACTTGGCAGAAATTCCATGCTGCGCATCGCCGACATCGCGACAGCGGAATGCGTGAGGTCGTAGAGGAACAGCCTCAGCGTCAGCTCATAGAGCTTGCCGCCGAGCGCCAGCACGAAGCGGAGGACAGCAGCAGCATGAACGGGGGGCTCCTCCACAAAGCCGGAGGACAGCAGCAGCATGAACGGGCGGCTCCTCCACAGAGCCGGACGGGGGCCATTCGGATGGCTGCGGCGGAGACAGGATGTGGAGCCGGTAGGGAAGTCGGTCGGTTATCGGGCGGCATAACGGCATTCATTCTCCTTGGTTTATGAGAACAGAAAGGATATCATACGAGTACGATCTTTTCTTCTCGAGTCGCAAGCTTGCAATGCGGCTGGGCTGTACGGCTTGAGCAGGCTTGCAGCATCAGTATAATCGGCCTATGCGAGGTCAAAAAGCGAAAGAGAATTGTACCGGAAGCCGAGAAGCGTCACCCTCGAACCTGCTGAGTCCGTCCCTGCGGGCCGAGCGCGAGAAGGCGATGGACGCCTGCATGTCCGAGAATTGCGGAGAGCGTCGGATCGCGCAGCTGAGATGCTGGGAGAAGAGACTGAGCTCAGAGCGGTTCCTGCTGTTCCTCTTCCACTCCAAGCACACCGCCAGCATGGATCGGCGGCTGGGCGTGGATGCCCTGAATGCCTGGGGAAAGGTCAGCTGTAAGGACGCAAGGGTAAAGCCCGCTCCGGACGGGAATTGGCCGCATGGTTGAAGATAGCTGAAATCAAGTCAATTCAGGTAATGCTTAGTATTTCCATGAGTATGCAGATTAGAAGGGGGAAGTCCATGACGCTACAGCAGCTCAAATATGTCATTGAAGTTGCAGTCCGCGGATCGATGAACGAGGCGGCCAAGCGGCTGTTCATCTCGCAGCCGAGCCTGTCCAAAGCGATCCAGGAGCTGGAGAATGAACTGCAGATCACCATTTTCCGGCGCACCAACAAGGGGATCATCTTGTCCGCTCAGGGAGCCGAGTTCCTCGCCTATGCCCGGCAGGTCGTCGAGCAGGCTGAGCTTCTGGAGAGCCGCTACCTCAGCGGCAAGCCGTCGCCGCAGCATTTTTCCGTCTCGACCCAGCACTATGCCTTTGCGGTGAATGCTTTCGTGCATCTGGTGCAGGAATACGGACAGGAGGAATACGAGCTCGCCCTTCGAGAGACGAAGACGCATGAAATCATCGAGGACGTGCGAACGCAGCGCAGCGAGATCGGCATTCTGTACCGCAATGAATTCAATGCCCAGGTCATCCAGAAGCTGCTCTCATCGGCCAATCTGGAATTCCGGACCCTGTTCACGGCACAGCCCCATGTGTTCATCAGCATCCGCAATCCGCTCGCCAAGCAGGCTAGCGTCACGATCGAGGATCTTCAGCACTATCCATACCTCTCATTCGACCAGGGGGAGTACAACTCGTTCCATTTCTCGGAGGAGATCCTCAGCACGCTCTCCCATCCCAAGAGCATCCGGGTCAACGACAGAGCCACGCTGTTCAATCTGCTGATCGGCCTGAACGGGTATACGATCTCGACGGGCGTGCTGAGCGCCGATCTCAATGGGAACGAAATCATTCCCGTGCCTCTCGAATGCGAGGAGACGATCGAGGTCGGCTGGATCAGCCACCGGCATATTGCTCTATCCAAGCTTGGAGCGGCTTATGTGGAGGCTCTGCATGAGGTCATACGCGGTTGATCCAGCCGTCATCATAGCCTGCCAAGCGGAGGCCGGATGGAAGGCTTCACCGACGGGGAGCTCCGCCGGTCCTGATGGAACCCTCGATTTCATGCGGCATCTGGATGAAAAAAGTCGGAGAACGCAAATAGGAGACTTGGTCCCAATAGGGAGCAGGTCTCTTTTTTTGGCAAGGAAGGATTCAAACGTCTTCCGAAGACGTTCCTCTTTTTCGTCAAAAAAGTTTCGATTCAAAGCTCAGCCACAAGCGTCGGCTGGCAGATAAGGAGCTTGGGCGGGAAGCTGGTACGGCTGGCCGCCTTCAGTACAGATAGCCCAGGAAATCATTCCTGCGGACGTTCCTTCAGGTTCCGCTGTCAGGGGTTCGTGCCCTGCCCTATCCATCGGCTGCAGGCTTCTGACATTTAGACGCACGGAAAGCTGTCATGTTGCTGTTTCGGCTGTCGGCCTCCGCCTCCAGACCGATGCCCCGCCCGTCTTCAGCAGGGACTCAATCCCGTTCCCGAGCCGTTTCCCGCTCTCTCTTCCGCCGGGTATGCTAGATACTGGCTTTCATACAAAGACAGAGAAAATCGGATGAGGAGAGGATTCAAGGGATGAGGTCGTTGATCGAAGGGGCTTTCCGCAACAAAGCCGCGGTTATCTTGTGTGTTATTTTGGTGTTGGGACTCGGCATATTCAGCTATTCCAAGCTGCCGATGGAGTTTTTGCCGGAGGCGGACAATCCGCAGGTGACCATTACGGCCATCGGGCCCGGTTATGATGCTGCTTCCATGGAGGCGCTGGTGACCAAGCCGATGGAGGAGGCGACGGCCGGCGTCAAAGGAAAAACGGCGTCGTTCGCTTCTTCCGGAGACGGATATTCGCAAATCAATCTATCGTTCGATTCGTCGGCCGACATGAAGCAGGCGAAGGTTGAAGTCGACCGGGCGATCGCCACCGTGCCGCTGCCGGAGCGCGTCGGCGCGCCATACGTTGTTCAGCTCAACACGTCGATGATTCCGATCAGCTGGGTTACGCTCACCTACGACGACAGCCTGGATGCGGCGCGCCAGGAGCAGGCCCAGAAGGAAATCATGGAATCGTTCCAATCGATCGACGGCATGGGCTCGGTAACCGTGTCGGGCAAGCCGCAGCCGCAGATCCGGATCGTGCCGGACGCGGCGAAGCTGCAGGAGAAGGGCGTTCCTCTGCAGTCGATTTACGCGGTCATGAACGGCCGCTCCGCCTCCGCATCGGTCGGATCGGGCATATTGGACGGAGCTGCGGTCAACCTGAACGTCAGCTCCACCCTGCATGACGAGGCGACGCTGAAGAAGCTGCCGGTGGCGGCCGGCGTGACTCTTGGCGATGTGGCATCCGTCGAGCGGGAGAGCGGCAGGGAGAACGTCAGCCGCATCGACGGCAAGGATGCGATGGTGCTCACCTTTACGAAGGCTGCCGGAGCCAATGCGGTCGATGTCGGCAAGCAGATCGAGCAAAAATCGGAAGAGCTCAGCAAGGAGATGCCGGGCGTGCAGCTCAAGGTGCTCATGAGCACCTCCGAGCAGGTCGTTCATTCCGTGAACAGCATGATGCGCGAGGTGCTGTTGGGAGCTTTGTTCGCGACGATCGTCATTCTCGTCTTCATGCGCAACATCCGGGCGACGCTGGTTACGATCGTATCCATTCCGCTGTCGCTCGGCCTGACACTGTACCTGCTCGACGCCTCCGGCGTCACGCTCAACATCCTTACGCTCGGCGGCGTCGCCGTCGCCGTCGGCCGGCTGGTGGACGACAGCATCGTCGTTATCGAAAATATATTCCGAAGGCTGCAGAAGGAAACGTTCTCGCCGAAGCTGGTCATCGATGCGACGCGGGAGGTCGGCACCGCCATTACGGCATCTACGCTGACGACCGTCGCCGTATTCCTGCCGATGGGCCTGCTGCGCGGATCGCTGCAATCGTTCCTGCTGCCGTTCGCCTTGACGGTGACGTATTCCCTGCTGTCCTCGCTGCTTGTGGCGCTGACCGTCATCCCGCTCATGAGCTCCCGCATGTTCCGCAACGTCCGGATCACCGAGCATGCGCCGTCGCGCCGCTTCCAGAACATACTGGAGTGGAACCTGCGCCGCAAATGGGTGCCGCTGACGGCTGCCGTCATTCTTCTTGCCGGTTCGATCGGTGCTTACGCGGCAATGCCGAAAGGGGCGATCGACTCCTCGGACGCTTCCAACGTCAACATTACGCTTGCGTTCAAGGCCGATGCCACCCAGGAGCATTTGCTGGAGGAAGGCAAAAAGATGGAGACGTTCCTGACAGGCCTGGACGGACAGGACTGGGTCTATATGTCGGCAGGCAACAGCTCCGATGGAGCCAGATTCGGAGATGTCTCCTCCCCGACGGAGGTAACCTTCCTGCTTGGCATGAAAAAAGGCGCTGATGCCGAAGCTGTCATTGAGTTGATCAAATCGAAGCAGTCCGAATACCCGGATGCGGAATTGACCGCTTCGGCGATGAGCATGATGTCCGGGGGCGGGGGATCGCAGGTGTTCGTTGACGTCGCCGGCTCCGATATCGCGGCCGTGTCGAAAACAGCAGACGAGGTCATGGCCCGGATCAAGCCCGTCAAGGACGTGCTGAAGGTCGAAAGCAATCAGCAGGAACGCAAGCAGGTCTATACGCTGGAGGTCGATCCGGCGCAGGCCAAGGCGGCGGAGATCGCCCAGCAGCTGCAGGGCATGCTGAACCCGGTTCCGATCGGCCAGCTCACGGAAGCGGGCGGGAGGCAGACACCGGTCATTCTGGAGCCGATGCTGAAGCCGGAGAAGGCTTCCGAGCTGCCTGGCCTGACGGTGATGACGGATGCGGGGCCGAAGCAAGTATCGGCCGTCGCCCAGTGGAAGAAGGAAGAGAAGGCGGCTATGTACTTTCTCAAGGACGGCAAGCCGTATGTGAGAATTACCGCATCGGCAGAGCCGAGCCGCCTGTCGGTCGTCGGCGCCGACATCAAGAAGGCAGCCGATGAAGTGAAGGCTCCGGCCGGAGTCCAAGTTCTCGTCGGAGGAGCCTCCAGCGACCAGTCGCAGGATTTCGCCGATCTCGGCATGATCGCGCTCGTCTCCATCGGAATCGTGTACCTCATCATGGTGCTGACATTCAAGACGCTGCGGGCTCCGCTCGCCATCATGTTCACGCTGCCGCTGGCCGCGATCGGCGCGGTGCTGGGTCTGATCGTCACGCAGGTGACGCCGGACTTCACGGCGATGTTCGGGGCGCTCATGCTGATCGGCATCGTCGTCACCAATGCGATCGTGCTCATCGACCGCGTCAAGCAGAACGAAGAGCGCATGACCATCCGGGAAGCGCTGCTTGAGGCGGCGGGCACCCGCATGAGGCCGATTCTGATGACGGCCGTCGCCACCGTCTGCGCCATGCTTCCGCTTGTGTTCGGATCCTCGGAAAGCGGGAGCATCGTATCGCAGAGCCTCGCCATCGTCGTCATCGGCGGCTTGATCGTGGCCACCGTGCTCACTCTGATCATCGTGCCGTGCATCTACGAGCTGTTGTTCTTCCGCAAGTCGGCGCGTCAGCGCCGGGATGCTGCCACGGCTGCGGGCAAGGCTTCCGCAACGGGCCAGCCGGCCCTGCAGGCCGAGCTCTAATTGAAGCGCCGGAGCATCCATCCTTAGGGTGCAGCCGGAGGAATATGCGGCATGGAACGGAATGCAACCCGTCCCCTTCAGGGGGACGGGTTTTTTCTCGGTTGGCTGTCTGGGAGGAAGCCCTCTGCTCTATTGCGGCATTAGACTTGTTATAATGGACAAAGATGGAAAATCGAGGGGGAGTCTGGCTCATGGAGGATCAATGGAAAATTTCGGAGCATGCTCCCGAGTGGAGGACGTACTTTCTGGATACGGCCGACAAGCTGCGCAGAGAGCTCGGTCCGAGCGCCTTGCGCATCGACCATATCGGCTCGACGTCGGTCGCCGGCCTCGATGCCAAGCCTATTGTGGATATCCAGATTTCGATATCTTCGTTTGGAGAATTCCGTGCATGCAAAGATAGAATGGAAGCGGCTGGCTTTCGGCACCGCGAAGAAAACCCAGATCTGACGAAGAGGTATTTCCGCGAGCTTCCAGGCGCTCGGAGAACTCATATCCACGTCCGCGAAGCGGGCAGCTTTGCGGAACAGGTCGCACTGCTGTTCCGGGATTATCTGAGAGCAAATCCGGACGCGTGCCGGCGTTATGCAGCCGAGAAGCATCGCCTGATGGGCCTGTTCAAGGAGGACCGTCCCGCATACGTGGAGGGAAAAGGGCCGATCATCTGGGAGCTTCTTCGTGAAGCCGGCAGCTGGTCCCAGATGGAGGGCTGGCGCCCTGGGCCATCGGATGGCTGAGCCCCTGGAACCCGGTTCTGAGCGGAATCATGACCGCAGAGGCAGGAAGATTTCGCACTCCTGGGGACGGACTGCCGACGAAAAGGATGTCCTATGCATCTCGAGGCAAAAACTTCTCTTTCTATGACAGAATTTGTCCATATAGTATAGTATGATGATTCCAGAACAGGCAAATTAAAGGAGGGAAATTGAATATGGATAATCAGATCGCCGAGGCTCGGCTGATCAAGCGGCCAGCCTTTCGGGCCGTTGGCATCCGGTGGGAGGGGACATTCGAAGAGGCCGGCGCGGGAGGCATCCGGATCTTGCAGGAACAATTCAAGAAGAGGCTGCGCGAGATTCAAGGGGCGGTGCAGACAGATGTGCTGCTCGGCTTGTCCTATCACGCTTTTCCCGCTGCAGAAGGTTTTGTCCATTATGCGGCCGTGAAGCTGGGAGAGCAGGCTTCCGAGACCCTTCCGGAAGGCATGACGGGCATCACAGTCCCGGAGCTGGATTATGCCTGCTGCTTCCATCGCAAAGGGCAGAGCATAGACCTCTCTTACAAGAATCTGTATGCCTGGATCGGCGAGCAGGGCATGAAGGAGGCCGCTCCTGAAGGCTTGACTCATTACGAGGAGTACCCGATGAGCCAGGATCCCTATGACCGGGATCCGGAGTTCTCCATTCTGATTCCCGTGGAGCGGGCTCTCTAGAGCAGGACGAATCCCCTGTCGGCCTTTTGGGCTGCAGGGGATTTTTTGGAGCCGTGATGCTCGTCATGAAAACAAGCGTTCAGGAGCATGGGCATTGAGAAAAGCCCGCCAAGTCTAGAGAAATGGAATTGGAATGTTTGGTATTACAAAGGAATACTTTTTTTCAGGAGACGGAAATCCCTTTCCAGGAGCGGCTGGTTTCCGCTTTGGCGCGAAGGATTTCCTCGTACTGATCCACGATGCCCCCCAGCACCTGGTCCCAGGATCGGCCCAGCGCCTCTCTTCTTCCAGCCTCTCCCATGGATGAGGCCTCCTCGGGACGGGCAAGCAGCCGCTCAAGAGCATCGATGAAGGAGGCCGAGTCGCCTGGAGGACACAGGAGGCCGGTGCGTCCTTGGCGGACGAGCTCCTTGACGCCGCCGGCTTCCGCTCCGATGACCGGAAGCCCGCTTGCCATGGCTTCCAGGACGACGTTGCCGAAAGTCTCCGTGCTGGAGGGGAAGAGGAACAGGTCGGCCGAAGCGTACAGACGCGCCAGCTCCGCGCCTTCCCGGTATCCGGCAAAGGTGACGTTGTCCGGCATCTGGCGGCGCAGCTCGGGCAGCAGCGGGCCGTCGCCGACGACCAGCAGATGGAGCTGCTCGCGGGTTTCGCCGGACAGCCCGTTCATGACGGCTGCGAGGGTGGCGAGATCCTTTTCCGGCGCGAGCCTCCCGACGTAGAGAGCCAGCTTTTTCCCTGGCAGGCCGAATTGCTCGCGGATCTCGTCCGGCGAACTGAGATTCGGGTGGTAGGCGCTGCAGTCCACTCCCCGCTGCCATAACCGGAGGCCGCCGAAGCGATGCCGGTAGAGGGAGAACAGCGTCTCCCGCGAAGGGACGAAGGTGGCGGCGCATGTCCGGTGGAACCAATGGGCATAGCGCCAATAGAGCCCAGAGGCATGCTGAAGGCCGTAGTAGGCCAGGTACCGGTCGAAGTGGGTGTGGTAAGAGGCGACATGGGGGATGGCATTTTTGCGGGCATAAAGAAGTCCGCTCAGGCCGATGTTGAACGGAGTCGCCAGGTGGATCAGGTCGGGACGGAAACGGTTCAGCTCGGCTTTGAGGGCGATGGGATTGGGCATGGCGATCCGGCATTCGGGATACAGGAAGAAGGGGATGCTGGGGTAGCTCCTTACGAAGCTCTGTTCCGTATCGGCGGAGCAGCGGGGCGTCAGTACAAGCGGCTCGATGCCCCTCTTTTCGAGGTAAGCGGCCAGACGTCCGAGCGTGCGCGCGGCTCCGTTTCTCTGAGGCACATAGGTGTCGGTGAACAAGGCGACTCGCATGGCTCATCCCTCCGTTCTCGGTTGGGAAGAGAGTACCATGAGATTGTCAGCGGATCGTCAAGGAATTGTTGAGAGCGTTTGAAGGCAGCAAGCCACGCCCAGGTCTCTGGATCAGTTGAAAGGCAGGATCATCGCCAGCGTCATGATAAATAAACGGATTCAGACAGGCTCGGCAGCAAAAGAAGGGAATCCGGTCCTTGGACCGGATTCCCTTCTGCCCGTTCCGAAGCGGCCGGCTGATGCGCCAGGCGGCTTGGAATGGATGCTATGCTGGCGCCCCTTGGCGCGGCCTAAGGCCGGCAAGCCCGCTAAGCCTGCTCCTGCGCCAGCGTGACGATCCGGATGATGACCTCTGCCGCCTTCTCCATGCTCTCGGCGGATACGAATTCGTACCGGCCGTGGAAGTTCTCGCCTCCGGCAAAGATATTCGGCGTCGGCAGGCCCATGTAGCTGAGCTGGGAGCCGTCGGTGCCGCCGCGGATCGGCTTGATGATCGGCTCCACGCCGGAATCCAGCAGCGCCTGGCGGGCCAGCTCCACGATTTCCATGACCGGCTCGATCTTCTCCCGCATGTTGTAGTACTGATCCGTCAGCTCCAACGTGATGCTGTCCTTTCCGTAGGTTTGGCGGAACTCGTCGGCGATGGTTTCCATGGCGCTCTTGCGGTTCTCGAAGCTCTGGCGGTCGAAATCGCGGATGATGTACTTGAGCCGGGTTTTATCGACGGTGCCTTCAAACGAGCTCAAGTGATAGAAGCCTTCGTATCCTTCCGTGAATTCCGGCACCTCGCCGGCGGGCAGCCTGCCGTGGAAAGCCATGCCGATTGCGGAGGAGTTGATCATTTTGCCCTTGGCCGTGCCGGGATGGACGCTCTTGCCCTGGATCGTGACGATCGCCTGGGCGGCGTTGAAGCTCTCGTACTCCAGCTCGCCCAGCGGGCCGCCGTCCATCGTGTAGGCGAACTGCGCATTGAAGGCCGCGACGTCGAAGCGATGCGGGCCGCGGCCGATCTCCTCGTCCGGGAGGAAGCCGACGCGCACCTTGCCGTGGGGGATTTCCGGATGAGCGGCCAGATAAGCCATGGCCGTCATGATTTCGGCGATGCCGGCTTTGTCGTCCGCGCCGAGCAGCGTGCGGCCGTCGGTCGTAATCAACGTCTGGCCCTTGTAGGCGGCCAGCTCAGGGAATTCGCGGGGGGAGAGCAGTATGCCGTTCTCCGCATCGAGAACGATATCGCTCCCGTCGTAGCCCTCGACGATTTGCGGACGCACATTGGTCCCGGTAAGGTCGGGAGAAGTGTCCATGTGGGCGAGAAAGCCGATCGTAGGCGCCGGCTTGTCCGTCGTGGCTGGAAGGGTCGCCATGACATAGCCGTTATCGTCCAGCGATACCTCCGTCAGCCCGATTTCCTTCAGCTCGGCGGCGAGCTGCCGGGCGAGCTCAAGCTGGCCTGGCGTGGAAGGACAAGTCTCGCTGTTCTCGTCCGACTGCGTGTCCACCTGCGCGTAGGCGATGAGCCTGCGGATCAATTCCTGCTTCAATTCCATCGTTATCCTCCTTCGGAATGCTCTTTGTCCTTTCATCATAGCAGGCAGGGACAGGCTAAGCCAACATTGCCGGCTGGCCATGCCCAAGGCGGACGCCTCTTCGTGCCGCTTGCCCAACCGCTGCGGGAGGCGCCGGCATATGTTGGTGGCAAAGCCATGGAGCCAGCTCCCTGCACAGGAGATGATTGTATGCCCAGTCATTCCGTCCCATCCGGCGGTGTCAGTACCCGGATCGACGTGCTTATCCCCGCGATCGAGAAAGACCTCCGGACGCTGCCTCATGCCGTCCAAGCCGTTCGCCGCCAGTCTCTGCACCCCGTCGGCGAGATTGTCATCGTCGCGCCGCGTACGAAAGCGATGCAAGCGTCCTGCCGCACCCATGGGTGGAGGTTCGTGGACGAAAATACGGTGCTTCCCCTGACGAAGAAGGACATCACCTACCGCTCGGCCAAGTGGGACCGTTCCGGCTGGCTGTTCCAGCAGCTGCTCAAGCTTAGCGGCGACAAGATCGTCAAGGCCGAGCATTTTCTCGTTCTCGACGCCGATACGGTGCTGATTCGTCCCCATTCGTTCCGCTCGGGGGGGAGGACGACATTTTATACCCGGAGCTGGAGCCAGCCGGAGTATTTCCGCACGTACAAAAAGCTGATGGGACGCGCTCCATCGGCTCCCCGGTCGCTCGTCACGCACTATATGCTGTTCGAGAAAAGCAAGCTGCGCAAGCTGAAGCGCGATATTGAGCGGCGGCACGGCATGAGCTGGCATCGCGCCATTCTCAAGAGCATCGACCGGACCAAGCAGTTTGGCTTCAGCGAATATGAGACGTATGGGAATTTTGTCTACAGCCGCTATCCCGGCAGCGTGCAGCTTCGCAAAGCGTTGAACCGCGGGCTGCATGGGCGGGCGAGCCGGCTGACGCCGCAGCGCAGCAAGGAGCTTGCGGCGAAATACCGCTCCGTCAGCTTCCATGAACGCAAAGGCTATGTCCGCAGCGGAAGCAAGGCGGCGGGCCGGATCAGGCAGCTGTCCTTGCAGGGCCGGATATTACTGCCCGGAGGAGCCGCTGCCTTGAAGGGAGGCCATCGCTGATGGCTGCCCGTGCTGACCAAAGAAGCCGTGGGCAGGAAGCGGAGCGGCCAGATGCCAGCCAGCAAGCCGCTCCACATAGAGAGTCCAAGCAGGTCAAGAAGCAAGGAGGCTTGTCATCAGTTGCGCATCATTCTGCTATCCGGAGGATCCGGCAAGCGGCTCTGGCCGCTGTCCAACGACGTTCGCTCCAAGCTGTTCCTGAAACTCCTCCCTGGCGAAGACGGACGCCTGGAGTCGATGATCCAACGCGTCTGCCGCCAGCTCGCCGCGGCAGGCCTCGCTGGCCAAGCGGCGATCGTGACGCATCGCAGCCAGGCCGAAATCACGCGGAGCCATGTCGGGCTCGGCATCCCCATTATCGAGGAGAGCCGCAAGCGGGGCACCTACGCCGCCGTGGCGCAGGCATGCTCCTATCTGGCAGGCGAGCTGAAGGCAGACCGGGATGAGATCGTCTGCGTCTTGCCCGTCGATTTGTTCGTGGAGTCCGATTTCTTCGACCTTCTGCAGCGGCTGCCGCAGACGCTGGAGCAGGCGGGTGCGGACATCGCTCTCGTCGGCACCGCTCCCTCTCATCCCTCCAGCCAATATGGCTATATCGTTCCGGAGCGGAAGAAGCGGGCCTCGCGCGGGAAGAGAGAGAAGGAGGCGGCTGGAGCAGGCGATGGCAAGGAGCAGCCCTGGTTTCCGGTCGAAAGGTTCGCGGAGAAGCCCGATCCGCCCGCAGCCGCGAGCTTGATCCGCCGGGGAGCGCTCTGGAACTGCGGTGTGTTCGCCTTTCGGCTGGGCTACATGCTGGAGCGGCTGGGCGGCGACGAGCGGCTGGCCGCGGACGGGGAGCTGAGAGAGGATTTTCGCGGGCTGCGGGAGGCGAGCTTCGACGAGGAGGTCGTCGAGCGCTGCAGCCGCCGGGCGGCGCTTCTCTATGAGGGTCCTTGGCATGATCTGGGCAGCTGGGAAACGTTCGTCAGCCATATGGGAAGCACTCAGATCGGGCTTGGACATATCGCTGAAGGCTCGCACAACACCCATCTGATCAACGAGCTGAGCAGCCCGATCTATGTGATCGGCTTGTGCGATGTCATCGTGGCGGCAAGCCCGGACGGCATTCTCGTCGCCAGCAAGAGCGAGGCGAGCCGCATCAAGAGCATGCTGGGCGAGCAGGCGCGGCTGCCCATGTACGAGGAGAAGCGATGGGGAATACGCCGGACGATCGATTACGCCGAGACGGAGGACGGCGCGGTGCTTACGCGGCGCGTGGAGTTGCAGCCGGGCAGCCACACAAGCTACCATCTGCATGAGCGCAAGGAAGAGGTGTGGACGGTTCTGTCAGGGACCGGCCGCTTCATGCTCGAGGACCAGATCTATACGGTCGGACCTGGGGATGTGATGCGGTTTCCTCCTGGAGCCAGGCATGGAGTGAAGGCCGTCACGGAGCTGCTCTGCATGCAGGTCGAGATTGGCGATGTACGGGATGAAAAAGACATCGAGCGGCTGCTGATGAGCTGGTAGCGGCGGCATTCCATGCGAAAAAGAGGCCATTGGCCGCGCATCAGGTCCTGATTGCGCAGCCGTTGGCCTTTTAGTATGGAAAGGAGGGATCAGAGGCGCGGCACCTTTCTTCTCCAGATCATGTGGTCCTCGTCTTTTCCCCAGTAGTCTCGCAGCCTGTAGTCCGGCTCGCCGAACTTCTTCGTCCAGATCCGTTGGGCGCTCTTATACCCGCTGTCCAGGCAGAATTCATCGATGCTCTGCTCCCGCAAGGAAGCGAAGGCGCCTTCAAGGAGGGAATTGCCGATCCCGCGCCGCTGGCGGGCGGGATGGACGAAGACGGTGCCGATCTCCGGAAGATGGCCGTACCCGCCATCGGTCACGTCGAGAATCAGGCTGCTTGGAGGACCGTGCTCGATGGAACCGACAATGGCTCCGTCGACCTCGGCAACCAGGAAATGAACTTCCGTGCCTTCACTTTCGAAGCAGCGCTCCAGGCGGAGCCGCTTGCTTTCGATTTCATTTTCCAGGTCATCAGCGTGATCGTCCAAGCCTTCCTTGGCAAACGTATCCGTAATCACGGTCTGGAAAAAAGCGTTCATCGACGCGGCCTCTTCACGCTTTGGTATCCGGATTTTCATCGAATTCAAATCGATCCCCCCTCTTTTCTGCTTTAGGTCCCACAGGGGACGGCGCACCGCGTCGGTCTCAGGCTCCGCCGGCGCATCGGTCCAGCCTCGGCGGTTCCATGCTCCATCGGCATCCGTCCTAAAGCGGCAATCCCAGCCGTTTCATCCGGTTGTACAGCGTCGCCCGCGAGATATCGAGCTTTTTGGCGACGGCCCGCTTGTTGCCTTTTTCGGCTTCCAGCATTTCGAGAATCTTCTGCTTCTCGACCTCGTCCTTCATGGATTGCAGCCGGGCGCCGGCCTGCGCTTCCTTGACGGGGGCAGCCGGCGCCGCCGAGCCCGGAGCGCTCAGCACCGGCCCTGGCAAGTACTCCGGCTTGAGCTCTCCGTCCGAGGACAGAATGACGAGCCTCTCGACCGCATTGCGCAGCTCCCGGACGTTGCCGGGCCAATCGTAGCTCATCATCGCCTGCACCACTTCGCTTGGACAAGCTTCGATGAACCGGCCGTAGGCGACGGAGAACTCCGAGAGGAAGGCCTGGATCAGCTCATAAATGTCGCTCTTCCGGTGCCGAAGCGGAGGAACGTCGAGCGTGACCACATTGAGGCGGTAATACAGATCCTCGCGGAATTTATTCTCGGCGATCATGGCCTTGAGATCGCGGTTCGTGGCGGCGACGATCCGGCAATCCGCCTGCTTCAAGACCGAGCCGCCGACCGCGTAATACTTCTTCTCCTGCAGCACGCGCAGCAGCTTGACCTGCATGTCGAGAGGCATTTCCCCGATTTCGTCGAGAAAAAGGGTGCCGCCTCCAGCCATTTCGATCTTGCCCTTCTTGCCTCTCGGATCGGCGCCGGAGAACGCTCCGCGCTCATAGCCGAACAGCTCGCTCTCGAACAGGGAGGGAGGGATGGCGCCGCAGTTGATGGCGATGAACGGAGCCCCGGCCTTCTCCCTCGAATCATGGATGGCGCGCGCGTAGAGCTCCTTGCCGACCCCGCTTTCGCCGAGGATGAGCGCGGTCGCCTGGGTGGAGCCGATCTTGCGGGCCGTCTCGACGGATGTCTTGAGCGCCGCGCTCGTTCCCTTGATGGAGGCGAAAGGATCGCTCGTCGGGCTGAGCTTGGCGACCTCACGCTCCAAATGCTGGACTTTGGCCGCCATCGTGAACAGCTGCTTGTTCATCCGGATCTGCGAGGTGATGTCGATCTCCGCCGCTACCGCCCCGATCACCTTGCCGTCCAGCTCGATCGGGCGGGCGTTGATCATGGCGTGGATATCCTGCCGCGGCTGATGCTGCATCTGCCGGACGGCCTCGCCCGTATGCAGCGTGCGCAGCACCTGGAGACGCTCCTTGGGGAAAAAGTCCGATGCCTGCTTGCCGAGAATATCCTCGCGGCGGATGCCGAACATCCGCTCCGCGTCGGCAGTCCATGCGATCACCTCGCTGTGTTCGTTGATGACCGTAATGGCAATCTCCGAGGCTTCCAGAGCCGCGTCGAAGCCCGCCTTGAGCTGCCGGTAGGCGAGCGCAAGCTCCCGGCGGACATCGCTCATGCGGACCATTCCGCTCGGCTGCCCGGATGTCCCGGTAAGCAGCGCGTAGGGACAGTCCCCGGCAATGGCGGCCAGCTCGCCGAGTCCGGTTCCTTCAGGAACGGCATGGACTGCGATCCGGCCGGAATTGCCGGGGCTTCCAGGCACGAGCCATTCGTAGAGTCCTTCCGCGGAGCGGATGAAGGCAACGATGCCCGCCTTGGGCAAAATGCCGGAGCCGGCCTCTTCCTCGGTCCATAGGACAAAGTCTTGCGTCATGATGCTGCAGCCTGCAGGAAGCTGGTGCCTCATCTCATTCCTCCTCATCCTGTTTGTAACCGTTATCTTTATTATAAGAACTAGCGGCTAGAAGTGTACAAAAATTTTGACACTTTTGGTCAAAACCGCAAAAATAAGCTGCATCCCTTTGGGAGGGATGCAGCCTGGCATGGAATGAGAGATGAAAATGCTGACGCGCCGGATCTATCAAGAAGCCGATCTCTCCGAAACGTATTCATTGCCGTATGAGCCTTGAGCAAATCGGACAAGTCCCTTTTGCTGCGGTTGGGAACGGTTCGCTTGAAGGCGAGCTCTCGCATGCAAGGGGCTTCGGCCGAAAATGCCTCTGGCAAGACATGTCAAAAAAAGTCCAAAGTGTCTAATGAATTAGACACTTTGAAGAGATCTAGTTGAACATGTTTTTGAGAACCATCATCAGGTTGGCCGGCTTCTCCGCCAGGCGGCGAGTGTAATAGGGGTACCACATCGCCCCGTAAGGCACATAGCAGCGGACGCGGTAGCCTTGCCGGGCGAGCTCGGCCTGGTAGGACATGCGGAGGCCGTACAGCATCTGGAATTCAAAGGCGTCTTTGGAGATGCCGTTCTCTTCCACATACTTCTTGGTCCAGTCGATGATCGTATCGTCGTGGGACGCGACGGCGGTATAGATGCCGCGGTCCAGATGGGTGCGGATCATGTCCTTGAAATTGTCGATGACGGCCGATTTCTTCTGAATGGCGACCTCGGCGGGCTCCTTGTAGGCTCCCTTCACGAGGCGCAGCCGGATCCCGGATTCAATCATGTCTTCGATATCCTGCTTGGTCCGGTGCAGGTAGGCCTGAATGACCGTGCCGACATTGGTCAGCCCTTCGGCATGCAGACGCTTGACGATGTCGATCGTCGCCTGCGTGAACGGCGTGTCCTCCATGTCGATGCGGACGAAATTGCCGCATTGCTGCGCTTCCTTCACGACCAGGCGGATATTTTCGTAACAAGCCTGGGGATCGAGGGCGAGGCCCATCTGAGTCGGCTTGAGAGAGATGTTGGAGACGACTCCGGCTGCGGCGATCGCCTGGACGAGCCGGACGTATTCCTTGCGGTAGCCCTCGGCTTCCCGCATGCTTTTGATTCCCTCGCCTAGATGATCCAGCGTGGCCATGATGCCTTTGCCGTTCAATTCCCGAATCGCGTCTATCGCTTCCGGAAGCTCTTGCCCCGCTATGAATTTGCCGGCAAGCTTCTTGCCGTATTTGAGCGTCAGTTTCTCTACCAGGCTGTTGCCCGTAATCGTAAGCAAGGTTTTGCGGTACAGCTCGGATCCGATTTCCATCCTCGATTTCCCCTTCCGTTCTCCGTCGAAAAATAGATTCCCGAAGCATTGTCGCCGGGAATCGGCTGCCTGCAAATAATAGAAGCAAGCGCCGTGCCAACATCGAGGGAACCGAGCTTAAAAAATAAAAAAACATTCTGTGTCAACGAAGGGCGGAAATTGGCATGAAACTTGCTTGAATACTTATCTTGAGAAACAAAAAAATGAGCTGGCCATGCAGACGCAGGGCCAAGAACGATATCCAAGGAGGCTGTACCATGAGAGAGGAATTTGTGAACGAGCCGTTTTCCAACTTCAAGGACGAAAAGACCGCCAAAGCCTACGACGAAGCTTTGAAAAAGGTGGAAGCCCAGCTCGGCCGAACCTATCCGGTCGTCATCGGCGGCGAGAAGATCGAGACCGACAGCCTGCTCGACTCCATCAATCCGGCCGATACGAAGCAGGTCGTCGGCCGCGTTCACCAGGCGGACCGCGAGCTTGCGGAACGCGCCATCCAGACGGCATCCGGCACGTTCAAGACTTGGAGGACGATGGCTCCGGAGTCCCGCGCCCGCTGCCTGTTCAAGGCTGCTGCGATCATGCGCCGCCGCAAGCATGAGTTCTCCGCGTGGCTGACGTTCGAATCCGGCAAAAACCGTGCGGAAGCGGATGCGGACACGGCCGAAGCGATCGACTTCATGGAATTCTACGCCCGTGAAATGCTGCGTCTGCACGCTCCGCAGCCGCTGACCCGCCTCGCGGATGAGGACAACGAGCTCTATTACATGCCGCTCGGCGTCGGCATCGTCATCCCGCCGTGGAACTTCCCGCTGGCCATCATGGCCGGCATGACGACGGCCGCGCTCGTATCCGGCAATACCGTCGTCCTTAAGCCTGCCAGCCCGACGGCGGTCATCGCGTCGAAGTTCGTGGAGCTGCTCGAAGAAGCAGGCGTTCCAGCGGGCGTCGTCAACTTTCTGCCCGGACCGGGAGGAGAAATCGGGGACTACCTCGTCGAGCATCCTCTGACCCGCTTCATCAGCTTCACCGGCTCCCGGGACGTGGGCCTGCGCATCAATGAGCGCGCGGCGAAGACGGCGCCAGGCCAGAAGTGGATCAAGCGCGTCATCGCCGAGATGGGCGGCAAGGACTCTATTGTCGTCGACTCCGACAGCGATCTCGACCTGGCGGCGGAAGCCATCACCGCATCGGCCTTCGGCTTCTCCGGACAGAAATGCTCCGCCTGCTCGCGCGCGATCATTCATGAGGACGTCTACGACACGGTGCTGGAGAAAGTAACGGCGCTGACAAAGCAGCTCCGGATCGGCAACCCGGCCGAAGCCGCTACCAATATCGGTCCGGTAGTGGACGCGAACGCCTACCGCAAAATCCAGGAGTACATCGAGATCGGCAAGCAGGAAGGACGGCTCGTGACGGGCGGCGGCACAGGCGATCCGTCCGGCTATTTCATCGAGCCGACGATTTTCGCCGACGTGGACTCCCAGGCCCGCATCGCTCAAGAAGAAATCTTCGGACCGGTTGTCGCGTTCATCAAGGCATCCTCCTTCGACGAGGCGCTCGAGTTCGCCAACAACACGGATTACGGCCTTACTGGAGCGGTCATATCGCGCAGCCGGGAAAACCTGGAGAAGGCCCGCCGCGAGTTTTTCGCCGGCAACCTGTACTTCAACCGCAAATGCACCGGTGCCCTCGTCGGGGTCCATCCGTTCGGCGGCTTCAATATGTCGGGCACCGATTCCAAGGCGGGCGGACGCGATTACCTGCTTCTATTCACGCAAGCGAAGCTCGTCTCGGAGAAAATGTAGCTCGTCTCGGAGAAAATGTAGCTCGTCTCGGAGAAAATGTAGCTCGTCTCGGAGAAAATGTAGCTCGTTCCGGAGAGAAAGCAGTTCGTATCGGAGAGAGCGCAGCGGGATCGAGGCGGGGAGCGGGACTGTCATAGTCCGCTCCCCTTGGGTATACTGGAGGCATGAAGCGCCGCGAGAGTCTGGACCGGGAGGCAGAGGATGATGACAGGACTGGAACTGCGCCAGGAGCAGAGGCTCAGGCTGGCCGTAACGCCGGAGATCAGGCAATCCATCCATATGCTGACGCTTCCCGCATGCGAGCTCGACAGCTACGTGTGGGAACTTGCGGCGGAGAACCCGGTTCTGGAGTACGAAGGCACCCGCGCTGGAGGCGCCGTACGCAAAGGCGGATCGTCCTCCTTCTCCGGGGATCCGATCTCCCGCGCTGCAGAGGCCGAACCGACGCTGGAGGCTGAGCTGCTCGGCCAGCTTCGACTTCTGTCCCTTCCGCGGCGCATCCATCAGGCAGCTGCTTATATGGCGGGCAACCTGAACGACGACGGTTATCTGCAGTTGAGTCTGGGCGAGATCGCATCCGAGCTTGGACTCGATCAAGCGGAGGCGGATGAAGCGCTGCGGAAGCTTCAATCGCTCCATCCCGCAGGGGTCGGAGCAAGGAGCTTGAAGGAATGCCTCCTGCTGCAGATTGAGCGCGACGGACGTAGCCCGGCGCTGGCCGCCGAGGCGGTGGAGCATCATCTGGACCAGTTGGCCGGCCAGAGATGGGAGGCCGTCTCGTCTTCCCTTGGCGTGAGCCGCTATAAGGTCATGGATATCCGCACTTATATCCGCAGCTTGAGTCCACGCCCCTGCGCCGGAATCTCTCCCTGCAAGCCGCAGACGATCATCCCGGATGCCAGGATCGAGCGTACGGCCTCCGGCTTCGACATCGAGCTCAATGCCTCTTGGGAGCCGCGGCTGTCGGTGAATTCCGGCTACGGCCGGCTCCTCGGGGATAGGCGGGGGGAAGCGGACGCCTACCTGGAGGAGTGCTACCGGTCGGCCAAGTGGATCGTGCAAAGCCTGGAGAAGCGCAAACGGACGATGCGCAGAGTCCTGCAGGCGATCATGGACGGACAACCGGGCTTCCTGGAAGGGGGTGCTTCGGCGCTTCGACCGATGACGCTTGCAGATATCGCTGCCGTCGTGCAGCTGCATGAGTCCACGGTCAGCCGTGCGGTGAGCGGCAAATATGTACAGACTCCTCACGGAGTGTTCAGCCTCCGCTCGTTCTTCTCCGCCAGCCTGTCTGCGGACGGCGGCGACGGGACCTCGGCCGCGGCCGCGAAGCAGCGCCTCAAGGCGATGATCGGCGCCGAGAACAAGGCGCATCCTTGGTCGGACCAGCAGCTCGCGAATCTTCTTGGGGAAGAAGGGATCGCCTTGTCCCGCCGAACCGTAGCCAAATACCGGGACGAGCTCCGGATCCCGTCCTCTTCGGCACGGAAGCCCCGATAAATTGCGAACAGAGCATGCCTCACGAGGCATGCTCTGTTTTTTTATTGCGACAGACGGCTGCGGCGAAAGGGGAAGGCGGTGGCAGCAGCATGGGACTGTCTGCGGCTAGGGGAGAGGAATCGAAAAAAATACCTCATCCCCTCTTGACAGACCGACGGTCGGTTTTGTATTCTGATGATAACAAACCGTCGGTCGGTACGGGAACCTGGCCGAGGCGAAAAAGAGGAGAGATCAAGCATGACGCAGCAGCAATGGGATTGGATCGGCTACGGAGTTTGGGCTTTGATTATTTGGATGACGTTCAAGCAGTTCAGGCAGACGCGCAGGGAAATGAAGGGCAGCGGAATCAAGCTCCTGCTGGGAGACTGGCTGCTGCTCGCGCCGCTGCCGTGGATCGCCGTCTGCATGGGCAGCCGGGCGACGCTGGTGCAGGCCGCATGGACGCTGGGACTTGGCATCATGCTTTCGCTTCCCTATATATTGACGACGAGGTTCGAGGCTCGCTCAGGCGGAAGGATATTCTTCAAGTTCAATCTTCTGTTCTATGTCTTCCTGCTCGGTCTTCCTTATGTCCGTTACCTGATCCGTGACAAGGTGTTCCACACGTATCCGATTCTAACGCCGGAGCATCGACCGGACATCGAGCTGATGCTGGCCATGTATATCGCTGCGATGGTGATCTGCACCTTCCTGTGGCGCGTGTGGATGTACGCCTCCTACCGCCGTCTGGTTCGGGAAGATCGGATAGAGATTCCCATGCGTACGCCTAATATAGACCGACAGTCGGTCTAATCTTTCGAAAGAGGAGTTGAGATTTCATGCTTGCCAATCTGTCGCCGGTCGTCATCTTCTATCTCGTTTTCCTGATGCTGCGCTCGCAGCTTAGAACCAGAATATTGAGCGCCAGGCTGTTCGCTCTTCCGATCCTGCTGCTGGGAGGCGCTCTCGCCGCCTCCTCCCGCGCTGCAGCCGGTGAGGGAGAAGGACTTCTTCTGCTAATGGAAGCTTTGATGGGGATGGGCATCGGCTTGCTTCAAGGCCATCTGAGCCTGATCTTCCAGGAAGGCTCTGTATGGATCATTCGGGGCTCCGTTGCGGGCGCGGCAGTCTGGCTGTTCTCCATTCCGCTGCGGCTCGGCATCGAGCTCGGCGCGGCCAGCGCGTTCGGGATTCAGATGGAGCTGTCGCACGCGCTTCCCTTCGTGCCATATCTGCTTGGCTTTGGAGGAATACTGCTGGGCCGTGCCCTTCTCGTGGCGCTGCGCTACCCGTGGCAGATGGCCCATCAATCCGTATGATACAAGGAGGAGATAGAAAGATGACATGGAAAGCAAAAACGGGACTCTGGTCGCTCTCTGCCGCCGCGCTGCTGCTCGTGTTCGGGTATGTGCTGGTGCAGTACGGCATTGCGGGAGCGAGGCAGGGCGGGTTCGTCAATTTCAAGCTGCAGTCGCCGGGGTTCAGCTACTCGCCGTGGATCTACATGCTGTATGTCCACATCATCACGGCAAGCGCGGCTATGCTTGCCGGCTTGTACGCGCTGCTGCGTCCTGCGGCCGGGAAGGCGCGGCATGCTGGCTCGCCTTCCTTGAGGACGGTGCGGCTCCACCGGCTCGCCGGCCGGATTTACGCCGCTTCCGTAGCGCTCAGCAGCCTGGCAAGCCTGTATCTGGCCTTCAAAGCCAGCGGGGGATGGATCGCCAGCGCCGGCTTCCTCCTTTTGGACGCATTATGGGTGGGAACGACGATACATGGCGTCAGGCAGGCGATGCTTGGCCGCATCGGCGAGCACCGCCACTGGATGATCCGCAGTTATGCCCTTACCTTTTCTGGCGTATCCCTGCGTGTTCTGATGGGACCTCTGGTGCTGCTGCTTGGCTCCTTCACTCCGGCTTACCAGGCTGCGAGCTGGCTGTGCTGGCTCGTCAATCTGGCCGTCGCCGAGTGGATCATCCGCAGATCGAAGGGGCGCGACGTTGGTTTGACCGGACCGACGGTTGGTATACAATAAGAAGACCATAATCGACAGCTGAAGGAGAGGACAATATGATGAAGGAATCCGCGAGCCGAACCTCCAGCTTTCAGCTGATCCTGGATACGGCGGAGCAGATCATCCAGGAGAAGGGCTGCCGCCAGACGACAATGCAGGATATCATCGACCGCTCGGGGCTGTCGAAGGGCGCCATCTACCACTACGTATCGGGCAAGAACGAGCTGTTCGGCCAGATTCTGAAAACCAAGATGGACCAGATGAACGAGAGCTTCAAGCGATCGGTATCGGAGACGCCCAAAGGAGAGGCGACTCCTCCGATCCGCATGATCGCGGAGGCGATCCAGCGCAATACGGACCGGAATGCCGTCACCAATAAAATCTTCACCTATCTGCTCAGCCAGACCGACAATCCCAAGATCGAAGCCATGATGAACGAGCTTCATCGGTTCAATCTGGAGCTCAGCCGCCGCTGGATCGAGACCGGCCAGCAGGCGGGGGCGATCCCGAGGGAGATCGACGCCGCGAAGATGGCCGGACTGTTCATCGTGTTCAGCTACGGAATGCGGACGCTGGGGACGCTGGAGCAGGAGGACAGCTTGGGCTCGGCAGACATTTTTTCCCTGATTTCTAAAGCGCTCCGCTGATCTATCCGTTATACTGGGTTCATTCGGTATCGGGAGTGGATGGGTCGGATGGTGGGTTCGAGAGTCAAGGTTCTGCACCGAATTCCTGCGGGAGCGGCAGCGACAGTCTTAATGAACGCGGTTTTGCCCTATGTGGCGTATCGCATCCTGAGCGAGGGCATGACCGGGTTGCAAGCGCTGCTGATCGCGACCTGCCTCCCGCTGCTGGAGCAGTTGTGGCATTTGGCGCGGCGCAGAAAGCCGGACGCATTCGGCCTGCTTATGGCCGGGCTCTTCGTGCTGGGAGCGGGAGCGGCGCTGGCCGGAGGCGGCGAGCAGGCCGTGCTGCTGCGCGAGTCGCTGGTCACGGGAGCTGCGGGAGCTGCGTTCCTGCTGTCCCTGGCGGGACGGCGTCCGCTCGTCTACCGGCTGGCGGCGAGGTTCGTGCCGGCGGCGGATGCCGCAGCGATGGAGCAGAGGTGGGAGCTGGCGGAGTACCGGCGTGCCTCACGAGTATCGACCGTCTTCTGGGGAGCGCTGCTGCTAGGGGAAAGCATGCTGCGGGTAGGGCTGGTTCTCGTTCTGAGCGTCGAGACTTTTTTGGCCGTATCCGGCCTTCTCCTCTATGGCACCCTTGGGTTCGGAGCTTTGTGGAGCATGACGTACCGGCGGCGCACTCTAAGCCGGATCAACTCGGCGACGCCAGATCCGAAGGCTTCGGAAGCATGAAGAGGCAAGCATGAAGAGGCAAGCAGAACGAGGGCAAGGAGATAATGAGGGTATCCAAAAAGCAGGAAGGGGCGGTCCCCCTTCCTGCTTTTTCTTTGCGATGGAACGGCGGTCAGCGGCGGTTCCTGCTGCGGTTGCGGTAGAAGAAATAGATGGCCGCGGCGGCGCCGGCGGCGAGCAGTCCGTAGACGATGTTGGAGAAGACGTCCATGAACCCGACGGCCGATTCCCAGGAAGCTCCGACCGATGCTCCGACGCTTACGAGCACGATATTCCAGATGAGCGAGCCGATCGTCGTATACAGCAGGAACAGAGGCAGATTCATGCCCGACATGCCGGCTGGAATCGAGATCAGGCTGCGCACGAGCGGCACGAGCCGGCAGAGCAGCACGGCCCATGGGCCGTAGCGGTCGAACCAGCGGTCGGCCTTGCGCACATCCTCCGGCTTGAGGCGCAGCCAGCGGCCGTACCGCTCGACGATCCGCTCCAGCCGCTCGGCATGGAGCCAGGCGCCGATTCCGTATAGGACCAGCGCTCCGAAGACGGAGCCGATCGTGGCGGCGATGACCACCCCGGTCACCGTGAGGCTGGTCTGTGTCGTCATGAATCCTCCGAATGTAAGGATGACCTCGGAGGGAATCGGAGGGAACAGGTTCTCGAGGGCGATCAGCAGCGCAACGCCGAAGTAGCCGAACTTGTCCATGACCTCCGTAATCCAGGCTTCCAAAAAAGCGCACTTCCTTTCGGGAGTCCCGCCTCGGGCGGCGGACTTTGGTTTCCCCTTATACGCTTGACCCCGCCTCTTGGATTCAGAAGATGCTGCCATCCGCCATCGAGCAAGGCCGCTTGAAAGGCATGGGACATCGCGGCGTTTCGTTGGCTGGAGGCCGGAGCCGTCGCTGGGACAAGTCTGTCGGGAGAGGATGCGCAGGCTGCCCTATCTCTTGGAAAACAGAAAAAAGGGCAGCCCTCAGTCACTTTCATGACTTTTGGGCTGCCCCAGAGCCAGACCGAACTCCTGCGTCCAGCCGGGTGGCGGCGAACGATCGGGAGCTGCGGTCAGCCCGGATGGGATGATGTCGGGCCGGATCGAAGCCCTGCTTCCAGCCGGGTGGCGGCGGAAGTTCAGGAGGATACGGTCAGCCCAGATGCTGGAGATATGGAGTCAGATCGACGCCAAGCTCCGCGGACAGCCGCTTGCCGAGCTCGGCATCCGCGCGGAAGAAGTTGCAGATCGCGCGCAGCTGGGTGGACGCCTCGACGGAGGCGAGATCGGCGGACAGGTTGCGCACAAGCGCATCCTGCTCGGCCGGGGAGTAGCGGCGGAACACTTGGCCTGCCTGGCCGAAGTCGTTGGTCTTGGCGATGCGCTGGCGTCCTGCGGCAGCTCCGGCTTCGAGAGGCGCGGCAGCTTCGGCGTAGGCCGGATCCGGCTGAGGAGCATCGAGGTGGCGGCTCGGCTCATAATTGACGGAGCCGCTGAACTTGCCGTGCTGCATGGCCCCGTCACGCTGGTTGTTGCTCACCTGGGCGAACGGGCAGTTGACCGGCAGCTGCAAATAGTTCGGTCCGATCCGGTAACGCTGCGTATCGGAGTAGGAGAAGAGGCGTCCTTGGAGCAGTTTGTCCTCGGACGGCTCGATGCCCGGGACGACGACGCCGGGATTGAAGCCGACCTGCTCCGTTTCCGCGAAGACGTTGTCGGGATTGCGGTTCAGCTCCATGGTGCCGACATGCACGTAAGGAATATCCTCCTCGAACCAATCCTTGGTCGGATCGAGCGGATCGAAGTCGAAGGAATCGAGGTCGGCCGGATCGAGGATCTGGACGAACAGATCCCACTCCGGGAAATCGCCGCGGTCGATGGCGTCGATGAGGTCGCGCGTGGCATGGTTGAAGTCGCGCCCCTGGATCTCCGACGCCTGCTCGGCGCTGAGGCTGCGCACGCCTTGCTTCGGCACCCACCGCAGCTTGGTGTACACGCGGTTGCCATGCTCGTTCACCCATTTGAACGCATGGACGCTGGAGCCGCGCATCTCGCGGTAGTTCGCGGGAATGCCCTCGTCGGAGAACAGATGCACAAGCATGTTGGTGGACTCGGGAGACAGCGACATGAAATCCCAGTAGCGGTCGGCTGTCTGCAGGTTGGTGCTTGGATCCGGCTTCAGGGAGTGGACCATGTCCGGGAACTTCATCGCGTCGCGGATGAAGAAGACGGGCAGGTTGTTGCCGACAAAGTCGTAGTTCCCCTCCGTCGTATAGAACTTGATGGCGAATCCGCGAGGATCGCGCAGCGTCTCGGGGGAATGCTGGCCGTGGATGACGGTAGAGAAGCGGGCGAAGACAGGCGTCTCGGTTCCGGCATCCTGCAGGAACGCCGCCTTGGTCCAGCGCTTCATGCTGGCCGCAGTGCGGAATACGCCATGCGCGCCTGCACCGCGGGCATGGACGACGCGCTCAGGCACGCGCTCCCGGTCGAAATGGGCCAGCTTCTCCAGCAGCTGGTAATCCTCCAGCAGCGTCGGGCCGTTCTGTCCGGCAGTTCTGGAATTTTGGTTGTCTCCGATCGGGACACCCTGGTTCGTCGTAAGTCTGTTCATCGCAAGCTCCCCTTCCTTCGGCTCGAATTTTTCGGCATAAGCGCCATGTATGAGTTCATTCTGTCGCCATAACTTTATCTGTTTCTAATTTGATAGTCAATACTTTTTTATAATCATTATAATAAACTATCGGAAGGATTTTTCTGGCAGGCCGTGAAGTAATATAGAGCATCGGGAGCCGCTGCGGAGCTGCCGCAATTCCATCAGCCGGGAGTGTGAATCATGTCGTCCAAACGCGTGAATTCCACCTTTATGTACGCGCTAGGAATGTTCGCCATCATGGTGCCGAGCCAGGCTTTCACTTCGTTCTACAGCTATTACTACGTGGAGAAGCTGGGGCTCGGCATCGGTCTTGCGACGCTGGCGCGATCGGTCTATCTCGTATGGGATGCGGTCAACCAGCCGCTTCTCGGCTACTGGTCCGACCGGACCCGATCCCCCCGCGGCCGTCGCAAGCCCTGGCTCTACGGAGGACTGCCCGCTTTCGCCATCCTGTTCGTGCTGATGTTCTCCGTCCCGCCCGGGCTGTCCGGAGCCTCGGCTGCCGGAGAGCTGTTCTGGTGGTTTCTGATCGTGCTGATTCTGTTCGAGAGCGCTTCATCCGTCCTTTGGGTCAATTATGGCTCCCTCCTTCCCGAGCTGTTCGCCGGAGCCGCGCTCCGGGCCAAAGCCTCCGCCGTCCAGCAGGGCTTCCAGATGCTGGCCATCCTGATCGGCACGGCGGCCACGCCTCTGCTGTTCAAATCGATCGGCTTCAGCGGCATGTCTGTCGCGTACGCTGCCCTCTTCCTTCTATGCATGCTTGTCTTTCTGAAGCATCTGCAGGAGAGCCCCGCCGCCCGCGCCCCTTCTCCGCTGCCGCTGCGGCAAGCTTTCCGCGAAACGCTCCGCAACCGCAATTTCTGGATTTTCCATCTGGCGAATTCGTTCGCCCAAACGGTGAACGGGCTGCTCAGCTCCATGATTCCGTTTTATGCCAAGTATGCTCTGCATATTCCGGAGAGCCAGGTTTCCATTCTGCTCGCCTCCGTATTCGTATCCGTCATTCCGCTGGTCGTAGTCTGGTATCTCATCGCCCGGCGTCTCGGCGGCTTGCGCAGCTGGCGGCTGTCGCTGGCCGTGTACGGAATCACGGCGATTCCGCTCTGGTTCGCAGGAAGCCTGGGGACGGGAATCGCGGCGGGAATCTCGATTGGCTTCGGCCTGGCCGGATTTCTAGTGACTCCGGCGGTACTGAACGGGCATATCATCGATCAAGACGCGGAGCGCACGGGGAGGCGGCGGGAGGGAGTCTATACCGCTGTCGGAGGGTTCATCAACCGTTCCAGCGGGCTCATATCCGCTCTGGCTTTCTGGATTGTAGGCCGCATGTTCGGCTATGTCAGCGGACATGACCCGGGACCGGATCCGGAGCAGGCCTTCCGCTGGCTGATCAGTCTCGTGCCGCTCGGCCTTATGGCCGTATCGCTGGCGATATCATCGCTGTACCGGGAGGAGAAGCGGCATGAGGAGCAAAAAACTGATTCTTAACTGCGACGACTTCGGCCAAAGCCGGGCCGCCAACGAAGCGATCATCTGCCTGCTGGAGGAGAAGCTCGTGTCTTCGGCCACGATCATGGCGCCTGCCCCTGGATTTTCCGAGGCGGCGGCATGGTGCAGGCGGGCCGGCGCCGCCAATATCGGGGCCCATCTGACCTTCACGAGCGAGTTTCCCGGATACAGATGGGGCAGCCTCACCGGAGGAAAGTCTCTGCAGGACGCGGAAGGGTTCTTGCATCCGACCGTGGAGGAGTTCGAACGCCGCGTCGATGCGCGCGAGCTTCGCGCGGAGATGAGGGCGCAGTTCGAGGCGATCCGGGAGGCGGGCATCCCGGTCTCTCATGCGGACAATCACATGGGCAGCCTGTTCGGCCTCGCTACGGGCAGAAGCTTCCTCCCGATGGTGCTGCGGGAATGCTCCCGAAGAAGGCTGCCGTACCGGCTGTTCCGCAAGATCTGGGAGCAGGATCAGTTCCTGGCTTCGATACCGGGAGCCCAAGGGATATTGGATAAGGTCCTCGTGCTCGCCGACGCCTTGAATGTTCCCGTTCCCGACTATCTGGTCAGCCATTCCTATCATGAGGAGATCGGAGAGACGTACGATACCTTCAAGGAGATGATGATCCGCAAGCTGTACGCCCTGCCGGAAGGCATTATCGAGACGTACATCCATCCCGCAGCGCCCGATCCGGCGATGGCGGCCGTCATACCATCCTGGGAAAAGCGGGAATGGGAGTTCCTTCTTCCGCAGGATGCCGACTTCCGGTATGCGATCCGCGATGCCGGTATTGAGCTTACCACCTATGCGGAAGTCGACCGGCTGCAGCGTCAGCCGAGGCTGCGCTCCTGGATCCGCCTTTGGCGCTTATTAGGGAAATAAGCAAGAAAAAGGCTATTATTCGACAAACAATCATTAGTTTCGCCAAAATCTAACAAAATGCAACTCTACGGGCGATAATAAGAAGAGCAATAGGTCCGGCCCTGAGGCTAGGACCGTCTTCGCTCATGTAAGGTGCCCCGAGTTGCGGCGCACGGAATCGAGGTCTTCATGTTGTCCAGCAGCTACCATCACTTTCAACGGAACCTTGTTCGCAATTATTTGGCGGGCTCTCTCCTGGCCGTATTGGGGGTAGGGGGAGCTGTTATATGGATCACGCTCGGCGTCGAGGGCGAGCAGCTGGCCGTTGTGACAGCCGTGCTGCTCGTATCCCTGCTGGTCATGGGATCGCTGGAGGGACTTGTGTTCCGCAGCCATCTTCAGCCGATCCGCAAGCTGTTCATGGCGGATCATTTCAGCGAAACGGATATTCGCGCAGCTTATCTGAGAGCCCACCGCCTGCCGATGCTCGCCGTGCTGCGGATCATGGGACCGCATACGTTAGGCTTCATGGTGCCTGCTCTTATCCTATCCTTGATCAGCCTGGAATCGGGCTGGCTTACGATCAGGCCCTATTTCCTGATCATTGCCGCGGTCGCTTCGTTTCTCATCGCATGCCTGCATGCACTCGTGGAATTCTTCCTGACGGTCCAGGCGGTACGGCCGGTGCTCGTGCAGATCCGCGACTGCGCCGTCAAGGCGGGAATCAACGGGCTGTCGCTTGAGGGGAAGGTGCTGGTGCCGATCCAGAAGAAGTTCCAGCTGAGCGTATTCGTTATCGGAACGCTGCCCGTCATCCTGTTCCTGCTCTCCACGCAGATCCGCCAGGCTGTCCACGCCAGCGACCAGCACAATCAGGATTGGGTCTGGTCGGGATTCGTCCTGGCCGTCAGCCTGGGCTTCGCTTCCTTTGCCGCCTGGCTGTTCGGACGCAACATCAAGCAGCCGATCGAAGAGCTGTACGGGACGATGCAGCAGGTCCGCAGAGGCGATCTGGGCGCTACCGTTCCGGATCTCTACTCGGATGAATTCTCCCGGCTCGTGGACGGGTTCAATGATATGATCCGCAGCCTGGAGGAGCGCGCCAAGATGAACGAGCAGCTGCTGCAGAGCTACTTCTCGACGCTTGCCGCCGCGCTGGATGCCCGGGATACCTATACGGCGGGCCATTCCGACCGGGTGGCCGGATACGCGCTCATGATCGGACGCTCAGCCGGCTTGAATGCATGGACGCTCGATGCGCTTCACAAGACTGCGCTCCTGCATGACATCGGCAAGATCGGGGTCCAGGACAGCGTGCTGCTCAAGGAAGGCCGTCTGACCGACGAGGAGTTCGACCAGATCAAGCTCCATACGGTCATGGGCGAGAATATCCTGAGGCAGATCGAGCCTGCCGAGGCGATGGCCGCCTTCCTGCCCGGCGTCCGATCCCATCATGAACGCTACGACGGCCAAGGATACCCGGACGGCCTGAGCGGTACGGACATTCCGATGATGGGCAGAATCATCGCCGTTGCCGACGCCTTCGATGCGATGACCTCCGACCGTCCTTACAGGTGCGGGATGCCGATCGACCGTGCGCTCCGGATTCTGGAGGAAGGCAGCGGCACCCAGTGGGACCCGGAGTATGCCAAGCTGTTCATCGATGCGATGGGCGGAGTGGATCAATCCGGCATGTCGGATCCTGAGTCTCCCGCTCGCGCGGGCGGGCTTCTGCCCGGCGGGAAAATGGAAGAACGGGGACTGGAGAAGCGGAAGAGCTCCTGACGGAGCAAGGTTTTCGGCAATCGGCCGGGCGGGCAGCCCGGTTTTTTTTCATTTCCGGCTTAACTAGCGGGATTCCGAAGTTTTCGCGGAGTCGATGCCGATCGAGGAATTTTTCGTTTCCTGACAACAAGCTGTCAGCATTGCTTGGGTATAATGGGAAGAAGATCAGCATGGGGAAAAGCGGGGAGAAAATAAATGGCAGGAACGGACAATGCCGGATGGGAACGGAATCGCGGCAGCAGAACGCTGCGCGAGGGCGGATTGCGGCGGAGAAGGCAGCAGCCGAAACGGTCGTCCCGCACAGGGATCAGCAATGGCTGAGTTCGGCGGCCATGAGCTGCAGGGGCTTGATCGCCTGAGCCGCCCGGATGCGTTCGTCCGTGCGGCGAAATTGATGGCGTCTTTGCCGGAGCGGGACCGGTACGAGCGCGGCGAGTTGCTTGTCCCTGGCTTGCTGCTGAAGAGCTCGGGGAGACTGCAGGAATATTACGCACCCCATAATGAAATCGCAGGCAGCCGGGCGAAAGTCTTGATCGCCGGACTTACTCCCGGCTGGAGGCAGATGGAGATCTCGCTTCGGACGATGCGCCGCGCCTTGCTCGATGGCCGGGACGCCCCCGAGGCTTGCCTGATGGCCAAGCGGGAAGCGAGATTCGCCGGATCGATGAGGCGGGATCTGCTGGCCATGCTGGAGCGGCTCGGCCTCCCCGGCAAGCTGGCGGAATGGGAGGCGGCAGAGAGCGCGGCGTGCGGACAGCGAGGAATTACAAGCCAGCCTCCGGCAGGCTTGCTGTTTCCTTCGGCCGGCCTTGACGGGCATGAGGATGGAATGGAGGACCTGGATCCTGCCGCGCAGGCAGACCTGCATTTCTCGGCAGGGGGGTCATTTGCTCTACTGGATCATCCCTTGATCCATACGACATCGGTGCTGCCATGTCCGGTATTCATGGACGGGGCGAATTACTCGGGCCATCGTCCGCCGCTCGGACGAAGCCCGCTGCTGGCCGAGATCATGATGGGCCATATGGGGACAGAGCTGAGCTCGATGCACAAGCCTCTGATCATTCCCCTCGGCCGTGCCGTCGAGGAGGCGCTGCGGCTGCTTGCCGCAGACGGATGGCTTTCCGAAGCTCAAGTGCTCTGGGGCTTTCCGCATCCGTCGGGCGCCAATGGCAGCCGCCATTCGCAGTTTGGAGCCGCTCTGCCCGGCATGCTTGAGCGCATTCGGGAATTCAAGCCGGATTTTGCCCATCAGCCTCTTGGAAAGGGAGCTGAGCGGTCTTTATTAAACCTAGAGGAGTTGTGAAGCCGAACGATGGAGCCACTGCGCAATTTGTACACCGATGAGAAGCTCGAAGCCGTCGCGGAGGCGTTCCGCAAGCTGGAGCCGGCTTTTCCGGCAGGACGGTTCATGGACCTGGTTCGCCGTGACCCCTGGGGAGAGGCTCCGTTCAAGGAAAGGATGAGGCTCGTGACGCTCGCTCTGCGGGAAACGCTGCCTGAATCGTACGAACGGGCTCTGCATCTCTTATGCCAGGCGGCGAAAGAGTTCCGGGGCGTCGAATACATTTTCTTTCCCGATTTCATCGAGCTTGGAGGAATGGAGAAGCCGGAGCATGAGCCGGCTTCCCTCGCGGCATTGGCCGAGATCAGCCGGTATTCGACATCGGAATTCGCGATTCGTCCGTTCCTGCTGCGCCGTCCGGAGGCGGTCATGGAGCAGCTCGCGCTCTGGTCGAAAAGCCCCGACGAGCATGTGAGGAGGCTCGCCAGCGAAGGCTGCCGCCCGCGGCTTCCTTGGGGGACGAGGCTGCCCGTGTTCGTCCGGGATCCCGAGCCTGTGCTGAGCCTGCTGGAGACGATGCTGGACGATGCCAGCGAGTACGTCAGGCGCAGCGTCGCCAACAATCTCAACGATATCGCCAAAGACCACCCGCAGCGGGTGCTGGAGCTGGCGGTCCGCGAGATCGGAAGATCGGCCCGGACGGACTGGATCCTGAAGCACGGCTGCCGCACCTTGCTCAAGCAGGGATTGCCGGAGGCGCTGGCGCTGTTCGGCTATCCGGCCGCGGCCGATGCCGGCGTGGAGCAGTTCCGCATCCTGACGCCGTCGGTGGAGTTCGGGGGCGAGCTCGAATTTTCCTTTGAAGTGCACAATCGGGGAGACGATTCCGTGCCGCTGCGGATTGAATATGAGATCGGCTTCGTCAAGGCAAGCGGCAGCCTCTCGGGCAAGCGGTTCAAGCTGTCGGAGCGCAGCTACCCGCCGGGAATCTCGGCCGTCTCTCGGCATCATGCCTTGAAGCCGATCACTACCCGCCGCTACTACCCGGGCGTCCATGCCCTGAAGGTGCTGGTCAACGGCGTCGAGCTCGCGGCCGGACCGTTCGAGCTGACGATGCCGGCGGCAGAGGCGCGCGTATAACCCGAAAGCCCGGCATGGATGAAGGTCATCCGCAGCCGGGCTTTCTTGCCGTGATTCCAAGATACAGGCTGGCCGCGCTTCAAGCCTCTTCAAGTCTCTTCAAGTCTCTTCAAGTCTCCAGACTGCTGCTAACCGGTATGGCGGCCGGGATACGAAGAGCAGGGACAGTCCGCGCAGCCCGCAGTACCAGAACAGCAGCCAGCGGCTGTCGAACCGGTCGGACAGTCAGCCCGACAAATTCGTGCCGACGTGAAGCGGGTCAAAGTGGAAGGCGCGGACGGGCAGATTGAAAAAAAGAGCGCCGAGGCGCTCTTCATTCGTCCTGCAAACCCGCCCGTTGCCTTCCGCTTGAGGCAAGGCCTCAGCGGCTCATATCGGATTTGATGTCCTTCATCAGTTGGATGGAAGCTTCGATCTCGACCTTGCGGGTCGATACGCTCTCGATGCTGCAGCCGATCGGTATGCCCTTCTCCAGGCCGAACTGGTACAGCTCCCGGAAAGTCTCCCGCGAGAGCTGGACGGATTTGTCCAGAATATCGTGGGAATGGATCAGCTCGTTCTCGAGCCATTTTGGAATGCTGATGCCGAGCCACTTCATGAACTCCAGCGTCTTCGCGGAGCCGCAGGGAGCGAGGTTGAACAGAATCGGCGCCATTCCGATGCCGTTGTCCCGGCAATGGTAATAGTAGTCGGACAGGAAGCTTTTGGATGCCTCTACGTCGTAGGTCGCCTGGGAGATGAAGAAGGCGCAGCCGGACTGCTGCTTGTGAAGCGCGCGCAGATGCTCGTCTCCCTTGCCCCGGTGCCGTTCCGGGATGACGACGCCGCCGAGCATCAGCTTCTCGTTCAAGCTGGCGCCCAGACGATAGGCTTCGGGCAGCTTGACCTGCACCTGCTGCCTGCTCGACGAGGCGCCGACGAACACCGAGTAGCGCTGCTCGTCGCGGTTCTGGTGGATCCATTCCTCCAGCTCGCTTCGGCTCCCGCCCGCGACGCAGTGGTAGATGACAGCCGGAAGGCCGAGCTCCTGCTGGAGATAGTCCCGATAATAGGCGGTCGGATCAAGCGAGGCCAGATAGGGAAAGGGCCGGTCCTTGTCGGTGCGCTGGGCTTCGTCCTGGACGTCATACAGCACGAGGCCGTCGATGCCGATGCCCTGCAGACGCTCGATCTGCTTGTCGGCGATTTCCCTCACCTTCTCCGCCGGATGCGTATTTTTGGGCGGGGTCATGCCGTAGGTGATGATGCCGCTCTGCCGGCTGAGCAGCTTGTCCTTAAGGGTGGGGGTAATCATGAAGGGCCTCCTTGTGCCGCGCTTGCTGGTCTTTTACCTAGTTTAGCACTTCGAATACCTGTCTTGATATTCCTTTTCCGAATAGCTGGTTATAGGCCGAAGAGCCCCTGCCGGGGGCAGGGGCTCTTCGCTATTCTCCTTTTTGGATCGCAAGCCTCGTCAGGTTTGCAGCAGCCACAGGGCCGGCGTCGTTGGCGGCTCCCAGCCTGTCAGGGAGGTGTGGCTCTGGCGGCAGGAATAAGTCTTGCCGCCGTAAGTGACCAGATCGCCTACTTTATAAGCGACGCCGGCAGCCCAGGCTTGAGGGCCGGTTGGCGGCGTCGTGCCGTCGGAAGTCTTGCCGGCAACCGTCGCCGACGGGCTGACGTTGCCCGCAGCATCGATGGCCTGCACGCTCAGAGTGTAGGAGGTGCCGGCGCTGAGGCCGCTCACCTTGTATTCGAGCGTCGTTCCGGAGACGGTCGCGACAAGGGTGGAGCCGTTGTAGATGCGGTAGCCGGTGACGCCTACGTTATCCGTCGAAGCGCTCCACATGAGCGAGATGCTGGAGGCGTCGAAGGTGTGGATATGAAGGCCGCCAGGCACGGTCGGAGCCGTCGTATCCGGCGTGGAGCCCGTCGGCGTCGTGACGTTCAGGGCTGCGCTGGAAGCGCTGGTGTTGCCCGCGGCGTCAACGGCCTGGACCGTGAAGCTGTAGGCGGTGCCGGCCGTCAGGTCGGTTGCCGTGTAGGTCGTCGTGGAGCCGGACACGGTGGCCAGCAGCGTCGTGCCGCGATAGACTTTGTAGCCGGTAACGCCGACATTGTCGGAGGAGGAGTTCCAGGCGAGGCCTACGCTCGTGGAAGACACCGACGTGGAGCGCAGGTTGCCAGGGACAGATGGAGCTGTCGTGTCGACCGGCGTGCCGCCGTTCGTCAGGTTGACGTCGATGGCTTGGTAGAAGGCGTTGCCGGTGTCCGCGATTTCCCAGACGCCGAGGATCACGTAGTAGCCGCTGCGGTCGGTCGGCACGCTGCAAGTATGCGTGACGGTGGCCTCAGGCTGCTTGCCGGTATCCTTGATGTAGCAGAACTGCTCGAGATCCGCGCGGGCGATCGCCTTGTTCGGATCCCAGCCTTTTTTGGTGATGTAGTATTTCCATTCCGTCGTCGCATGGCGGGCCGTCAGCTTCCAGGTGAATGTGTTCGTACCGCCGCTCAGGTTGACTTTGCTCCAGCGCGTCGCGGATTGCGCATACATCTCGGGGAAGGCGCCTGCGCCCGTAATTTGGCCGTCGGCCGGACCGCCTGTCGGGAAGTTGCCTTTGGCCTCGAGGCTCTGCGGCTCGTACTGGATCGCGCCGCAGCCGGTGTTGACGCCGGTGCTGCACAGCTTGGAGCGGCTGGAGGGGGAATCGATATAGCCATGTGCGGAAGCGCTTCCAGCAAAGGCCTTGGCGCAGGCGAGGGCCAGCAGCATCAACGCGAAAGCGGCTGCCAGCTTCCAGATGAACATGCGGCTGTCATTCATTCGTACACTCATTAATCATTCCTCCTGTAAGATGGATAAATGAAGTTCCTTCTGTCTGATCCGTGGCGGGAACGGGGTTCCTCCGGGTCGGCGACAGGCCTCCTTTACGATGAAGTGGGAGACATTGGAAGCTCTCTTGCTACCACAATAAGGCATTTAACGTGAAAGCAATAGGGGGAAAATATTCATGGCAGGGGGTAAATAATGCTTTATCCAAACGAAGCGAAAGGCAGTTCCGCATTTGCGGCTCTTCCCGATGGCATGCGGATCCTTGCCCACGGCGGATGCCGAAGGAGCGCATGCGCGCAAAAAGACCGTATCCGCCCTAGGCGGGATACGGTCTGATCCGAACAAGCTTCGGCAAGGGATGCCGGTCAGCTCCCGCTCTTCAGGCCCGCGGCAACTTCCCGGATCTGATCCAGGTGGCGCGCTTCATGCAGCGGAATCAGCTCCACCCATTGCTTGGCGCTCATCGGTCCGAACGCAGGGTGGTCGAAGCCGTGGCTGTCCATGGCGTCGGTGCCGATGGACGGAGCCAGAGCTTCGAGCGTGCTCTGCCGCGCTCCATTCAGAGCCTCCAGCGCGTCGGCGAGCGTATGGAAGCGCCCGGAAGGCTCGGCCTGGCTTGTAGCCTGGAGCTTGCGGGAGCGGTCCTTGACGAGCTCCAGCGGGGCAGGGCGGAGATCGCCGCGTTCCGGGGCCAGCAGCGAGGCCTGGATGCCCTTGACGATGCGCGCCTCCAGCAGCGACAGGTGCTCGAGGATTTCTATGACGGACCAGCCGCCTCCTGCGGGCTTCTGCGTCAGCAGATCGACGGGTAGGGCATGGACCTCTTCCACAAGCTCCGAGCGGGTCATTTCCAGGGAGTCGATTACATTCATGGTCATAGCTCTCCTTTTTTGGGGACAGGCTGCATGCTCTGAGAACGCTGTTCCTGCTCTTTATTATTCTTTACCGGCGTGCCGGTCTGCAAATGATCTGCGGGGCGTCCTACTCGCCGCCCTCAGGCTCTACGTCGAACTCGGGAAGCGCCCATACGGAGACGCTGCCTCCATTCACCGGGAAATCGGCGAACCCGTCCTCGCCGATGACGACCCGCTCCGCGCGGGTGTTGGTGAGATCGACCCACACCTGGCCGGAGCGTTCCTCGCCGACGAACATCCGCTTGGAGCATTCCTCCTTGTTGCAGACCACGACCGCGCATCCGGAGCGCTCGAATTCCTGCACGCCCCTGCGCACCCATCCGATCACATTCGGATCGTCGAAGTAGTCGTCCTGATCGCCGTAAGCGCGATGATAGCGGGCGTACAGCAGCGGGTCGATGGCCATCTTCTTGCCTTCCACCGGAGCCTCTCCGCCGATGCCGTAATAATCCCCGTAGAAAACGACCGGATAGCCGTCCTTGCGGAGCAGGATGAGCGCATACGCACTCTGCTTGAACCAGTCGTCCACCCACGATTCCAGCGCTTCTCCCGGCTGGGTGTCATGGTTGTCGACGATCGTCACCGCCTCCAGAGGGCGTTCCTTGACGATGGATCCGTCGAAGATCGTGCGCAGGTCGAAGCCTTGTCCGGCCTGGGCCGCTTCCTTGAACCGGTAATGAAGGGGCGCGTCGAACAGGTCGACGCTGCTTTCCACCGCATCCAGATAAGCGAGGCAGTCCTCCGAAATGCTGTTCCAGAACTCGCCGACGATGTAGAACGGACCGTCCTGGTCCTCCTTGACGGCCTGGGCGAAATCACGGATGAACGTATGGTCGATATGCTTGATCGCATCCAGCCGGAAGCCGTCCACGCCGGTTTCCTTGACCAGCCATTTGCCCCACTTGATCATTTCTTCCCTGACCTCAGGGTTGTTGTAGTCGACGTTGGCGAACATCAGGTAGTCGTAGTTGCCGAACTGGTCGTCGACATTCTCGTTCCAGTCCTTGTTCTCGCCGAGGATGCGGTATACGCCGGTCTTGTCCCGCTTGGCGTCGAAGTCGGTTCCGTTGAAATGGTTGAAGTTCCAGGTGAAGTCCGAGTACTTGCCGCCGCGTCCGGGGAACGTGAATTTTGTCCATCCCTCGATGTTGTGGGCGTCGGAGATCTCCTCCTGGCGGTTGTCGCCTTCGACTTCGACCACCTTGAACTTCTCCTTCTCGTCCGCGCCGGCCTTATGGTTCATGACGAGATCCGCATAGACGGCGATGCCTTCCTGCTTGCAGGCCTGAATAGCTTCGAGCAGCTCCGCCTTCGTCCCGTATTTCGTGCGGACCGCGCCCTTCTGGTCGAATTCGCCCAGATCGTACAGGTCGTAGATGCTGTAGCCGTTGTCCTCCGGAGAGGAAGCTTTGGTGGCGGGAGGGATCCAGACGGCATCAATGCCGGCTGCCTTCAGCTCGGCGGACCGTTCCTTGAGCCGCTGCCAATGGCGGCCGTCGGCGGGTACATGCCATTCAAAAAACTGCATCATCGTGTGGTTGCGCTCCATCGTGCGGAAATCACCCTTCTGCTTGTCGTTTCCGCATCATTAACCTTCGGAGGCGGCCGGTTAATCAAGGCAGCGGAGGCGCGCCAAAAAAGCCCGCCCCAGGCGGGCGGGCACAATCAGTCGGAGGCCGGGCTGACGGGAATCTCGACCTCGATTCTCGATGACTTCCCGCTTGAGCTGCGCAACGCGGCTTCCTTCCCTCTGGATGGACTTGTCAGGGAGCGAGCCCCTTGGCCAGAAACGCGATCGTCGCTTCGAGCTCGGCCTGCTCGTCCCAGCCGCCGGCATTCCGGTCGGCGGCGACCAGATGGGCGAGGATATAGCCCATGATGCCGGAGGCGGTGAGCCGGAGAACGGTCAAGGGCGGCAGCGGAGCGAGGCTGCCCTCGTCCTGGAACTTCCGGATGACCGCCAGCAGCTGCGGCAGGACGAGCGGAATCAGCGTTTCCTTGGCCTGCTGCTGGAGATCGGGGTGGAAAGGCAGCTCCTGGAGCAGCACCTTGAACAGCCGTTTGTTCTGGGAAAGGAACTGCAGCCGGTTCGTGATCATGGCGCGGAGGAATTCCTCGTAGGTGCTGTAGCGGGTATGGAGCACGTCCTTGAATTCCCGCAGCAGGAAGGGGGCCAGCAGCTTGATGATCGCCGGCTTTACGATTGTCAGCAGCAGGTCCTTCTTCGTCTTGTAGTGGCGGAATATCGTTCCTTCGGCAACGCCTGCTCTGGAGGCGATCTCGCTCGTGGAGGACGAGGCATATCCTTTCTCGGCGAACAGATCCGCTGCAGCGGCGACGATGCGCGCCTGCTTGTCGGTCATTTTCCCTTCGCCTCCCTGCAGCAGCTCCTCCAGCCAAGGTTCTCTTCCATCGTTCATCATGCCAACTCCTTATGCCGTCCATCGTAACACAGCCGGCAGGCTCGTTTAAATGGAGCGCTGTTTCTTGAGCGCCAGCACATTGAGCAGGGCGAACAACAGGGAGAAGCCGAACAGCACGGTCAGATCAACCCATATGGAGGCGAATCCTTCTCCCCGCAGCATGACCCCTCTCAGCGCGTCGGCGCCGTAATAGAGCGGCATGACGAGGCTGATATGCCTCAGCCATTCATTCATGGCATCGAGGCTGAACAGGCCGGAGAAGAACACTTGCGGCACGATGACGAGGGGGATGAACTGAATGATCTGGAACTCGTTGCCCGCATAGGTGGAGAGGAGCGTGCCGAGAGTCAGAGCCGTCAGCGCCAGCAGCAGGTTTACGAGCATGAGCAGCCAGAAGGATCCCTCCATATACAGGCCGAGCACCGACGTGGAGTACCAGGCGATGAGGGCGGCTTGAAGCAGGGTGAACAAGCCGAATCCGCCCAGATAGCCGGCGACGACCTCCGATCTGCGGATCGGCGTGGCCAGCAGCCGCTCCAGCGTCCCGGTCGTCCGCTCTCGCAGGAATGAAACGCCGGCCAGCAGGAAGACGAAGAAAAACCCGAACAGGCCGACGAGCACGGGACCGAAGGAGTCGAAGGCGCTGAGGCCGGCGGAGCCGTGCAGATAGGCGACCTCCAGCTTGCCCTCCATGCCCCCGGATGCCGCAGGGTCTGGGGAAAGAGCCTGTTGAAGAAGCCCGAGCGACGCCTTCGATACGGCAGGATCGGTTCCCTCCAGCGTGACGCGCGGCGCGGCGCCTCCAAGTTGCAGCAGAGCGTCGATATCCCCATGCTCCAGAGCCGTCTGCCCGGCTTCGGAGTCGGCATAGTCACGGATAGTCGCACCGGCATGCTGAAGCTTTTGGGACACGTGCTCCTGGGCAGTTCCGGGGCCGGAGATCAGGCCGATGGAAGGGGCCGCGGAGGCGCCGCCGAAGACGAAGTGCATGAGCGTCAGCACGAGCAGCGGCGCCAGGAACAGCAGCGCGAGCGTGCGCTTGTCGCGCAGGAACTGGCGGATGATTCGGTAGGCGAGGGCGCGCGTCCTCATGCGGTGACACCTTCTCCCATGGCGATGAACGCCTGTTCGATGCTGGAGGCGCCGCTGCGTTCCATCAGCTCGCGCGGAGATCCGGAGGCGGTCAGCTCGCCGCTGCGGATGAAGGCGATGGTATCGCATTTCTCGGCTTCGTCCATGACGTGAGTCGTCATTAGAATCGTCGTGCCGCCGTCCCGCAGCTGCAGCAGCTCCCGCCAGATGGATTGGCGCAGCACGGGATCGATGCCGACCGTCGGCTCGTCGAGCAGCAGCAGCTCCGGCTCGTGCAGCAGCGAGATGGCCAGCGACAGCCGCCGCTTCATGCCTCCGGAGTAGGCTGCGACGCTCTTGTGGAGATGATCATCAAGCGCGACGAGCGCCATCACGGCGGCGATTCTTTCCTGCAATCGGCTTCCCCGGAGCCCGTAGAGCTTTCCGAAGAAGACCAGATTGTCTTTTGCGGTCAGATCGGCATAGAGAGCGTCCGACTGCGCCATATACCCGATGCGCTGCAGCACGGGCAAGGCAGGCATGCTCCGGCCGAGAACCGTTACTTCGCCTTCATCCGCCTTGTCGATGCCGGCCAGCAGCTTGACGAGCGTTGTCTTGCCGGAGCCGGATGGGCCAAGCAGTCCGGTCAGCCGGCCGCGAGGAATCTGCAGGCTGAGATTCCTCAACACTTCACGCTTGCCCAGACGGCGGGTGATCTGCCGGAGGTCGGCGGCTGGAAGCGTCGGATTTTCCATGGAAGCTTCATCTCCTTCGAAAATGAGTGATTACTCACTCCTATTCTAATCGAAAAGCGGAAAAATAGAAGACCTGACATCTGCTTCCATTCCATTGACCGATGCGCAATTTATGTACGTATGGCGGCGTACTTGACCGCTTTATGGCAGGGACCGGCTCCATCGCTGCTTCCGACCGCAGCCGGCTCGACCAGAGGCCGAGTCCGTCGTATGTTCTATCTGGCCCCTTGGTTGTTGTTCCACAGCGTAAGAAGCGGTCCTTCCTTTCCGTAAACGGGATCGGAGGCGGGCATCGGCACGAGCCGGATCTCCTCCAGCACGCGTGGACGCTCGCCGGGCTCGCCGGTGCGGATATTGTAATCGATGCCTCCGGGATAACCGCCGGAGATCAGGAAATCGGCGCTCGCCTGAAGCTTCTTGTGTCCGGTTCCGGCCGGCAGGACGAGCACGTCGCCTGCCTCCATCTCGACGATCTCTCCTTGCTCTCCTCCCAGCTGGAGCTTGGCGCTGCCGCGCGCGACGCCGAGCGCCTCATGGGCATTGCTGTGGTAGTGATGATAGGAAAAGACGCCGTTCGTCCAGGTATTTCCCCATCCGTTGGAGGCGAAGAGCAGCTCCATCCGTCCCGGCTCGGAGACGGCCGACGGATAGAAAAGGACGTGGAGGCTGGGATGGTTGGGAATGCTGCCGTCATCGTGGAAAGCAAATGTTCGGACGGAAGGGCGATGCTCGGGACCGAGTTTCATGGCGGACCTCCTTGTTTTTCAGGTTTATGAGGCTAACATACCCGCGGCGCGGTGCCGGCAACCGTTTCTTCCGCCGCATGGCGGCTTCGCGAGATTCACGACGGGCATTATCGAGGTAAGAGAAGAGATAAACTTCATGACGGTCGAATACGGGGAGAGCCGAAGGGAGAACTGGGAATGGAAGAGCGGGTATATGGACAGGACGAGGGACGGGAATTGCCGGAAGCGGATCGCGTTCGAAAAATGGCCGAGGAGGCCATGCAAGGCGAGGCGGATGTCATGATCGAAGCGGGACGTGCGGCCGCGGCCGGATTGCCTGCCGGAGAAGCCGCGCCTTCCTCCGAAGCATCCGGCGCTCCCGTCTCCGCACCGCTGACGGAAGAGAGCGCATCGTATGCGGAGGCGTTCTCGGATGGCTCCGCGGACGGAGCAAGCGCGGCGGCGCCCCCGGGAGGGGATGCCGCGGGCGCCTATGCCGCCGCTGCCGAGCTGGATCAGGTCTCTAACCAGCAGAGCGCCGGCGCTCTGCTGGTCCACCCGGCGGAAGGAGGCTCCATGTCCGCGCTTGCAGCGGATAATTCCCGCTCGGACTCCAGTCTGCTCTCGCCTCCTCTCGAGGAACGCTTGAATGAGCTTCTGCCCGTAGCTTCCAGCTGGGAAGTGGAATGGAGACGAGCCGCGGAGGCGCAATACGAGCAGCATATGGCCGAGATCGGCAGGGAGCTCGACCAGGATATTCTGATCGCGCTCGTCGGCGACGTGAACGCGGGCAAATCCTCGACCCTCAACCGCATCGTCGGCGAAACGGTGGCGGGAGTCGGGGCGGAGCCTGGAGAGACGGCCGATATCCGCCCGTACTTGTTCAAGGAGCGGATCTTCTTCGTCGATACGCCCGGCCTGAACGACGTACGGGTGGAGAACTCGCAGCAGACGATGGATTACTACCGCCAGGCAGACATCATCCTGTTCTTCCTGAATGCAGCCGGAACGGTGTATTCGGAGGCGGAGAAGCGCTCCTTCGAGGCGATTCGGGACACGAATCCGAATATTCTGATCGTGCTCAACAAGATCGATGCGGCGGACGAGGTCGACCGCATCACAGCAAGGGTGAAGCAGGAGACCGGAGGCAAGTACGATGTCGTCCCCGTCTCCTCCCGCACCGGCGAGAATATCGAAGCGCTGAGGGCCGCCATTCTGGAGCTGCTCCGAAAAAAGTCCAAGGATCTGCTGTTCGCGAAAAATCTCAAGGAGAAATCGGCGGCGGCTAACAAGTGGATCCTGGGAGCGGCAGCCTCCGCTTCGGCCATCGGCGCGGCTCCGATTCCCGGAGCGGATATCGTGCCGATCACGGCCGTGCAGATCGGACTGCTTACGCGGCTGGCCGTCTTGTACGGCAAGCCGATCAGCAAGGAGACGGCTCGCGAGCTCGTCGTCGCCACTGTGGTCGGCAATATCGGCAAAAGCGTATTCAGGCAAGTGCTGAAGCTGTTTCCCGGAGCAGGGTCAGTAGCCGGAGCTTCGGTGGCCGGTGCGATGACGCTGGCGCTCGGCTACGCGGTCAAGTATGCCTACGAGAACAATATGGATATCAATACCGCTACGATCGGCAAGCTGTACGGCATGTTCCGCAAGCAAGCGAAGGGGTAAGACGGCTGCGGAGATCGGGGCCTGGAAGTCGAAGCCCAGGCTTTGAACCTGCTCCTCTACCGGCTGTATGGATATGCAGGATGACGTTCAAATAATTTCCACGACAAAAAGGCGCCTATGCGCCTTTTTGTCGTTTGCAGGCCAACGGGCCCTCGACCGTCGCCGGCTCGACCTGCACCGTTGCAGCAACGGCGGCGCAGCTCATTCCAGCAGCCGACAGTTGTGTGAATGCCAGTACCGCCGCTTCGGTCGATCGGAGAAAAAGGAAATCAGGCGGTAGCTTCCTGCTGTCTGGGCTCGAACGTGCGGCAGCCCGCGTCCTCAGCCTTGCGGTCCGCCCGCTCGCTGGCTAACGCCACTGTGATCGCTGCCGCCGTGCAGACGTTGTTGAGAGACCAGTTCTTGCAGCTGCTGACCTCGCATGATACTTCGCATGCCATTGCATTCACCTCCGTCTCGATGCTGCTGGATACCTGTCCCTAATAGGGTATGCGGGCTGCCGAACCGGCATGACTGGCATGGATGCGGAGCGGACTTTGATTCTCGTGCAACCTTCCCGTGTATATACCGTCTGAAAGGGTGAGCAGGGTGCGCACCTGAAGCAAGAGAGCTGAACGATAGGGAGGAAAGACATGATGAACAAGACTTGGAAACGAACCGCAGGCTCTATTTTGGCTTTGACGATGGCTCTCTCCGGAGGCAGCTCTGTATTTGCCCTCGAAGGCCAGCCGGCACCCGCTGCAGGCGAGGCGGCCATAACCTCCGTTCCCGCTGATGCGGCAGCGATCAAGAAGATGTACAACGAATATATCAGGCTGGCATCCAGCTCCAAGACGCTGAGCCAGGCCGTTGCCTATTTGAACAAACATATCGGAGAAGCCGATAAATGGACGGCATCCATGATGGTGCTTCGTCTGGAGAATGCGCAGACTGCCGGGCTGGAATCCCTGCAGAACCGCATCGCCGCGAGTTCCATCCAGAAAGCGGTCAACGCCGCTTGGCGCAAGGGAAGCAGCGGCTCTATCGATTCGCTGGTCAAATACGCGGCTGACGAGAAGACGAAGAAGCTGCTCGGCGAAGCCGGCAGCCAAGGCTACCGCATCTCCACGGCGGAAGGGATGTACTTCCCCGAAATCGACTATGTGTCCTATGAAGCCTACAAGTCCCATGTCGGGGCTGATATCGCCGCTTATATCGCGATGATGTCCCTCGAGACGTCGGAGCCGACGCTTAGAGATGCGGCGATCATGATCGGATGGGGAGAGCTGCTGCAGCGCAACCTGGCCCAGGAGAAATTCCTGCGCAGCTATCCGTCCTCGAACCGCAAGGCCAAGGTGGAGTCCATGTACCTCCAGACCAAGTGGAACGTCTTTTATGGCAGCAACAATACGCTTTTGTTCGATTACGAGAGCAAAGCCATCGATGCCAAGGCGGTTGAAGCCTACAAGAAAGCCGTGGCGGACGGAGATGTCTCCAAGAGCCCGCTGCTGCTCAAGCTGTCCAACTTCCTCAAGGTCTCTGACCGCAATGGCGGCAAGCTGACCGATGAGCTGAGTCTCTGGAGAAGCAAGCAAATTCCGATTTAGTGCGACTGAATCCTCCCTGAAGCAATCGACAGCCGGCCGGATTTTCCAGGCCGGCTTTGTTTTATGGCGGCGCCTCGGCCCCATGTCCAGGCTCGCGGCAAGCGATGCCGCCGCCCCGTCCAGCCGTGAGTCCTTTTGCGTCGATGATTCAGGTATGGACTGCTATCGCTTGGGAAGGCTCTATTAACAGTGAGGCAGGGAAGGCGTTTCTAAACCCGGGAAACCGTTGAAGGAAGAACATGAGAACATGAGGCTTATTATACGAGAAAGGGATGAGGACATGGAATCATTCGCGGAGAAGGACAAGTCGGTGCGCGATGAAGTCGAGAGCGAGGAGGCCGAAGTCGGCAAGGGAGGCGCCGAAGTGCCGAGCAAGACGGTCGAGCAGCAGGACGATCCCGAGCCGGAAGGCGGCAAGGCAAGCGGCCAATCCGGGCTGAACGCCTAGAACGACAGCAAAAGGGTATCCGGCCGGCTGCGGCTGGATACCCTTTTTTATACTACCCTTTCAAGCTGCTCCTGCCTGGCTGCCGGCTCTCTTCCGCTGCGCTCTCACGGAGGCGGGCGGCAAGGCGCGAGCGTTCCTTGCGGAGCTTCCAGGCTGCTTCCCATAGCCGGGCGCGAATCTCGTCGTTCTCCGCTTCCTTCAGGCGGCCGTAAAGGCCTTCCAGCCTGCGGTTGATTTCCTCGAATTCGCTCCACAGCTGCGAACGGGCCTGATCCCGGAGCAGCTGCTCGTAGAAGCTTTCTTTGTCCTGCAGCTGCTGCAGCAGCTCGCGCCGCCATGGATCGTCGCCGATCCGTACGGCGTAATTGTACAGATCCAGCTGGTCATCCATCCACTGAGCATACTTTTGCGCATTCGTCATCGGCGTCTCTCCTGTTCTCCAACCCATTTATACCGACTATTATACTCGGTTATAAAGGAAGCGCAACCCTTCCTCCGCTGTTGGGCAAGCGCGGAGGAGCGCTTGCCAGCCGCTGCCAGAAGAGAGATTCGGCTTCGGGACAGAGGATTTCATGAAGACGGTGCGGAGATGACGCGGTTCCTTCCCTGCTCTTTGGCTGCATAAAGGGCCTGGTCGGCGGAGCGGAACAACGCTCGGCAGGCATCCTGCACGGGCAGTGCCGCGCTGCCGAAGCCGGCGACGCCGAAGCTGGCGACGCCGAAGCTCGCCCGGATGCCGAGAGGCCGTCCGTCCGGGTCGAGGGCAGGAGTATTCTCCAGCGCCATGCGGATGGATTCCGCCAGCTGTTCGGCCGTGAAGCTGTCGATGCCGGACAGCAGCAGCACGAATTCTTCGCCGCCGTAGCGCGCGAACAGGTCGCCTGGACCGAGCAGAGCGCTGCACACGGAGACGGCGTGCAGCAAGGCGGAATCGCCGGCTTCATGGCCGAGCGAGTCGTTGATGCCTTTGAAGTGGTCGATGTCGAACAGGATCATCGAGACGGGGAGTCCGTCGTCGGAGCAGCGGACAAGCGCTTCCTCCGCTTCGCGCATGAAGGCGCCGCGGTTGAGAATTCCCGTCAGCGGGTCGTGGGAGGCCAGCCGCTTGAGCTCCTCCTGCATGCTTCGCCTCTCCGTGATGTCGCTCAGCACGAGCAGGCAGCCGCCGGCATGTCCCCCGCCTCTTGAGATGGGAGCCGCGTAGACCTCGCACCAGCGAGGCTCTTCGCCCGGCAGCGCAGGGCTTGCGAACGAATAGGGCTTGCCCGGCTGCTCCCAGGCGCTGCGGAGGGCTGCGGCGGCTCCGTCCGGAAGCTCGAGGCTGCTCAGGCTCTGTCCCAGGGCGGAGCGTGCCAGCGCGGGCAGCAGAACGCGGGCGGAACGGTTGCTGTCGAGCAGGCGCCAGGAAGCGTCCAGCACGAGCACGCCTTCTCCCATGCTCTCCATGACGTTTTCCCGCGCGACGGGAAGCAAGGCCATCTTGTCCGTGGACAGGAAGGCATAGACGAACAGAAGGCTCGTGAAGCAGAGCACGACCGGCACGGGATCGACTCCGTTCGGACTGAAGCCCAGCAAGTAGAGGAGCGAGGCTGCAATCGGAAGCAGGATGCCCGCGAACAAAGCGATCAGCTGGCGGCGGTAAGAATCGTTCCCGGGACGGATCAGCGCCTGGAACACGAGGGAGAGAGCCGCGAAAAGGATGCCGGAGGTGTAGCAGCCATGGACCACGTACCATTCGCCCATCGTGAAATCCATCGTCGGCGTGGACAGGCCCCTTTGGAAGTAGATGTCATGGTAGAAGAGATGGTGATTGCTGTTGGTCAGAACAAGGAGAAAGGTGATGGAGGGTATGACGAACAGAAGCCAGCGTCCCCAAGCGGGGATCAGGTCGGCCTTGCCGAGAAAGTGGAGCGCGAGCAGCAAGGTGAGTACCGCGGAGAAAGGCATCCCGGCATACTGGACGGTCGTCCAGAGCATCATGCCGTCAAGAGTCTCGGACGTCTTCTCCAATGCGGCTCCGAACGTATAGAGGGAATTGGCCAGCGCCATCAGGATGAAGACGCGCTTGCCCGAGAACAAAGCCCTGCCCATCAGGGCATAGAGGGCGACAAAAACGTTCATGACGCCGGCCAGAGCCGTCAGAACGATATAGGTAGAGGTAAAGGCTGTCACGTCATACATCCCGTTCCAGTGGAATCTAGTTTCCTCAGCGTAGCACAGCCGCAGGCTCGATGGAACAGCGAATGTGACGATAAGCCGCAATATTTATGGAAAAGGAAGGAAAACAGCCCCGAAAAGGGGCTTTTGATCTCCAAGAGCGTCTGGATTCGTCTTCCTGCCCGATAGCCGGGAAGGGAAAGGAGAGGAGCGCCACGGCTAGAGCGCGCGTCCCGCCGCTGCCGTTCCGCTGCCGGCTCTCAGCAGATCCAGCAAAGACTCGTTGAACAAGGCCGGCTCATCGTAGAGCATCGCATGGCCGCTTTCCTCGAAGCGGATCATGGTGGAGCCGTGGATGCGCGCCTTGGTCTCCTCGGCCAGCTCGAACGGGCAGATCTCGTCCTTGACTCCCTGGAAGATCGTCGTCGGCACGCTGATGTTTGAAAGATCATGCCGCAGGTCTTCGTCGCGGAGCGATTCCATGGCCCGTATCGTGCCATGCGCGGTCGCTTCCAGGCAAAGCATCATCATATAGGCCTCGAATGGAGGCGAGGGCTTCTTGTGCGTGAACTTGGCGCCGAGGTCGCTGATCATGGCCGGGCGGTCGCGGTAAGTGTTGTCGATCATCTCGTCGACCATCTCCGGCGGCGTGCCGTAAGGGAAACTCTCGGATTGCGTGAAGCGCGGCGCGGCGGCGCCCGCCAGAATGAGGCGCTCCACGCCATGCTGCCGGTGGCGGCTCATGTACCGTACGGCAATCGCTCCGCCCATCGAGAAGCCGAGCAGGGTGAACGACGCGAGGCCGAGCTTGTCCACGACGGCCCTCACGTCATCCGCCATGCGGTCATAATCATAGCCTTCCCATGGGGAGTCGGATTTGCCGAAGCCGCGGAAATCGATGCCGATGTAGCGGTAGCCGTTTTTCGGGAGAAGCACGGATTGGGTCTCGAACATGCGCTGGCTGGCCTGCCAGCCGTGCAGGAACACGACCGGATGTCCTTGGCCGAGATCCTCGACGTACAAGCGGACGTTCGGCTCCGCTTCGATATAGATTCCCATTGATAAAAACCTCCTTGAGATCTTGTGTTTTAGTCGGGCTGTATCTTGCAGGGTCGGGAAGGATGCGAAGTGAGCTTGCATGTCCCCTTCTTACCCGGCATGGCGCATGGCGACGCGCCGGCTCCGGTTCCCGGCCGGAGATCGAGTCCGCCTGAACGGTGGAGGCAATTCCGGAGCGGGCGTCGATCCGGGACTGGCCGGCGGGATCGTGCAGGGTGCCGATTCGTGCTACAATGGAGGAACGAGTGTTCGCAGAAGAAGACGGAGAGGGGACGGCGCGGATGGAACGGCTTGAAGCGGAGGAAAGCGGAGCGGAGCAAGTCCGCGGAACGGATGCAGGCGGACCGAAGCAGGCTGCGGAAGCGCCGGCAGACCCGAAAGCTGCAGATGCGGCAGAGACGCCGGAAGCGGCAGAAATGCCGGAAGCGCTGGGGAAACCGGAAGAGGCACAAACCGCGCCGGCGGTTCGAATCGCGGTGAGGGCGCTGGCCGAATATGCATGCCGCAGCGGCAGCATCGAGGCCGGCTTCCGCAGCCTGACGTCCTTGACGGAAGGGACCCGGATCCACAAAGAGGTTCAGGCCGAATATGGAGAAGGCAGCGAGCGCGAGGTGTTTTTGCGCATGGAGATGGCCCTGGGCGGCGTGGATTGGACCGTGGAGGGACGCTGCGACGGCTTGCTCGCCGAAGAAGGCGGTCCCGTCATCGACGAGATCAAGTCTACCTCCGGGAGGCTGGAGGATCTGGGAGAGGAAGGCCACCGGGTCCACTGGATGCAAGCCAGGGGCTACGCTTATATCTATGCCGTTCAGCAAGGCCTGGAACGGATGGACGTTCAGCTCACCTACGTGCAGGTCGACTCGGGAGCGGTATCCCGGATCCGGCGGAGTTTCGCGCTGGACGAGCTGCGGGAGGGAATGGTCTGGATGCTGGAGCAGTACGCTCCTTTCGCCCGGATGCTGCGCCGGCATCGTCTGGAACGGAATGCCAGCCTGGAGCGGCTGGAGTTCCCGTTCCGAGGCTTCCGTCCCGGTCAGCGCAAGCTGTCCGCCGCCGTATACAAGACGCTGGAGGATAAGGGAGGGCTTTTCGCCAAAGCCCCTACCGGCATCGGCAAGACGATGTCGGTGCTCTGGCCCGCTGTGCGCGCCCTCGGAACGGGTGCGGCTTCACGGCTGTTCTATCTGACGGCGCGTACGACGACGCGGGCTGCAGCCGAGGATGCGGTCCGCCGCATGGAAGAGCAAGGATTGAAGCTCCATGCCGTCACGCTGACGGCAAAGGAGAAGATCTGCCTGCAGGAGACCGTCAGCTGCCGCAAGGAAGACTGCCCGTTCGCGGACGGATACTACGACCGGATCAACGGCGCGATGCTGGATTTGATGGAGCATGAGACGCTGATGACGCGCGAGGCCATCGAGCGGTACGCGCTCAAGCACCGGGTGTGCCCGTTCGAATTTTCCCTTGAGGCGGCCTATGCCTCCGATGCCGTCATCTGCGACTACAACTACATCTATGATCCCAAGGTATCGCTGAAGCGGTTTTTGGCCGAGCAGGCCAAGGGAACCGCGCTGCTCGTCGACGAGGCCCATAATCTGCCCGACCGCGCCCGCTCCATGTACAGCGCGGAGCTGGATAAGGCGCCTTTCCTGGCGCTTCAGCGGGCTTACAAGGGCTTGTCCGCCGGACTGTCCGCCGCTGCCAAGGGCGTCAACGCAGCGTTCATCGCTCTGCGCAAGGAAGCGGAGGCTGGAGCTGCCGCGGGCGGCGGAGGGCTGCGTCCGGCAGGTCCGGGCGCCTATGTATCGGAAGCTCCTCCGCAGCAGCTGCTGGAATCGGTCCATGCGTTCATCGCGCAGGCGGAGCCGCATTTGGCGGCAGGCGGGGATGAGAGCGGAGCGGAGAACGCGGCGATGCTGCTCGAAGCCTACTGGGCAGCCAAAGCGTTCGCAGCTGCCGGGGAGTGGATGGACGAGCGGTTCGTTGCGATGGCCGAGCTGGCAAGGGGCGGCGTGAAGGCGAGAATCATGTGCCTCGATCCATCCCATCTGCTTCAGCAGACGGGCAAGGCTTACGGAGGACGCGTGTTTTTCTCCGCGACTCTGTCGCCGCTGCCCTTCTATATGGATCAGCTCGGCGCCATGGAGGAAGACCGTTCCTTGACGCTGCCGTCCCCGTTCGGACGGGAGCAGCTTGAGGTCCGCCTCGTGCCGCTGTCCACGCGTTATGCCGACCGGGGCGCCACGCTCCAGCCGCTCGCCCGCCTGCTGCTTGACGCCGTACGGGAGAAGGGAGGCAACTGGCTCGCCTTCTTTCCCTCCTATGCTTATATGAACGCCGTATACGGACAGCTTCTGCTGGAATTGAATTCCGGCAGCTCCGACGCGCTGCATGCATCAGAAGAGGTTGCCGATGCCGGAGAGCCTGCGGAAGAAATGCTGTTCCCTGCGCATGCGGGGAACCAAGGCGAGAAACGGGGCTTGCGGCTGCGCCTTCAGAGGCCCGACATGGACGAGGAGGCGAGGGACCGCTTCCTCGCCGCTTACCAGCCTCCGGAGCCCGGGAGCGATGCCCTGCTCGGCATGGCTGTCATGGGCGGCATCTTCTCCGAGGGCGTGGATCTCGCCGGCGAGAGGCTGGAGGGTGTCGCGGTCATCGGAGTCGGGCTTCCCCAGCTCGGCCCCGAACGCGATCTGCTTGCCGCCTACGAGAAGAAGCAAGGACGGAGCGGCTTCGACTACGCCTATGTCTATCCCGGCATCAGCAAGGTGCTGCAGGCCGGCGGGCGCCTCATCCGCTCCGAGAGCGACACCGGCGTCCTGCTGCTCGTGGACGACCGCTATCTCCAGCCCCGCTACCAGCGGCTGCTGCCGGAAGAATGGCGAAGCGAAGGGGCGGACTAAGAAAAGGGACGAGGCGGAGCAAGCCGGTGATCAAGGCTGGTTTTCTATCCACGGAGAAGAAGCCTGATTTCTCTTTTCTACGACCCCGCCAGTTCCAGCGAATGGCTGTTGCGGCCCCCCTCGGGGCTCTCCTTGAATCCAAGGGAACGGTACAGACTTGCCGCCGGCTCGTGTTCCGTGTACAAGGTCAGCTTGTCGTAGTTCTTATGCGCTGCCGCAATGAGGGCCGACATGAGCTGCTTCGCGACTCCGTTCCTGCGGTATTCAGGACGCACATACACCCGCCTTACCCTGCCTATCCGGCCGCATTCCGCATACGGATCCCGATTCAAGCCGCCAATGCCGATGATCGACGTGCCTTCCCATGCGGCAAGCAGCATTTCCCCCGGCTCCGCGAACCGGTTGGCGCCGTTCAAGTAGTCATTCGCGAGCCTTTCCATATGGCGGTGGCCTTCTTTCTTGGCCAGCCTCGCCAGCTCCAGCAGCTCCGGATGGAATTCCGTCAGTTCTCCGATGCGCATGGAATCACTCCCCTTCAAACGATGTTGTTGACACAAGATCAAGGGTGCTCCTCCGGTCGATGAATAGAGAGCCCGCAGCAGCGATGTTGATCTGCATACGGGCTCTATTTTTATGCAAGTATGGACCGGAGAATTGTAATCGTTCTTTTGTAAAAATCACTTTGTGGATCAATCTCGCCAATCACAACTGCGTTTCGAGCGTCTAGATCGACCGATCGAGCATGATTCGGAATTGCCCCACCACAGAGTTCCGTCCAATCCGACTTTCCCACGAGCTTCCCGTTGACGAGTTAGCCATTACGAGACAACAAGTACCGGACGATACGAGGCTTGTTCCTGTCCCTTAGTAGGATTCAGGCTTAAATATACAATACTTCCGCGCTTCACGTCACCGGTAATGCCCATTAATCGATCTCATCCCCCACGGGTTCCCAGCGCTCCTCTTCGTCTTCATATCCCTCCATTTCATCGGTGACTTGGGAAACTAAAGACAAATAAAACGCTCTCAGACTCTCTTGGTCATCAGCTGCGGGATAAACATGTGGCTGAACGAAGAAACCTGCGTCGGAGGGGAGGAATTCGATCTCAACACCATCAGCGAATTTGTACATTTTCGCCACATCGGCGGAGATCCGCAATGCCAAGCTATTTCCCCAAGTCTTGATCATCTCGGGCCAATGGTTCTGCTGCCAGCTTCAGATGAATGACCTTGCTTTCATCCAGATTTTTTGTCCTTGTTCCCTGACGTCCTGCTGCGGCCGCCACGGGCATGTTCCCCGGTCCCTTCGTTCTCAATTGTTCTTACGGCTCATATCCTGCAAGTACAAGCTTTGAAAACTTATCTTCATGCCCGCCTGCGGACAAGCAGGAAAATCCGGATGGAAAGAGAAATAGTCCTGATCAATAATTATACCGTATGGTTAATTATTGATCATGGTTAAACCTTCCTCTATGTCTATTTGGGGCCTGGGAGATCGGATAATGGGAGCGGTGATGGGATGGTTGTGGGGAAAAGGGCTGCCGTAATCGGCGCCGGACCGGGCGGGCTGGCGGCAGCGATGCTGCTGGCCGCCCAGGGTGTGGACGTGATTGTCGTGGAGAAGCAGCCCTATGTAGGAGGGAGAACCTCGGGACTGCGTCTGGGAGCGTACAGCTTCGACCGCGGGCCGACGTTCCTCATGATGCTTCCCGTCATGGAGGAGCTGTTCCAGCGCAGCGGGCGCAGGCTGCAGGATTATGTGGAGCTGAAGCGCGTCGACCCGCTGTACACGCTGAAGTTCGGAGAGAAGGAGTTTTCTCCCGGCGGCAGCCACGAGGACATCGCGGAGCATGTCGAGGAGCTGTTCCCGGGCAATGGGGCGAACTACCTTAGGTTCATGGAGCGCGAGCGCAAAAAGCTCGCCGGGCTCATGCCGCTGCTGCGGCAGCCGTTCTCGCGGCGGTCCGACTATCTGTCGGGAAGGATGCTGCGCGCGCTTCCGAAGATGGATGTGCTGGACACCGTCCACAGCCGATTGTCCAAGTATTTTACGGATGAGCGGCTGCGCTGGGCGTTCTCGTTCCAGTCCAAATACCTCGGCATGTCGCCTTGGGAATGTCCCGGAGCCTTCACGATGCTGAGCTTCCTGGAGCATGAATACGGGCTCTACCATCCTGTCGGAGGCCTGCACCGGATCTGCGAGGCGATGGCGCAGGTGGCGCGCGAGCATGGAGGCGTCATCCGCACCGGAATCGGGGCCGAACGGGTCCTGCTGAGAGATGGCCGAGCCGTCGGCGTCCTCCTGGAGGACGGGACGGTCGTGGAAGCCGACGATGTCGTCATCGGCGCCGATTACGGACATGCCGTCAGCACTCTGTTCGAGCCGGGGGAGCTCCGCCGTCATGCGCCGGCCAAGCTGGTGAAGAAGAAGCTGAGCCTTTCCACGTTCATGCTGTATCTGGGCATAGGGGCTCCGCTCCGGCTTCCCCACCACAAGATCGTATTCGCCGAAGATTACCGCCTCAATGTGGATGACATGACCAAGCGGCTCCGGCTGTCGGAAAACCCGTCCGTCTACATCCATAATCCGTCGCGGCTGGATCCAACGTTGGCTCCGGAAGGGAAATCGGCCGTGTATCTGCTGATGCCGGTGCCCAACAACCGGTCGGGAATCGATTGGGAGAGGGAAGCCCCCGGCATCCGCAGAAGGATGCTGGACGTTCTCGCCCGGGAGAGCGGCCTGGCGGAGGTCGACAGCCTCATCGAGGAGGAAAGGATGCATACGCCTGCGGACTGGGAGCGGGAGTCGTTCGTCTACCGGGGAGCAACCTTCAATCTGGCCCACAGCCTGGATCAGATGATGTATATGCGGCCGCATAACAAATTCCAGGATGCGGAGCATTGCTTCCTCGTCGGCGGAGGCACCCATCCCGGCAGCGGCCTGCCGACGATCATGCAGTCGGCGATGATCAGCTCGGAGCTTCTGCTGAGGCAATACGAACGGCGGGCGCGTACGGATGCTCATGCGCCGCTGCAGGCGAGGAGGGCGGAGCGATGAGGATTGCCGTCATCGGAGCCGGAGTCGGCGGGCTGGTCTCGGCGCTGCTGCTGCGCCGGCAGGGGCATGACATCGACGTCTACGAGAAGGAGGCGGTGCCGGGAGGACGGCTGGCCTACGAAGCCGACGAGTCGGGCATGTACCGGATCGACCGGGGGCCGACGATCGTCCTGCTGCCGGATCTGCTGAGGGACATTCTCGCCGAAGCCGGAGTGCCGGACGATGCCGTGCAGCTGCTTCGCTGCGATCCGCTGTACGATTTCTACTACCCGGACGGAACGCGCTGGACCAAGTGGCAGGATAGGGGACAGCAAGAGGCCAATCTGGAGAGAACGTATTCCGGCGGAGGGGCTGACTTCAGGCGGTACATGGAGGATATGGAGGAGCTGTTCGAATACGGATTCGATGCGTTCCTATCCCGTTCATTCCCCGGCATCCGTTCCTTCCTGACGCCCGCCAACCTGAAATTCCTGCTTCGCTCGCGAGCCTACCGGGCTATCGATCCTTGGGCCGGCTCCTACTTCCGCAGCCGCCGGATACGCGAGGCGTACTCCCTGCAGTCGCTGTACATAGGAGGATCGCCGCAGGAGACCCCGGCTCTGTACGGCTTGATTCCTTACAGCGAGCACAAGCACGGAATCTGGTATCTAAAAGGCGGATATGCCGGATTGGCGTCTGTGCTTGGGCAGGCCAGCGCCGAACAGGGCATTCCCATCCGTTGCTCGGCTCCGGTGGACAAGGTTGTCGTGTCGGGCGGACGCTGCACGGGCATACGGACCGGCGGGGAGGAGCTCAACTATGATGCGGTCGTGTTCAATGGAGACTATCCGGCGCTGGCCGGGCTGCTGGAAGGATGGCGCGGCAAGCCGCGCCGCTTCCGCCCATCCTCCGGCTGCCTGCTCATCTATGCCGGGGCGGCGAGGCGATGGGACCATGCCGGCGTCCATCAGTTCTTCCTGGGCGAGCGCCACGGAGACCATATGAAGGATCTGTTCCACCGCGGACGCCTGTCCGAGGAGCCCTCCTTCTACATGTTCAACCCTGCTGCAGTCGACCCGGATGCCGCTCCCGAGGGACATAGCGCGCTCTACTTCCTCGTCCCCGTGCCGGCCGACGAGGCTCTGGATTGGGACGGTGCCGGCGAGGAGCTGGCCGAGCGCGTGCTGGAGCGGGCCGAGAGGCTGCTGCTCCCCGGCTTGCGGGACAGCATCCGCTGGCGCCGCATCCGGACGCCGCGCGATGCGGCCCGCGACGGCCTTTACCGGGGAGGCAGCTTCGGCATCGCCCCGGTGCTGACTCAGTCCGGCAGCTTCCGTCCCCAGGTCAAGCCGCTTCCGGTCGAGGGACTGTATGCGGTCGGAGCTTCGGTTCATCCCGGCGGCGGCATTCCGATCGTCATGCAAGGCGCGCGCCTGCTCGCCCAGCAAATCGCAAAGGAGCTGGAACCATGTTGAATCCGCGGCTGGCCGCCTCATGCGAGGAGGTCATGAAAAGAAGCTCGGCCAGCTTTTACGAAGCCTTCCGCTTGTTGTCCTCTCCACGCCGCGAGGCTGTCTTCGTCATCTATGCCTTCTGCCGGATGATAGACGATTCCGTGGACGAGCCGGACAAGGCGGACTACAGCCTGGATGAGCTGGAGGCGCTGTTCGGCAAGCTGGACGAAGCCGAAGGCCACTTCATCTGGCCTTCCCTGCGCTGGCTGATGGCCAGCTTCCCGATCGCCAAGGAGCCGTTCCTGACCCAGATGAGCGGACAGCGGTTGGATCGTGTCCAGACCCATTACGATACGCTGGCGCAGCTGGAGGATTACTGCTACCGCGTAGCCGGCTCCGTCGGCGAAATGCTGCTTCCCGTCCTCCACGAGAGCCCGGACAGGGAGATCGTCGAGGCGGGCATATGGCTCGGCAAAGGCATGCAGATCGTCAACATCATCCGGGACGTCGGAGAAGACCGCGGTCTTGGAAGGCGGTACATCCCTCTCGAACTGATGAAGCGCTGCGGGTATTCGGAGGAGCGGTTCGCAGCCGGAGAGGTGGACGCAGCGTTCCGCCGGCTGCTCGGCGAACTTGCCGGGACGGCCCGGCAATGGTTCGGGCGCGGCCTCGCCCATCTGTCCTCGTATCCCCAGGAGAGCGCGTTCGCTATCCGCCTGGCCGCTCATTACTATTTTGCCATTCTCCACGCGGTGGAGGAGAACGGATACGATGTCTACGGCAAGCGGGCGTATGTGAGCGACGAGGCCAAGAAGACGATTCTCCGGGCCGTGATGGCCGATATGGCCGAGGCGGAGCGGGAAGCCGCCGATCCGGGGGAAGGCTTTACGGCAGGGGAGGAAGCCGGGATGCAGCCCTCATCTCCGGAGAGGCTGGCTCAATGAGCCGCCCCGCGCAGGAGGAGACATTCCCCATCCATCCTTCCGGGAGAACGGAACGGGAGGAGCCGACGGACAACGGCCTGCAGGATCGCCAGGGAAGGCAAGGAAGCCAAGAACGGCAAGAACGGCAAGAACGGCAAGAACGGCAAGAACGGCAAGAACGGCAAGAACGGCAAGAACGGCAAGGAAGCCAAGAGCGACAAGAGTGGGAAGAACGGCAAGAACGGCAAGAACGGCAAGAACGGCAAGAACGGCAAGAACGGCAAGAACGGCAAGAACGGCGAGAGCGGGCATCGGAGGGGTGGCAGTGGGCTGCTCTTCAGCGGCTTGCGTCCGCTTATCCCGTTACCGCTCTGTTCGCCGTCTGGTACTCCGTCGGTTTCCTGCTCATGGTGTTCGCCGAGGTGCCGAAGCCGCTTGAGTTCTCCAATGGCGTGTTCCTGGTCCTCTACGCGCTCTGTCTGTGCGAGCTGGCCGCGACCGGAATAGGCGCAGCCCGGAAGCATCGGGACGAAGCTCTTGCCCGGCCGGTCGGCTGGAGCCGTCTCGCTCTGTCCGCTGCCGGCATCGCGGCAGGCACCTTCGCGGTCGAGTATGCGGGCGTGCATACCGGATTCCCCTTCGGCTCCTACCGCTACGAAAATACGCTGGGATCGCTGCTCGGCGGCGTTCCGTGGACGATGGGGCCGGCATGGGTCGGAGTCATTCTGAACGGCGCCCTCCTGTCGAGCTCGCGGGGCAGGCTGGTCCGCGCCCTGGAGACGGGGGCTTGGGTCGTGCTGCTCGATCTCGTGCTCGATCCTGTCGCGGAGGCGCGGGGATTCTGGCATTGGCAGGACGGAGGAGTCTACTACGGCATTCCGGCCGCTAATTTTGCCGGCTGGTTCGTCGTCGGGGCGCTGCTGTCCCTGCTGCTGCCGTCCGGCATAATGCTCGCTTCAGCCCGCTTCGCCGCTCTGCGGGTCATGCAGGGAATGCTGCTGCTGTTCGGGCTGCTCGCGGCCAAGGCAGGCTTGATGCCTGTATTTCTGCTGTCGCTGTTGTTCATGGCGGCAGCCGAAGGGAGGGTCCGCTTTGATTCAAGCCGATAAGAAGACATGGTTCCGGCGGTTGTTTTTCCGCTATCAGAAGCATTACCTGTTCCCGCGATACCTGCATGGCCTGTATGTATCGGGCGACATGGAAGGCGCTCGAGAGGGAACAGACGGCAGCGGCGCTGCCGTCCCCGTTCTCTACGTTTGCAACCATGTGTCCTGGTGGGACGGGCTTGTGCTGTTCCAGCTGACGGAGCAGCTGTCCCGGCAGGACCATTACATCATGATGGACGAGCAAGGCCTCCGAAACTATCCTTTCTTCCGGAAGATCGGGGCATTCTCGGTCAACCGCAGCCGCCCGCGGGACATGCTGGAATCGTTGGGCTATGCGGAGAGCCTTCTGCAGGCGGGGGCGCCGGTGTGGGTCTTCCCGCAGGGAGCCATCATGTCTCCGGACGCGGACATCCGGGCCGCAAGCGGAATCGGCCATCTGATGCGCCGGGCCGGGCAAGCCGAGCTCAGGCCGGTCACGCTTCGCTATTTGCTCGGCGATCACCAGAAGCCCCTTGCGGCGGTCCGCTTCGGCGAGCCGATCCGGCGGGATTGGGGCGGCATGGACCGCAGCGAGGCCGCTTCCGAGGTCGAGGCTCTGCTCCGGAAGCAGGCGGCCGAGCAGCGGTCGATTCTTGCGGAATGCCCGCTGCCTGGGACCGGGAACGGATACGAGGCAGTCTGGGAAGGCGGCAGGCGGACGACAGCGGAACGGTACCGGAAGCTCAAGGAGGGGATCGGGCCATGGCAGCCTTTCTCGCGGCATTGACGGGCGCGCTCGTAGTCCAGCTGCTGTTCGTGCTGTGGAACCGCCGCTACCATGTCGAGCTTGGAGAGCCAGACAGGCACAGGGGGAGCGGGCAAGAGGCTGGAGGCCGGAACAAGAAGGACGCCGTGAGCCGGGTCGGAAGCGCCGAAGCCAGAGCAGACACGTACTCTGAGGATTACGAAGTAATGCCGAGTGATATCTCTATTCTCGTACCGGCCCGCAATGAAGAAAGGAATATCGGCGATTGCCTGCAAGCGCTGCTGGCGCTGCGCGGACGGCCGCATGAAATTCTGGTGCTGGACGACCATTCGGAGGATGGGACGGCGAGCATCGTGAGCAGCATTGCCGGCGATCCGGACATGGGCGTCAAGCTTCTGCAAGGCGGACCGCTGCCGGAAGGCTGGATGGGCAAGTCCCATGCTTGCTCCCAGCTGGCGCAAGCCGCTTCGGGCCGGTGGCTGCTGTTCGTGGACGCGGATGTCCGGCTTGGTCCGGACGCGCTGGAGGCAGCCGCGGCGGAAGCCTCGCTCCAGCGGAGCGGACTCGTCAGCGGATTTCCCCGGCAGGAGACAGGGGGCTGGATGGAGCGGCTCGTCGTATCCATGATGATGTTCACGATTTTGAGCCATCTGCCGCTGAGGCTTGTTTCCCGCTCGGACGATCAGCGATTCGCCGCCGCCAACGGCGCTTTCATTCTCGTTGAAGCCCGGAGCTACGATCGAATAGGCGGGCATGAGGCGGTCCGGGAATCTCTATTGGACGATATGGATCTGATCCGCCAGGCGAAGCGCCGGGGCGAGCCGGTACGGCTGGCCCGGATCGACCGGGTGGCTTCCATGCGGATGTACCGCAGCCCCGGTGAAGTATGGAACGGCTACCGCAAAAACCTGTTTCCGGGCCTCGGGAGAAGCTTTCCTTTGATGGGATTCGTTTTCTTGGCCTATGCGCTGCTCTATCTGGCGCCACCGGCCGCCCTGCTGGGCGGCATGACGGCATGGGCCGTCTCTGGAGCGGCTCCTCTTTGGCTGGGATGGGCCGCGTCCGCGGCGGCGCTCGGCATGGCGGTGAAGACGGCAGTCGACGTATCCAGCGGACTTTCGGCATGGTACGGAATCTTCGTGCCCGCCAGCATCGTCCTGACGATTCTCATCGGCCTGGATTCGGCGCGGGTCCATTATGCCGGAAGCGGCTACGAATGGAAAGGCAGGCGGTACGCATGAAAGGAGGCCGAAAAGCCGTCGTCGTCGGCGCCGGCCTGGGGGGGCTCAGCTGCGCGATCCATCTGGCCCTGCAGGGATGGGGCGTGACGGTCGTGGAGAAGGAGCCCCTTCCCGGCGGCAAGCTGCAGCGTGTGGAGGAAGCCGGCTACCGGTTCGACAACGGCCCGAGCACGATGACGATGCAGCCCGTATTCGATGCGGTGTTCGAGGCTGCCGGACGGCGCAGAGAGGATTATGTCGAGTTCTATCCGCTCGATCCCGTCGCACGCAATGCCTTCCATGACGGAACGATCGTGGACGTCACCGGCGACATCGGGCTCATGGAGGAGCAGATCGCCCGCTACAGTCCGGAGGATGCGCTGAAGTACCGGCCGTTCATGAGGGAAAGCGCCCGCTTGTATGAGCTGGCTTCCAAAGAGTTTCTCAGCCGCCTCGTGCTGGATTGGCGGGACAAGCTGCAGCCTTCGCTGCTGGCCGGCTTTGGACGGATTCGTCCGTTCACCCCGATGAGCCGGACGATCCGGAACTACTTCCGCCACCCTCATACATTGGCGATGTTCGGGCGTTATGCGACCTATGTCGGCGCATCCCCGCAGCGCGCTCCATCCATCTTCAATATGATGGCCCATGTGGAAGCCGACCAAGGGGTGTTCGGAGTCAAGGGAGGCACGTACTCCATTGTGGCGGCTTTCGCGAAGCTGGCCGGAGAGCTTGGAGTCGCCATCGCGGCCGGCGATGCGGCCAAGGAGATTCTTATTGCCGGAGGGAAAGCGGCCGGCGTAGAAACCGAAGGCGGCAACCTGTGGGAGGCCGACGCCGTCGTGGTCAACGCCGATGCGCTGGCGGCCGTGCCCCGCCTGATCCCGGACCATCCGGGGGCTTCCCGGATGAGCGGCCGGCTGCATAAGCTGGAGCCGTCCGTCAGCGGTTTCGTTCTGCTGGCCGGAGTCGAGAGGGACTACCCGCAGCTTCTGCATCACAATGTCTTTTTCCCCGAGCGGTACCATCTCGAATTCGACGACCTGTTCCGCAAAGGAATTCTGCCGGAGAAGCCGGCCGTCTACGTCTGCCGCTCCGGCGGAGGGGCTGGTGTGGGCGGCGGCGAAGGTGAAGGCGCGAGGTCGAGCCTGTTCGTGCTGGTCAACGCTCCTGCGCAGCGCGACGGTTATTCTGTGGAAAATAGGAAGGAAGAATATGCCGCACGCATTCTGGGCCTGCTGGAAGAACGCGGCTTGCTAGGCATCGGCGCGGCCGTCCGGCGTGAAGGAGGCTTGCTTCGGATCCAGACGCCGGATGACCTGCAGCGCCGGACCGGAGCTTGGAGGGGAAGCATCTATGGCATGTCGTCCAATGGCTTCCGCCAGTCCTTCTTCCGGTACCCGAGCAAGGATTCCCGCCTTGGGAGATTGTGGTATGTCGGAGGCTCGACCCATCCGGGCGGAGGCACCCCGATCGTGACGATCGGCGGGAGGCTGGTGGCGGAGCGCATCGCGAAAGAAGGGGTGCGAGCGGGGCGGGCATGACGCGGGTCTCGAGACAGACATAAACGAGATGAGCATGATCACGATGCGACCCCAGCCCAGCAGCAAGCGGCGGCAGGACCCGGGGAAGCACCTTCCGCCGGGTCCTTGGCATGCATGCGGGCACCGGCAGCAAGCCGGCCGCCGGTCTGAAACCTGGAGCGGCATGAGCCGTACTACCTGTCAATCCATGATCTGACGGCCGCCATACCGCCAGCTGTTCCCGGTGAAGCCGAGAGGATCCTGGGAATTCAGATGCAGGAGAGTGGCAGGGATGTCTTTTTTCAAGAATATGATGGCTTCAATCGGAATCGGGGCCGCCAAGGTCGATACGGTTCTGGAAGTATCCTACAGCGGCATTCGTCCAGGGGATGAGATCAACGGACGGGTCATCGTGACGGGAGGGGCGGTTCCCCAGCAGATCAACGGCATCGAGCTGCTGCTCATGACCTCCTTCATCAAGGAAGTGAACGACCAGAAGGTTCGGGAAAATGCAGCGATTGCCAGATTGCCCCTGTGCGCGGCGTTCGAGGTCAAAGCCGGAGGCAAGGAAGAGATTCCGTTCCGCTGGCAGCTGCCGGTGACGGCGCCGATTACCGCCGGCGGCACGCAGATCTGGGTGAAGACCGCGCTGGATATCGCGAGCTCGCTCGACGCATCGGATGAGGATTACATCAAGGTGCTCCCCCATCCTTTGGTGGGAGAGGTGCTGGAAGCGTTATCCTCGCTCGGCTTCCGCACCCGCGAGGTCGAATGCAAATATGCCCCCCACAGCCGTTACGGGACGTCTCTCCTGCAGGAATTCGAGCTGGTTCCGGGCAGGGCATCAGGCTTTGGCAAACTCGACGAGCTTGAGATCGTCTTCATCCCTTCGGCTGCGTACGTGGATGTGCTGATGGAGGTCGACCGCCGTTCGGGCGGCTTTGCAGAGTGGCTGGGAACGGATGAATCCCGCATTTCCTTCCGTCTCTACGAGGAGGATATCCAGCGCGGCAGGGCTGCCCTGGCCGAGAACCTGTCCTCCCGCATCCACAGCTTCATGTAAGAGCTGTCCGGGCGTCTTCCGCAGTCTGCAAAGGCTCTTTCCTTGAATGTTCCTCCCGATTTCCTTTGGCAAGGACCAAAGCAAAGCATGCGAGGGGATCGGCAGAGCAATAAATATAGCATCGAATAAACAAAGAAGGCCGTCCTCTGCATCCTGCAGGGACGGCCTTCTTTTTGCTACGGACAATCAGGATCAGACCGAAGCCGGCAGCGAGGTCTTCTCCAGGAACAGGCGATGCAGCTCGCGGACCGTCTCGCCCGGCGCGCCGGAGCCGATCGGCCCCTGGCCGTGGATCTGCACGACCGGAATGATCTCGATGCCGGTGCTGGTCAGGAACGCTTCATCGGCATCCAGAAGCTCGGCCGGCGTGAACGGCTCCTCGATGAACGGGATGGCGGCTTCAAGCGCGATGCGGCGGACCGCTTCGCGCTTGATGCCGGGCAGGATCCGATTGGACAGCGGCGCGGTGCGGATGGCGCCGTCCTTGACGAGGTACATGTTGGAGCTGGAGCCCTCGGTGATATATCCGTCCTCCCGCACGAGCACGGCCTCGAAGCAGCCCGCATCGACGGCCGCCTGCTTGGCCAGCACGTTGGGGAGCAGATTGAGCGACTTGATATGGCAGTTCATCCAGCGCTCGTCAGGATGCAGCAGGACGGATACGCCCTGCTTGCGCAGCTCGGGATTCACTTCCCTGGAAGGCTTCACAGTCATGGACAGGGAGGCAGGGACATCCGGGAACGGATGGTTGCGGGGAGCGATGCCCCTCGTCAGCTGCATGTAGATATCGGCATGGCGCAGCCCGCTCCGTTCCAGCAGCTGGACCATGACAGCCAGAAGCTCGGCGCGGGAGATGCCGGGATTCAATCGGATCAGCTCCGCGCTGCGGTAGAACCGGTCGAAATGCTCCTCCAGCATGAAGCCCTTTCCGTCGTAGAACCGCATGTACTCGTAGACGCCGTCGCCGAATTGATGGCCGCGCTCCTCTACCGGAACGACCGCCTCGTCCAGCGGAACGAACCGGCCGTTGTAATAAGCCAGACTCATGTTGGCTCCTCCTTCTTGTCATTCTCTGAAATCAGCTGCAGCCGGGGCCATTTGGCCAGCCACTGCTTGGAGCCCGCCCTGCGCAGGAACAACCCGGCATCGGAGAGCCGGGGGCTTGGCCGCAGCAGAAGGCCGAACAAGTCCTCCAGGCCATGCGGGGCGAGCACGGCGATCGTTCCGTCCTCCCTCATGGCGGCGGCGACGGCCGTCGCCGTCTCCGGCCAGCAGCTCATCGCATCCGCCACGTCTTCATAAGGCGGAAGGCCGCTGACGACATGCATGCGCGCCTGGTTTTTGCAGGACCAGCGCAGCTCCGGCAGGCCCAAGGCCAGCTGTCGCTCCCAGACCTTCTCCTCCGCTTCGTCCGGATGCTCCTGATCATAATAGATGACGTCCGCATCATCAAGCGGCGTGCGCTCCCGGTAGTCATGCAGGCGGTCCCAGACCAGATTGCGGATATAGCCGGCGGACAGCCAGGCTCCTGGCGGGCCATGATCTCTCAAATGCCTGAGATGATCGGGAGCTTGCGGATCGGTAAGGAGCAGCGCAACAAGCTGTTGTTCAAGCAGCTGCTTGCGCCCGGCTCCATCTGTCCGCCGGAAGCCCCCTTGGAAGCTGTTCATCCCCGTACCTCCCTTCTTTCAGGTGTTAGCTCATAGAGAAGCTTGCCGGAAGCGTCGTACACCCGGATCTTATCTCCCCAGGGACTAGGACTTCCCTCCGAAGAGGGCGTCGCTTCGACAGCATGATAGAAGATTCCGTTGTAGGCAACACTGAGTTCGGTGCCGTCTATTTGGACGAGCCGAACTTCGGCCGCCTGCGGATCATGGATCTGGCCATAGACGGAATAGACGTTCTTGGACCCTACGCTGGACATGGACCCGTAATAATCGGCCTTGATGCCGTCATCGAGCCGGCTGCCGGCCGAGCCGCCGCCGATCGTCCATACGAATCCGGCATGGCGGGTGACCAGAAATTGATGGAAGAGCCCGTTGTCCTCGTCCTCCAGCAAAACGGAATATCGCCCATTTCCCCAAGGGAGCTGCGATGCGATTGCCGCGGATGGAAGCTCCAACTCCTGCAGGCGCTGGTCGGCGACGGCTTCGAGGCTCCAGAATCGGAAGCCGGATATGGAGGCGAGGATGGCATAGACGATGGCAGCCGCGGCGAGCCAGCGGATGAGGTGTCCCGCGGCCAGTCGGAGCGGAGGAGGACCGGATCGGGAAGGCGAAGGAACGGGGGTCATGATCGGGTTCCCCCTTTAGCCAGCGGAATCCTGTAGCTGAACGACTGTCCGTAGGATTCTCGGCTGACGATGACGTACTTGGCTCCTTCGGGAAGTCCGTCATAAGTAGCCATCATTCCTCCCCCGAACAGGCTGCGCGAGCTGCTGCTTCCCTGGTACATAAGATCTTTGCCCGAATCGGACACGACTTTGACGGCCAGTCCATTCGAGGGCCCGCCAGCCCGCGGGAATCCTTTCGCATCGATAAAGACTTCCAGCTCAGTGCCGTGAACGGCCGCTCCCCGCACCCGGATCCACTTGCCGTAGAAATAGCGGGAGCTTGCCGGCTCGGCCGCATGGAACCGGCCTTCCGAGCGGGCAGCCTTCAATTCCTGCGCAGGGAAGAACACACCGAGCGAAGGGATGAGCAGGAGGAGCAGCATGGCGGCGGAGACGGTCAGAACCGTCCACTCGATATACATCAATACTTTGTGTGCCAGCAACTAAAGGGAAGCCTCCTTCGTCTTATAGCTTCAAGACTATCACAATTGGAGAATAAAGGAAGGGTTGAAGGATGGAGAATGAGCCGGAAAAAATGGGAGTTGACCATAGCGGGTTCCGCGGCTGCCGGATCGTCTGGATCAACGGGGCTTTCGGATCCGGCAAGACGCAGACCGCCTGGGAGCTGCATCGCAGAATTCCGGGCTCCTACGTCTTCGATCCGGAAAATGCCGGCTATTACATCAGGGCCAACATGCCCGATTCCCTGCAAAAGGGGGACTTCCAGGAGTTCGCGCTATGGAGAAGCATCAATTACGACATGCTGTCCTATCTGACCGATCGCCACGACGGCGTGCTGCTCGTGCCGATGACGGTGACGGATCCGCTCAAATTCGCAGAGATCGCGGGCAGGCTGCGAAGCGACGGGAGGGATCTGCGCCACTATGCGCTGCTCGCTTCCGAAGGAGAGCTGCTTCGCCGGCTGCGCTCCCGGGGCGAAGGCCGCCGTTCCTGGGCTGCGGCGCAGATCGGACGCTGCGTGCGCGATCTGAAGCAGGATGCTTTCGCCGAGCAGCTGGATACCGAGCATTGGAGCGTAGCCGAGACGGCGGAGGGGATCGCGGCGCTCGCCGGCCTTGAGCTGCTTCCGCGCAGCGGCGGAGCGTCCGGGGCTTGGAGCCGGCTGCGGACACAGCTGCGCCATCTCCGATGGCAGAAGGGGATGGGCAAGAAATGACCGCTTGACCATGCCCGGGCAGAGTGGAGAGCCGGCGCTGCAAGCGGCAAAAAAGGACCGCATCCCCGACGGGGCCGCAGTCCTTTGCTTCCTTTAAGCGAGCAGCGAGCGCCCGCCCTTGCCGCTGTCATCGCCCTGACGGATCAGGCGGCGAGGATTCAGAATCTCCGCCAGCGGATGCTTCTCCCCGGACAGGGCGGCCTGCAGCATCGAGGCCGCCAGCGAGCTGTAGACCGTGCCGTTGCCGCCGCAGCCCATCGAGTGGAAGATGCCCGGCTGCTCCTTGTCTTCCCCGATGAACGGAAGATCGTCCGCCGACTCGCCGAATGTGCCGCACCAGGCGTACTCCGCTTCGAATTCGGCATCCGGGAAGTAGCGCTTCAGATCGGCGATCAGCTTGTCGGAGCGGTCGCGCAGGAACGTCTCGTCTCCTGCCGGGTCCGGACGGTCCTCGTCCAGGCCCCCGGCTACGATCCGCCCGTCGGGCGTCGTCCGGAAGTAGAAGTAAGGCCGCGCCGTTTCCCATACCATGCTGTCCTCCGGCCAGCCCGGCGGGACGCTGCCCGGCCGGGTAGCCAGGGCATAGGTCCGGCGAAGGATCGGCTTCAGCTCCGAGGCTGCGCTGATGCCCGGGATATAACCGGTGGCCACGACAATATGGCTGGCAGCGACTTCTCCGTCCCCCGCGCTGATGACCCAGCTGCCGCCGCGCCGGCGCACCTCGCGGACAGGGGACTGCTCGAAGATGGGGACGCCATTGTCCGACGCCATCCTCAGCAGCGCCCTCGCGAGCCGGGGCGGATTGGCAAGAGCGTCGCCATAAGTCGTCATGCTGGCGGGAAAAGCCTCCGCGACGCTGGAAGGAATGGCTGCAGGAGCGCCCCAGACGACGGGAAATCCGTTTTTCTCCAGCATCCGGAACTCCCGCATCAGCTTGGCTTCATCTGTCTCCAATGATGCGGCGTAGAGGCTCGAAGCCGGCCGGAATCCGTCGTTCCATTGGCCTGCAGCGGCGGCCAGCCGGCCGAGCGAGCCTACCGCGCCCCGGCACTGCTCATAGAACCGGACCGCCGCCTGGCCGCCATATCGGTCCGCCAGCTCGCTCATCATGATATCGTTGGAAAACTGAAGCAGCCCGGTGCTCGCGGCGGTGCTCGCCGCGGCGGCGCGCCTGCCCTCCAGGATGACGGCCGGGATGCCGGCTTCCGCAAGGGAAGCTCCGATGATTGCCCCGGTCATTCCGCCGCCGATGACGGCAACCCGGGTAACGAGCTTTTCCGACAACGAAGGGTACTGTCCCAGCTCATCCCGCCGATCCAGCGTCGAAGGCCAGTAAAGAGTACCGTCATGTAGCTTGCGCGCAGGCTGCTTGTCCATCTGTATTTCCTCCCGTGAGGCTTTGTTAGTATTGGCTTAACCTGCCCCGCGAGGAGTTGAACCAGGGATTTGGAACCTGCGGCGCCGTCTGCTCTTCGCTTCCGGCGAAGCCGGATATTCCGTCCCAGGGCCATCGTTCCCCTTACTTCGACACAGCAGGTAGGTTATACTTGGTAAGCCTGGGATAAGGACGAGCTCCGAGCGTGCGACTGCCGGCCGGGATGGCGGAATTGGAGGACGGGAGCATGGAGAACGTTGCCGGTGTGCTGGTTGGCTTTCTTTACGTGCTTGTCCTTCTTGTTCTCATTTTGCGGGTCCGGTAGAGGGAGTAGGATATCTTTTACGGGGCAGCCTCCCGGAGGACGCAGGTGCAACAAAGGTAATTATTGGACGACGGAAGGAAATGCTCCACGACGCGTCGAACTATATTACTGGGTATCACCATCACGAGCCGCATTTGTTTTTGGCAATTCTTCGTAATTTTGATTTGGAGAATCAGCGTCAATCAGCCTCGAAGTGGCGGGAATCCTGCGTTTTTGGTGAAGGAATCATCCCATGCTAGCACAGCCTCCGCGGCATTGCGGAGAGCGAAGGAGGAGACAAGATGAAGGTACATTTTCAAGTAGGCAACGACAACGGCAACAGCGAGCATGACCTGTTCGTCGACGGCAAAATGATCCGCCAGCCGAACGTGTGCTGCCGGGTGGACAAGCTTCCATGGAGCGACGAGCTTCCGCCGGAAAGCTTCATCCGCAACCTGCAGGACCAGCTGATCGTCACCATCGATTCGCCCGCGGCTCGCCCCGGGATGTACTATATCGGCAAGTTCGCCTTGATGAGCGGCGAGCTGCTGGAGAACCTGCAGATCGGCATCGACAACAAGAGCGACATGGATCTGCCGATCATCAATACATTGGCACAGGTAGCGGCCGTAGCGGTTCAGCGTGCCTATGACGAAGCGAAGGGCGTTCCGACGGAGCCTGTAGAGGCGACGGTCGACATGGCTACGGCTCTGCCGGTCACTCAGCATACCGACGAGACGGCAGCCAAGTTCGAAGCGAAGTTCATGGAAGGGACCCATCGCGTTACCGTTCACCTGAACAAGGTTCGCGTTCCGGTATCCATCGACTTCGAATACGTCAAGGCGATTCCGGAAGCGACGCCGGTCGTGTTCGCCTTGCAGAAGGACCGCGAAGGCAACTGGCGCTCCGGCGATATCTTCCAGGAATTCGTGGACCGGTACGAGCTCGGAGAGAAGTTCACGGGGGCTTATTTCAAGGACAAGCGAGTCCTTCATACGGATATCGGCGACGGATCGACGGAATATCCGATTACCGAGGGCAACAAGTTCCTGCGCCAATTCGTGCACGGCAGCCATCATGGCGCCGGCTATGCGATCGAGGAAGCGCTGGACGACTTCAACCGCCTCGTGCATCTGCCGGACAGCCCGCGCCAGTTCTTCAGCGACGTCATCAAGAACCCGGCGCACAAGTACCATAGCCGGGCCATCCAGACGCTGCGCCGTCCGCTGGAAGGACAAGCCCGCCACATCGTGCAGAACATCCGCAAGCAGCTGACCAAGGCACGCAACGAGATCGACGTCATCTGCGTGTACGGCGGCGGCAGCGTCCTGATGAAGCCGATTCTGCAGCCGATGCTTGAGGAGCTGTGCGAGGAGCGCGAGATCAAGCTTCTGTACATACCGGCCGAGCATGCCGTCACGATGAATGCCGAGGGATTGGACGCCTTCGTGCGCGGCAAGATCTTCGAAGCGCTCAAGTCGAAAGGTCCTAAGCAGCCGGCATAGGCGAGAAGGGTACAGGGGGTGAAGCCGGGTGAAGAAGATCAAGCAGCCCGGAGAGAATATCAGCCTGAAAACGAAAAAGAACGAATCCCCCGATGTGATGGAATGGATCAACGGCCAGTCCAATCTGATGGATTCAATCCGTTATCTGGTTGAAAACGAGATCCGCGAGCATGGCGTGCGGAATCTGCAGCTGCTCATTCCGGCCGAGAGGGGAACCTTGGTCGCCGGAAGCGGAGCGGGCATTGGCACGGCGGCCGCGCTGGCGGTTGTTCCGGCGGCAGCCGAGGAAGCCGGCGCAGGTCGACGCGAGAGTGCGGCGGCGGCCGAAGCCGAAGCGCCCGTTGCCGGAGAGCTTCCGGCAACGGAGGCGGAAGAGCCGGCAACGGAGGCGGAGGAGCCGGCAGCCGTCGGCGAAGCACCGCAGCCGGAGCCGAGCCCGGCCGAGCAGGAGCCCGGCGCCGAGCAAGCCGCGGCGGCGGAAGACGATATCGACGACGACGATATCGACAGCTGGATGTAAGCAGGTCCCCGGGGCAGCTCCCATCAGCGGAGCGGTCCCGGGGATTTTTTTGCCCATAGGAATGATTTCCTTATGGACTGAAATCCGCAGATTCCATCCAATCCGGACCGTGCTCCGCGGATTGATCAGGCACAACGACCGGCCCTTGTTGGTAATTCAGACATGAGTAGGCAATATTGCGCCATAATAAGAGCGTACCCGTAATTTTCTTTTGCAGTTGCAGCCGTTAAGTTGTAAACTATCGGTAGAAGTTCCGTGCCGACCGCCTGGCCGACAACGATAAGGTAGTCTTTGACTCACTCGACGTTTTCTCGGTGCCCAGGCTGGAAGCGGCCGTTTTTTTGCGCAATAACATTTTTCAAGGCTTGGACTGATATGTGAATTTTGGTACAAACTCAGACTTGCCTGAGATCGTATTATTCCGCAACGAGGCTGCTCCCATTCGCTGTGCGCATGATGACAACGTCCCCGCCCTCGGCCGCGACCCTGCGGAAGTTGACAGCAGCGGACGCAAGGAATCGCGGACAACCGAGGGACGGAACCGCATTTCCAGAGCAAAGGAGGAAGTAATTCCATGTCCGAAAACCAACCAACTCAAGCGGTGGCGACTCAAGAGCCATCCGCGGCGGTACAGCAGCGCGATATCCTCGACCAGCTCATGAAGCCGGAAGTTCAGGAGTCCCTTACGGTACTTGTGGATAATCTTCCGAAGCTGGCCGAAATCGTCACGCTCATGACCAAATCCTACGATGTAGCCAAGTCGCTCGCGACGGACAAAGTGCTCATCAACGACTTCGGAGGCGGTCTCGGCGAGATGGTGAAGCCGATCGTCGACAAGACCAAGACAGTCGCTCAAGCGGCTATCGAAGCCGGCGACCAAGTCAGCCACGAGTCTTCCAGCGTAGGCCTCTTCGGCCTGCTGCGCATGCTTAAGGACCCGAACGTCCAGCGCACGCTGCGCTTCACGCAGGCATTCCTGGACAATCTCGGCGAAAAGCAGAAAAACCAAAACTAACCCGCGCACTCCCCGCGGGGAGGCTGCATAGAACGTGAACGGAGGATGAACATGGCGAAGCATATTCTTATCCTGGGCGGCGGCTACGGCGGCCTGCTGGCCGCTACGACGGCACGCACGCACTTTACGCCGCAGGAAGCCCAGATTACCGTTGTCAACCGGATCAACGCGCACCAAATCATCACCGAGCTGCACCGTCTTGCCGTCGGCAACCTGTCCGAAGGCAATGTGGCGCTTCCGCTGGACAAGCTGCTGCGCGGCAAAGACATCGACCTGAAAATCGGCGAAGTCGCAGAAATCAAGCCGGACGAGAAGCAAGTGAAGCTGTCTACCGGCACGACTCTTTCCTACGATGCGCTTGTTGTCGCACTGGGCAGCGAGACGGCATTCTTCGGCATTCCAGGCCTGCAGGAGCACAGCTTCACGCTGAAATCCGTTGCAGACGCGAACAAGCTGAAAGCCCATGTCGAAGCTTCCGTGGCGAAGTACAAGCAGTCCGGCAACAAAGCCGACCTGACCTTCGTCGTCGGCGGCGGCGGCCTGACGGGCATCGAGCTTGTGGGCGAATTCGCCGACATGCTGCCCGGCCTCGTGAAAAAACACGGCATCAGCTATGACGAAGTATCCCTGTACTGCGTCGAGGCAGCTCCTACGATCCTACCTGGCTTCCCGGCCGAGCTGGTCGAGCGTGCGACGACTTCCCTCGAGAAGCGCGGCGTCGTGTTCAAAACCGGCCTGCCGATCACGGAAATGAAAGGCACGACCGTTTCCTTGAAGGACGGCAGCACGATCGAATCGAGCACGGTCATCTGGACGGGCGGCGTGCAAGGCACGGCAGTCGTGGCCAACTCCGGCATCGAAGTCAACCGCGGCCGCGCCACGGTTACGGAAGGCCTGCAGTCCACCTCGCATCCGGATGTATTCATCGCCGGAGACAGCGCTGTAGTCATGGGTCCGGAAGGACGTCCGTTCCCTCCTACGGCTCAGCTGGCTTGGCAGATGGGCGAGCTCATCGGCGCCAACATCTATGCTTACTTCAACGGCCATCAGCTAGACTCGTTCTCCCCGGTCTTCTCCGGCACGCTCGGTTCGCTCGGCCGCAAGGACGCGATCGGCACGATCGGCGGCAACCAGACCCGCCTCAAAGGCTTGCCGGCAACGCTGATGAAGGAAGCTTCCAACATCCGCTACCTGTCGCATATCAACGGCCTGTTCTCCCTGGCTTACTGATCCGTGCGCATCCGGGGCCTACCCGGATAATGCCGCATGGAAGAACCGCATGGATGCCCTCCATGCGGTTCTTTTTCATTCCCGGGAAGGACGATGCCGAATGCATGCCCATCCCAATGTGAGGAATACCGGGATGCAGCGCCAAGTCGGGAGCTTGTTATCTTCCTTGCAGGCCGCCACGGATTTTTATCTCCGTTTAACCTGGGGTGATGGCGGGTAAAGAGCACTATAACCGCTACAACAGGAAAAGGAGCGATAACCATGGCAGACGGACTTAGCGATAAAGTGAAGGGCACAGTCAACAAGGTGAAAGGCGAAGCCAAGGACCAATGGGGCAACGCTACCGACAACCACAAGCTTCAAGCGGAAGGGAAGCTGGATAAAGCCAAAGGCGAAGTCCAGGAAAAGGTCGGAGAGTTCAAAGACCGGCATTGAAGATGAAGCGAGCAAAGATCCTTGCCTCCAAATGGAGCAGGGGTCTTTTTTTTGCATGCAGACAACCTTTCTCGCCTAAGATTATCTATTATGCTTGGAGTTTGGCGTGGGGTTGAGCTGGAATTCCAGGCCGGCTCATGCAGAGCATCCTGACTTCTTGAACGGATCCTAGGAGAAACAGCCGCTATTATGGACTTACCGTCGCTTGGGAGATCCGCAGGAGGAGCGGGCGCTCCGTCTGCGGGAGGAGGCGCAGTTCCATCTCACGCCGCTGGGAGACGACTCTGCCGGGTTCTATAATGAGGTCAATTGACAACTAAATTATGGAACCGAAAGGATGACCTGCCTTGAAGGACTTGATTCGCAACGGGGTGTTCATGCGCCTGTTTCTCGCTACAGTCTGCTCTCAGCTGGCTTCTACAATCGGAGCGATGGCGTTCGCCTTTTATATGCTCGATCGGTTTTCCTCCCAGCCCGCTTATGCTTCCATCGCTGAAATGCTCTACTCCGCGCCTACCGTCTTCGTTTTTCTGTTTATCGGAGTGCTCGCAGACCGCTTTGACCGCAAGAAGATCGCAGAGAATACCGGATGGATCCGCACCGGATTGTCGCTCTGCATGCTGGGGGCTTTGGCTGCTGGGGTGTGGCTGCCGATCATCTTCCTGATCCTATTCGTTCGGGCCGGTGTGACCAAGTTCTATGCCCCTGCCGAAACAGCGATGATTCAAGGCATTCTGAAGGAAGACCAGTACGTGAAGGCCTCGGGACTGAACCAATCCGTATTCGGAGTGTTCATGCTTTTCGGAACGGGTATAGGAGCCTTTGTGTACCATACCGTCGGCATTATGGGCGCGGTCATTATCGATACGGTCGGTTTCCTGCTTACGGCTCTCCTTGTCCGCTCGCTGAAGCTGCCCGTCGAGGTGACGCTGCCGAACGGCAAGCAGCCGCTCTCCTCCCTCAATATGAGATCGGTATGGAGTGATTTCAGCATCGGCTTCCGGTATATTTTCAGCCGCAAGCTTCTGATCGCTTTGATATCCGGCTTTGCATTGTTCGGATTGATCAACGGCTCCTTCGCGATCCTGCCCATGCTGACAATGAAATACCATCTGGCCCCGGACAACTATCAGCTGTATGCCTCGCTATTCTCCGTATTTCTCGGCATCGGCTTCCTGGCAGGGAGCGCGCTGGGCTCCATGCTGATCGATAAATTCAACATGCATCAAGTTCTCATCGCATGCGTCCTGACATCCGGTCTGATCGCCTTGGTTCTGGGCTTTGTATCTTCTCCTTGGATATACCTCACTCTAATTCTGGTGATGGGAATCATCCTTGCCCCGCTTAACATCGTCATCGGCGGCTGGCTGCCCAAGCTGGTGGAGCCTTCCAAGATGGGGCGCGTGAGCGCCTGGATCGATCCCATCATGATGGCCGGACAGACGCTGATGCTCGGCCTCATCGCTTGGCTGTACCCCTCGCATTTCACGCTGCTGGGGCTGTACCTGTTCATAGCTGTGCTGCTGCTGCTGACCTTCGTCATCTATATCTTCACGCTTCCCCGCTTTGTCCGCGAAGAAGAAGGGGCTGCCCGCAACGACAGGAAGGGGACGGCTGTTGAAACCGGGCTCTAATCTTCGGGAGGGAGAGGCATTTCGGCGGTTTAATGGCAAATGGCAGCTTGGAAGGCTCTTGAATCCGTTCGTTGAAGTCCAGGTAAGAGTTTAATGTTCGGAATATTCACAGTCTCTCCCTCTTTTTCCCCGCTATATTTGCCAAAAAAGCCTAAATGACCTTGTTTCCCCGTTCAATTTCTCCGATATCCGTTCGTTTGTGCGGTTTTTGTTGAATGATGACGTCTTATGCGCGGTTTTCTGCGATCTTCCCTTTGCCTGATCGCCATCATGACCGATTTGCTGAGATTTGCTGAGCAGCCTCATCGTCACCTCGTCGTCGGTTTTCATCCGGTTTGTTCGCTGCCGCCGTTTTCTTCCTTCGCCTCGACCGAATTGGTTTTCGTCGAGATCGGCCCGTTCCCTGCGACGGGTCTTTTTGTTTCGTCAAGTTCAAAATTCGATCCAAGGAATTAAAGTGTCTAAATTGAACATGTACTAAATGACGATAAAAGGCATTCGGCCTTTGAGGATAGGATTTTTAAATAGAATTGATTTATACACATTAAACTTTAAAACATGGAATATGGGTGCTTTGGACTTGGCTCTGGATGCAAGGATAGAGCGATGGATATGTCCGCTGATCGTTTGTCGTCTGGCCGCTGGAAGATTGGTGGAGTTTGGTCGTCTGGTCGATCTGGCGGGTGCATCCGTGGGACCAATGCATTCTCATGGTGATCAATCGCTGCTGTCCATGGACGATCCAATCCGGACGTGGGATGCAATCATTCGGGAGGGAGGGGCGACCAAGAGGGAAAAGTCTCTGGGAGAGGGATATGGGGAGCTGAAACCGATCGGAAAATCTCTCTTCAGTAATTAATGTTCGTATTTATCCGGTTCTCTCCCTCTTTTTGAAATCATATCGAGCCAATAAAGCCCAATTACGGTCGTTTTGCCGTTCATTCCTGCCGTTTTTCGTTTTTTTATGCGCTTTTTGTTGAAATGCCCCGATTTTCAGCCTGTATTATCCATATCGAATTTATACTTGCATTCAGAAGGCGGCTTTCATTTTTCGGATCGATGATTCCATCTATGTATCGGCGATTCGAAGCCATGCTTTATGGCCAGGGATTGAATCGATTAATTTCAGATTAATTTAAAAGTTTAAATGGTGCAATTTCCAACCCTTCCCGCATGGCGGAAAGGGTTGGTTTTGTTCCGCAGAACATTGATTGCTATGGGGGATAAGGGGCGACTAGCAAAGGAATGCGCGGCTGATGATGACCAGCAGGATGAAGAGAACCAGAATGGCGCCCATACTCGAGTAACCCCAGCCGCCGCCATAGCCGCAGCCTGCGCCTACGCCGCCAACTGCTCCGCCAACTCCGTAAGACATGTGCAAATCCCCCTTTGGTTTAAAAAGCTATTTTATGATTGTTGCCATCGTGATGTTTGAGCGGGAGGTACAATTATGCGCGAGCCCAGCTGCACCTTCCTCATGCTATGCTAATAGAGGAAAGCCCGGCTGATGATAACCAGCAGAATGAAGAGAACAAGGATGGCTCCTGTGTTCGTCCACACACCACCGTATCCGACTCCTCCGCAGCCTGCTCCTGCTTCGCCAACGCCGTAAGACATTTGTCAAATCCCCTTTCGCTTTAGATAACACATCATACGTGGGAGCGGACCGGGATGTTTGGGCAAGAAGGTCATTCGACGAGAAATGGGCATGCACGCCAATGAAACCTTCGGCGGCATTCATGAGACCATGGGCAGACGCCGGCTCGCGAGCGATCCGACGTCTGCCCAGGAATTGCTTAGTAGCAGAAAATGCTGCTGATGATGACCAGCAGAATGAAGAGAACCAGAATGATTCCGGTGTTGTTTACGCCATAGCGAGCGGCTTCAACTTTTACTTCCGCGCCTTCTACATATTCAGACATGTCAAAACTCCTTTGCAGTAGAATGATACATTGTATGAGCTGCGGCTGCATGCCGATTGGACGGGAAGGACAAATGTGCGCTTGGTTACGTTCGCGGTCGAATCCGGCTTCAAGCCGAATCAGATCGAGAAGAAAAAGCCTCCTGAAGGCAGCCTTCAGGAGGCTTTTGGTCTCTGGTTCCAGTTCAATTATGCGTGAAACCTGCCCAGGCCTAGACTAATACAGGAATGCGCGGCTGATGATAACCAGCAGGATGAAGAGAACCAGAATGGCGCCCGTGCTCGAGTAACCCCAGCCGCCGCCATAGCCGCAGCCTGCGCCTACGCCGCCAACTGCTCCGCCAACTCCGTAAGACATGTGTCAAATCCCCTTTCTTGTGGTATGCCACATCATACGGCGTGTGCACCCGTGATGTTTGGGCGGGAGGTGCAATTGTGCATATGCTGATTTAAGGGTGCTGCCCATGCGGTACAAGCCTCGACTGGGCATATCGGAAATGATCCTCGCATAGAAATGTAGTCCTTTCAGGGGCGAGGAGGAACAGCGCATGACTATTTTCCGGGAAATAATCGGCTGCGGCTTCGAGCAGATCGCCTTCTGCCACGATGCGGAGAGCGGTCTGAGAGCCATTGTCGCCATTCATAGCACGGCGGCAGGACCTTCCCTTGGCGGATGCCGGTACATGACATACGGTGATGAGGAAGACGCCCTGCAGGATGCGATGCGTCTCGCACGGGGCATGACGTATAAAAACGCCGCCTACAAGCTCCCTTACGGGGGAGGGAAGGCTGTCGTCTGGCGGGATCCCGCCGCGCGGTTGGAGAAGTCCGTCCCGGAAGCGTCATGGACGCAGCTGAGAGCAGGGAGAACCGGAACAGGAGAGCTGCCGGGCGAAGAGTACGGGAGGCGGCGGCTGTTCCAGTCCCTGGGACGGTTCATCGAAGGCTTGGGCGGCCGTTATATAACCGGACTTGACCTGGGCACCTGCATCCAGGACATGGACGCGATTCAAACTCAGACTTCCTATGTAACGGATACATCGGGAAGCATCATGGCGCAGGATGATTTTACGGCCGAGATGACGGCATACGGCGTTTATCAGGGAATGAAGGCTGCCGTCGGCCATCGTCTTGGCCTGCCGTCTCTCTATGATCTCAAGGTGCTCGTTCAGGGACTGGGTAAAGTAGGCTTCAGGCTGTGCCGGTATTTATATGAGGATGGGGCCAGGCTGATCGTCTCCGACCCCAATGATACCGCTGCATTGGAGGCGGTGAGATATTACGGGGCGAAGCGGGTGAAGCCGGAGAACGTGTACAAGACGAAATGCGATTTGTTTGCGCCTTGCGCGCTGGGCGGCATTCTGAACGATGTGACCATTCCCCAGCTGCGTTGTTCGATTGTCGCCGGCGCAGCCAACAATCAGCTGTCCATGGACCGTCACGGGGAATTGATCGAGGAGAGGGGAATTCTCTATGTCCCGGATTACATCCTGAATGCCGGCGGAATCATCATCACCGCTGGAGAACTGCAGGGGCTGGGGCGAGCGGAGCTTCAGGAAAGCGTAAAGGCCGTCGCTGAAACGGCAAAGGAGGTTTTCCATCTGGCGGAAAAATACGGCATACCTCCTTCCAAAGCGGCAAAGCGGTTGGCGGAACAAAATCTGGAACGGTTGAAAGAACGATGAGCAGAAGAAAGCCGGCTTGGACCGGGGATCCGGCAAGTCGGCTTGGCGGGGCATGACCCGTCTAGTATTTGTATTTCTTGATCAGGAGCTGGCTCTCGACGCCAGCGATGCCTGGCAGATTGTACAAGCGCTCCTGGAGAAAAGCTTCCATCTCCTGCATCGTGGCGAATACGGCGTGCATATGCAGCTTGCTCGGCCCGGTCATATGGTGAAGCGCGGTTACGGCAGGCTCGTCCGACAGCCGCCGCGCCACTTCGCTGAGACGATGAGGCTCGACTTCGACATGAAAAAAGGCAGATACGTTCATGCCGATCTTCTCGGGATTGACCAAGACAGTGAACCTCTCCAGGGTGCCGTTTTCGATCAAGGCATTGACCCGTGCTTGGACGCCGACCCTGGAGATGCCTACTTCCTTGCTGATGTCCGTATAGGACATCCGCGAGTTAATGCGGAGAAGCTCGATGATCCGGCGGTCCAGAGCATCCAGCTTGGTAGAGGGAATCGTATAGGAAGGCGGCCTGGGAGGTTGGGCGGACATTTCAATCGTCTCCTTTGGCAGGCTGATCATCGCTGGAACGGAAGTGCCTGGAATTTTTGCTAAAATCACTATATCGGGTTCAGATCCCCATTACAAGACTTTAATCCATTATATGGAATTTTCAAGGCGGCATTAACGGAGCTTCACCGCTCTACGGCGAACAGTATCAAATGCACCGCAGCGGATGGGAGCCCGAGGAGCTTGCGGCTCTCGGATAAGAGGTGACGGTCATGAAAGGGTTCCATGATACGTCCAACCCGGCATTTGTGAACGCCTACGGCAGGGATCACGAGCCGGTCGATGCGCTGATGGCCGTCAAGCGGATGGCATGAGCAGAATTGTCCCCGGCGCATGGAAAGGAGAAGGCCCGCGAGTGGGTCTTTTTTTGCGCAAAAATGGATTAAGAATCCAATCGGGAGAATCGGGGCGAAAGCGATGCGCTGCTGATTGTCACTCTTCAAGCGTTGGCGATCGAACTGCTCGGCACCGTTCTCGTCTTTTGCATATCTCCGCGGGGCAGGAATCAAACGGGCTTTCTTCACTTCTTGCGGCAGACGGAGTGAAGCCAGGCTGAGAGCGGTCGTTCACGACCGTTGGACCCTCTGAGGCGGCAATGGATTCCAAGTCAAGACACGGAAGCCGCTTTATGCTATGCTGATACAGGTTTTTCGGAGGAGGACGCGCCGGGAGCTCCAAGCTTCAGGCCGCATCCATTTGCCGCACGCGGTTCGTAACCATCCCGCGCCACCAAAACTAGGGGGTATTATTTTCATGTTCAATTTCACCTGGGGCGTGTTCTTCGTCCTGGTCAACTTCGCGCTGTTCCTGGCGTGCTATCGTTTCTTCGGCAAAAAAGGCCTCTATGCCTGGATCGGCTTCGCGACGGTTGTGGCGAATATCCAGGTGACGGAGACGATCTCCATGTTCGGCATCGTCATGACGCTCGGCAACACGATCTACGCGTCGCTCTACATGACGACGGACTTGATCAACGAGCGCTACGGCGGCAAGGAGGCCCGTCAGGCGGTATGGTTCGGCTTCTTCATTCTCATCGCCACAACGATCCTCATGCAGATGGTGCTCAAGTTTCATCCGGCGGAGACCGATTTCGCCCATGAATCGCTGTCGACCATCTTCGGCCTGATGCCGCGTCTTGCACTGGCCAGCCTGAGCGCTTACTTCATCAGCCAGTTCCTGGACGTACGCGTCTTCTCGGTGCTGAAACGGCGCTTCGGCGGACGCAACCAGTTTTGGATCCGCATCAACGGAAGCACGATCTTGAGCCAGTTCGTGGACTCGCTCGTCTTCTGCACGATCGCGTTTGCGGGAGTCAGCGGCTACACATGGAATATCTGGATCCAGATCTTCCTGACCACGTACGTGATGAAGTTCGTCATCTCCATCGCTTCGACGCCGGTTCTCTATCTGGCGCGGACGTTCCGGTTCAAGGACGAATAAAGCCGCTCGGCGGCAAACGCAGCAGCCCGGCCCGCTTGAATGCGGCCGGGCTGCTGCGTTTTAGAAGGGCTGGATTCGCTGCGGAAGCGGATGAATTCGGAAGGGAAAGCAACTTTGGATGTCGAATTCATTCCTTCCAAGACAAGGAGGGGTGGACAGCCATGCAGGAGAGACCGCAGGACCAAGAAGTGCCCGATTATGAGAAGCCTTATGTCGGGGCCGTTCCCGATGGAGACTTGCTCGCCATTCTGAAAGAGCAGCAAGCCGACATGCTGGGCTTGCTGGATTCGCTTGCGGAGGAACAGCTGGAATTCCGCTATGCGCCGGGCAAATGGAGCATCCGCCAAGTCATCGGCCATGTGGCCGACAACGAACGGATTCTAGCCTACCGGCTGCTGCGTTTCGCACGCGGCGATGCCACGGAGCTGCCGGGCTACGACGAGAATCTCCTGGTCGCCGAGGGGCCGTTCACTAGCTGGACGAGGGCTCAGACTTCGGCCGACTATTCCGCCGTACGGCAGGCGACATTGACGCTGCTGAGCGGTCTGCGGCCCGAAGATTGGCAGCGCGAAGGCATGGCCAACGGCTTGAAGCATTCGGTGCTGCTGCTGGCCTGCGTCATTGCCGGGCACGAGAAGCATCATCTTAATATTCTTCGGGAACGTTATTTAAAGGAATGAGAACGGGAGAGAGCCGGGGACAGGGGTCCCCGGCTCTCTTTTGCGCGGATTTCATTCTAACCGTCTCCAAAAGCCATGCTCCGATCTCCTTGCGATGCCGGCAGAAAAAGCCGGGCGCCGACTAGCCGAGCCGTGCCGAGAGCACGGATGCGAAGCGCTCCAGCTGCACGCGGTCGGTCTCGTCGAAGCGGTTCAGGCTCGGGCTGTCGATGTCGAGCACGCCGATCAGGCGGCCGTCTGCGGCGAGCAGGGGCACGACGATCTCCGACTGCGAGGCGGCGTCGCAGGCGATATGGCCCGGAAAGGCATGCACGTCAGGGACGAGCATCGTTTCCTTGCGCTCCGCCGCCGTGCCGCAGACGCCGCGCCCGACCGGGATGCGGACGCAGGCCGGAAGCCCTTGGAAAGGGCCGAGCACGAGTCCCTGCTCGTCGAGCAGGTAGAATCCGGCCCAGTTGATATCCGTGAGGAACTGCGCGAGCAGCGCCGAGGCGTTGGCCAGGTTGGCGATGGCGTTCGGCTCGTCCTCGATCAGCGCTTCGAGCTGGCGGATGACCGTCCCGTACTGCTCTTCGCGAGTTCCGTCGTAAGTTACTGTATGGAACATTTGTCTCTTCCCCTTTCTTCGTGGACTTACAATATCATATCTGCGGCACTGCGGTAAATGGCATGGACGTCCAGTTATTGACCGATCGTTCTGAAACGAATATACTGGATTAAATTTGAAGCCGATAAGAACAAAATGGAGGTGCAGGATGGCCAGACCGAAGGAGTTCGACCCTGCGAAGGCGCTGGACCAGGCGCTGGAAGCATTTTGGGATCAAGGCTACGAAGCCGCATCCGTGCAGGGGCTGTGCTCCGCCATGGGCATCAACCGCGGAAGCCTCTACGACACGTTCGGAGACAAGGAGACGCTCTTCACCGCCTGCATGGATCGTTTCCGCGCGATGCAGGAGCAAGGCATCTACAAGATTCTGGAACGCCGCGATGAAGATCCGCGGGAGCAGCTGCGGCTGTTCTTCGATGCGGTCGTCGAGTCTTCCCTGGTGAACTTTTCCCGGGGCAGAGGCTGCTTCATGACGAACACGACGCTCGGCTCGTCGGTCCGTCTCCCCTCGATCGCGCAGCGGGTGGAGGATTATCAGCTCTATACCGAAGACGTGCTGCTGCGTTTTCTGGAGGACGCGTCAAGGCGCGGATGGACCAAGGAAGGCTTGCAGCCTCGCGAGGCTGCAAGCCTTCCTGCTCGCCCTCAAGCAGGGAATCCATGTCACCGCACGCACGGAAGCGGGACGGAGCATGCTGGAGGATGTATGCCGGATGGCCGTGAATGCCGTATTTTGAGCGGCGTTTGCGCGCTCTTTTTTGAACGATCGTTCCAACAACCTGTCCAACGAAAGGGGAGTGTCTCGAATGAAAAGAATGCTTGGCATCCTCATCATCAACATCGTCGAGCGCTGCAAGCCGGCAGCCATAGTAGTTCTGAATAAAATAGAAATACATATTATAGTTTGATGAACCGCCTTCCCATGGGTCGCTGCTAGTTCAGAAAGGAGGAATAGCCAACGATAGAATGATCATCCAGTTTTGGCTTCGCAAAATGTAATCGATTTTATTTCGAAGAAAGGTTGTGTTCCTGATGAGTCTTCCTTCTTCCCTCCAAAAAAAGATGGCCTTTACGTTAGCGCTTCTGGTCGGAGTTATGATGATCGCATTTCCGCCAGCCAAAGCATCCGCAGCGACTTTATACAGCCTCCAAGCACGAGCCAACAACAGTTATGTCAGTGCCGACAATTATGGCAGCAATCCTTTAGTGGCCAATCGGACTTCGGCCAGCGCATGGGAACAATTCCAGGTGATCAATAATTCGGATGGCACCATCTCTCTCCTGTCCATGGCCAACAACAGCTACGTGGCGGCCGATCTTAATCAAGGAGCGAAGCTGATTGCCAGAAGCGCCAGCATCCAGCAATGGGAGAAATTTACGAAGGTCGTCTTGGCGGACGGAACCATCGCGCTAAGAGCCTTGGCCAACAATCAGTATGTATCGACCGATTTGAACAACGGCGCGGTTCTGGTGGCGAACAGAGCTGCCGTAGGCGGCTCATGGGAAGCATATAACCTTGTCAGCACCGGCTCTACGGGCACGGGCGTATCCAAACCAGCCGAAGCCCCCGGCTATATTTGGAACTATGCGGTGAATGCGGACAATCGGTTTGGCAAAAACGGCGATTTCGCTTTGCTCCTTTGTGCCGTGATCAAAAAAGAAACGAACTATGGCACCTATACATCCGGTCCATCCGGTGCGGATGGACTGATGCAGGTGGAACCGAACACAAGAAACGGCTATTCCAGCCAGTTCCTCTCAACATTCGGGCATGCCTACAACCACGGCGATCAGCAGGACCAAGTGTATATGGGAGCCATGATTCTAAATGATATGATCAATAGGGGAGGATACATCTGGAAAGGGTTGGCGTTGTACAACGGGGGACCCAACTGGTATCCGGGAGCGACGGATTCCTACGGCCGTGTCATTCATGCCGAACAATACGCTGACGAGGTCTATGCAACCTATCGCAGCTACGGCGGTTTGAACTGAGACGAACGAATCTGAGATAGGGCACCCATGAAAAGCAACGTTGCTTTTCATAACGATTGGACCCTTTTCTTCCTTTCCGCATGCTGACTATAAAGGGCGGCTCTATAGGCCAAGGCTAGCGGACTCCCCTTCCGTTGTGAAGGGGAGTCCGCTAGCGCCGGTATCGGTAGGAACCGCTCCTCGCGCTTTCTGCTCATACGAAAGCCGGCATCTCCCGCTGGGGCAGAGGCCGGCTTGGGCCGCTTGCAAGGAGCTACAATGCCGAGGCTGCCCGGCGGACGAGCCCGGCTTCGAGGTCTTGTCCTTGCTTCAGCTTGATCGTCTTTCTCTCCGGAGGTCCATCGAACAGCCCGGCGGGAAGCTCCAGCCCTTCGGCATTGAAGATGGTGAAGCTCACCGCTTCCTGGCCATTCCCCTTCTTATAAGATTGAAAATACGGTTGCCAAGGCGAAGAGGATCGCCATAGCGGCAGCAGTCAAGGCGAATCCCTTGACATAGCTGCGGGCGAAGGACGGCCCTTCCTGCCGCTCGCGGCCGGACCACTTCCATATGGCTCCAAGCGCGAGACCGGCCAGCGCGATCCGGACGGCAAAGCGGAGAAGGTTCAGGATGTAATCCCGCAATGGAAGCTCGACCACGGACTTTACTCGGCCGGAGATCTGCGTGAAGGAGTCGGGCACGAGGAGCAGCCCCAAGGCCAGGCCGAGCAGAAACGTGTACAAGGCCGTTTTGAGCAGGTAACGCTCCATAGGTATGATCTCCTTTCTATCTCTCGATGGAACCGTCCCTTAGAGGGCTCATCGCTTTCCTGTATTTGAAGAAGCTTCCTATCCTCCACACGGCGATGTAGCAGACGGCGATCGACATCGTGAGGAAGATGAATTGGCCTGGCTGCAATTCCCTCAGATACTGGGACAAGGCGAGCCTGAGCACGATGACGACGAGAATTACATACTTGAAATATGCGTTCGGCTTCGTATACACGCGGCCGTCCGCATTCAGCTCGTACCCGGTATGGTACAGCATCACCGCGCCAAGCGCGATTCCGATCAGCACGGCGCACAGCTCCTCCCACAGGGGAGGGTATTGCACGGCTTGGCCGGTTGCGGACAAGGACGACAAGCTGGCGAAAAAGCCGAGCAGCACGAAGAGGATCGGCAGCATCATGAGCCATCCGCCGGCACGGATCGGACGGGCCTGGGAGGAGCGCACGGAACGGCGCCAGTATACGAGAAGCAGGACGAGCAGGATGAAGCCATAGGTGCCGAGCATCTGCGAATTCAAATCGTTCACTCCTTGAGCGGCCGCTGGGGCAGGCCTGCTGTATAGGATAAGTGTAAGTGGATTCCCAATTTCATACAATAGCGAATAGGCTCGAAATTGGATTCAACCGACTAGTTTGGTTTAGGCCGAATTCGCCATTGACGATCGAGAGGGGGCTGAAGTACAGTAACGGAATGGAAGGAAGTGTTCGTATGTCAGGGGAACAAACGGCGGGCGCCGTCAAGCCTGCCAAGGGCTGGGGAGTCTACCGCGAGATGCTGGCCCGCTACGTTTTTCCGCAGCGCCGGCTGCTGTGGAGCCTGACGGCTCTGCTGCTCGTCTCGATCGGGCTGCAGCTGGTCAATCCGCAGATCATCAGGTATTTCATCGACAGCGCCCAGGGCCAAGGGAGCATCACGGCGCTGTACTATGCGGCGGGGCTGTTCATCGCTTTTTCTTTGCTTCAGCAGGGGGTTTCGGTAGCGGCGGCCTACTTCAGCGAGAATCTCGGCTGGACGACGACGAACAAGCTGCGCGCGGAGCTCGCCGAGCATTGCCTGTCGCTGGACATGAGCTTCCACAAGACGCAGACGTCGGGCTCCCTTATCGAGCGGGTGGACGGCGACGTCAACGCGCTGGCGAATTTCTTCTCCAGCTTCATCATCCACCTGGCCGGCAACGTCGTCCTGATGCTCGGCATCCTGGCGCTGCTGTTCCGCGAGAACTTCTGGATCGGGCTCGTCATGACGGCGTTCGTCATCGGGGCTGTGTACGTCATCCAGTGGATCCGCAAGTTCAACGTCCCCGTGTGGAAGAACTGGAGGCAGATCAACGCCGAGTTCTACGGCTTCATCGGGGAGCATCTGGAGGGCACTGAGGACACCCGTGCCAACGGAGCGGCGGGGTACGTCATGAACCGCTTCTACGAGATGACGCGCCGCATGCTGCCCATCCGCTTGCGGGCCTTCCTCGGATTCTGCATGATGTGGAGCACGACGATCCTGGTGTTCGCGCTGGGCAACGCGGCGGCCTTCATCGTCTGCGCGATTCTGTGGAAGAACGGCCAGAGCGGCCTGACGATCGGCTCCATCTATCTGGTGTTCTATTACACGGAGCAGCTGGCGAAGCCGATCGAGAAGATCCGCACCCAGCTTGAGGATCTGCAAAAAGCGGATGCCAGCCTCATGCGCGTGCGCGACCTGCTGGCGACGAAGCCGCTGATCCAAGACGGGCCGGGAGCTCCGCTGCCGGAGGGACCGCTCGCGGTGGAATTCCGTGATTTGGAATTCGCCTACGAGGAAGGCGGCCGCGCCACGCTCGACCATCTGCAGCTTAGGCTCGAGCCGGGGCAGACGCTCGGTCTGCTGGGACGGACCGGCAGCGGAAAGACGACGATCGCGCGCCTGCTGCTGCGCTTCTACGATCCGCAGTCCGGCGCCATCGAGCTGGCAGGGACGGACATCCGCCAGTGCAAGCTCCATGAGCTGCGCCGCAAGGTCGCGATGGTGACGCAGAACATCGAGATTCTGGAAGGAAGCGTCCGCGATAATCTGACGCTGTTCGATGACGGCATCCGGGACGAGAGAATCGCCGAGGTGCTGCATGATCTGGGCCTCGGCGCCTGGTATGAGGCGCTGCCCGACGGCTTGGATACGATGCTCGCCTCCGGCGGCGGCAGCCTGTCGGCAGGAGAGGCGCAGTTGCTGGCGTTCGCCCGCGTCTTCCTGACGAATCCCGGCCTTGTCATTCTCGACGAAGCCAGCTCGCGCCTGGATCCGTTGACGGAAGCGCGCATCGAAGCCGCGGTCGACCGGCTGCTGGAGGAGAAGACCTGCATCATCATCGCCCACCGGCTGGCGACGATCCAGCGAGCCGACCGGATCCTGATCCTGGAGAACGGGCGGATGCTGGAGAGCGGACGCCGCGAGGAGCTCGCGGCCGATCCGAAGTCCCGGTTCAGCCGCATGCTCGCTGTAGGGATGGAGGAGGTGCTCGCATGAAGACAAGACATTTCTTCTGGCGGCTTATCGGCTACCGGCCCGGCTTGTATGTGCTCAACCTGGTGGCATGGTCGCTCATCCATATGGCTCCTCTCGTGCCGGGCCTGCTGACCAAAGCTTATTTCGACCATCTGGAAGGAACGTACGAGTTCCCTTACGGCGTCTGGGCGATAGCAGCTCTGCTCGTCGCCGCGGCGCTGGCCCGGATCGCCCTGATCTTCGGCGGCTTCCTGACCGACGTCAACTTCCGCTTCCGGATGGCGATGCTGATCCGGCGCAATATGCTCTCCCATGTGCTGAGACAGCCGGGCGCGCGGGCGATTCCAACTTCGCCGGGCGAGGCGATCAGCAACTTCCGCGACGACGTGGACCATACGGAAGAGGCGATGAGCTGGTCGGTCGACACGCTCGGGCTCGTCGGCTTCGTTGTCGTCGCCAGCTGGATTCTCGTCTCGATCGACGCCCAGCTGACCGTATTCGTGTTCGTGCCGCTCATCCTCGTCGTCACGGCAGCCCAGGTCGCGACGGCGCGCATCCACAAGTTCCGTGCCGCCAGCCGGGAATCGACGGCCAAGGTGACGGGCGCGATCAGCGAGATGTTCTCCAACGTGCAGGCCATCCAGGTGGCCGGCGCAGAGAAGCGCATCGTGGACCGGTTCGCCGCCCTGAGCGAGAACCGCCGCCAGAATATGGTCAAGGACAAGCTGCTGACCGAAACGCTGTCGTCCGTGTTCACCAACTCCGTCAATCTGGGGACGGGCCTCATTCTCGTGCTCGCCGGCTATAAAATGCGGGACGGAGGCTTCACCGTCGGCGATCTGTCGCTGTTCGTCTACTACCTCACGTTCGTGACGCAGCTGACGTCGAACGTCGGCAACTTCATGACCTACTACAAGCAGATGGCGGTCAGCTTCGAGCGCATCAAGACGATGCTGCAGGGAGCGCCGGCTTCTGTTCTGACAGCGGCCCGATATATCGGACTCGGCAAGCGCGTCGGGGGAAGGCCGGACAGGGCGGCATCCCCGGCTTCCCATCCGGCTGCGCAAGCGGCGCCGGGCGCAGGCGGACAGGAGGCCGGAGCGGCGGGCCGGCAGGCTTCCGCGCGGAGAAGCCGGAACCTGGACGACGAGCTGCCGTACTTCCAGGCGCCTCCGCTGGAGATTCTGGAAGCATCCGGCCTGACGTACCGGTATCCGGAGACGGGGCGCGGCATCGAAGGCATCAACCTGCAGATCCGCCGGGGCTCCTTCACCGTCGTCACGGGCATGATCGGCAGCGGCAAAACGACGCTCGTGCGCACGCTGCTGGGCCTCCTCCCGGCAGAGACCGGCGACATCCGCTGGAACGGCGAACGGATCGAGCAGCCGGCCGATTTCTTCGTCCCTCCGCAGAGCGCGTATACGGCCCAGATTCCGCGCCTGTACAGCGACCAGCTGCGGCACAATATCCTGCTTGGGGCCGAGGATCGGCCGGGCGGCGTGGAGCGCGCCCTGTACGCAGCCGTGATGGAAGAGGACATGGGCAATCTGGAGCATGGCCTCAGCACGATGGTCGGTCCGCGCGGCGTCAAGCTCTCCGGCGGCCAGGCGCAGCGCACGGCTGCCGCCCGCATGCTGGTGCGCGACGCGCAGCTGTACGTGTTCGACGACTTGTCGAGCGCGCTCGACGTGGAGACGGAACGCCGGCTCTGGGAGCGTCTGTTCGTCGAGAAAGGGGATGCGGCCTGCCTCGTCGTCTCCCATCGCAAGGCGGCCTTGTCCCATGCCGACCACATCATTGTGATGAACGGCGGCAAGGTCGAGGCGGAAGGCACGGCCGAGGAGCTGCTGAAATCCAGCGACAGCTTCCGCCAGCTGTGGTACGGCGAAGAAACCGGCTGAATGGCCGATTGGTCGTGCAGAGCGGAATCGCGCAAGCTTCAGACGGCAAAAGAAGAGGCTGCCCGCAAGTCATGAACATGACTAGGGGCAGCCTCTTTGCTTTTTTTGGCGCGTCGGTTCCAATGGGGCAGGGATAAGGTATAGCGGCTGCAATCTTTCGGGACCATCTTCGTATCATGCGGAGCGCATCTCTGCGGTGCCTACAGCAAGTCGAGGGGCATGCCGGAAGTTTAGGCAAAAAAGTCCTGCCATCTGGCAGGACCGGACAATCGAAACGTATGGATGCCGATTCAGAGCAAATAATGATACACATACGTTTTTCCGCACATGTTGCGCATATCCGCATCGTAGACGCGAATTCGAAGCACATCGCTGACCGTCAGCGACTGGATATAGTCATTCAGCTCGGATTGGCGCTGGAACACGAGCTCCGGCTGCTGCTCATCCTGCCCATCCGCATACCGCAGCGTCCAGGTAGACATAAGGCGGATCCTCCATCTCCTACAGTGAAGTCAGATAGATTCAGTTTTCCCACAATCAATCAACCTAATCCGAATCTGTGCAACCGGATAGCCTGCAATCGAAAAAACGGCTTGCCATCTGTGCCGGTCAGCACCTTGGGCCAGGCCAGCGGGCGCGCCGCGAGGACGGAATCGCCATCGGCGGTCAGCATGCTTGGGATATGCCTGCGGGCTCGCCGCGAGGGACGAAATCGCCATCGGCCTACGGTCATGCCGGTCGCAGGCTGTCGCGGACGATGCCCGCAAGGGACAGCTTCTCGTCGGGCGGAAGCCATTCCGTAAGTCTCGCGGCGGCAAGCGCCGGCATCCAGGCTTCGAGCTCACCGCGTTCCAAACCGCTCAGCCGCAGATAGGTGCGCAGATAGCGGGAGAGCAGCAATCTGCGGACGGAGGTCAGAATGAGCTCGAAGGCGCGGGAGGACTCCTCCGGGAGCGAGCCCGTGCGCAGCATGAGCACGGTGCGGGCGGCATCGGCGGCAGGGTGGCCGTAGCTGGCGGTCATCCAGTCGATGATCCAGCCTTTGCGGCCGTCGATCATGATGTTGTCGGGATGGAGGTCGCCGTGGAGAAGCTGGCGGCCGACGGGCAGCTTGTCCAGGCCGGCGAGAACGCCTGCCTTCTCTTCGGGGGACAAAATAGGAGCCGCTTCGATCTTCTCCCGCAACACTTCCTTGAGGCAGGGCAGCCCCGAGTCCGGTCCGGCGCCCGTGCGGTGCACGGCTACATGCAGACGGGCCATATGGGCCGCATCGCGGAAAAGATACCACGGCTTCTGAGCGAGCCGGCGCAGCATCGTGCTGCCGGACAAGCGCTCGTAGACGATGGCGGGGCGTTCTTCCCATTCCAGCAGCTGCTCGGGCTTGGGAGTAGGCAGGCCGGCTTTGACCGCGAAGCGTCCGGCCTTGAATTCGAACTCGGCATAGGCGCGCGGCATGCCTTCCTTGAAGATTTTCAGCAAGCGGTTCTGCCCATAAAGACGGATTTGCGCGGTACGGCCTTGTGCCAGCACCGCTCCGGGTGCATGCTCCATGGGTATTTTCATCTCCGATCCTAGATGCAAGGTTCTCGTACAAAATACCTATTCTGGAAACGATTCCATAATCCTTCTTCTCCCAGACAGGGAATCGGGCCTCGGTAGCGCGTGAGAGGCCGATTATGGTACGCTCAAGGTACTTGAACCGGGAGGTGAGTTTATTGTTCGAGCTTCATGAATTGCTGTCGTGGATCTGGTCCATCGGCATCGTCTGCTCCGCGGCTTATTATTATTTCGCCTGGCTCCAGGATGCAGTCCAGGATGGCGGCTGGCGCCTCACCGGAGTGCGCTTCGCGCCTCCGGCAGCGCCGAAGAGCGCCGCGATTCCAAGCCCGCTGGGGCTGCGGCTGGTCCGCCTGTCCAAGCGCAAAGATTCCCCCGATGATGACGGGGCGGATTGCCTCTCCCTCTTCCAAGGCCGCTCAGCCAACGAATGGGGAGGATATTATTCATGGACACGAACAAGGACCGCCGCTCCGCGGTTGCGGATGAACTAACGAACGGCCGCCGGAAGGAAGCTCCGCGCAAGCGCAAATTCTGGAGCCGTCCGGCCAAGGCGACCGCCGCCGCGGGCAGCCTGCTGCTGCTCGCCGGATGCGGAGCCAAAGGAACCATCGACTCGGATACACCGGGATTTTTCAACCATTACGTCGTTTATCCGCTGTCTTGGGTGCTGGAGCACCTCGCTTCTTTCTTCAGCGACAACTATGGCCTCGCCCTCATCGCCGTCACGCTGCTTGTGCGTCTCGTGCTCATGCCGCTCATGCTGCGGCAGTACCGGAGCCAGCAGATCATGAAGGGCAAGATGAAGAGGATGCAGCCGGAGCTCGAAGACCTCAAGGCGCGCCATACGGACAAGTCGCCGGAGACGATGCAGAAGCAGCAGCAGGAAATGATGGAGCTGTACAAAAAGCATGGCTACAATCCGCTGGCCATCGGCTGCCTGCCGATGCTGATCCAGCTGCCGATCCTGACCGGGCTGTATTACGCCATCCGGATGAGTCCCGATCTGGCCAGCCACACGTTCCTGTGGTTCCAGCTGGGCAAGCCGGACATCATCCTGCCTTTCCTGGCCTCCGCCGTTTACTTCGTGCAGGCCAAAGTATCCCAGAGAGGCGTCGAGCAGACGGACATGCAGCGGCAGATGAGCTGGATCATATATCTCTCGCCGATCATGATGGGCTTCTTCTCCTTCACGGCTCCAGCGGCGCTGCCGCTCTACTGGGCCGTCGGCGGCATCCTCGTTATTCTGCAGACGCTGCTTGGGCAGCGGCTGTTCCGCCATCTGGCGGAGCCCGGACATCCGGAGGAGGCGGACAGCGGTCCGGCTGCTCCCGGTGGGCTCGCGCTGGCGGGCGGAGCGTCGGTCTCGGCGGCCGCCGGAACGGGCGTTGCCCAGCAGCGCCAAGCTGCCCGGGCCAAGGGCAGCGGCGGCGGCTCCAAGCCGCGCGGCAGCTCCGGCGGCGACCGGGGCAGCGGCGGATCCCGCCAAGGACGCAAGCCGGGCAAGCGCTAGAAGGGCTTGCCGCGAAAACAGGAAAAGCCTCCATTCCGCCCGCGGGCGGAATGGAGGCTTTTTTTGTGCGTCGTGCATGATAACCGTTCCGGATGGCGCTTGCCGGCAGGCTTATACCTGGACCTCGACAGGCTCGTCGGCGCCTTTTACCTTCACCAGCATCGCCTTCACGTTCTGCGATTCGCCGAGGTTGACGTTTTTCGCATTGAATTCGAAGCTGTCCTCGAGCGTAATGCGCTGTCCTTTGTCTACCGTCTGGGCGATCTCCTTGCGCAGCGAGCGTCCAGGATCGTTCAGCAGCAGATTGCCTTTCAGCACGGGCTCGACCCATTCGACTTCAATCGGCCCCTCGCTGACATTCTCGAGCGTGACCCGGTAGGTGAACTTCTTCCAATTGTCCTTGTTCGCCATGATTTCCAGTCCTTCGGTGGCGCTGCGGGTTTTCCACCCTCCGGACACGGGGGAGGAGAAGTTGCAGCCCGCCAGCAGGAGGGAGGGCAGGATGGCGCAAAGGACGATAAGCGTAAACAGGCGGCCAGCAGGCCATATTCGGTTCGAGCGGTACATGGCGGCAGCTCCTTTATCGTAAGTTGATCAGGAATGGGCTTCTAAAAAAATCGCATGGGAGCATGTGCGAAAAGATGCTTGCGTATTGATTCCAGTGTAAAGGCTGCGCCGCTGGCGATGCAAAGGACGGAATGTGACAGATGCCGGTCATCCGGCGGATGCGTCTATTTTGTGAAGATCATGATAATATTTGCTCATTGTTCAGGTTGTAGTAAATTAATTTGCCGGAGGGGATGGGGGGATGCAATGCTGGGCAGCAAGTTTGGAGCTTGCAGCAGTGGAGCGAGGCAAGGAAGACTCCGCAGCTCCATGACAAAAAGCCCGGCATGCCGGGCTTAGTTTTGCTTTCTATCGGAGAAGCGGATTCATCTGCATAGGGTCAGAAAACAGATCATAAGTTTGGCCGCAGCCTGCTCGGCAAATCCCCTTCTCTACTCCGCTCGGACAAAATATCGATCGCCATGCCGCTCCACGGCGACGGGAGCCTCGAAAAACCGGCTTAGGATTCCGTCTGTCAGCACGTCGCCCGTGCTGCCGCTGCGGAACACCTCTCCCCTGCGAAGCAGCAGGGCATGGCCGAAGACTGGCAGGATCTCCTCCGTATGATGCGTGACGTAGATCAGCGAAGGGGCGTCGTGCTGTCGCGCCAGCCCGCCGATGCTCTCCAGCAGCCGCTCGCGGGAGAACAGATCGAGCCCGTTGCAAGGCTCGTCCAGGATGAGGATGCGCGGGCGCGCCATCAGGGCGCGGGCGATGAGCAGCTTCTGCTTCTCGCCCTGCGAGCAGGTGCCGTATTCCCGGTCCCACAAATGGGCGCAGCCGAGTGTCGCCATCAGCTCCCGCGCCGTCTCGAGGTCTTCCTCCTGAACCTTGTCATAGAGCCCGATCGTCGCATGCTTGCCGCTGATGACGACCAGCTGGGCTCGGTCGGTCTTGTACAGCTTCTCTTGCAGCGAGTTGCTGACCCACCCGATGGATTTTCGCAGCTCCCGCAGATCCACTTCGCCGTACCGCTCTTCGAGCACCTCGACCGAACCCTCCGAGGGCCAGATGTAGCCGCAAATGATGTTGAGCAGCGTCGTTTTGCCCGACCCGTTGAGGCCAAGCAGCGCCCAGTGCTCTCCCGGCTTCACTTGCCAGCTGATGTCCTGAAGCAGCATGCGCTGCTCCCTTCGCCACGACACATGGTTCAATTCGATGATCATGGTGGTTCAGACTTCCTTTCCGTTTCTTCTCTGTCGTCCGTCCCCCGTCCATTGACAAGCGACGCTGCCTATCCTCCTATCGTAACCCTAAAAGGCCAGGGACGTCACCCGCCAATGATGCGGAGCTGCCGGCCGCAATAATCGCTGCAGGGGGCGGACGGCAGATGGAGATGATGGTTCAGACCGGATCGGTCGAGTTTTGGAGAGGCGCCGAAGGCTTCGTCAATACGCCCAACATTCATGAAGACTGGGTGCAGCTGACGCTTCCGGTCCAGGGCAGCTGCGAGTTCATCCAGGACGGCTCGGCAAGAGCAGCCGGGGGCGGAATCGGCCGAGCCTTCCCTGCCTGCTCTCGAATCCGGCTCCACCTGCGCAGAGGTCGCCACCGGAACCTCTTCCGGCCCGGCGATTCCGACCGCCGCAAGCCTTTGCATGCAAAAACTCGTCGCCTTCATGAAGGAAGGCTACGCCGACCGAATCACGATTGAAGAGCTCGCCTCTATCGCCTGCTTGAGCCGGTTCCATTTTATCCGGTCGTTCCGGGTCGAGACCGGGCTGACGCCTTGCCTATACTTGCTGCGGCTGCGCATCGAGGAGGCGAAGGATCGGTCTCCCGCTCTTCGGATTCCGTGGCCCATATCAGCGGGGAGCTCGGCTTCTCCAGCCCCAGCCCGTTCTACCGCTCGTTCCAGAAGCTCGCGGGCACGACGCCGCAAGCTTACCGAAGCCGCTGGTGACAGGGCGTGCGGCCTTCATGAATTATTAACATGGCCATGATTCCTTCTTTACATCTCCTTGATATGCTGACAAGCAGGAAGAAAGCGGGCAACAGGCCTGTGCCAGCTTGTCCGCATCAGAGGGGGAAACGGAAGATGAACCGTTACAAACGCAAAATGAGCCGTACGCTGGGGCTTACGCTCAGCTTGTCGGCAGCGGCGATGGCGCTGCTGCCCGCCGGCATCGGTACAGCACAGGAGGGGGGCGCGGAGCCGGCTTTTATGGTCGGACAAGCCTTGGTCGCGCCGGCAGCCGACAGTTCCGCTGAAATGACGGCTTCGGCTGCCGTTTATCAGGACCAGATAAGCGTCACGAAGATCGGCTCCTACAGCGAAGGCGCTACGAACAAGGACGGCGGCGTAGCCGAGATCGTCAAATACAACCGTGACAACGGAAGGTTCTACCTCGTCAACGGCTCGGGCAACCCGCCGAGCCTCGATATCGTCAAGCTGGCCGCGGGACAGATGGTCAAGGAGAAGCAGATCGACATCCAGGCGCTTGCCGAGCAGGAGAGCGGATTCCTGTACGGCGATTTGACGAGCGTGGATATCAATACGGCAGCGGGCCGCGTATTCGCCGCCGTGCAGGCCAAGGGTGCCGGGGATCCGGGCCGTATTCTGGAGCTTGATTACGAGGGCAACTTGATCCGCGCTTATGAGACGGGCTTCCAGCCGGATATGGCGAAGTCGACGCCGGACGGGCGTTACGTGCTGACGGCCAACGAAGGCGAGCCGCGCGAGGCCGGCATCGATCCCGAAGGCAGCGTCACCATCGTCGACCGCCAATCGCAGTCGGTGCGCCATGCGAAGTTCGATGATCCCTCCATCATCGACGATCTCGTGCATATTCGCGGCGATGCGGACGCAAAGGGGCTGATTACGGGGCCAGGAACGAAGGAACGGGCGCTCACGGATCTGGAGCCGGAATATATCGCCTTGTCCGGAGATGCGGCCACGGCTTATGTGACGCTGCAGGAGAACAATGCCGTCGCGGAGCTGGACATCGCATCCGGCAAGTTCATATCGGTGAAGGGGCTGGGCTTCAAAGACTTCAGCAAGCCGGAAAACGCGCTCGACCTGCTCAAGGACGGCAAGATCTCGCTGGAGAACGTCCCGTTCTTCGGGCAATACATGCCGGACGGCATCGCATCCTTCCAGGCCGGGGGCAAAACCTATCTGGTCACCGGCAATGAAGGCGACGCCACCGACTTCCCCGGCCGCAAGAACGGCTCGACCGTCAAGGATCTGAAGGCGGCTCTGGATCCGGACTCGGCGGCGGCGAAGTTCCTCAACGGAACGACCGTCTACGACAAGGTCGAGGCGTCGAGCGACATGGCCAAGGACGGCATTTACATGTACGGAGGACGCTCCTTCTCCGTTTGGGACGCTGCGTCGATGAAGCAGGTGTATGACAGCGGCAGCGGCTTCGAGCGGATCACGGCCGAGCGCCTCCCGAACAACTTCAATGCCTCCAACGACAAGCCGGAGATGGATTCCCGCAGTCCGAAAAAAGGGCCGGAGCCCGAAGACGTCAAAATCGGGCATGTCGGCGACCGGACCTTGGCCTTCATCGGTCTAGAGCGCGTCGGCGGCGTCATGACTTACGACGTGACGGATCCGGAAGCGGCCCGGTTCGTCAACTACATCAATACCCGCGACTTTGGTGCCAGCGATCCGCTTGCTTCGGATACGGCTCCGGAAGGCATCGAGTTCATCTCTGCCGCAGACAGCCCGACCGGGCAGCCGCTGCTGCTTGTCGCCTTCGAGGTCAGCGGCACAGTCGGCGTTCTCCAGCTCAACACGACCCAGGTGAAGCTGGACCGGAGCGAGATCGCACTGACGGCAGGCGGCGAGGCGGAATCGCTGGCGGCAACAGTAACAGCAGGCACTTACGGCTCGAACAACGCAGCGGTGACGTGGACTTCCTCCGCGCCAGGCATCGCCTCCGTCGATGCTTCCGGCAAAGTAACCGGGCATAAAGCCGGCACAGCAGTCATCCGCGCCGTGAGCGCCGACGGCTACGGCGCTGCCGAGGCTGCGGCGAAGGTGTCGGATCCGACGCCGACGCCGTCCACCAGCCCGACGCCGACACCGTCGGCAAGTCCGGCTCCAACGCCAAGCGGCACGCCAACGCCGAGCAGCACGCCAACGCCGAGCGGCACGCCGGCGCCGAGCAGCACGCCGGCGCCAAGCGGCGCGCCGACGTCGACGGCAACTCCGGCGCCATCGGCGACGCCAACGCCATCAGCGTCTCCAAGCCCTTCCGCCGTTCCGACAGCCAGCCCGGCACCGACGCCGTCCCCTTCAGCTCCGCTGTTCGGCGACATCGGCGGCCACTGGGCTGCGGATTCCATTCGCGAGGCTTCCGCTCAAGGGCTGCTGACCGGTTATGGCGACGGCAGCTTCCGTCCGAACGCGCCCGTTACCCGACTGGAGCTTACGGCCATGCTGCTTCGCGCCATGGGAGTGAAGGAGCCCGGCGAGACCGCGGCTTCCCGCTTCTCCGACGGCGCCTCCATTCCGGCCTGGGGCCGGGCATTCGCAGCCGAGGCTGCCGAGCGCGGGCTTGTGTCCGGCTACGAGGACGGCAGCTTCCGTCCGGATCAGCGCGTCACCCGCGCCGAGCTGGCCGTGCTGCTGAGCCGCGCCGCCGGCCTTGAAGCGGCCAAGAATGCGTCTTCCGGCTTCTCCGATGCGGCGCTCATTCCGGCCTGGGCGCGGACTGCAGCCGCGTCCGCCCAAGCGGCCGGCCTGCTCCAGGGCCGCGAAGGAGGGCGCTTCGCGCCGGCAGCGCAGACGACCCGCGCCGAGGCGGCGGTCGTGCTTCTTCGCCTGCTTCAGCTGCCGTCGCAAGGGCGCTGAGCCGCAGGCGGGCCCGCCCTCCGCGCAGCGTCATCATGCCCTCTATGCAAGCGTCTCACCCGACAATCGGGGGAGACGCTTTTTTTTCATCCCTGCGGAAACTGCGGCTGTTCTCTTCATGAGGACGTCATCTGAGCTGCCGCAGCTGGCGAGGAAAGGCAGCGATAGAATACAAAGGAAACGACATTGGAATGAGGCATCTGAATAAGACATTGGAATAAGACATTGGAATAAGACATTGGAATAAGATGATGAGCTGGATTCAGGCAGCTGTGAGCTGAAGCGCTCAAGTTGCCATTTTCCAACTCCGGAATGAAGGAGGAAGGCGGCTTGAAAGGTCCCCATATTCTGCTCATCACCAGCGACCAGCAGCATGGGAATACGATCGGAGCGCTGGGCGGGGAGCCACTCACCCCGAAACCTGGACCGGCTCGCCAGAGAAGGGACGGCTTTCACGCGGGCATACTGCCCGAACCCCGCCTGTACGCCGACGAGAGCTTCCATCCTGACCGGGCGGTACCCGAGCCAGCACGGAGCCTGGACGCTGGGCACCAAGCTGCTGGAGGACCGCCGTACCGTGGCGCAGGAATTCTCGGAGCCCGGATACCGGACGGGACTCATCGGCAAAGCCCATTTCCAGCCTTTGCGCGGAAGGGATGACTATCCTTCCTTGCAAGCTTATCCGATTCTTCAGAGTCCTTGCCGAACCTTGCTCAGGAAGTTGTTCATGAGCAGAGGCAGAGAGACTAGGATCGGCGGATCATCCAGCCGGGGCTCTTGCAGCAGCACCTCCTGAGGCGGGAGGGGGACGCCCGGAAGGACGGCCAGCGGGGACTTGCTGCGGGTGCGAAGAGTCGTCTTCGGCAGCAGCATGTCCATCCTCCCCATCGTCCAGGAAATAGAGGTGGCCATCAGGTAGTAGATGCCCGGCTTCACGCCGTCGAAGCGGAAGCTGCCGGGGTAGCGGACCAGCGTGCCGTATAAAGGGAGGCCTTCCGGAATCGGCTTGGAGAACAAGCCGATGAGGACGAAGCCTTCGAACGGAACGGCGGCCTCGATGGTGCCGCTCACGCATCCCTCCCGGAAGATCGGGGCGGCAGGCTGCTCCCATTCTCTCAGCCGCCGAAGAGACTCGAAATCCCGATCCGCGCTGCGGATCGACTGGCGGAATTCGGCGGGGGATACCCCCACACGCTGCGTGAAGCGGGTCGTGAACGTGCCGAGGCTCTGCTGCCGGATCTCGAGGCCGATGTCTCGGACGCTCAGATGGGTGCGGAGCAGCATGTCCTTGGACCGCTCAAGACGAATGGAGGACACGTAATACAAGGGCGTCAGCCCCGTGCGTTCCTTGAACAGCCGGGCGAAATGCGAGGGGCTGTAGGAAATGTGCCTGGCCAGCCGGGCAAGCGGCATCGGGTCGAAAAGGTGTCGGTGAATGTAGGCGATGACCTGGTCGATTTCACTGCAAGGCACCATGGAAGGATCCTCCTCCGCCAGCCGGCGTCAAGCCCGCGATAGCATGTGATTCGAACATTCGTTCTCATTCTATCATATGGAACAGAATGGGAAAAGATCTTTTTTTTGGCCTTCTTACGGCCCCGTTCACACCTTCAGCTGGCTCTTCCATAATACGAAGCGGTGGCGGTCCTTCTCGGCTCCCAGATCCCGAAGCAGGCCGGCTCCCCGCGTATCGTCGACGGGGCTTCCGTTCCACTGCTCGACGATGACGCGCGAGAGGCCTTGCCGGATTGCGATCGTGCGCAGGATTTCCTGCAGAACCTCCGCCTCTCTCGCGTGATCTCCCTGCGAAGTCGACAGCGGATGGATCTTGCGCGCGTTGTTCTCGATCCAGTACAGCCAGCGGCCGTTCTCCAGGACCAGGTAGTTGCCGGGCTTCCGGGCGAAGACGCCCTTGCCTTCCTGCGGCCAGTCGGCGACCAGTCCGAACGGGTTGGCGGGATCCGCCGCCGACAGGACGGTCAGGCTGCGGTCCGTGTCCTGCGGGAGGGGACGGCGGACCGCCTCGGCCATCTCGCGGGTCGCGAATTGCATGGACGGCATGCCGGCGATCAGAAATCCGCGGACGAGCACGCCCCATTCCTCCAGACGTTTCAGCAGCGGCAGCAGCTCGTCCCAGGAGAAGGGAGAGACGGCGGAGACCAGATCTCGCGAGAGGATCCCGTACGATTCCAGCAGATGGTTGATCCAGCGCAGCGCGGGCGAATCCTCGGCTGGCGAGGCGAGCTGCCGGCCGGCATCTGCGGCAGGAGAATGAGCCGCCTCATGGCTGGATGTCCCGGAATTAGACAGGGAGCTGCCTGGAGCGGCAGCGATACCGGCTGCGCCCTGGCGGGCGGATGCCGCGATGGCTGATGGCGGGCCGCCTGGAGCGGCAGCGCCGTCAGCCGCAGCTGGGCGCCCGGCCGGACCGGCGCCTGAATCGCCCATTCCTGCCTCCAGGGAGCCGGTCCAGAACCAGCGGCCGAGACCGGAGCCTCCCCAGGCTCCCGGCCGGCCCTTGGGCGAGCGGGGCTTGGCGGAGGAGACGGCCCTGAGCGGAGCGAACTGGTCGTTCGACACCAGCCCTTCCCAGACCAGCTCCAGCAGCTGCTCCTGCGCCTCCGAAGGAGGCAGGCCTACTTCACGCGCGATCCGGGTCAGGAAGGAAGCGCCGCCGGCTTTGAGCGCTTGAAGCAGGGCGGGATGGGCGGAGCCGCCGTCGTCCTGGGGCAAATAAGGCGCGTACAGCTCCCGGGAATCCGGCAGGAAAAAGGCGATTCTGCCTTCCTTTTCACCCGGCTCCTTGCGCCCGAGCCAAAGCACCTCGCCGGAGGCGCAGAGCAGGTCGAGCTCCTCGGGCCGGTAGGCGGCGAGGCGCGAAGGCAGAATGAAGCTTTCCCAGTGCGACAGCGGGAAATAGAAGCCTTGCAGCGACTGCAGCACCTGCAGCAAGCCGTGCTCGCCCCGCAGCTGGCTGCCCTGCAGCGCGTGCTGGCGGAGCGCCATCTGGCCGCACCAGCGGACGGCGTCGGCAGCCTCGCTGCGGCTGCGCGCATGCTGGACGGAGAGCCGGACGACCCGCGCCGCGATCAGGCTCGAGGCATACAGGCGCTCTCCCTCCTCGGCGAACGGGGCCGTCTGGATCCGGTCGGCCTCCAGCAGACGGGAGATCAGCCTGCCGGACCCGTCGGCGCCGAGGGCCGGATAGCGTTCCGCCAGCTCTTGCTCCGTGAAGGAAAGCCGATGGGAGATGTACCGCTCGATAATGAACGACACGGAGTCCTCGTCCTCCGGAAAAGCCGCATATACGCCGGCCTCGTCCGCGCAAATGAGCCGCTCCAGGGCCGGGCCGCCGGGCGTGTAGGCGGCGACTCGTCCCTGGCGCCGCAGCGCGGCCAGCCAGCCATCCGCCACGGCCCGGCCGACAGGCTCGGCTGAGGCGGGCTCGTCCGAGCCGGCAGCGGACGCTGCCAGCCGCAGCAGCTCTTCCGGCTCCAGATCGCCCCGCCGCTTGAGCAGCTGGTACAGATCGTCCTCGCTGCGAACGCTGCCGGCTGGCCGCTCGAGCCGCTCGCGCTCCGCTTCCAGCACCTCGGGAGCGACCGCGCTCCGCAGAGCCTCGGCGCCGAACAGCTCGCCGGCGAGCTCGCGGCTCATCTGCAGCAGCTGGGCGCGGACGGCGCCGTCCAGGCCGTCGCCCTCGTAGATGCGCATGTTCACGTAATCCGCTGCGAACTGGGAGGCGAGCGGCGATGGGCGGGACGTATGCACCACCTCAAGCGAGATGCCGCCGCTCTCGATTTCCCGCAGCAGCTCCCGCAGCCGCCCGAGGTCGAGGTAGACGTTCATGCACTCCCGCATCGCCTCGGCGAGATAGGGGAAGCGATCTCCATAGGGAAGGGCGGCGCGCAGCAGCTCCTCGCTGCGCAGCCTCATCTGCCACATCGGCGTGCGGGTGAAGCTTCGGGACAGCAGCAGCGACGTCTCGGCGATGCGCCGGAAGGCGACGGCAAGCAGCGGGGAGCCGGGAATGGCCGCCAGCAGCAGCTCAGGCAGGTTGTCCGAGGAGACGGAGTGGACGGCCTGGAGCCAGGAGGGCTCCCATTCCGGCAGCACGAACTCGATCCCGTTGTCCTTGGCGTTGCCGTACAGCCGATAGGGCAGCGCTTCCTCGAATCTGCGCTCGATGGCGAGCTGCCACGTCCGGTTCACGCGGCGTCCCCAGGCATTGTGGATGACGATGTGGGTCTGGTTCGATATATCCTTGTACACCTCGACGGCGATCCGCTTGCGGGTCGGCCTGACGCCGGAGGCGGCCTGGGCGCGGACGAGGGCGGCCAGCTGCCGCGCGGAGCGGTCATCCATGCCGCTGCGCTCCCGGAGCTCGGCGATGACGGCTTCGTCTCCGGGATGGACGGGCTCGTCCGGCAGGGAGGAGCCTTCTTCAAGGCCGTCCATCCCTGAAAGGGCCGAATCGGGAGGGCGCCCGGGCCGGTGATCGTTGCGATTCCCCGCCTGAAGAGCGTCTTCATCTCCTTGCTCCAGCCTCTCCAGCAGCTCCGTCCACAGCTCCGCCACCCTCCGGCCAAGCAGGTAGGAGCGGGAGCCGGCTTCGTTGCGCCAGAACGGAATCTCGCTGAAGCTGTTCGACGTCTCGGTCACATACACGCGGTCCTTGCTGATCTGGCGGATCATCCAGGAATTCGTGCCGAGCTGGAACACGTCTCCGACCCGGCTCTCCTGGACGAATTCCTCATCCAGCTCGCCGATATGGGCGCGGCTGTCGGCATGGTGGACGGGATAAGCGCTGCTCTGCGGGATCGTGCCTGCTCCCGTGACCGCTGCCATGGAGCTGTTGCTGCGAGGTCCGACCGTGCCGGAGCCCCGGTCCCACTCCAGCAGCGGCCGGGAAAACGGATAGAAGCCGGCCAGCACCGCAAGCATCGATTCCAGCCTGCCGCGCGGGAAGGCCTGATAGCTGTCGCATCCCGCAATCAAGCGGTGCATGGCCTCCACGGTCCACTCGCCGCCGGAAGCCATGGCGACAGCCTGCTGCGACAGCACGTCAAGCGCGTCGCGCGGAATCTCGATCGGCTCGATATCGCGCTCCGCGATCATGCGGCTGAGCACCGCGATTTCGGGCAGCGCGCCGCGCTGGCGGGAGAGGATGACGCCGCGGCTCGCCTCGCCGACTCCGTGTCCGGCGCGGCCGATCCGCTGGATGCCGGAGGCGGCGGACAAGGGCGAGTCGACTTGGATGACGAGGTCGACGTGGCCGACATCGATGCCGAGCTCCAGCGACGAGGTGGCGACGATGCAGCGCAGCTCGCCCGCCTTCAGCAGCCGCTCGACCTCGAGCCGCCGCGTCCGGTCCATGCTCCCGTGATGGGCGCGGCACATCTCGTGGCCGGTGTAATCGTTCAGCCGCAGGCAGAGCCGTTCGGCCAGCCTTCGGCTGTTCACGAAGACAAGCGTCGAGCGGCTCCCTTCCATGAGCTGGAGCAGCCGGTCCATGATCGGGAACCAGACGGATTCCCGGGTCCGGTGCAGCCGGCTGTGGTCGGGCATCGTGACCGAAACCTGCATCGTTTTGGGCATCGCGCTTTCCACGATGGCTACGGGGCGAGGGAGATAGCCGAGCGGATGAGCCGGGAAGCCTTCGCCGTCCTGATCAGGCGAAAGAAGAGGAGCGGCTGAATCTGAAGCCTCCGTCCCCCCGCCTGCCCCGGGCGACCATCCCCCGAGGAAGCGGGCGACGCGCTCCATCGGCCTTACGGTCGCCGATAAGCCGATGCGCTGCAGCGGACGGCCGCACCAAGCCTCGAGCCGCTCCAGCGTCAAGGAGAGATGGGAACCGCGCTTGTCCGCCGCCAGATCGTGGATCTCGTCCACGATGACTTGGCGGGTCGTCCGCAGCATCGTTCTTCCCTTCGCCGAGCCGAGCAGGATATAGAGCGATTCGGGGGTGGTCACCAGCACGTCGGGCGGCTTGCGCAGCATGGAGGCTCGTTTGGAGGCCGGCGTATCGCCGGTCCGGACTGCGCAAGTAATCCTTTGTAATGCCGGGTCATGCCCGGCAGGATGTTCACGGGCAAGCCATTGTTCATACTGCCGCCCTATCTCCTCGACGAATCCAGTGACATGGTCGTAAATATCATTGTTCAGCGCCTTGAGCGGCGTGACATAGATGACCCGGACTCCGGACGGCGCCATGCTGCCGTCCAGGCTTTCACCCGTCTCTTCCTTGGAACGGAGCACCCGGTCCAGGCAGGGCAGCAAAGCCGCAAGCGTCTTGCCGGAGCCGGTCGGAGCGGCCAGCAGCGTATGCTCTCCCTCTCCGATGGATGCCCAGGCCCGGCGCTGGATATCGGTAGGGCTGCCGAAAGAGCCCGCAAACCATTGCGCGAGAACGGGGTGGAACCGGTTCAGCGATGGATCGGGCTGTCGATGGGTCGTCATGGAATCACCAAGCCTCCTTGTCATAGAAGGGAAAAATCGGCTCTATGGAGCCGGCAGGGCTGCGATGTAGCGGCTGCAGCGTTGTCTTCTAAGAATACTATACTTCGCTTTGCCGTCCTAATCGGAAGCGCGGCTTGCCGTTGACGTTTTCGCCTTGATTTCCGTTCGTCAAAATTTTAAAAGCAGGCCCTTGAAACCGGAGCAGCTGCTCGGCGCAACGATGGAAAGGAGTGGCCCTGTGAAACATTCGGGACAGGAATGCGTCTACTCTAGTGGAAATATCCGGTTGATAAACGACGAATGGCATCGATTTCGACTCAAGGAGGCTGTCTTCATATGATCTTGACATCCATCCGCCGCCCCGCTCTCGCTGTGCTGGCGGCAACCATTTTGGCCGCAGGCGGCATGGGGGCCGGCACGGCTGCCGCAGCCGGCTCGGCTCCGTCCGCGACCATTCTGCTGGACGGGTATCCGCTCGTTTTCCCGGCCCAGCCGATCATCCAGAACGGGACGACGATGGTTCCTTTCCGGGCCATTGCCGAAGCGCTGCAGATTCCCGTCGAGTGGAATGCCGCGGGCAAGACGGTTACGGCCGTCAAGACCACGGATGAAGGCCAGCGCAAAGTCGTGCTGCGCCAAGGCAGCAAGCAGGCGACGGTCGACGGCGAGGCGGCTCAGCTCGGGGCCGCCCCCGTGCAGAAGAGCGGAACGGTCCTCGTTCCGCTGAGCTTTTTCAGCAGCGCGTTCGGAGCGCAAGTGAGCTGGGACGGGGCGACCCGCACCGTATCGATCGTTTCTCCTCCGGAGAAGCTGTACACGAAAGCTTATTACGCCATCAAGTCCTATTCCCAAGTGAAGCAGTTGGGCCGCTTCGACGCGGTCGCCTTCGGCTGGGGCCGGATCGGGGAAGACGGCAGGCTGACGCTCAAGGGCAAAGACTTCTACTGGCCCCAAGCCGACGGCGACGTCACTCCCGAATCGATCGTAGCGGGCGCGGGAGCGGCGGGCGGCCACACGGAATTCATGGTCTTCTCCGGGGATGTCAAAGGCGAGCTGACCAAAATGCTCGGGGATTCCTCCTTGAGAGCCGATACGGTCAAAGGAATCGTGCATGCCGCTTCGCAGGGAGGCTTCAAATCCATCGATCTGGACTTTGAAGGACTCGGATTGACCGGAGACAAGGCGGCGGCCGCGCAGTCGTTCAACGTGTTCGTCAAGGAGCTGCGCGCTGCGTCCAAGGCGGCCGGACTCGGCCTGTCGCTGTCGCTGCATCCGTTGAACGGCTCCTACAAAGGCTATGATTACAAAACGCTGTCGCAGCTGTCCGACGAGATCGCGATCATGGCGTACGACTATGAGCAGGGCGGCAAGCCGGAGCCTCTGGCCAAGGTGGACGAGGCCATCAGGCTGGCATTGAAAGAGACCGACCGCAGCAAGCTGCTGCTCGGGATCAACTTCAACAGCGAAACGGCGCAGACGCTGTCCGGCCCGGCGGGGCTGGCCAAGCGGTACGGCCTCAAGGGCATCGCGCTGTGGCGGCTCGGCCCCGGCCTGGTCGACGCCGATTCCTTGGCTGCTCTGGAACGGACGGTCAAGCTCAGAGGTCCTGCCGAGGGCTGATGCCGTCGATCCGAATTCAACTGCAGCATAGAGGAAGGGGGACTTGGCCGGAATGCAACCCGAAGCTTATCTGAGAAGCGTGCAACTGCTGCGGGACAGCGTGCCTTCCTTCGCGGAGTATCCCTTCTCGCTCCCCGTCATCCGGGAGATGGACCGGCTCACGCTGCATCCCAAGGTGACGTACATCGTCGGGGAGAACGGCAAAGGCAAGTCGACTCTGCTGGAGGGCATCGCCGTCGCTTGGGGCTTCAATCCCGAGGGCGGCAGCCTGAACTTCACGTTCTCCACCTATGCTTCCCATTCAGAGCTCCACCGGCACTTGAGGCTGGCGCGCGGAACCCGCAAGCCTCGGGACGGGTTCTTCTTCCGGGCAGAGAGCTATTACAATCTGGCGAGCAATATCGAGGAGATGGATCGGGACCCCGATGGTCGGGGACCTAGAATCATCGAAAGCTATGGAGGCCGTTCTCTGCATGAGCAGTCGCATGGAGAGTCCTTTTTTGCGGCCTTCATTAACCGGCTGGGGGGCGGCGGGCTCTACATCATGGACGAGCCGGAGGCGGCGCTGTCGCCGACGAGGCAGCTGTCGATGCTGGCCCGAATTCACGAGCTCGTCAGCCAAGGCTCCCAATTCATCATCTCCACGCATTCGCCGATTCTGATGGCTTATCCGGACGCAGTCATTTATCAGCTCAGCGGGAGCGGCATCGAAGAGGTCGCGCTGGAGGAGACGGAGCATTTCCGGGTGACGAGGCAGTTCCTGAACAACCGGAGCCCGATGCTGGAGGAGCTGTTCTCGGAGGAATAGGCTGTAATCCTTCCGCTCGTGGATCAACGGATCGAACGGTATAAGAAGAGGCATGAGAACTTCTCATGCCTCTTTTTGTTCATTCAGGAGGCTTCAGGCCAGGCTTTGCCGACCCTTCGCTCCGGATCGGCAGCAGCCGACTGGCCGCCGGCTGAGTGGCAAAGGGACTTGAGCGAGACCTATAATAAAGGAAACAACAGATTCCCTTGGGACGGATAGAGGGAAAGGGGGCTGCAAAACGCATGGCATCTTCAACCGAAATCTCATCCTACCGCGCACGGGGCGATGCCCCTTCATCCGCTGGACAAGCCGGCGGCAAGCGGGCGGGCTGGCGTTCCTTCGTCAGGCTCATCATGGCGTCCAAGCCGCCCAAAAAGCTGATCGCCGTCGCGCTGCTGCTGAGCCTGGCTTCTACGGCGGCAGGCCTCGTCGTGCCGATGGTGACCAAGCAGTTCATCGACGGCTTCAGCCTGAGCGCCTTGAAGCCGGGCCACATCGTCATGCTGGCCGGATTCTTCGTCATCCAAGCGCTGGCCGGAGCTTATTCCAGCTACTTGCTCGCCCGGCTCGGGCAGCATGTCGTTGCGAGCCTGCGCGAGCGGCTGTGGCGCAAGCTGATGGCGCTGCCGGTCGCTTATTACGACCGGCACCAGACGGGAGAAACGGTCAGCCGCATGACCAACGACACGGGCGTCGTGCGCGGACTCATCACCGATCATCTGGTCGGCTTCGTCACCAGCATCATCTCGGCGATCGGAGCGTTCATCCTGTTGCTGACGCTGGATTGGCGCATGACGCTCATCCTGCTGATCGCGATTCCGGTGCTGGCCGGCATCATGGTGCCGCTCGGCATCATGATGCACCGCATCGCCAAGGAAACGCAGGACGAGACGGCTTCCTTCTCCGGCGGCATCAACAACGTGCTGTCGGAGGTCCGCCTCGTCAAGGCGTCGGGCGCGGAGCGGCGCGAGCTGGAACACGGCTTCAAGGGCATCCGCGCCTTGTACCGGCTCGGCGTCCGTGAAGGCAAGGTCGGGGCTTGGATCGGCCCCGCCGTCTCCTTCACGATCATGATGCTGCTCGTCATCATCATCGGCTACGGCGGCGTGCGCGTGTCGTCCGGGGCGATGACAGCCGGCGACCTTGTCGCCTTCATCCTGTACCTCATGCAGATCATCATGCCGATCAGCCAGATCGCCGTTTTCTTCTCTCAATTCAACAAGGCGATGGGAGCGACAGAGCGGATCAGCGCGACGCTGGAGGAGACCGAGGAGGACTTCGCCGCAGGCGGGGAGCTCCGCAGCGCGTCGGCTCCCGTCACGGCCGAAGGACTGGAGTTCGCCTATGCCGGCAGCGAGCCGATCCTTCGGGGCATCGATTTCGTACTCCAGCCGGGACAGGTTACGGCGATCGTCGGTCCAAGCGGGGGCGGCAAAACAACGCTCTTCTCGCTTCTGGAGCGATATTACGCTCCTACGGCAGGAAGGCTGCTGATCGGCGGCGTGCCGCTCGCGGACTATTCCCTCGCCAGCTGGCGCAGCCGGATCGGCTATGTGGCGCAGGAAAGCCCGCTGATGGCGGGCACGATCCGCGACAATCTGACGTACGGCATCGACCGCGCGCCGGAGCCGGAGGAGCTGGAGAGAGCGGCGAGGCTGGCCTACGCCGACGTCTTCATCAACGAGCTGCCGCAAAAATACGACACCGAGGTCGGCGAGCGCGGCATCAAGCTGTCCGGCGGGCAGCGGCAGCGCATCGGGATCGCGCGGGCTCTGCTGCGCAATCCGGACATCCTGCTGCTCGACGAGGCGACCTCGGCGCTCGACAGCCAGGCGGAGGTGATCGTGCAGCAGGCGCTCGGCAATCTGATGGAGGGGCGCACGACGGTCGTCATCGCCCACCGGTTGTCGACCGTCGTGGACGCCGACCAGATCCTGTTCGTGGACAAGGGACGCATCACCGGACGGGGCACCCATGAGGAGCTGCTGGAGACGCATGAGCTGTACCGCGAGTTCGCGCTGCGCCAGCTGCGCTCACCGAAGGAAGACGAGGCTGCAGAGGCGGTTGACCCCCGTTCGCAGCCGGAATTATACTAGAAGCAGGGCGGCATGCCGCCACAGGGAATGAGAGGCGGATCCACGCCTGCTTGCTCTCTTCACTGAATGTCACGGGGTTGCACAGATAAAGTCTCAGACAGATAGAGAAATAGAGACAGAGATAGAACGAGAACAGATCCTCTCGCAGCTGGCAACGGATAGGAGGAGATTGTGGAGTGAACAGCATCCATTCTGAAGAAAACTTGGTCAAGCTCGCGCAGCTTCATCTGCCGGGCTATGGCTACGGAACAAAGGCGGGTGCAGATGCATCCGCCGTCTCGACGGCCGAAGCCGCACCGCCCATCCTATGCGCCACGACGCGGCGGATCGTGCTGATCAGCCCGTATCCCAACCTGCTGCATGAGCTGATCCGGGATTTGTCCGCCGCCTGTTACGATGTGATGGTCTTCCACCGCGTGGACGATTACGTTCTGCACAGCCTGCAGGCCGACCTGTACCTGATCGACGGCAGCGCGGCCGACATGCTGGGCAGCGATCCCGGCTTCCGCACCTTCATGGCGGATCCGTCCAAGCAGAGCCGCGCTATTCTTCTGGGAGACCGGGACAAGCAAGGAAAGGAATTCCGCGGCAGCATGGATACGGGAGCCCTGCAGACGGTTTCCCCTGCGGACGCCTTGGATCTCGTCGAGGATTGGCTGCTTCGGCATCCTGCCGCAGACGAGGCTGATCCAGGCATTCTGGGCTTCAAGGATCTGATTCTGGACACGAAGCGCATGGCGGTGTTCCGCGGCGGCAGCCCGATCGATCTGACCAAGACGGAGTATGAGCTGCTGCTCAGCTTCATCGGCGCGGAGGGGGCCGTCCAGACGCGCGACCATCTCATGGCGACGATCTGGGATGCGCCGTTTTTCGGCAACAGCAACGTCGTCGACGTCCATGTGAAGAGCCTGCGGCGCAAGCTGGGCGACAACGCCCTGGCTCCGGTGTACATCGAGACCGTGCGGGGAGTCGGCTACCGGCTCGCGGATTGAGGAATGCCGGGCATGAAGAAGCGCCCGCGCGAACGCTCAAACTGTTGAGAAGTCTCTGTTGTTACGAGGCTTTTGAAATCAGGCCTGAAGACAATTCTATATCTTTTTTGAGCGTCGCACCCGCAGGGCGCTTCAGAGCTTCGAGAAACCCACGTTTTTTTAAACGTCGGGTTTCTCTTTTTTTATGCCCGAATCCACTCTAAGATGATGGAGTGCGGCAAGCGTGCTACTGGCTTACTATGGAGGGGTTCCATAGGAAATGCGCCTGGGCAGCTTCAGCAGGTTTCGTTTGACTATAGCCATCCTTTACGTAGAGACCGCGCCGCGATACGGATACTCTAGGGGGGAGAAGGCACGCGCTCCCCAGAAGGAAGCTGCGCCCGCAGGAGGTGCTTCCCATGAAATGGCTAAAATCCTTTTTCGCCTATTACAAGCCTTACCGGCTCATGCTGGCCGCCGATCTGTTCTTTGCCGCTCTGGCTTCCCTCGTCGTCCTTGCTTACCCCATGCTCATCAACCGCATCACAAGCGAGGCGATCAGCGAGCAGGGCATAGCGGTAGAGATGATGGCGAGGATCATCGGCGTGTTCTTGTTCCTCATGATCGTCGAATACGCAAGCGGCTTCTATACCGACTACTTCGGCCATGCCATGGGTGCGCGAATGGAGGCGGACATGCGGGACGATTTGTTCGTCCATGTCCAGAAACAGAGCTTCGTCTTCCATGACAACGCCAGCACCGGCCAGCTGATGTCGCGCATGACGAACGATCTGTTCGACATTTCAGAGCTGGCTCATCACGGACCCGAGGATGTCGTCATCTCGCTGGTGCGAATTGTCGGCTCTTTCCTCATTCTGAGCCGGATCAACGGCCCGCTGACCTGGATGATTTTCTGCATCCTTCCGGTGCTTTTCCTGCTCGTCTATTTGTACAGCGGGAAGCTGAAGAGGGCGCTGAAAACGAGCAAAGAGCGCATCGGCGACATCAACGCACAGCTCGAGGATACGCTTGCCGGCATCCGGGCCGTGCAGGCCTTCAACGGCGAGGAGGCCGAGACGGATAAGTTCAGGCGCAGAAACCGCCGCTTTTTCGAAAGCCGCAAAAAAGGCTACTGGGCCGAGGCGGTCATGTTCAACGGCCTGAACAGCTTCGTGTCGCTGCTTACGATTCTGGTCGTTGTCGTTGGCGCTTACCTGATCGGCCGCCGCGAATTGCAACTGCCCGACCTGATCACATTCCTACTCTATATCGGCACCTTGATCGCGCCGATCCGGATGCTGGTGAACTTCACGCAAAATCTGCAGAACGGCATCGCGGGATTCGAGCGCTTCCGGGAGCTCATGGAGATTCAGCCCGATATTGCGGATGCCGATCATGCTGCCGATCTCCATCATGTCCGCGGAGAAGTGGAATTCGACCGCGTCAGCTTCCGCTATTCGAAGGAGGAGGGGGAAGTGCTGTCCGGCATCGACTTCAAAGTCCGCCCCGGCGAGTTCATCGCTCTCGTCGGCTCCTCGGGGGTCGGCAAAACGACGTTCTGCAGCCTCATTCCCCGATTCTATGAATGCAGCGAAGGAACGGTGAGGATCGACGGCAAGGACGTCAGAGATATCCGGCTGAAGTCGCTGCGAAGCCATATCGGCATCGTGCAGCAGGAGTCGTATCTGTTCGCAGGGACGATCGCGGACAATATCCGCTACGGGCGGCCGGACGCGACCGACGACGAGATCAGGGAAGCGGCGGTGAATGCGAATGCCGATGCATTCATCCTGGAGCTGCCGCAAGGCTACAGCTCCGTAGTCGGACAGCGGGGCGTGAAGCTGTCCGGCGGACAGCGCCAGCGCATCAGCATCGCCAGGGCGTTCCTCAAGGATCCGTCCATTCTCATCCTGGACGAAGCGACCTCCGCCCTCGACTACCGGAGCGAGAAGGCGGTCCAGAAAAGCCTGGAGCGGCTGGCGAGGAACCGGACGACGTTCGTCATCGCCCACCGGCTGTCGACGATCCGGAGCGCGGACCGGATTCTCGTGCTCTCGGAGCAGGGCATCGAGGAGGAAGGCACGCATGAGGAGCTCGTATCCCGGGGAGGATTGTACGCCCGTCTGACCGGCATGCAGGCTTGACCGGGCTGAGGAGCCGAGCGGCCGATCCGTCCGGGCCGGAACTTCGGAGCTTGGCCTTGGTTCCGTGAGGCGGCCTGAGGGTAAGGATAAGTACCTTGATCCTACCGAAACGGAGGCAATCATCATGGGCATACGAACGGGATTGATCGGATACGGCCTGTCAGGCTCGGTATTCCACGCCCCCCTCATCGCAGCCGAGGAAGGCTTGCAGCTGACTGGAGTCGTCACCTCCCAGACGGATAAAGTCCGGGAGGATTACGAGAATGTCGACGTGTACGAAGACGTGGAGGCGCTGCTGGGCAGCGGAGTGGAGCTGGTCGTCGTAGCAAGCCCGAATACGCTGCACTACGAGCATGCCAAGAGCGCCATTCTCGCGGGCAAGCATGTCGTGGTCGAGAAGCCGTTCACCAATACGGTGCGCGAGGCGGAGGAGCTGATCGAGCTGGCGCGGACCAAGGGCGTCATGCTCAGCGTTTTCCACAACCGCCGCTGGGACAACGACTTCCTTACCGTGCGGCAGGTGCTGGATTCCGGCACGATCGGACGGGTTTCCGTCTACGAGGCGCATTACGACCGGTATTCGCCGGAGGTGGAGGTCGAGGCGAGATGGCGGGATCAGCCGCTGCCGGGCTCCGGTATTCTGTATGACCTCGGAGCGCATCTCATCGACCAGGCTGTGCAGGTTCTAGGCAGCCCGGATTCCATTTGGGCCGATCTGCGGCTCGACCGGGATGAAGCGGAGACGGTGGACTACTTCCACCTGGTGCTATCCTATCCCCAGTCGCGGGCGATTCTGCGGGCCGGCACGCTGGTCCGGCAGGCGGGGCCGCGCTTCATGGTCCATGGAGATCTCGGGAGCTATATCAAATACGGGCTGGATCCGCAGGAGGATCAGCTGAAGGCCGGCCTGCGGCCAGGCGACGCCGACTGGGGCGCGGACAAGGAGGAATGCTACGGCGAGCTGACGACGGCCGTCGGCGACCTCACCATGCGCACCAAGATCGACACGCTGCCCGGCAGCTATCAGGACTATTACCGGGGCATCGCGGAGGCGATCTCCGGCGGCGGCAAGCCCCCGGTCGATGCGGAGGAAGCGCTGGAGGTCATCAGGCTGATCGAGGCGGCGCATCGCAGCGCCCGGGAGCGGAGGGTCATTGATCTGGCTCCGGCACTCGGCGAGGCCGCCAAAAAAGACTGAGCTCTTTCATGAAAAAGGTTGCCGGCTGTTCGGGTCCTGATCGTTGGAACGGCCCGTACAAAACCGAATGCATCCCGGCGCGAGACCGTTCCCCCTGCTATAAGGGGAGAACGGTCTTTTTGCTGTTCCGTAGGCGTCGTCCTGCAAGACAAAGACAGGCGCTCGTTGGAAGGATCTTCGCGCCAAAATTTTTTCTTGAAAAAATGGAACCGATCGTCCGCCAAAGCGGTCCTATATGCATGAGGGGGGCAGCCATGTCGGAAGAACTGGACTATATCAAGCATCTGGCTCCGGGATTCGACCGCGGCAGGGTGCTGCAGGATCTGATGGATCATTTCGGCGATGACGTATGGAGATTCGCCTATTTCCTGACGCGCCGGGCCGATGCGGCGGACGATCTGTCCCAGGAGGTATTCCTGTCGGCGTACAGCTCGCTGCACGCCTATCGCGGAGACGGCTCCGTCAAAGGCTGGCTGCTCAAAATCACGCGAAATAAAGCCCTGCATTATTTGCAAAGCGCTTTCGTCCGCAAGGTGACGCTGACCGATCTGTTCACGGCCTCAGGCAGCTCTCCCGGCGCAGACGTCGTCTTTTTCGACCGAATGGAGAGCCGCTCATTGTGGGAGGCCGTCATGAGCCTGCCGCGAAAATACAGGGAGCTGCTCATTCTGGACTATCATTATGGCTTTGCCGTGAAGGAGATCGGGGCCATGACCGGGCTTCCGGCAGGAACGGTCAAATCCCGGACGCACCGGGCCAGGAAGAAGCTTGGCCAACTGCTGATAGAGGACGAAAAGGAGGCCGAAGGCATTGAGCGCCAACGATCGGAATGAGAGGCTGAGAAGGCGGATGCGGCCGTCGCCATTCGTCGCCGGCCGGTTCACGGAGGAAATGGCGCAGGCGGTGACCCGCAGGATCCATTCGCAGTCCGCGGGGCGGGACGGAGCAGTCTCGAGAAGGATGCGTCGGGCTGTTCTGGCTGCGGTGCTGACGGCTGCCTGTCTGGCAGTGGTTTGGGGACTGCCGTCTCCATGGGGGGGCCATCCGGGACAGGGAAGCCTGACGGAGAACCATGCCTATTTCGAGCAGGGCAAGCAGCTGTTCGCCATCTCCCCGGAGCCGGATGCGCAGGCAGGCATTATGCAGGGTTATCTGTTCTCGTTCACCGCTCCCTTCCGCGTCTTCGAGGGCAAAAACCTCCGAGTGGAAGCCGTGCATGCCGATTCGGGCTGGAGAGAGACCGTATATTCCGACCTGATCCGGAGTCCGGACAGCGGTTATGAAGGATTGGAGAGGCATGGGATGCAATTCGCTCTCCCCCTCGGCGGACTGTGGAGGCTCGACGTGCTTCTCGACGGAGTTTCCTATGGACATGTGACGATAGCCTTGCATGAGCCGGATTGGCAGGCCAGTCCCGAGTTCCGCTCCGGAACCTATCTCATGCGCGGCGTGGAAGGAAAAGTAGCCTTCATAGACGCCGGTTTCTCGGCAGGCATGCACCAGAAGTACATGTGGCATTTCTGGGGGGACAAGGAGAAGTTCGACGGAGGCTTCCAGGTGAAGGCGATCAAAGAAGGAGAGGAACGGCCTGTCGACGTCTTCTCGACGGATTCGTTTTTTTCCGGCTCCTTGAACGGCGCAGACCGGATCGCCGTCTCCATGATGTCGCTGCCCGAGCCGGGACGCTGGCGTCTTCTTCCCTACGTGGACGGCAGGCTTTTGGATACGATTGTGGTGGATGTGAAGAAGGCGGGCAAGGAATGAAAGAACGAGCAGGGGATAGAAGAGGATAGCAAGGCAGAAAAAGCAGGCAAGGGATGAAGGCAAGAAGCAAGAAGCAAGAAGCAAGAAGAAGCAAGAAGCAACAAGCTGGACGTAAGGAAACAAAGGAAATAAAGGAAACAAGAAGAGCAGGGAAGGCAAGAAGAGCAAGCAGAAGAGCAAGAAGAGCAAGCAGAAGAGCAAGAAGAGCAAGGAAGCAAGAAGATAAAGGAAGCAAAAAGATAAAGGAAGCAAAAAGATAAAGGAAGCAAGAAGCAAGGAAATCAAGACAGTGCCATATATCATGATTGGAACCGCCTAGGCGGTTCTTTTTTTGGCTGGCGAAATGGCGGAGGCTCAGGGCGGTCTTTGGAGCCTCAGGCAAATCAATGGGGAACCTCGAGCATGAAAGAACCGTCTTAGTCGGAGCTTTTGCGTCAGAAGCAACCAAATAAGCCGAAAAAATCGTCTAACTCGGAGCTTCTGCGGAAGAAGCAGTCAAATAAGCCGAAAAAACCGTCTTACTCGGAGCTTTTGCGGCAGAAGCAGCCAAATAAGCGGGAAAGCCCGTCTAACTCGGAGCTTCTGCGGCAGAAACGGCCAAATAAGCAGGAAAACCCGTCTAACTCGGAGCTTCTGCGGCAGAAACGGCCAAATAAGCGGGAAAACCCATCTAACTCGGAGCTTCTGCGGTAGAAACAGCCAAATAAGCGGGAAAACCCATCTAACTCGGAGCTTCTGCGGTAGAAACGGCCAAATAAGCGGGAAAACCCGTCTAACTCGGAGTTTCTGTGGAAGAAGCAGTCAAATAAGCCGAAAAAACCGTCTTACTCGGAGCTTTTGCGGCAGATCGTGGCAGACTAAGAGCGAAGCTTGGCTGGGAACAGCCGGGTTTTTCGCCTTTTCAGCGCCTGTCCGGACAAGAGGTGAATCTGCTGGTAAGATAGGGGGAAAACGGGCGGGGGATTGCAATGGCTCGAAAACTGGCTTGCCTGCACGCGCATGAATCCAATATCGGATTCATCCAGGAGATCGCGCCCCGGGAATTCGTCTTGGAGCATTACGTCGATCCCGGCCTGATGGCCCGTATCGGCAACGATCCCGGCTTCGCAAGCGCTGGAGGGGGCGATAGGGTGCTGAAACAGCTGGAATGGATGGCTGCGGCGGGAGCGGACGTCATCCTGATCACCTGCACCAACTATATAACGCTGCTTGACGAGTCTCGTCTGGCAGCCGGAATGCCGGCTATTCTCAAGATCGACGAGCCATTCTTCCAGGAGGTATGCCGCAGCGGGCAGCCCCAGCTGCTGCTGTTCAGCAATTCGGCCACGGTAGAAGGAACGATGGCCAGACTGCATGCTTATGCGGAAGCATCCGGCTGTCGGGCGCCGGCAGTCCGCGCCGAAGTCATCCCGGATCTGTTCCCCCTGATCATGGCTGGCAGGAAAGAGGAGTATGAGGACGCGGTTACCGCTCATCTTCTCCGGACGGCAGAGTCCGATCCGGGGCTGGCTGTATCCGTCGCCCAGCTGTCGATGGCCGGAGCGGCCGAACGGGCCGGGCGGGAGACGGGCAGGCAGATCGGCCATCCTCTCCGCCCGCTGGCAAGAGCGCTGGAGCTTTTGGCCTCGACTTGAAAAAAGAGAAAGCCCCTGCCGGGACAAGCGGCGTCTCGATCCTCGACGGGTCGGGCGGAGCGGCTTGGCCTGAAGGGGCTTTTTTCATTTTCCGGCGTCGCTGCATTCCCTCTGCCATCTGGCGCTCGATGCCGTCCAGCAGCAGCGGGAGTACAGACTCGAACATCTCCTCCGACCCGACCAGCCGGAACAGCCCATTCTTGTAGATCCTTCGGACGAGAGGGAATTCCGCCAGGCCTGACATCCGGCACCTCTCCTCCTCCGGATAAGCGGTTACTTGCCGCCTTCGATGCGCTCCAGCTCCTTGTGCACGATCGGGGCGACCTTCGTACCGAGCAGCTCGATGGCCTTCAGCACCTCGCGATGCGGCATCGTGCTGACGTCCACATGCAGGAAGAAGCGGTCGAGGCCGAGGTTCTGGCGCAGCAGCACGATTTTCTCCGCGACGAATTCGGGATCGCCGACGTAGAGAGCGCCTCGCAGAGTACGGGACTGGTCGTAGGCTGCGCGGTCGTATCCGGCCCAGCCGCGCTCTTTGCCGATGGCGCTCATCTGTGCCTGGTTATGAGGGAAGAAGGCATCGGCGGCTCCCTGAGTCGTATCGCCGACAAAGCCGTGCGAGTGCGTAGCGACCCGCAGCTTCGAGAGGTCGTGGCCAGCCTGTGCGGCGGCGCGGCGGTACAGATCCACCAGCGGGGCGAATCTCTCCGGCATGCCCCCGATGATCGCGAATACGACGGGAAGGCCGAGCACGCCAGCGCGAATGGCGGATTCCGGATTTCCTCCCGTAGCGATCCAGACCGGGAGCGGCTCCTGCACCGCCCGCGGGTATACGCCTTGATTATCGATGGCCGGCCGATGGCCGCCTGGCCAGCTTACTTTTTCCGACTGCCGGATGTTGAGCAGCAGCTCCAGCTTCTCGTCGAACAGCTCGTTGTAATCGTCCAGGCTGTAGCCGAACAGGGGGAAAGACTCGATGAAGGAGCCACGTCCCGCCATGATCTCGGCACGGCCGTCCGAGAGGCCGTCGAGGGTGGAGAACTGCTGGTAGACGCGGACAGGATCGTCCGAGGACAGCACCGTGACGGCGCTCGTCAGGCGGATCTTCTTGGTCAGGGGCGCCGCGGCGGCAAGCACGACGGCTGGAGCGCTTCCCGCATAATCAGGCCGATGATGCTCTCCGATGCCGTAGACGTCCAGACCGGCCTGCTCGGCGACGACGATCTCCTCGACCGCGTTGCGCAGACGCTGGGCGTGGCTGATCGTCGGGCCTGCGGTCGAGGCTGGCATGGCCTCCAAAAAAGTGCTGATTCCAAGTTCCATCTTTCTCGGTGAAGCGGACATAAAAATAGGCCTCCTTTAGTCTATTCATTGTACTAAATTAACTATTGTTTCTCAACTTTAGTAAGCAAAATAGAGGAGCTGCTTTGGAGGCGATATCGAGCTCCTGGCCAGGTATGCCCAAAATCCGGTCGACCAGCTCATAAAGTACGACCTGCAGGCTGCCGCCAAAGACCGCGACGCGATTTTGACGGAATGGACCAAGCGCTACGACGGAAAAGCTGAAGGGCTGAAATGCTGAACAGTGAGCCGGAAAGCTGAACAGTGAGCCGAAAAGCTGAACAGTGAGCCGAAAAGCTGAACAGTGAGCCGAAAAGCTGAACAGTGAGCCGAAAAGCTGAACATTGAAAACGGGGATGGACGGCCATCCCCGTTTTATTTGCTATGCGAACGCTGCTCAGCCAAGCAGCTCCGGCCGCAGCCTGACCGCAAGACGGCGAGTAGCCTGGGCTGGGTCGACATCATAGATGATCAGCTCTTCGACATCGGGCAATGCCGAGGCCAGCGTTTCTCCGGCAGGGGAGATCAGGCGGGTGACGACCTGCTGTCCTTCCAGGGCGAAGTTGACGCTCGCGAAATAAATTTGGTTCTCGCCGCTGCGGCAAGCCATGGCGCCTTTGTAGAATTCGGGGTTGGGCACCGCGGGAGTGAACTGGGGATGAAAGACGATATCCGCTCCTCGGCGCGCGGCCCAGCGGACGGTCTCGGGATACCTCCACCCCTCATGGCAGATGACGATGCCGAACTTCAGCCCTTCAATCTCGAACAGCGTTCTTCCAACGCCGGGATTATAACCGAATGGCTCTTCGTCCGGATCGAGCTGATTTTTGGTCTGGCGTCCAAGCAGCTTGCCATCGGCAGAGATGACAAATGCCGCGAGCTCCATGCCTCCCTCGCCCCTCCATTCCGTAGGCAGCACGACCGCGATCCGGCGGCTGGCGGCCAGCTCGCAGACGCGCTTCAGCGCAGCCTGCATGGCCTCGTGATCATAGGGCTCAACTTCGAAGCCGACCCCTCTCAGCCCCGGAAGGACCGCCTCCGGAAAACAGACGAGGGTGCTTCCCTGCTCAGCAGCCTGGCTTATTCCTCGGGCTACGAGATCTTCTCCATCCGCAAGCGACTTCGGAAAGCGGGTTTGGGCGAGTGCGATTCGGACGAGATTCTTTTCCATTCGGCGGCAATCCCCTTTTTTTCCATTCTAAGATGTCTCCAAGCAGCCTGCAGGCTGCAAAGGCTTTTCTGGAAAAGAATTCGGGAAGAAAACCAACGGGGAGTGGAAAAACGGAGCGAAAGGGTGGAAACTGTGGATGGAATTGGGGAGGGCTTCGAGAACAGGAACGGGGGGAGGGCTTTGAGAACAGGAACGGGAGAAATCGAAAGCAAGTCAAGTAAAAAGCAAGGAACACGAAGCCGGAAAGTTAACGAATGCAGCACAAAACCGGAGATAGGTACAGAAGCCAAAAACGAAACACGGAATCACAGTTTACGAATGGTATCAGAAACAGAAGAGAAGTTCGAAACACGTAACTGTAAACAAGAAATGAAACCAGAAATGAAACAAGAAATGAAACAAGAAATGAAACAAGAAATGAAACAAGAAAAACGCCTATGATATCAAATATGATGCATCCCAATGCTGCCTGCGCGCCACGGTAGCTCTTATAAATTCAAACTGGGAATGCCCGATTAACCGTATCGGACATACGATCCGTTATTGAGCGAGAATGAGCCTTTATGGGTGATTATCGGACATCAGATCCGTTATTTCTTTGAAATTTACCTCTATGTTGATAAAAATTTGGCAATAGCGGATCGTATGTCCGATAAATCTGAAATAGCCTTCAAATTGGCCAAATAGCGGATCGTATGTCCGATAAAGTCGGAATGGCCTGTAAGCTGCGAAAAAGGGTCGGATGCCAGTAAAGCCGGAATGGCCTGCAATCGTCGAAAAGCGGGAAGCATGTACGTAAAGCCGGAACGGCCTGATTGGCGAAAAGGGGGACGCATGCATAAAGGCAGACGGAATGACTGCCGGACATTATTGGACGCATCCAAACAAACGAATGTCCATGGAAATGTCTATGGGTCTATGGGCAATGAGGGACTTGGCTGCCAATAAAGAGCCGTTATTCAACCAGCCTCCGTTTATCTCCTGTAGTGTCTTGACCGGAAACAAAACGATGCATGCCCTCAAGAGGTTCCGGAACGCGAAAAACAAGAGACAAACAAAAGCTGAGCCGCTTGAACGGCTCAGCCTTTGTCATTGCGCGGGCGAATCCCGGCAAGCGCGAGTATGAAAGCGGCGGCAGCCACGGCAGCCATTACTCCCAGCAGCAAAGGCGCGGACTGCTTCATCAGCAGCGAAGCGACGGGCGGGCCTGCGGCTACGCCGATGAATCTCATGCTGCTGTACAGCGAGCTGATCGTCCCGCGCTCCTCCTTGTCGATGCCTTCGGTAATGAAGGCGTCGAGGCAGGGCAGGCCGGCACCGATGCCAAGGCCTGCCCCGGACAGCAGGGCGATGCGGATGGAGGTCGCTTCCCAGAACAGGCAGGCTCCAATGCTGGCCGCGCAGAGGAGGAATCCCCCGGTGAGGGTCCATTTCATCACTTTTTTATGCTCGCCGATCCATTTTCCCGCTGCATAGGAAGCCGCGCACAGAACGGCCAAAGGAATCGCGAGCACAAGCCCCTTCAGGATGCCTTTCATGTGATGGCTTTTTTCCAGCGTTTCCGACAGGTAGAACAGCAGTCCGAATAAAATGAACATCGAAAAGCAGCCTACGACGAACAAAGCCGTCAGCCATCTCGCCTTGCTGCGGTAAAGATTCCAAACGCCGCTCAAGAATTTGCCTGGAGGCTGAGTGGCGGCTGCTTCCTTGCCTTGCTTGGGCGGCACCTTGACCAGGAGCAGCACAAGGATAATGGAGAGCGCGCAAAGAACAGGCACGGACCAGAACGGCGCCTGCCAGGCAAGAAGAGCGAGAGCCGATCCGAGAATCGGGCTGAGCACCTTGCCGAAAGTGTTGGAGGTTTCAATCAGTCCGAGTCCCGCGCTGACCTGCTGCTCGCTCCGGAACATGTCTCCTACTAGAGGGAGGACGATCGGCATGGCGCCGGCAGCGCCGATTCCCTGTAGCACTCTTCCTGCCAGAATGATGCCGTATCCCCCTGGCTCGAGACTGCCCGCCCAGCCGCATACCGCGCCTCCCGCTCCAGCCAGGATCAGCGAGGGAATGATGACCTTCTTGCGGCCGATGCGGTCGGACAGATAACCGGCGATCGGAATCAGAATGATGGCCATGACGGAGTAGACCGTAATGATGAGGCTCGCCTGCAAAGGCGTGATGCCGAGCGCCGTTTCGATGGCGGGCAGCACGGGAATTAGCATGGAATTGCCCAGCGTCATGATCAAAGGAACGGATGATAGGGCGAGAAGGGCGGCTGTGCGGCTGTCGTCGGCTTTCTTGTGGGAAGGCTGAGGCTCCCTGCCGACGAACTTCCCGCGCGGCCATTTCATCTCTCCGCCCGATATGGCGGTGGAACCGCCGCGTTTATCTGGTTTCACTCCTGCCGTCACCCTTCTCTCGCGTAATGTACTCGAGCGCTGGAAAAGCGTCCTTGGGTAGGATTCGCCCCGGGCTGGAGTTTCATACCCGGCAAAGAAGAGAAATCAGAGCCGCATCATCCTGCCTGCTGCGGGAACTGGAGCTCGTACAGGCGGCGGTATCGGCCTCCTTGCTCCATGAGCTCCTCGTGGGTGCCGCTTTGGACGATGCGGCCCTCCTCCATGACGACGATGAGATCGGCTCTGCGGACGGTGGAGAGGCGGTGAGCGATGACGAGGCTGGTCCTTCCGGCCAGAAGGGTTTCCAACGCTGCTTGGATGAGCTGTTCGGATTCCGTGTCCAGAGCAGCCGTCGCTTCGTCGAGGATGATGACTTTGGGATCGGCAAGCAGCGCTCTGGCGATGGAAAGCCGCTGCTTCTGCCCGCCGGAGAGGCGGACGCCTCTCTCTCCGACTTCCGTATCGTAACCGTCCGGAAGCTCCTCGATGAACGGATGCGCGTAGGCCGCCTGCGCGGCGCCGATCATTTCCTCCTCGGTGGCTCCGGGCTTGCCGTAAGCCAGATTGGCCCGTACGGTGCCGTTGCGGAGCATGACATCCTGCGAGACGATCGCGATCTTACGGCGCAGGGAAGCCTGGGTCACGTCGCGGATGTCGGTTCCGTCGACCGTGATCCGGCCTCGGGTCGCGTCGTAATAGCGCATGACGAGATGGGCGGCCGTCGTTTTGCCCGCGCCCGAAGAGCCGACAAGGGCGGTCGTTTTTCCCGGGGCCAAGGTCAGGTTGAACTCATGCAGAACATCAGCCGCGGAGGAGGAGTAGCGGAACGAAACCTGCTCGAACACGATCTCTCCGCCAGCGAGCCTAAGCTCGCCCGCATCAGGCCGGTCCTTGACGTCGGGAACGGCCGACATCGTCTCCATGATGCGGTCATAGGCCGCCGCGGACTGCTGCACGGTGCTCATGAGGCGGCTGAAGCGCCGCACCGGGTTTTGGAGCAGCCGCAAGTAGCTGAGGTAGGCGATGACCGAGCCGGCGGTCATATCGCCGCGCATCGCTTGCCAGGAGCCGAAGGCGAGCACGAAAGCCATGCCTGCGTATTGAAGCAGGTCGATCATGGGGCCGAAAATCGCGCTGAAGCGGGTGGAGCGGAGATTGGCGTCCCGGTTGTCGGCGCTCAAGCGGGCGAATACAGCGCTTTCGCGTTCTTCGGCGGAGAACGACTTGACGAGCCGGATGGAAGAGAGCGTGTCCTGCAGATGGCTGCTCATCTCCGCCACGGTTTCCTGGACCCGTCGGAAGGTGCGGCGCATCCGTCCGCCATAGCGGCGGGCCGTAAGGAACATGACGGGAAACAACGCCAGGAGCGCGACAGTCATCTGAGCATTCTCCAGCAGCATGTAACCGGCAATAGCGATGAACGTGACGGCGTCAGTCAGAATCCCCATCGTTCCGGAGCTGACCATCTGCTGCAGCTGGTTGACATCGCTCGTCATGCGGGACATCAGGTCGCCCGTGCGGCGGCGGTCGTAGAAGCCGAGATCGAGGCTTTGCAAATGGCGGTACAGGCGGTTGCGGATCTCGAAGACGGTCTGCTGGCCGGCTTTGCTGAACGTGTAGCTGCTGATATAGCCGAAAACGCCGAGCAGCACCGCTGTCCCCAATACGGCGCCTGCGATCGGCAGCAGCTGGCCGTACAGCTTGCCGGGAATGACATGGTCGACCGCATATTGGGTCAGCTTCGGAATGACGAATTGCAGGGCGGCGACGCCGCCCATGGACAGCCATGCGGCCAGAAGCAGCGGCCATTGTCCTTTGACATGCAGGAACAGGCGCTTGAACATCGGCCACAGCGGAGCTTTATCGGGTTCGGGCGCGGCATGGGATCTCATTTTCATTGGATTCCTCCGGGCACAGAAGAAAATTCTGCGTAGTCGTTCGATTTCGATCAACGATCAATGGATAATGCCGCTTTCGCGGGCTTTTGCCGCAAGGCTCCCGGCGGCTCTTCCGAGCGGCTTCTTGAGCAGCAGGCCGGCGAGCAGCGCGATGACGCCGAAGAGCAGCAGCTTCGACAAATCCCTGCGCGCGGCTTCGGGGAGAATGCCTCCGACCGTTTCGCGCATGAGGCCGACGGCATAGGTGAAAGGCAGAAAAGGATAGAGGGCCCGGAAGATCGGAGCTGTGACTTGCACCGGGAACGTGCCGCCGGAGCCGGCGAGCTGCAGCACGAGCAGGACGATGGCGGCAGCCTTGCCGACATTGCCGAGAACGGATACGAGCGTATAGACGATGAGCATGAACACGGTGCTGATGAGCAGAGCCGACAGCACGAACAAGACCGGCGACGCGGGGCGTACGCCGAGCAGCAGGATGTCTCCGAGCGTGACGAGCAGCGACTGCAGCAGGCCGATCGCCCAGAAGGTGAGGAAGCGGCCGAGATAGGCATGCTGGACCGCCGCCTCTCGATGGACATCCAGGCTGAGCATGGAGACGAGCAGCAGCGCGCCAACCCACAGCGAGAGTACGGTGAAGAACGGCGTCATCGCCGTCCCGTAATTCGCGATCGGGAACAGGGAATGCTGCTTCAGCTTGATCGGGCGGGCCAGAAATTCGGCCTTTTGGACGTAATTGCTCTTAAGCAGATCGATGGCCTCGCCGAGATTGCCTTTCTTGCGCAGCTCCCGCAGCTTGGCCGCGAGGTCCCGAATCCGCTTTTCGGCCTCCGGCAGCTCGCTCTGGAAGGCGTCGAGCTTGCTTTGGCCGAACGCGATGCCTTTGGCGGCATCCCGGAGCAGTCCGGTCACAGCGGGCAGCTCGGCATGCGCCCGCTTCAGCGCGTCGCCGGCTTCTGCGGCGGCCTTTTGCGCCGCCTTCACTCCTGCCGCGACGCGCGGCGCGAGCTCGCTGTCGTAGCGGCCGAGGAGGTCGGCGGCGATGCGCCCGGCCTCCTCGGCCCCTTGCCGCAGCTGCTCGGCAAGCCCGGCGGCCGGCTGCCGCCCGGCCGCCAGCGCCTCGCCTGCGGCGCGGGCCAGCTCCGCCTGGCGGGCGAGGCTGCGCTCGAGCCCGCCAAGGCGCTTGCCGGCGGCGGCGAGCACGCCGCCGGCATCGCCGTAGGGGCC
>NZ_JBKFAO010000004.1:0-388788 GCF_053345695.1 Paenibacillus sp. D51F | reverse complement strand
GCCGGCGGCGGCGAGCACGCCGCCGGCATCGCCGTAGGCGCCCAGCCGCGGCAGCAGCGCGGCCAGGGCGCCTGCCGCCGCGCGGCCCGCCTCGATGCGGGCGGCCGCTGCGGCGAGTGCTTCGGCGGCGCGGGCGGAATTGTCCGCCCCGCCTTCGACAAGCTGGGCTGCGGCTGCTTCCAGCGCAGCCGCAGCCTGATGCACGAGCAGCAAATTCTGCTTCACGGCGGGAGATACCGCCTGAAGCGCCTCGCTGCCGTGCTGCAGGAACGTTCCGGCTCCGTCTGCGAAGCGGGAGCCTTCCCGGGTCAGCTTCTCGGCGAACGGGAGCGCTCTCTGCGCCTCCGCCGTGAGCTGCGCGGTTTTGCCCAGATCCTTCCGGGCGACCGCTGCGATCCGGTTCACCTCGGGCAGCTCCTTTTCCAGCCGGTAGACGAGTAACTCCGCATGCTCGATCGCCGGCCGTTCCCGTTCGAGCTCGGTGCCGAGCTCGTTGAACAGGCGGAAGATCGTGCCGTTCACCGTTTCGGAGAATTGCTCGGTGAAGTTCTTGATGATCGTATTCGTTCCGGAAGAGGTAATCTTTGGAGCGATCGCATTGATCTTTTCATTGACGGTGTACGTAATCTCCGCCCGAAGCGGCTTGGGCGAGAGGATGCTGGCCATCCGCTCGGAGAAGTTCGCCGGTATGAGGATGCTGGCATAGTAAGTGCCGTCCCGAACGCCGTCCAGCGCTTTCTTCCCGCCGACAAAATGCCAGCCGATCGAAGGATTGGCGCGCAGCGCCTTGACGATTTCGTCGCCGGCCCGGAGCATGCCGCCGGCTGCTCCTCCCGCTGCAGCGCCCAGCGCCGGACTGAACCGGTATCCGGCATCCTCGTTGACGACGGCGAACGGAATCTCGGAAGTGCGGCCGTACGGGTCCCACGAGGCGAGAATATTGAACCAGGCGTACAAGGAAGGGAGCAGGGCGAGGCCTCCCAGGATGACGCAGGCGGTCCAGTTCCGTCCGATACGCCGCCAATCCTCTGCGGCAATGCTGAATATCGTTTTGATGAGATCCGCCCTCCCAGATGCTGCGGCAGCAGCTTGTCTGCCTAGTATCCCGGGAGAGCGGGAGGATCATTCGGAGAGGACGGGCAGGCTGATGCGGACGACAGTTCCTTGGCCGACGCGGCTGCGGATGACGAATATGCCTATGTGATTGCTGACGATGCGCTGGCTGACCATGAGCCCGAGTCCGTTGCCGCCTTCCTTGCTGGTGAAGAACGGCTCGCCCAGGCGAAGCAGGTCTTCCTCGGAAATGCCGCTTCCCTGGTCCTCGACCGTGACGACGGCAAATCCGGCATCATCCCGATGCAAGCCGATCTTCAGCACGCCGCCCGTCTCCGCCATGGACTCGATGCCGTTTTTGATGACGTTGACGAATACCTGCTTCATCTGGTTCGGCTCGCATAGGATCGGGGCGATGCCGCTATCCAGATCGAGCTCGATGGCAACTCCGGACAGATTGGCTTCCGGCTCCAGGAGGAGCGCCATATCCTCCAGCATCGGGGCGATGCGCTGCCTATGGTAATGATTGGCCTGGGGCTTGGACAGCACAAGAAACTCGCTCACGATGAAGTTGATCCGGTCAAGCTCCGAGAGCATGATCGACAGGAAGTAAGGACTCAGCTCCTTGCCCTCCATCTGCATTTGCACGAAGCCTCGCAGCGTCGTCAGCGGATTGCGGATCTCGTGGGCGACACCGGCTGCCAGCTGTCCGACGACGGAGAGCTTCTCCGTCCGCCGCAGCAGCTCTTCGGTATGCTTGCGGTTCGTCACGTTGCGGGAAATGCAGGATACCGCGACGATCGACCCGTCATGATCTCGAATCGGCGAGGCCGTCGTGCTCACGTCGATGCGGGCTCCGAATTTGGTCTCGAGCGTGGTCTCCGCGTCGATATAGGCGACCCCGTTCAGCACGCTGTTGATCATTTGGCGGATTTCCTCCTCGTTTCCGGGCAGGAAAGAGGCTGGCGAGTCCGGATCCATGAGTTCTTGCTCCGACCACCCGAGCATCGCCTCGAAGGCGCGGTTCGCGCTCATGAGCCGCCCGTCGAGGCCGTACGTATGGATGGCATCCTTCGTATGGCTGACGAGCGATTCCAGATGCTCCTTCGTGTGGCGGAGCTCTTCCGCCGACTCCTTCAGACGGCTCGTATAAGCGCTCATATTGGACGCCATGAGGTTGACGCTTTGTGCCAGCTCGCCGATCTCGTCGTTGCTGCTGAGGCGGATCGGCTTGTTGAAGTCTCCCTTGGCCACCGCGTTCACCCTGTGGATGACGAGCTTCAGCTTCCGCAAGGCGACTCCGGAGATCAGGTAGCTGGCCGATATGGCGACGATCAGCAGCGTGAGCGATATGGCGAGCAGCAGGAAGAACTGCTTGTTCAGCGACTCGCCGTACAAGGAGGTGTCCAGGGAAACGATGACGACGTAGCTGCGGATCGAGTCGACGTTGAAGGGGATGTATCCTCGCAGCAGCTTTTTGCCGAGCAGCTCGGTCTTGTTGTACACCGGCTGGCCTGTCCGGCTGGCCTTCTCCATCAAGGAATAGTCGTTCTCCCTATCGACGTAACGGTAGGCTCCGAATTCCATGGCGTTGTCCGGAAATCCTTGCCGCAGCTCGGAAGGCTCGCCGCTGTCCGAACGGGGCACCAGATCCGCATTGATGCCTGTAATCTCGACCAGGCCCGGAGAATCACGGATCATATCGTCGATATTGCTGTGGTCCTGGATCGGAGTCAGCTTGTCGACCATCGGCTGCACGTTGTAGGAAACCCGCACGACGTAGTCGGAGGTCCCGTCGTAATAGAAGCTCAGCTTGGATTTGTAGCCGCTCTCGGAGTAGAACAGCGAATCGCACCAGTAATTCTGGAGGCTCGTTCCCCGTTCGGTGTATGCATATCCGTGGCTGATCAGATCGCTGACGACCTTGCCGTTGAGGCTTCCGGAGCCGATCGCCTTGCCTGTCAGGTCGGAATCGGATGAGGCCGCGATCGTAATCTTGCCGTCGTATCCGCGCTGGACGAGCGACAGGGAATCCAGGTTGAGCTTGCCCGCGCTCTCCAGCAGGCTGGCTTCGGCGACGTCGGCCAGCCGGGGCCCAAGCAGGCCGATCGCGGCAATGGATGCGACACGCATCCGCTCCGAGACGGTTGCATCGATGTAATAAGCCGTCCGCAGCGTCGGCGACATGGAAAAGCGGATCTGATCGGCGGCCGTACGGATCTGCTGCTCGACCGCTCTTTCCTGCTGCCCGGTCGAATACAGGGAGAAAACGAGCAGGTTCAATGCCAGGATCAGGACAACGACTGACGATATGAGAGCGGATAGCTTCAGTTTGATCGACATGTCCTGCTTTTTCTCTCCTCACATAGCCAAGATGACCTTCAGGACCGGGTGCTGACAGACGATAGGGGCCATCACGCTTTCTCTCGCGTACGTCCGGAGTCGATGCCGGACCAGAATAGATCCATCATCTGATCGGCCAGCTCGTCGATGGAGCCGTACATCCCTTGGGCCGCTTCCCGATTGCCGATCATCAGCAGGGCGGTATAGAGATGAGCCATCAAGAGAGGGTTGCCCTTCTTTACTTCTCCAGAATCCAGAGCTTTGCGGAAATGGACGGCAAGCAGCTGGTGGAGATGGTCCTCGGCTTCGCGGATCTCATTTTTCTGCTCCGCCGTCAGCCAGTGAGAGGCTTCCCGCATCAGCGTTTCGAATTCGGCATGCTGGCTTCGGGCCAGCCGGACCTGAGCGATGCGGAGCAGCCTCTCCCGCAAGGTTCCGCCGCTCTCCAGCAGCCTTTCTGTTCCAGCTTTGGCCTTGCGCAGCATATCGGTGACGGAGGCGGTGAACAGGACAGGCTTGCTCGTAAAATGATAATAGACCGACGCTTTGGTGACGCCGCATTGCTCGGCGATCTGGTTCAGCGATACGGCCTCGTAGCCTTGCTCCATGAACAGGACGGAAGCGGCCTGCAGCACGAGGTCCCGGACGGGAGTTCCGCGGTCTTCCGCCTTCGGCCGGCCCGGCGCGCGGCGCGTTCCTTCTTTATCGGAATCGGATTGGGGAAATTTTGACAAAAGAAGCTCTCCTTCTATGTGAAATCGGAATCCGTTGAAAATTAACCCTACGGTATATATAATGGAGACAGGATTTTCCGTTGGATATTAACTTGCCTGCCCGAGCAGGCGTTTCGCGTTGGACTAGCTTATTTTATCATGATTTCGTGCTCGGGGGTCATACCGGTGACGGAATGCGGAAACGAAAGGATGAGGGTTATGAACCGATGGATGGGAGCCATCGCCGGCCGGCGGAGCAAGTGGGTCACGCTGGCCGCATGGATCGTGATGGCCGCCCTGCTCAGCATGCTGCTTCCGGGAGTAAGGGCCGAGGTGGATGAGAACGCGCCTAACTTCGGCGAACAAGTCGCTTCCGTCCAAGCAGAGAAGGTGCTCAGCCGGGAGTTCGCATCGAATGACGGGACGCCGGCTCTGATTGTATGGCATCGGGATGGGGGACTCGGCGACGGGGATCTCGAGCTGATCCGGCAAGCATCAGCAGACGTGACGGCGCGGCCCGTTGCTCATCAGCAGGCCGCTGTGCCGCTCGACAAGCTGCCGGAGCCTGCCTTGAAAGCGCAGCTGTCGAAGGACGGCAGCACGCTCGTCTGGGCGGTGATGTTCAGGCCGGAGGCCGGCACGCCTGAGCTCAAGGAAGGCACGCAGGAGCTGCGGGAGCGGATCAACGCCCTGGCCGGAGGCGAAGATGTATTCGCGGCATCATACTCGGCTGCGGACTCCCCGGCGCCGAGCGCCAGGCTGACCGGGCCTGCAGGCATCGCGGTCGATGCGACCGCCTTGTTCAGCAGCGCCGATGTCTCTCTGCTGATCGCGACGGTGCTGCTGGTGCTCGTTTTCCTGCTGGTCATCTACCGTTCCCCCGTGCTGGCTCTCATCCCTCTGCTGGCTGTCGGCTTCGCCTACGGAGTGACGGGGCCGATCCTCGGGTATATGGCCTCGCAAGGTTGGATCGATGTCGACTCGCAAGCCGTCTCCATCATGACGGTGCTGCTGTTCGGCGCAGGGACGGACTACTGCCTGTTCCTGATCAGCTGTTACCGCCATCTGCTGACGGAGGAGAGCAAGGCGGCCGCGCTGCGCAGGGCCGTATCCGACTCGGGCGGGGCAATCGCGATGAGCGGCCTGACGGTCGTCATCGCGTTGCTGACGCTGCTGCTTGCCCGCTTCGGCGGCGTGCACCGGTTCGCCGTGCCGTTCAGCCTTTCGATTCTCGTCATGGCGCTGGCCAGCCTGACGCTTGTCCCCGCGCTGCTCGCGATTCTCGGCCGCGGCTCCTTCTGGCCGTTCGTGCCGCGTACGCCGGCGATGGCGGCGGAACGGGCAGCCCGCCGCGGCAAGCCCGCGCCCGCTCCGCGCAGCAGCCGGCGATCCGGCTTCACCGGCCGGCTCGTCGTCCGGCATCCGTGGAAAGTCGCTGCCGTCTCCTTGCTGCTGCTCGGTTCCCTGGCGGCCGTCAGCTCGCAGGTGAAGTTCACGTATGACATCCTTTCTTCCTTCCCGTCGGATATGGAGTCCAGGGAAGGCTTCCGTCTCATCGGAGAACAGTTCTCCGAAGGAAAGCTGGCTCCTGTGACCATCATCGCGGACACGGAGCGAGGGGACATGGACGGCTTCGCGAATGAACTCAAGAGCCAGCCTTACGTGGCTTCGGTGTCCCAGCCGCAGCAGGGAGCTGTCAATCCGAACATCCGGGCGTGGACGGTGGAGCTGAGCCTGAATCCTTATTCCCTCGAGGCGATGGACCGGATTCCGGAGATGCGGAGGCTGGCCGAAGGAGCGCTCGCCGGCGCAGGAGCCGCCGATCCGGCAGGCCATGTATGGATTGCCGGCCAAACTGCGGTCCAATATGATACCCGGGCGACGCAAGACTCGGATACGAAGCTGATCATCCCTGTCGTCATCGGCCTCATCGCGCTGCTGCTGCTCGTTTATCTGCGTTCGGCGATCGCGATGCTATATCTGATCGGAACCGTCATTCTCAGCTACTTCTCCGCCCTCGGGCTTGGGTGGCTCGTCCTCCAGGCGATTGGAATCGACGCCATTCAGGGCGCAATTCCGCTCTACGCCTTTGTGTTCCTGGTCGCGCTGGGCGAGGATTACAACATCTTCATGGTGTCGGGCATCTGGAAAAAGAGGCGGCATATGCCGCTCCGCCAAGCCATATCCGAGGGCGTAAATGAGAGTGGGCCGGTCATCACGTCAGCCGGCCTCATCCTGGCGGGTACGTTCGCCGTGCTCGCGACGCTGCCGATTCAGGTGCTGCTCCAGTTCGGCTTGATTACCGCGCTGGGCGTCCTGCTTGATACGTTCATCGTGCGTCCGTTCCTCGTTCCTGCACTGACGGCGCTATTGGGGCGCTGGGCCTTCTGGCCTTCGGGCTTGCACCGGATTGCTGCGGAGCAGGTTCCGGAAGCCGGAGCAGCCGAAGCGAAGCAGCAGGGTTAGCCGAAGGCCAGGCTCAAGTCATGGGAGCCAAGCTGCCGGAGCAGCGAAGGCGAGGCTAAGGCGGGGGAGCAAGGCTGCCGAAGCAAGGCTGCCGGAGCATCGAAGCTGGAAAAACGGGAGCCAAAGCGAGTCGACCGGAGCTTCCGAAGCGAGTCTGAAGGTCATAGGAGCCGAAGCTGGCAGAGGTAGACCTGGAGTGCTCTGGCATCCGACCGGCGGGGCCGGCCATGGCGGACATTGCCTTGAGCAGGGGAATTCCGCCGAGGGCAATCCATGTGACCTATGGCGTCGCTCTTTTTACCGGTTTTGTTCAGACAGACCCGCAGATGCATGCCGCAGACAATACAAAAGACCTCTTGCCAGCAAGTATCGGACATAGGATCCGTTATTTGCCTGCAAAGAGGTCTTTTGTTTATTTATCGGACATAGGATCCGCTATTTCGGCCGTTTACCGCCTTAGGGAGCGAATTTCGAGCAAATAACGGATCTGATGTCCGATAAATCCGAGAATCGGCGAATTTCGATCAAATAACGGATCTGATGTCCGATAGCAATGCTCGGCTGTTATTTTGTTTAGTCGGGGCTCTAAGCGCAGCCAGAGCTCGGCGCGGCCAGTATTGGTATTGAAGATCGAATTGTGAGCAGGAGCGAAAGCCAAATCGGATTAGTTGAAAGTTCTACGAGCACCCAGGTGGTTGGGCTTTCATCCAGCATCTAGGTAGTTGGACATTCTACGAGCTAGTTTGTTGGAATTCTATGTTCACCCAGTTGGTTGAGCGTTCTATGTGTACCCAGGTAGTTGGATGTTCTACGTATACCCAGTTAGTTGGACATCCGCCCGCATCATGGCGGAGAGAACCCCGTTGCTATCAGCCGGGTGTCGTATACCACCTGCGTCTCAGCTAGGATTTTGTTGTTGGGATAGAAATTGGAACCGCGGACAGAAAGGGAGGCAGAGAGAAGCCCGCCACGCCCGCGCTCACGACCGAACATGTCGAACTCGCGGCCATCTCTGCCGGTCAATCCATTTCATAGATGGAGCCGGACTTGCTGGCGAACAGCTCGGCGTACACCTTTTCGGCGTAAGCGTCCGTCATGCCCGATATATAATCGGCCACAAAGCGCGGCCAGCTCCATTTGCCCGAGTGGCGCTCATAGTTCTCGAGCCAGTCCGGGGGGGTGATCAGGCGGCCCATGTCGGGATGGACAAAGCTTTCCCATAACCGCTGGATCATGATTTCGCTGCGCAGCTGCAGCCGCTGGACGCGGAAGTCCTTGACGAGCGTTACCCAGGCGAGCTTCTTCAGGATCTCCATCGTGCGGAGCAGGTCAAGATCCTGCGAGCCGTCGCGGACGAAGGTGACGCGCTTCCAGCCTCCATCGTCGATGATGCCGATCCGGCCGGCGAAGGTGCTTACCCATCTGGCCTTGATCTCTCTGCGCGTGCGCGAGGACTCGCGGCCGGTGGACTGGTAGATTTCTTCCCATTGGGTCAGGAAATCGTCCAGCACCCGGCGAACCATGACGGGGATGTCCACTTCATCCCAGTGAAAGCCCCGATTCCCTTCGTCATGGGCGATTTCCTGAACGAGATGCTCATGGAGCCGGTCATTTTCGAAGAAGGTCCGGTTCATGCCGATTTTGCCTGCGCGGATGCCGTCCTCGATATCATGGGTGGAGTAGGCGATATCGTCGCACAGATCCATCAGCTGCGTCTCAAGCGTCGTCTCGCCTGTCGGCATGTCCCACTTGCGGCGCAGCTCGGAAATGATTTCCCATTCCGGGGCGTACACTCCCTTGAGGCGGCCGGGCTCATCGAGGCAGAAAGGGTATTTGTTGACGGCAAGCAGCACCGCGGCAGTCAGGTCGAGCCCGCTGCCGCTGCCGGCGCGTTTCTCCAGGAACATGAGAATGCGGAAGTTCTGGGCATTGCCTTCATATTTCATGCCGTACTGCTCCTGCAGCAGGCGGTTGAGCACTTCTTCTCCCCGATGGCCGAAAGGGGGGTGCCCCAGATCATGGGCCAGGGCCGCGCATTCCACGACAGCGGGACTGACGACGAGTCCGGGATGCTCTCCCCGTTCGACGAAGGGGTAATGCTTGGCCAGCCGGCGCGCGGCTTCGCGGGCAATCTGGGACACCTCCAGGGAATGGGTAAGGCGTGTCCGGTAGTAGTCCCCGGAGCCGGCGCCGAATACCTGCGATTTCCCTTGCAGACGGCGAAACGCCGGGGACTGGATGAGGCGGGCGTAGTCACGCTCGTATTCTTCCCTTTCTTCGCTGAAGGTGACCGGGGCCGGTTCGTCCAGCCTCATATGCCTGATATCCATGCTCATGCTCCCCCTTGGCTGCCATGTCCAGCGGGATTCGGCGCTTGCCGGATCCCGCTTGCTGATTGCGGTATTGCGAAAATTGTAGCATAGCGGAAGCGGAGGAAGGTAGGGGCATCAGGGCATGCTTGCTCCTACCATGGAGGCAGCGTATCCATGGCGGCCCGGATAATGGAGCAGGAGCGCTCGAAGCGCTCCTGCTCCTGGGCGCTGAGCCGGAGCTCCAGCACTTCCTGGATGCCGCTCCGCCCCAGTATGGCCGGTACGCCGATGCCGATATCCCGCTGCCCGTATTCGCCGTCCAGCACGGCCGATACCGCCATGATGCGGTGGTCGTTGTTGAGCACGGAGCGGGCGATCGAGGTGAGGGCCGCGGCAATGCCGTAATGCGTGGAGCCCTTGCCATGCAGGATTTCCCATCCCGCATTGCGCGTGCGCAGGGCGATTTCCTCCATGTCCATATGGCCGAAGCGCCCGGGGTGCTGGCCGATGATATCGGCCAGCGGCTTGCCGCCGACCGTGACATGCGACCATACCGGGAACTGCGACTCGCCGTGCTCCCCCATGATGTACCCCTGCACGCTGCGAGGGTCGACCGGCAGGTCCTCGGAGAGCAGCGTCTTGAGCCTGGCCGTATCGATGGACGTGCCGCTGCCGATGATCCGCTCCCGCGGCAGGCCGGACAGCTTCCAGACCACATATGTGATGATGTCGACCGGATTGGTGGCGGCGATGAAGATGCCGTCGAAGCCGCTCTGCATGACTTTGCCGATGATGTCCGAATACAGCTCATAGGACGATTCAAGCAGGTCGAGACGGGTTCCGCCCGGAATCGGATTGCCCCCTGCGCACAGAAGGATGATATCCATATCGCCGCATTGCTCGCAGGTGCCGTCATACACCTTGGTCCGCGAGTGGCTGAAGTCCACGCAATGGGACAGATCGAGCGCCTGGGCCCGCGTCCGCTTCGGATTTCGGCCGATCAGCATGATTTCGTCGCACACCGACTGATTCACCATCGCGTATGCGCAGCTCGCCCCTACATGGCCCACTCCGACAATGGCTGCTTTCCTGAGCTTGTTGACCATACCCGCCGCTCCTCCCGCTTGCCTGAGAACGATAACCGCTATGAATCACAATATGATGGATACCCGGCTTCTGTGTCAATGATATGTTAGAAAAAATAACACGATAATAGCGGCGGGTCTCATTTTTGGAAATGAGCCTTCGCTTTAGGGCTGCGAGGCGCCGCTTCCTTTCAACATCTATTTTGCCCTAACCGAGACGATTCCATTTTGACGAAAGTCCAAGTTACAAGCGAGCAGCAGCGTGACCACATCTTCCAGTTCTCGCTTGCCGCCGGGCTGCTCTTATTCGCCATTCATGCCTTGTGCAAAAGTCTCGAAGAGAGCTGAAGCAAGCCTATTGCCACGCTATAAACAAGCCTTTAAGCACGTCTTTCAGCACGTCTTTAAGCAAGTCTATAGACAAGCCTGCAAACAAGCCTGCAAGCGTTAAGCACGCCTATAAGCCCCGGCCGCAAGCAAGCCGATCAGCATGGCAAAGAGCCCGCGAACTAAGAGCGGGCTCTTCAATATGGCTGCGTTCATGGAACAGCTGCAGGCCGCTCTCTGTACGAGGCTTATTTCCTCGCTTTTTGATCGATGATGCGGCGAAGGAGAGGCAGGGGGTCGGCCGGAGCGGCGTCGGCCATCCGCCTGCGGTAATCCGCTTTTTGCTCTTCCAAGACAGACAGATGCTCCAGCAAGGATGCAGCCGTAAGCTCCTCCTCCTGCAGCACTCGGCATAGTCCCGCCTGCTCAAAGGAGGCGGCGTTGCGCAGCTGGTCCCCACGGCTCTGGGCGAGCGTCAGTGGAACCAGAAGCATCGGCTTCTGCAGCGCCAGCAGCTCGAAGATCGCGTTGGAGCCGGCGCGGGAGAGGACGAGATCCGCCATCGCCAGCACATCCGGAAGCTCCTCCGACAAATACTCGAATGCCCGGTAGCCCACGCCGTCATTCACAGGATTCCCCTCAGGCAGCTGTCCTTTGCCGCATAGGTGTACCACCTGGTACTGCTTCAGAAGCTGCGGCAATGCCTCTCGGACGGCTTCATTGATGCGCCTGGAGCCCAGGCTGCCGCCCATGACGAGCAGCACCGGCTTGCCGGCGGAGAAGCCGCACAGCCGCCTGCCCTGGGCGGCATCGCCCTGCAGCAGCTCCGGCCGGACGAGAGCTCCGGCCTGCAGGATCTCCGGGCCTTTGCGGATATAGGCCGCCGTCTCCGGGAAGGTCGTGCAGACCGCCGAGGCGAACGGCATCGCGATCCGGTTCGCCAGCCCCGGGGTGACATCGGATTCGTGGATGATGACGGGAATCCGGTTCAGCTTCGCGCCGATGACGACGGGGACGGAGACGAATCCGCCCTTGGAGAAGACGATGTCCGGGCGCAGCTTGCGCAGCAGCGCGGCGGCCTGGGCGAGGCCTTTGACGACCCGGAAGGCATCCGTCATGTTCTTCATGTCGATGTAGCGGCGCAGCTTGCCGGTGGAGACGGCATGATAGGCGACGCCGTCCAGCGGCTCGATCAGCTCCCGCTCGATTCCGGATGCGGATCCGATATAGTCGATCTTCCAGCCGTCGGCGAGCAGGCCGGGGATAAGCGCGAGATTGACGCTGACATGGCCGGTAGAGCCGCCTCCGGTGAGAACGATCTTCTTGCCGGAGAGCGCCGTCCGGAGCGGTTCCGAACGCTTTTCCGGCGCAGAGATGGCTGTGTCCGCCGTTGGTTTCGTAGAGGTACGGGTATCGTTGTCAATAATGATTTTCATAAGAAATCCCTATGCCGGCGTTCCGCGCCGAAGAACGCGGACGCCGTCCGGACCGGCTACATAGACCGAATCCGCCATGCCGACGAAAAGGCCGGTCTCGACGACGCCGAGCAGGCTTTTCAGCTTGCCGTCCAGGGCGCCCGGATCCGTGATGTCGCCGAAGTCGCAATCCAGAATGTAGTTGCCGTTGTCCGTCAGGACGGGCTCGCCGCCGCGTTCCCGGCGCACGGCCGAGCAGCCGGCCCCCTCGACGCGCTTCCAGGTGGACTTCCAGCCGTAGGGCATGACCTCCACGGGCAACCGGAAAGGTCCGAGCTCCGGTACGATCTTCGACTCGTCGGCGACGATGACGAGCCTTTTGGAGGCAGCCGCCACCATCTTCTCGCGGAAATGGGCTCCGCCCCCGCCCTTGATGAGATCGAGCGTTCCGTTCACCTCGTCGGCGCCGTCGATCGTCAGGTCGAGCGGCTCGAGCTCGGACAGCTCGCCGAGCGGAATGCCGAGCTCGCGGGCGAGCTTGTCCGTCGCTTCGGAGGTCGGCACGCCGACGATCTCCAGGCCCTCGTCCTTGACGCGGCGTCCGAGCTCCATAATCGTGTAGTAGACGGTCGAGCCCGTGCCGAGCCCGACCTTCATGCCGCTGTTTACTTCCCCGGCCGCTTTTTCCCCGGCTGCCTGCTTGTGGTTCATGATCCTGCCTCCCATGGCTGGATGCCGCCGCTGCGGCATCGTTTTCATATTCGCTGGCTTAAAGGTGCCATCCACCGCATTCCCAGATACGGCGTCGACCTGTTCGGCGCCGTCATTCGCCGCCCCGGCAAGGGCAGCAGGGGAGATGCTTGTGCTCTTCTCCGCACAATAGACCGTATGCCCGGCGTTGTCAATGAAAGGCGGGCCTTGCATGGAGATCGCCCTAATCTATGGAAAAAGGATGCGGAAAGTCTGGTATACTGAAGCTGACAAGCAAAGCGATTTCATAGATGGGCAGGTGCCGAGTTGCATTATTTTCAACAAGCCTACTCCGTATTTTATATTCTCAACCTCATTCTGGCCGTCACCGTCATCTTCCTCGAGCGGCGCAACATCGCGGCCACATGGGCTTGGCTGATGATTCTCTATTTCCTGCCGGGTGTCGGATTCGTCCTGTATCTGCTTCTCGGACAGAACCTGAGCCGCCGCAAAATCTACAAGTTCAAGCTGAGCCAGCTGAAAGCGGCCCGCCAGAGGCTCAAGACGCAGCAGCGGATCGTCGAGAACGGGCTTTATTCGTTCAATGACCCGCTCATGACCTATTACCAGGACATGATCTACATGAATCTGATGTCCAGCGATTCGCTGTACACGCAGGACAACGAGGTCGAGGTATTCACGGACGGGGAGACCAAATTCGATGCCCTGCTGCGGGACTTGGAAGCGGCGCAGGAGCATATCCATCTGATGTATTACATCATCCGGGCCGACAAGCTCGGCAAGCGCATCCTGCACACGCTGATCCGCAAGGCGGAGCAAGGGGTGGAGGTAAGGCTGATCTATGACGATATCGGGAGCATCCGCCTCAACAAGAAATACCTCCGCATGCTCGTGAAGGCCGGAGGGCAGGTCGGAGCGTTTTTCCCGTCCCGCATCTTCTTCATCAATCCGAGGCTGAACTACCGCAACCACCGGAAGATTGTCGTCATCGACGGCAAAATCGGCTACATCGGCGGCTTCAACATCGGCGACGAGTATGTCGGCAAGGTGAAGAAATTCGGCTTCTGGCGGGATACCCATCTGCGCCTGGAAGGCAGCGTCGTCGCCCAGCTGCAAGGCCGGTTCCTGCTGGACTGGAGCCTCGCTTCCTCCAAGCCTTTCATGACCGACGCCCGCTACTATCCGGCCCCGGCATCGGGGGGCTCCGTCGGCATGCAGATCGTCTCCAGCGGCCCGGACTCGGAGTGGCAGCATATCAAGAACGGCTACATCAAGATGATCAACGCGGCGAAGATATCGGTCATGCTCCAGACTCCGTATTTCGTCCCGGACGACAGCCTGCTCAACGCCCTCAAGATGGCCGCGATATCCGGCGTGGACGTCAAGGTCATGCTGCCGAACAAGCCGGACCACTTCTTCGTCTACTGGGCGTCGCATTCCTACTTCGGTGAGCTGCTGTCCGCCGGGGTGAAATGCTATCAGTACGGCAACGGCTTCCTGCATGCCAAAACCCTTGTCGTAGACGGCAATATCGCTTCAGTCGGGACGGCCAACATCGATATCCGCAGCTTCAAGCTCAACTTCGAGGTCAACGCCTTCATCTATGATTCCGCGACGGCGCAGCGGCTTCAGCGCATTTTCCAGGACGATCTGCTGCACTGCAAGGAGCTCTCCTTGGAAGACTATGATTCCCGCTCCGCCTGGCACAAATTCAAGGAGTCGGTCAGCCGGCTGCTCTCTCCTATTTTGTAGAAACTGGATCCTCTGAAAAAGCCATCCAGCCGAGTATGGTATAATAGAGGTCGTTGGCCCGCCGCTCCGACCCTATCCATACCCAAGGAGAGTGATGACTGATGTCCGTTGACGCTGCGCAAGCGAGCAGAGCCATCCTCGATGGCGAGAGCTTTTTGGCGGAGGAAATAGTAAAGCTTCAGTACGAGAGGCAGCCCGGTCTGGCGGAGCGCTTCGGCCGGATCGGCCAAGAGAAGACGCTTGAGGACACCCGCTACAGCCTGAAGTATCTGGTCGAAAGCGTGAGCCTCCAAAGTCCGCTGCTGTTCTCCAGCTATATGACCTGGCTTCGGGTGCTGCTGATTCAATACAAGGTTTCCACGGAGGACCTGTACATCAATATTCTTTGTCTTCAAAACGTCCTGGGCAAGCATCTGGAAGAACGCGACTACAAGCACGTCACTCCCTATATAGAGGCGGCTCTGAGGCAGCTGGACACCGATGCTGAGCTGACGGTCTCCCATCTGGACAGCAGCGCGGCGGCCGACGAGGCGCGGGCTTACTTGTCCATGCTTTTGCAAGGAGACCGGAGCGGAGCCAGCCGCCTCATCATGGGCCTTGTCGACGGCGGGATGCCGCTGCAGACGATCTACCTGGAGATTTTCCAGAAATCGCAATACGAGATCGGGAGGCTGTGGCAGCTCGGCCGGCTGACGGTTGCGCAGGAGCATTACTGCAGCGCCGCCACCCAGCTGATCATGTCGCAATTGTTTCCCTATCTGTTCAACCATACCCGCAAGGGCAAGAAGCTGGTCGCGGCCTGTGTCGGCGGAGAGCTGCACGAGATCGGACTGCGCATGGTGACGGATATCTTCGAGCTGAACGGATGGGATACGTACTACGTCGGCGCCAACATGCCCAGAGGGCCTCTGATCCGCTCTCTCAAGGAGTACGGAGCCGATGTGCTGGCCATCTCCTGCACGATGACTTATCACGTCGGGCTGGTCAAAGAACTGATCGCCGAGGTGCGGCTCGATCCGGAATGCGACCGGATCCGAATCATCGTCGGAGGATTTCCATTCAATATCGACCCTGAATTATGGGAGAAAGTAGGCGCGGACGGACATGGACGCGACGCGGAGGAATCCGTGCGCAAGGCAGGCGAGCTGACGAAACGATGAAGGCGGTGAATTCATGGAAAGCATCAAAGCGGCTCCGAGAACGGACCAGAAGGTCATCTCCCTTCTCTGCAGCCGCACAGGGCGAATTTCTACCATCATCAGAGACGACTATGGCGTTTCCGCTCGCTTGAGCGGGGGCGGCCATGTGTTTTCCGTAATGGACGAAATGAACGCTCTCAAATTTCACGACTTTCTGAACCGGCTTGAACAGGAAAAGGCGATTTTCAATTGGGAATTGAACCTGACCCTGGAAGACAGGCCGGTTCTTTTTTATTTCAACGGGGGCGTTTTCGACGACCATCTGCTCGTCGTCGGCTCCACGTACAACCCGGGCTATTCGTTTTTTTACGACGAGCTGATGAAGATCAACAACCAGCAGATGGTGACGCTTCGCGACACGATCAAGAAGCTCTCCAATCAGATCGTGGAGAAGATGGAGCAGGAGATGAGAACGTTCGACGAGTTCTCCGCCCTGAACAATGAGCTCGTCTCCCTGCAGCGGCAGCTGGCCAAGACGAACATCGAGCTCAAGCTGGCCAAGGAGAACGCCGAGAACGCCGACCGCTCGAAGAGCGTGTTCCTGGCTACGATGAGCCATGAGATCCGCTCTCCGATGAACGGGATCATCGCCATGAGCGAGCTGCTTTCCCAGTCGGACCTCTCCGATCAGCAGCGGGAGTCGGTATCCATCATCATGGACTCCGGCCAGCTGCTGCTCACGATCATCAACGACATCCTGGATCTGTCCAAGATCGAGGCGGGAGAAATGAAGCTCGATGCGGCGCCGTTCGACCTGCGTGCCTCGCTGGAGCATACGATGAAGCTGCTGCAATCCAGAGCCCAGCTGCAAAAGGACTCCCTGCGTTGTTATATCGATCCGCGCATCCATACGCCTGTCGTCGGAGACGCCGGCCGCTTCCGGCAGGTGTTGATCAATCTGGTCGGCAATGCCGTCAAGTTCACCCAGGACGGGGAAATCGAAGTGCGTTTCTACCTGCTTTCCCGCAGCGGCGGGCGCCAGAAGATCCGCATCGAGATCCGGGATACCGGAATCGGCATTTCGGAGGAGAATGCCAAGAGATTGTTCACGCCCTTCTACCAGATCGACAACTCCTTGACGAACAAGTTCTCCAGCACGGGCCTCGGCCTATCGATCTCGAAGCATCTCGTTGAAATGATGGGAGGCCAGATCGGGGTCGACAGCCGTCTGGGCGAAGGCTCGGAGTTCTGGATCGAGGTCGAGCTCCAGCAGCAGGAGCAGCAGCGCGGCTCTGCGGAGTCGGCGGGACGGCCGACAGCCGTCGACGGGCTTGCCGGCAAGGACGCCGCGACCGTGATCCTGCTGGCGGAGGACAATCCGGTCAATCAGCATGTGACGATGCTGCAGCTGCGCAAGCTCGGCTTCAGCAACGTCATTGCGGCAGGCAACGGCGAGGAAGCGGTGGAGCTGTGGAAGAAGCATGAGCCGCGCCTCATTCTCATGGACAACCAGATGCCGCTGCTGGACGGCTTCCAGGCGGCAGGCCGAATCCGCAAGCTCGAAGCCCGCGAGGAGATGGAGGCAGTGCCGATCATCGCGCTCACGGCGAACGCCATGATCGGCGACCGCGACCGCTCGATCAGCGCAGGAATGAACGATTACCTGGCCAAGCCGGTGACGCTGGAGAAGCTGGCGGGCATTCTGCTCCGCTGGCTGCCCGACGCCATGGGACATCGAGAGCTCGCCGCGCCGAACGCGGAGCCGGACGAACCGAAGCTCGTCAGCATGGAGACTCTGGCCGACATCGCTCCTCTTCCATGGAGCGGCGACGATGTCGGCCTGCTGCTGGAGCTCGTGCTTCTGTTCGAGCAGGACACCCCCGCCAAGGTCGGGCAGCTGAGGCGCGCTGCCGCTGAAGAAGATCATGGGCAGGTGGAGCTCCTGTCCCACCATATCAAATCCGCTTCGCTGAGCATCGGCTTTAGCGCGCTTGCCCGCCTTGCAGGCGATCTGGAGCAGAAGGCGAGGTATTCCGCCGGCAGTTACGGACATGAGGCGGAGCGCCTTGAAGGGCTGCTGGAGGCTTCGTGCCGGGAGATCCGCCAGCTGCTCGAAGCCTGATTTTCCGCCCGGACCCGATTCCGCCTCCTCCTCATCGGGTAAGAAGGGACGAAGAAGACATCCTAATTCCCGTCCGGCCGATACGGACCCGGGCAGAAAAATTGGAGGCGAGCGACGTGACGATAAGATATGCGGGAGTATTTCGCGATGACGATCATGCTCTTCGGGCGATAGAGGAGCTCCAGGCGACCGGCTTCAAGCGGGACGAGCTGTCGGTGCTGACCCAGGACAAGGAACGCTACGAGGGCATGATGGACGAATCGGGAACGATGGCTCCAGAAGGCATTGCTGCCGGCGTGACGACGGGAGGGCTGGCGGGTGGGGCGGTCGGCCTGCTCGCGGGCCTAGGAGCGCTGGCGATTCCGGGCATCGGGCCGCTGCTTGCTGCCGGACCGATCGTCGCCGCGATCAGCGGCGCTGCCGTCGGAGCGAGCACGCTCGGCATCGCGGGCGGACTGGTCGGGATGGGATTCCCGGAGAACGAAGCGGAGCGGTTCCAGAACGAAGTGAAGGACGGCCGCATTCTCGTGCTGGCGGAAGCCGACCGGCATGATGCAAGAGATATCCTCGGCATCATGGAGCGCGCCGGAGCGATCCGCACACATAAGCTTGATTCCTCCGGCAACGATCCGGGACGGCCGGGCGCGGGAGATGTCACGATCGTCTAGATCCACTATTTTTCAAGCGGAGGTGCATGATGATGCCATGGGCTAAAAACGATTATCCGCCGTCGATGAAAAATCTCGACAAGCGGGTGCGGGACAAAGCGGTGGAGATCGCCAACGCGCTGCTGAAGGATGGATACGAGGAGGGCCGTGCGATTGCCATCGCCACTTCTCAGGCGGAGAAATGGGCGGAGGAGCATCCCGGCGGCGGAGGCGGACATGAGGGAAATGCCGAGGACCATGACGGCGGGAAGAAGGATTCGGATGCGAAAGGCGGTTCCGGACAGCGCGGCAGCGGAACCGGAGGCTCCATCCAGCATGTCGTTCCTCATGACGGGGAATGGATGGTGAAGGACGCCGGAGCGGACAAAGGCGAGACCTATTCCACCAAGGCCGAGGCAGTGGAGGCCGCCAGGAAGTCGGCTTCCGACCGCGGCGGCAGCGCCATCGTCCATCGGGCCGACGGAACGGTGGAGACATCCCATAATTACTCCTGAGATCGCGGGACTATAGATCACCCGGCAGGAGCCGGTTCGGTGAAGCGGATTGAATGCCAATCCCCCTCTGCGGACCTAGTGATAAAGCTGATTGAATGCAAATCCCCCTTTGCGGACCTATCGGTCTGCAAAGGGGGATTTGTCAATTCTGCAAGGTGACGCTGTCGTCCCCGTAGCTTGCTTTGGCATGGAGGATTTCCGTGAAGAAGGCCAGCGGTACCGTCATCCGGCCTTTGCTGTCGTAGGCCGGAGCGGCTCCGAGCGCGACCGGGGCCATTTTGTTGTACGTGTAAGAGTCGCTGCCGATCGTGACGGCTGTCCATTGGCTGCCTTTGCTCAGCTCGAGCGTCGAGGTGCGTGCATCCCATTTCAGCTTATAGCCGAGCGCTTCGGCCGCATCCCTTACCGGTACGATCGCGACCCCGTCCTTGTTGGGGACGGCCTGGACGCCGGTCAAAGCCTTGCTTCCGATGATGACCTGCAGAGGTTTGGAATCGGCTCCATGGACGGGAAGAGGGATCTTGAACTCCGGATTGCCGCTCGCGCGCGGAGCGATCTCTCCTTGCTGGAAGACGACGTAGGCGTCCTGGGCTTTCACGTAGAACACGCTGTCCGCTGTCACGCCTCTGAAGCCGTCATCTCCGGCAAAGTAATTCTCTTTGTCCTTGGAGATCGCAGCCTGAACGGCTGCCCCGACCTCGCTCTCGTAATGATTGCCGAACAATGCCGCCAGCGTCACGGGCGAAGCTTGGGAGGCATTGCGGAATGTCGACGCGCTTATATGCGTATCCCCGTTCGCTCCGCCTTCGTAGGTGTACGTGGTCATTTTAATGGAGACAATTCCCCCGGCAGCTGGAGAACCGTCCGAGACGACTTCGAAGGTCGTCTTGATCTCGGAAGGGATGAAGCTCGTTGGGCTCGCTTTTTTGCGCTCGGCTGCAGCCTTTTTCAGCGAATCCAACTCATTGGAGGCGGCCTGCTCCATTTTCGCATTCCATTCATCCTGGAACTTGGCATCGAGCAGTCCGCTTAGGACGGGAATATCGATGTCGGCTTTGTACAAATCGTCCTCCGTACGGATGGGTTTGGCATCTATTTTGACGGAGACGGCAGGGGTCGGATTGGAGGAGGACGGAAGCGGGATCGCGAACACGGGAATACCAGAGGCGTAAGGAGCGATTTCGTAAGGCTGGAAGACGACCTGTACGCTGCCGTCCTTGAGGTAGAAGGGCTGATCCGCCGCCACGCCGGTGAAGGCATCCTTGAAATAACCATCCGCGTTCCGGGAGATCTGCCGCTTGATCTCCGCGTTGATCGCGGCCGGGTAAGAGTCTCCGAACAGCGTCTTCAAGGTGACGGCTGTAGCGGAGCCGGCGTTCTTGACGTTGTAGGCGTCAATTCTGGAAATGCCGTGCGCTCCTCCCGTATAGATGTAGGTATTCAGCTTGAGAGAGAGAATAGGACTGGCCGTACTCGTTCCGGATAGTCCAGCGGAATATTGCAGCTTTATTTCATAAGGATGGAACTCATTGCCGGCTTTTTTCGCTGCGGCCAGGCCGGAGGCGGACTGCTTCTTCACGGCATCCAGGTCTGCCATGGCCGCGCGCTCCATCTTATCATTGAGCGATTTCTGATAGGAGGCATCCTTGAGCCCGGAGACGACGGGAATGAACAGAACGGCTTTCAAAGCCGATGTCGACTGAACGATTTTTTTGGCCGTAACGGAGACGCTTGCCGCTTTTTCCTGCGCTGAAGCAGGCAGGGAGGCATACGCAGCCGGACCAGAGGAGGCAGGAGCTTGTCCAGGCGCTGGAGCCGATAATGCTGCTGCATAAGCGGAAGGCAAAGAGGCCGTGCTGAGCAAGGCCGCGCTGGTCAAGCCGAGGAATAGCGCTTGGATTCGTTTTTTCGATTCGTTGCGATTCGTCATGATGTTTCCTCCATCTATAGCCTCTGGCAGCAGAGGTCCGATTTCATTCTGTATACTAGACCGTTCTGACGACGTGAAGGTTACAAACGGGTAACGTTCTCTTCACATTCCATGACGAAGCGTGGAATTCCTTCTCGAATGGGGCAAAAGGGAATCAAATGCTGGAGGGATCTGTCGAACCATCGTTGAGAGAAAAGTCCCGACAAGTCATGATCCAATGAGGACAAGCCGTCGTCGCTTCGCTGCTCGAAGTCCAGGTTGAGCATCCGGGCCAGCGGGTAATATAAGCATGCGTTCAACTGACCGACAGCAAAGGAGAGGATTATGATGGCGAAAATCGCATTCCTGCTTGGACCGCAATTCGAGGACAGCGAGATGAAAGCACCGTATGACGCTATCCGCGCGGATGGTCACGAGACGGTGATTATCGGCCTCAAGGCCGGCGAGAAGCTTGAGGGCAAGCAGAAAAAAGCGGAGTATACGACGGATCTGGGCATTCAAGACGCCGATGCTTCCGACTACCAGGCCGTTGTGATTCCAGGAGGATCTTCCCCGGAAGCTCTTCGCAACGATCATTATGTTCAAAAGTTCGTGCAGAAGTTCGATGAAGAGGGCAAAACGATCGCCGCCATTTGCCATGGACCTCAGATTCTGATCAGCGCGGGTCTGGCCAAAGGGCGCACGCTGACCTGCTACCCGCCGCTGCGTGATGATTTAGCCAATGCAGGCGCTCATTACGTGGACCAAGAGGTTGTCGTGGACCGTAACTTCATTTCTTCCCGAACGCCGAAGGACGAGCCTGCCTTCATCCGGGAAACGCTGGAGCAGATTAAAAAAGGATTGCCCCAGGCATCCCGATAATGGATGGAAATGCCGCACAGGAATGATGCGGAAACGCATGGTTTCCGGCATCCAACGCCATGCCGCCGATTGCGCAGTTTGAACTGCTCAGCCGGCGGTTTTTTGGCGAGTTCGCGAATTTGCGTTCACATCCGAATTCAAGTAGGATGAAGAAAGCGGCTTCGTCCATAGTATGGAAAGCCCCGCCGGCAACAAGCCGGCATCTTCTCCTTGGGAGTGTCGATCCCCGATGAACCTGAATATCCAACCATCGCCGCTATGGTCGCTGCTGATTCCGCTGATCGGCGGACTCGCCGTTATCGCCCTGCGGGTGCGTTCTACCCGCAAGCCGACGACCATGCGCAAAATATTGATTCCACCGCTAGGCATGTCCACTGGCTTCCTCATGTTCGTCGTGCCGCAGACTCATATTCCGTGGCTGTGGGGATTGGCTGCCTTCGCGTCAGGAGCGCTGTTTTTCGCAGCGCCGCTGATCACCACCTCCAAGATAGAGTTTGTCGGAGATGACGTCTATCTTCGCCGCTCGAAAGCCTTTTTCTTCATTATTCTGATTTTGCTCGCCATCCGTCTGGTCCTTCATGATTTCGTGGAGCAGTATGTGACGGTCATGCAGACGGCGTCCTTGTTCTTCCTGCTGGCATTCGGCATGCTGGTGCCATGGCGGCTTGCGATGGCCTCGAAGTTCAGACGGCTGCAGCGAAGCCGAGCTTCCTCGCTTCAGTCCTGAAGCAGGATCAATCGAGCCTTCCGCATAAGTCGGCTTCTGCGCATCTCTCCCTCGCCGGGTTTCCGGCGGGGGAGTTTTGTTCCAACGCGTGTTCAGGGGATGATTCATCTCGCAAGTGTAGGCTGCTCCTTCTACACCGTAACGGCGCTGCTTGTTCAGAAAGCATAAATCGGATGTCACGCCTCCACTCATTTAATACCAAGGCGGGTCTACATGGGGAAGAGATGCGGTCGTGATCGTTTGACAGAGCGAGTGGGGATATGTTAAGTTAGTATTATCCAATTTAATTGTATACAATATAATTGAACGGAAGGAGTAGATCCCTTGCTGGATTCCCACCATGACCAGACCGCGTTGCCCGACGAGCAGGGCGATCATTCGCTTCTCCAATTGGATAATCAGCTTTGTTTTGCGCTATACGCCTGCTCCAAGGAAGTGACCCGGCTGTACCGTCCTCTCCTGCAAGAACTCGGCCTCACGTATACGCAGTATGTCACGCTGTTGGCTCTATGGGAAAGGGACGGGGAACCTGTCAAATCGCTGGGAAGCCGGTTGTACCTGGACTCCGGCACGCTGACTCCGCTGCTCAAGAAGCTCGAGTCGATGGGTCTAGTGAACCGGGTGCGCGATCGAGCTGACGAGCGGATGCTGCGGGTAAATCTGACAGAGGCAGGACAAGCCATGCGGTCAAGGGCCGGCAGCATTCCGCGGAAGCTATGCGAGGTCACAGGCATGGAGCTTCGCGATCTTGAAGCGCTCAGGCTGCAGCTTCAGCAGCTGAACGCCGTTATCCAACACCATTATGAGGAGGATTCGGAACATGGCGAAGATTGACAACTACACGCTTGAGACGATCAAAGGGGAGACGAGTGAGCTCTCCGACTACACCGGCAAGGTGCTCCTGATCGTCAACACGGCCAGCAAATGCGGCCTTACGCCGCAATATGAAGGGCTTCAGGCTTTATATAACGAGTACAAGGATCAAGGCTTGGAAATTCTCGGCTTTCCGAGCAACCAATTCGCGGGCCAGGAGCCAGGCAGCAGCGAAGAAATCGATAGCTTCTGCCAGCTGAACTACGGCGTCAGCTTCCCGCTGTTTGCGAAGACCGACGTCAATGGCGACGCTGCGCATCCGCTGTTCAAGCAGCTCATCTCCGACGCGCCATTCCAAGGTTTCGACGCGTCCCCGAGCGGCCAGAAGTTTCAGGGAATGTTCCAGCCGGATCAGCTCGAAAGCAACGACGTGAAATGGAACTTCACCAAGTTCCTGGTGGCCAGGGATGGATCGATCGTGAAGCGCTTCGAGCCGAATGTGCTTCCTCAAGATATCGCGGCGGACATCGAGAAGCTTCTCTAGAGGCTAGCTCGGGCAGAGCTCTTAAGTCCAGATATGTCTGCAATTGTAACAAGCCTCCGCTCCACTCATAAGCTGACAGAACGATGCAGCAGGACTGCGCCGGGCTGTCGGCTTTTCTTGCAAGCTCCCCCTTATATTCAAACCGTATTTTGTGTAGAATGGTAGGATACAATTTATCAGAGAGGTTGTGGTCGCATGGATCCTAAGAATCCTCCGGTTTCTAATTTCATTCGCGCTATTGTCGTCGACGACGTGGAGAGCGGCCGCACGCAGCAAGTCGCAACCCGTTTTCCTCCCGAGCCGAACGGCTATTTGCATATCGGTCACGCCAAGTCGATCTGTCTGAACTTCGAGCTCGCGGATGAGTTCAAGGGCCGCACGAATCTTCGTTTCGACGATACGAATCCGGTCAAGGAAGATACGGAATTCGTGGAATCCATTCAGGAGGATGTGCGCTGGCTCGGCTTTGAATGGGAAGAACTGCGATTCGCATCCGATTATTTCGAGGAGTTCTATGAACGCGCTGTCCTCTTGATCCGCAAAGGGCTGGCGTATGTGGACGACTCCACTCCGGAGCAAATGCGCGAGCTTCGCGGAACTTTGACAGAGCCTGGCAAGAACAGTCCGTACCGCGATCGAAGCGTCGAGGAAAACCTGGATTTGTTCGCCAGGATGCGTGCGGGAGAATTCCCTAACGGAGCTCGCGTGCTGCGTGCCAAGATCGATATGAGCTCGCCGAACATTACGCTTCGCGATCCTGTCCTGTACCGCATCTCCCATTCCCATCATCACCGGACAGGGGATGCTTGGTGCATTTACCCGATGTATGACTATGCTCATCCGCTGGGTGACGCGATCGAGGGCATTACGCATTCGATCTGTACGCTTGAGTTCGAGGATCATCGTCCGCTGTATGACTGGACCATCGAGAACTGTGAAATGGAAGCCCGCCCTCGCCAGTACGAATTCGGCCGCCTCAACCTGACCAACACCGTCATGAGCAAGCGCAAGCTCAAGCAGCTCGTAGAAGAAGGCGCCGTTGACGGCTGGGACGATCCCCGGATGCCGACGATCAGCGCGCTCCGCCGCAAAGGCTTCACGCCTGAAGCCATCCGCACGTTCTGCCGCGAAATTGGCGTATCCAAAGCCAACAGCATGGTTGACGAGCAAATGCTGGATCATTTCATTCGTGAGGATCTTAAGCTGAAGGCTCCTCGTACGATGGCTGTCATTCGTCCTCTCAAGGTGACGATTACCAACTATCCCGAGGGCCAGGTGGAATGGCTCGAAGCCGAGAACAACAACGAGAACGAAGAAATGGGAACCCGGCAAATTCCGTTCTCGCGGGAAATCTATATCGAGCAAGACGACTTCATGGAAAACCCGCCAAGCAAGTACTTCCGTCTCTTCCCGGGCAATGAAGTTCGCTTGAAGCATGCCTACTTCATCAAGTGCGAAGAGGTCGTCAAGGATGAAGCCGGCAACGTGGTCGAGCTCCGCTGCACCTACGATCCGGAGACCAAGAGCGGGACCGGTTTTACCGGACGCAAAGTCAAAGGCACACTGCACTGGGTTGAAGCTTCCCATGCTGTTGCGACCGAGTTCCGCCACTTCGAGCCGCTGATTACAAGCGAAGCCGAGGAGACCGGCAAGCCGTTCATGGAATGCTTGAACCCGAACTCGCTGGAAATTCTTAATGGCTTCGTCGAGCCGGGAATGAAGGAAGCCGCAGCTGGCGACAAGTTCCAGTTTTTCCGCCATGGCTACTACAATGTGGATCCGAAGCTGTCCGATCCTGGCAAGCCGGTATTCAACCGCGTCGTGTCGCTGAAGAGTTCGTTTGATCCTGCTAAGGGCTGATCAGATTAGTTGCTTCTTATTAAAAGAGTCGTTTGCATGTACGTCCTTGGACGCCTTGCAGACGACTCTTTTTGCTTGCCGGCCACCTGTCCGACAAACATTCTGAAAACCAAAAGAGCGGCCCCGGAGGACCGCTCTTTCTACTGGAATCAAGAAGGATTAGTTCGAAAGACCAGAGATAGGCAGGTAGCGTGCGATCATTGTAGTTGCCTCGGCACGGTTGGCGAAGGAATTTCCAGCGATTTTTGTCGCGGATTGTCCTTTTACCACACCGGCTTTGACAGCTGCAGCAACCTCAGCTTTAGCCCATTGGAGATTCGCAACATCGGTATATCCAGCCAGAGCTGCGTTTGCTTCCGCATCTGTCAGCTTCAGGGATTTACCGGCGTATGCCGCCGCGCGAACGACGATAGCAGCGAGTTCTTTGCGAGTGATAGGGCTGTTCGGGTTGAAGTTTCCTTTTTCATCTCCCATGACCAGACCCAGTTCAGCAGCCGTAGCTACCGTACCAGCGTACCATTTGGAAGATTGAACGTCGTTGAACTTGTAAGTTGCAGACGTTGCAGGAACTGCTCCCAGCGAACGAACTACCAGCGCTGCGAATTCTGCACGGGTGATACTGCGTTTAGGCTCGAACAGGTTTTTGCCTGTGCCTTCAACAACCAGCATCTCGGACAGAGTCGCGATGTCGTTCTTGGCCCAGTGAGTCAACGTGTCGTTGAAACGAACTGTTTTGCCTTGAATGACGGTGTAGATGGAAGCACCGTCACGTTTCAGCGTTGCGATCGTTTTGTTGTCAGCCGTTGCGAAGGTGCTAGGCACGAAGCTCAGCTCTTTCGCAGTCGGGTTGAACATAACGCCCGCTGCCGTTGCGGTAGCTGCGGAAGTCAGAGGAATCGTACGGGATACGAGTTGTCCGAACTTCTCGATAGCCACTTCTTTGCCACCGCCCATTGCTACGACACGGAAGTCGTAAGCATCGGCCAGTTGCGTAGCTCCGATTGCTTTCACGGCATTCGAAACAGCATCAGCTGCTTCACCCGTCAGCTTCTTCATTTCCACGCGGATAACCAGATCCTTCAGCTCAACCCCGAGGGATTTAGCGAGATCAGCCAGTTTCAGAGCGGAAAGAGGAAGCGTGATGGATACGCCTGCATCGTTGTAGATGGTCAGCGTTTTGCCGTTCAGCAGAGCGTCAGCAGGCAGGTACACGGTGTCCGTAGTCGTTTTGATACGGGCATCGGCATTTGCCGCAAGAAGAGCGATCAGCTGGTCACGGTTGACTTTACCGTCAGCACCTACCAGGTCACCGCCAGTTACCGGAGGGAAGAATCCTCCCGGGAAACCGCCGCCTGGAGTGTAGCCGTTGTAGACCAGTTTGCTTACAACACCATTATCAGCGCTCTTGTCGGAGTACTGCAGAGTGTAGTAAGTGGAGTAGGCCACGGATTCGTCCAGATTGTAGTAGTACTTACCGTCGGTGTATGTACTGTAAGTTGCATATACCGTTGTAGGTACCGTCGAGCCTGCAGCGTAGACCTGGATGGCGATACGGTTTTGACCGTCGATATAGACGCTCTTAGCCGCATATGTGTCCGCATCTACGTATACCGAAGCCGTAACTTGGTTGTAATACGAGGAAGCGGATTGGAATCCAGAAGCTGCGAAGGCCAGAATCGGCGACAGCGCCGATACTACCATCATGAAAACGAGTAAAGTCGCTGTTTTCTTAGAAATAAGTTTTTTCATTTTCTATTTCACCTCCTTTCAAAATTAAGATCTAAAATACTCTAGTTTAAGTATTGTCTGAACTTGTAGGTTTTTGGGAATTTTTGAAGGCGTAATAGGTATTAAATCATAGTGTTAAAAAAAAGTAAAGGTTAAATGTGATAATTAAGAAATTATTGGTATTTAAATATGTTGTTGAAAACCAACTTTATTGAACTGCCATTAATTCATTAAGCAAATTGGCTTCGTTTGAATCAGATTGAATCAATTTTTCTTTCAAAGAGTCATCGTTTTGACCCTGCTTCGACAATGACGCCAGATAATAGCGCACAGCTTGGCGAGCGGTAGCGACTCGCTTGGATTCAACTTGAGCATCTTGGGCCGGATCCGCCTCAAGAGAGTCCCCGGAGATCGGTTGAAGAATATCGGCAGCCTCTTGGTAGCGTCGGGATTGATAGAGAATCAAGCCGATTTTCTGTCTTGTCATGGGCGCGATATCAAACCTCTTGCCTTGAAGCTGCTCCGCGGGCAAGTTCTTGAGCTTGTCCATGCCAGACAGAATGCCCTGATAGATCTCCTGCGCTCGGTTCCATTTAGCCTCGAAGCCGCTGTTTCCGGCTTCTTTTTCGCTCAGCCCGATGTCGGTGTACTGCTGGATTCCCATTTCATAGAGGGTGATATCCCAAGGGAAGTTCTTCAAGCCTTCATCAATCAGAGCGAGGACCTGGTCGTCCTTTCCTTTAATGGATTCGTTTTGGTAACGTGCCTGCAATATTTGACGCGAGTAAGGCTCATGAAGTTGCGCTTTTTGAAGAGATTTTTCGGCTTGGGTTAAATAATCGACATTTTTCGTCTGATTGAACACCTGCGTGAGCCAGTCCGCCTTCACCAAAAGATACTGAGTGTTGGAAGGAGAAAGCTCTATAGCGCGATCCAGCGGAGGGAAGATTTCTTCGATGGACCGCTGCTCCTTGCCCATAGTCAGGGCTTTGTCGAATTGAAGATAGGAAGCGTAGCTTCGACAGGTTATGATGCCGACTCCTAACGCCAAGACGATTAAAGCCGCGGGGTAGATACGGGTCAGCGCCGGCTTCTTGAAGCGGAACGACGTAAGGGCAGTCTCTTTACCGTAGCTTCCGATCATGCCGCCGAGAGCAAAGAAGAACATGGAGGCGAACGTGATGTAGCTCATGTCGAAATCGAAAAGGCTGTGCAGTAGAAGTGAGATAGCGAAAATAAAGTAAACAAGCTGGCTGCCGCGTCTGTCTGGATGACGAATCCACAGGCGGATGAAGAGGACAAAAATCAAGACAAAGAAGCCGAAATGGATCAGCAGCCCGAGATAACCGGTTTCCACCAGCGTTTGAACAAGGTAGCTGTGAGCCTGATTGCTGGTGTACGGATTGCTCTGATATTTCTGGTAAAGCGCATTCCAGGCGCCCCCGCCGCCGCCCAGAATCGGGTAGTCGGCTGCAATTTTAAAGCCGTTTTCATAGAAGGTGCCCCGTTCCAGAACGCTGTGCTGCTTGAAGCTGATGTTCTCGAGACGGTCAGCCAAATTGGGTGGCAGCAGGCCGCGCACCGCACTGCTCGTGAGGACGATAGCAGCCGCTGCAGCGGCCAGAACAATCATGGCGATGGGAGTGACGACGAAAGAAATGCGGCGCTTTGAGAAGGTCCGCAGCTTGTCTTGGAGCCAAGGCTCTATCCACCGGGAAACAATCAGGCTCAAAGCGGTGGCAGCAAGGGAAGCGCTGATCAGGATGCCCCAAACGGCCAATGCTTCCGAACTCCAGAAGGAAAGAAGTTTCTCGGGGGGGACCTGGCTGCCTGCCTCGTTGAAGCGAAGCACTCGCTGCAGGATGGCGGCAGATTTGGTTTCGATGACGCTTAGGATGCCGAAGGAAACGATCACCGTCACTGCCAGATGAAGCAAAAAAGAGATCTGTCTGGCCAATCTCATGAAAGGAAGCGTGACCAGCACCGCCAGCGGAATAATGACAAGAGCGGCGCGCGAGTAGGTCAACATAAAGGAGATGAACGCAGGTACCAGCATGAAGGCGTGGATGGCCCTCCACCACCAGGCTCTGGCATGAGTCGCATAATAAGTTGAGGCCAGCATGACGGCAATAAGCAGAGCGGCGTATGTATTGGGGTATTGGAATACGGAGGTCATCCGGTAATTGCCCAATTGAAACCAGAGGGCGTCCGGGTACCAGTGGTGTCCAAAGAGGTTGATAATTCCAAACCATACGAGTATATATGATGAACCCATAAGAATGAACTCCAACGCAGCTCTGGAATATTTGGTGTCGTTAAAATAGAGTCCAAATACGAAAAAGCCGGCCAGCAAGAAGCTGATCATCGTCATAATATGGGAATAGTTGTCGGATGTTGCGTTTATGGAAGAAAGTCCAAATGACAGAGGCAGGAGCCAAACAACAATGGATAAAATGGATTTCCAGCTCTTATCCTTCCAGACTTTGAAGAGATGTAAAGACATGACCAGAATGAATACAAGCGAGAACAGCGAGGCGCCTACAAGCTTCTTTTCAAAGGAAAAGCCGTATCCATTGAAAAGGCCTGTACGGAAAGAATAGAGAAAAAAGAATATTCCCGCCATGATAATTGCTGCCCATTTGATGAGGGAAAAGTCAGCTTCTTCCTTTTTGATATACTTGGGTACTGAAGAGTGTGGATTCATGGTAAACTCCCTTTTTGTCGAGTACAAGCTAGTTTCTATTTTAATCCGGATTTCCTTTCAATACAAAGAGTTTAGAGATGTTGGGAGTACCTTTTTTTACAAATCAAGACAAAAAAATGTCCCTACAGCTTAGCTGAAGGGACATTTTTGTCGTGGCAATTGAGCGGGATATTAGTTCGAAAGACCAGCGATAGGAAGGTAGCGTGCAATCATGGTTGCTGCTTCGGCACGATTTGCAGAAGCGTTGCCAGCAATCGTATTCGTGGATTGGCCGTTTACGATACCCGCTTTAATAGCGGAAGCAACTTCAGCTTTCGCCCATCCCAGAGCGGCGGTGTCCTTGAATCCAACCAGAGCCGCGTTTGCTTCGGCATCCGTCAGCTTGATGGATTTTCCGGCATATTCCGCGGCACGAGCCACAATGGCAGCTACTTCTTTGCGCGTAATAGGCGCGTTCGGATTGAAGTTGCCTTTTTCATCACCGATGATCAGTCCGATTTCAGCAGCAGCAGCTACTGTACCAGCATACCATTTGGTGGAAAGCACATCGTTGAACGCTGTAGTCGACGATGCAGCAGGCTGTACTCCAAGCGAACGGATGACCAGTGCGGCGAATTCAGCACGGGTAATGCTACGGTTTGGTTCAAACTGATTTTTACCCGTGCCTTCAAGTATCATTTTTGCGGAAAGCGATTCAATGGCGTCCTTGGACCAGAACGGCAAGGCGTCATTGAAGCGAGTCGATTTGCTTTGAATCACTGTGTAGATGGACATGCCGTTGCGCTTGAGAGTCGCAATCGTCTTGCCATTCTCCGATCCAAACGTGGAAGGCACAAAGCTCAGCTCTTTGGTGGTCGGATTGAACATGACGCCGATCGCATTCGTCGAAGATCCAGTCATTGGAATGGTCCGGGATACGAATTGCCCGAATTTCTCGATTGCAATTTCCTTGCCTCCGCCAACAGCCGTAACTTTGAAGTCGTAAGCTTCAGCCAGTTGGTTTGCTCCGGTAGCCTTAACGGCTTCGGATACCGCCGCTGCAGCGCTACCTTCCAGCTGTTTCATTTCTACGCGGATGACCAGGTCCTTAAGATCGATTCCCATGGATTTGGCAAGAGCGGCCAAATTCATAGTAGACAGTGGCAGTGTGACCGATACGCCTGCTTCATTGCTGATTGTCAGCGACTTTCCGTTGACAAGAACATCAGCAGGAAGGTCCACAGAATTACCGGAAATCTTGAGCACGGCATTGGAACCGGCTTCCAGCACGCTGGTCAATTGATTGCGGTCTACTACTTGATTGTTGTTGCCACTTGCAGGAGGTGCGATGACGATTGGGAATCCAGGAATTCCGTTGTCTGGATTTTGAGTGCCTGGATCTGGGGTGCCTGGATCTTGGGTGCCCGGATCTTGGGTGCCCGGATCTTGGGTGCCTGGATCTTGGGTGCCCGGATCTTGGGTGCCTGGATCTTGGGTGCCTGGATCTTGGGTGCCTGGATCTGGAGTGCCTGGATCTTGGGTGCCCGGTGGGGTGCCTGGATCTTGGGTGCCCGGATCTTGGGTGCCTGGATCTGGAGTGCCCGGATCTTGGGTGCCTGGATCTGGAGTGCCTGGATCTGGAGTGCCTGGATCCTGGTTGCTTGGATCTGTTCCAGTATTATCGACACGATAAGATATTGCTCCATCTGCGAACTGGAGGACATAATAGGTTGAATAAGTGACATCAGTTGCATTGAAACTGAATACACGTCTATGACCAGTATCATATGTTTCAAAGGTGGCGTAGATAGTTTGAGCTACATTAGAGTTAGCTGCATATACGTTAATCGCAATACCTTTGTTAGAAACATTATAGATGCTGTATGTAGCTTGATCAACGTAAATCGATCCCGTTACTGTACGGCCTGCAGCTGTAACATTTAAAAAGCCGGATCCTGTAAGTTGATTCTCTTGGGAATCCTCATCAGAAGTACATGTTCCAGTGCCTTGTTTGTAGACATCATAGGAAACGGCTCCATCGGCAAACTGAAGATTGTAGTAAGTCGAATAAGCCGCGCGCGTTACTTCTGTAGTATCAAAATCAAAAATTCCGCCAAAGTCATTGTCGTAAGTACGATATGTCGCATATACAACGTCAATCACTTTAGCATTGTCGCCATAAACAGAGATGGCAATTGTACCATCTTCTAATTTATAAGCGCCATAGGTTTCATCATCAACGTAAATCGATCCAGTGACTACACAATTTTGAGGAGTGGAGATGTTCTTGAAGCCGGAAGCAGCAAAAGCGAGAATCGGGGACATTGCAGATACAAGCAACATGAATACGAGTAAAGAGGCTGTCTTCTTTCTTGCTAGTCTAAACAAGTTTCTTACACGTCCTTTCAAAATGGGTTTTTAAAAGCCTGACTTCATTAGGAGACTCTCATAATTTGTCTAATAAAGTAGGATTTTAGGGAGATTGAGACTATACTAGGTATTTAATCATAGGCCAAAAGGTTTGTAAAGGAAAATATTAGAAATCTACAAGTCGGGGCGTTTTATGATTGGTTCATCCTCTGTCTAAATTAATTTTGGGATAGAGTTCCTTTACTCTATTGAACCAAAGGACAAAAGTAGCGAGAGTAGTCTTATATCGAGAACATTAACAGGATTAGATAATAAAAAGGAAAATATACCAACCATGAGAATGGCTATCCATTGGATAAAGTATACGTAAGATTCTTCCTTTTTTGATTTATATGGGTGGTGAAGGTTGTCGATTCATGGTAAAATCCTTTTTAGTGGCTTGCAGTCCACGTCAATTTATTTAAATGAAAGATTCAGACAATGATTTCTTCAGCTGAATTTAGTGGGTTGAACTTACATAGGTGGCGGTGTTTTTTATAAAAAAACTGTTATTTAAAGGGATATACAAAATGGCCCTCGGTTTAAAGACGGTTGTACGACCGCTTCTCTCTCCGGAACAGCGGCAAAAGTTCAAAAAAATTTTGCTTAAAAAAGCCTATCCTCTTAAAAACAACGAATCCTCGAGTGAAAAGCATTTTGCCGGGAATTTCGGCGTCAATTTGATTGGATATGCAAGAGCCGAGATGGGCATTGGGGAGTCTTGTCGAATTGCTGCCAAGTCTTTGGATGCAGGAGACATTCCATTTGGAATTCTCAATTATACCGGGACCAATAAAGCGAGAATGGGCGATCTTTCCTGGGAGCACAAAGAAATCGGCGAGCCTTCTTATATGTTCAACGTATTTCATCTTAACGCCGAACAAATGATGGAAGCTTACGCACACTATGGGGATCGTATTTTCAATGGGCGGTACAATATCGGATTCTGGCATTGGGAGCTTCCTGAATTCCCGGACGAATGGCTTGAGAATATGAATCTGGTCGATGAAATCTGGGTGCCTTCGACCTTTGTGGCCGATGCAATCGCAGCCAAAAGCCGTGTGCCCGTCGTCAAGATTCCGCATTCAATTGAAGTGAAGATCGAGGAGCCCCGATCGCGGGAGTATTTCGGGCTTCCGCAAGACCCTTTTTTATTTTTGTGCATGTATGACCTTAAGAGCTATCAGGAAAGAAAGAATCCAATGGGCGCGATCAAGGCTTTCCAAGCCGCTTTTGATCAGAATGAAGATTCTGTCGGGCTGGTTGTCAAAGTCAACGGTCTCCACGATGGGGACAAGGATACCGCTGTCCTGAAGGAGATTGCCGCTGGATACCGGAATATCCATTTCATCAAGCAGACTCTGTCAAGAAACGATACGAACGCTCTCCTTCAAGCCGTCGATAGTTTCGTATCCTTGCATAGAAGCGAGGGCTTCGGATTGGGATTGGCTGAAGCCATGTACTTGGGTAAGCCCGTCATCGGCACGGGCTGGTCCTCGAACATTGATTTCATGAACGCCTACAATTCCTGCATCGTGGACTACGAGCTTATCCCCGTCGGGCAGGATCATGGGCCGTACAAAAAAGATCAGCTGTGGGCGGAGCCCAATCTCGGCACGGCGGCATCTTACATGGGCAAGATCTTCTATGACGCAACGTTTCGCGAGCTAATCGCGTCCAATGGACAGATAACGATACGGGAGGAGTTTTCTCCTAAAGCTGTAAGCAGAAAAATTAAACAACGGCTCGACTACATTAATCTATGGAATTCCGGAGGCTTGAAATGACGATTACATGCGTAATAATGGCCGGCGGCAAGGGAGAGCGCTTCTGGCCTAAAAGCCGGACGAACCTGCCGAAGCAATTTCTGAATATATCCGGAAATAAGTCCATGATTCAGCAATCAATCGAACGCCTGGAGAAATGGCTCCCGATCGATCAAATTTTCGTCGTAACCAATGAGCTATATGCGGAGCTTATCCATGTGCAGATTCCGCATCTGCCTAAAATGAATATCATCATTGAACCTGTGGGCCGCAACACGGCGCCATGCGTAGGGCTTGCCTCCGTTCTGATTGAAGAACGATTCCCGGACAGCACCATGATCGTAATGCCTTCGGACCACATTATTGAAGATGCGGATGGTTTTATTCGAATTCTGCAGACCGCCGTCGAGGTGGCTCAGGATAACAGCAATCTCGTTACCCTGGGAATCAAGCCCTCTTACCCGGAAACAGGCTACGGATATATCGAGTGCACAAGCAAGACTCAAATCGTAAACAGCTTTGAGGTACATAAGGTGAATCAGTTTGTCGAAAAACCGGATTATGCCACGGCGCAAAATTATGTGGAATCCGGCAATTACTTATGGAATAGCGGGATGTTCGTCTGGAAAAACTCCACTCTTCAAAGCTACATCAAAGCTCTGATGCCTGAAGTTGACGATATCCTTCAGACGATCATGGCGGTAACGGATTCAGAGAAGCGAAATAAGGCCATTCGCAGCGAGTTCGTTAAAATGCCCGACCAATCGGTCGATTACGGGATCATGGAGAAGGCGGAGAACATTTACGTGATTCCGGTTTCTCTGGGTTGGGATGATGTCGGATCCTGGACGGCATTGGATCGTATCAACGACAAAGACACTGACGGCAATGTAATTAAAGGAAACATCTTAAATATAGCAACGAAAAACTGTATCATCGAAAGCGATGGCAAGCTGATTGCAACGCTGGGCATCGAGGATCTGATTGTGGTGGATACGGAAGATGTAACTTTAATTTGTACCAAAGACAAGGCTCAGGAGATTAAATCGCTTCTGAAGGCTTTGAGGGAACAAAAAAGAGTAGAATACCTTTAAAGGAGATTTATATAAAATGACAAAACGCGCATTCGTAACAGGTGTAACTGGACAAGACGGATCTTACCTCGCAGAGCTTCTACTTGAAAAAGGCTACAAAGTATACGGGCTTCGCCGTCGTACAAGCACTCCGATCATGGAGAATATTGAGCATATCAAAAACGAGATTGAATTCATTGACGGAGATCTCCTCGATCAAGGCTCCCTTATCAATGCGATGCGCATTTCAAATCCGGATGAAGTCTACAATCTCGCTGCCCAATCTTTCGTTGGAACTTCCTGGATTCAGCCTGTCCTTACTGGCCAATCCACCGGTATTGGCGTTACGAACATGCTCGAAGCTGTGCGTTTGACCAAACCGGAAGCGCGTTTCTATCAAGCTTCTAGTAGCGAGATGTTCGGTAAAGTTGTTGAGACTCCGCAAAAAGAAACGACTCCTTTTTACCCGCGTAGTCCTTATGGTGTTGCCAAAGTGTACGGGCATTGGATCACTGTAAATTATCGTGAGAGCTTCGACATGTTTGCTTGCTCGGGCATCCTCTTTAACCATGAGTCTCCGCGCCGCGGCGTCGAATTCGTCACTCGCAAAGTAACGGATGCGGCTGTTCGTATTAAACTCGGTCTTCAAAAGGAGCTCCGCATGGGCAATCTGGATGCTAAGCGCGATTGGGGCTTTGCCGGAGACTATGTAAAGGCGATGTGGCTTATGCTTCAACAGGATACTCCTGACGATTATGTTATTTCGACGGGCGAAACGCATACCGTTGAAGAATTAGTTGAGATCGCATTTGGCCATCTTGACTTGAATTGGCGCGATTATGTTGTCATCGACAATAAATTTGTTCGTCCTGCAGAAGTAGACCTTCTTCTTGGGGACTGCACGAAAGCGAAGCGGAATTTAGGCTGGGAGCTGGAAGTTGGATTTGAGCAATTGGTGACCATGATGGTGGATAGCGATCTAACAAAGTTGCGGGGATAAAGGTGGGGATTTAATGAAAGCTCTGATAACAGGGGTAACAGGTTTTGTAGGTAACCATCTATTAAACGAACTTTTGTTAAGAAAGGACTGGAAAATTTGGGGGGCGGTAAGATCTCCCTCCAAATCCCCTATCTACCACAACTCTTTTTCGTATATTCAATTAGATTTACATGATGAACGAAAAATTGTCGACTGTTTGAATGAAATTAAGCCGCACTATATATTTCATTTGGCTGGGCAGAGCAATGTTCGTTTGTCATGGGATGACAAACGAAAAACATTTGATATTAATACCATGAATGTACTTAACCTACTTGAGGCAATTCGAAAAAGCGAAGTCGCAAACTCCGTAAAGCTGCTTACGGTCGGCTCTTCCGAAGAATATGGAATTGTAAAGCCAGAGAGCCTTCCTATTAGCGAAGACACGGCATTGGATCCTCAGAACCCTTATGGAATTTCAAAAGCGGCTATTAGTATGCTTATTAAACAATATCATAAGGCTTATGGTCTGAATGTCATACATGTTCGCCCGTTTAATCATATTGGACCGGGCCAAAGAAAAGGCTTTGTCACAGCTGATTTCGCGTATCAAATTGCAGCAATGGAGACCGGGAAAATTGAAAATGTATTCCGAGTTGGGAATTTATCCTCAAAACGTGATTTTCTAGATGTTCGGGATATAGTTAAAGCTTATTTAGAAATCATCATGTATGGTTCTGCTGGGCAGATCTATAATGTATGTTTAGGTAAGTCAACTAGTATACATGAGATCTTAAATTACTTCATTTCACAAGCAAGAGTCCCCATAAACGTTGAAATTTCACAGGAATTATTTAGGCCTGTGGATATCCCCTTATATGTTGGAGATAACTCGAAACTTTTTGAAGCGACGAAATGGAGACCGAAATATTCACTTGAGACTAGTCTCTCTGATATCCTTGAGTATTGGCGATATGAAATGAGGAATGAAGAGGATGCAATTGGAAAGAGCGACTGAATTTTTTCGCTATAGACAGATGCTCACAAGTTTAGTTTTGTCTGACCTTAGAACAAGATATCGAGGCTCTCTTTTAGGATTTTTATGGACGTTTATTAATCCTTTACTCATGCTAGGAGTTTACACACTGATTTTCTCTACGGTAATGAGGATAGACCTGGAGAATTATGCAATTCATTTGTTTATTGGATTGTTACCATGGATTTATTTTCAATCTTCTTTGGTGAATAGCTCGAGTGTCATAATTAGAAATGCAAATCTTATTAAAAAGATATATTTTCCGAGAGAGGTCCTTCCTCTTTCTGTTGTTTTTGGTGGGATGATTAATTATTTGCTTGGATGTTTCATTCTTATTCCCTCTATATATTTCTCGGGAATACATCTATCAAGTACGATTCTATATTTTCCACTAATTCTATTGATTCAAACTATTTTAATAGCGGCGTTTTGTGTTTTATTCAGTGCGATAACTGTATACTTAAGAGATGTTGAACATATCTTGGGAATATTTACGATGGCTTGGTTATACTTTACTCCTGTATTATATCCAACCTCTAATATACCTGAAAAATATCTTTTATATTTTAACTTAAATCCTATGAAACCCATTATTGAAGCCTATCAAGCTATTTTCTATTATGCAAAAGCTCCAAATCTATATGAATTGTTGATGTGTTCTATCTTTTCCATTGTTTTATTTGTATTTAGTTTAATGGTTTTTGGGAAATTAAACAAAAAATTTGCTGAAGAGGTATGATCTATAATGTCTATACCTGCAATTGAAGTGAAAAACCTATCAAAAGATTTCAAAGTTGCTATAGATAAAAAAAATACTTTTAAAGAACGTTTTCTTCGTTTTGGAAAGCAGAATTCAATAAGTTATCCTGCACTTGATAATGTGACGATTAAAATAAAAGAAGGCGAAACAGTTGCGCTTATGGGCCGAAATGGGTCGGGAAAGAGTACTCTTCTCAAAATCATGTCTAAAATCATTTTTCCAACGAAAGGTGAAATGAATATAAGAGGGCGTGTATCAAGTTTGTTAGAGCTTGGTGCGGGTTTTCATCCTGAATTTTCAGGTAGGGAAAATATATTTATGAATGCCTCAATACTAGGATTGTCTAAAAAAGAAATTAATTCAAAGTTAGAAGATATTATAAAGTTTTCTGAACTTGAGGATTTTATTGAGAGACCAGTTCGCGTATATTCCTCAGGAATGTATATGCGGCTGGCTTTTTCCATAGCTATCAATGTCGAGCCAGACATTTTGCTCATTGATGAAATACTAGCGGTGGGGGACTCTGCATTTCAAAATAAATGTATAAATAAAATTAAAGAACTAAAAGGGCAAGGCAAAACCATCATCATTGTAACACATGACAATGGCATGGTTGAAAGATTGTGTGATCGTGCAGTGTGGCTGCATAACGGGAAAGTAATCGAAACTGGAGAACCACGTGATGTAATAATGAAGTATATGTACAATCTTTCCGAAATGGAAAATTCAAGAATGATAAAAGAGGCCGAAAAGACTGAAAAAAAAGTACAAACAGACTCTGTTTCCTCTAATTCCACTAAAATAGATAACGGTGATCTCGATCGATGGGGAAACAAAAAAATTTCAATTGAGCAAGTACAGATAAGCAATATTAATCATCAAATCCAAAGATCTTTTCAAACTAATGAGGGTTTTGTCATTCAGATTCATTATAAGGTTCGAACAGAATTTCAAAATGCCGTATTTGGAATAGGAATCTTTACTCCTAATAGAGTTTGTTGCTACGGAACAAATACTTATATCGATAAGATTAATATAAAAACTTTGCCACCCAGTGGAATTGTTGAGTTTAAAGTAGAGTCTCTGAATTTAGTCGCAGGCGAATATTGGCTTGATGTAGCAATTCATCATGAAGATGGGGAACCGTATGATTATATATCTAAAGAATTGAGCTTTCAAGTCCATAACATTAATCCAGATACAGGAATCGCTTGGCTTGATCATGAATGGAAAATCAAAAGTTTGGAGTGATTATTGTGGATATAAAGATCGATGATGATGAGATTAATGTGAAAGAAATTATGGAAAAGATTAAGAAGAATATACACGATAAGAAAATTCCAAGAAAAGATTTTAATGATTATAATGCTAAGTATTCTACTGAAATTAGCAATGTGGAATCGGAATTAGTAGGTATGAATAGAAAATGGTATTATTCTGCAGATATTCCTCTAGTATCTCATCGTAATAAACTGATTGGGAAATTGATTTTAATTTCAAAAAAGGTTATTCGGAAATCGTTGAGATGGCATATTAATCCTATTGTCAACAATCAAATTGAATTTAATGCATCAACAGTTAGAGTTTTAAATGAGATGAGTTCATTATTATCTAAGCAAGAATTAGAAAAAGGGAACAGTCTTCTTCAATTGAAAAAGCAACAAGAACATATTGAGAACTTAGAAATGAAAATTAATCATATTGAATATAGACAGAATGAATCAATAATAGAATCTAATGATTTTGATTATTTAGAATTTGAGAATAAATATCGTGGAACAAGAGAATCAATTAAGGAAAAGCAAAAACAGTATTTAAAATATTTTAATGAGGGTGATACTGTTCTTGATCTTGGCTGTGGCAGGGGGGAATTCTCAGAACTTTTAATCGAAAATAAAATTCAGGCAATTAGTGTTGATAGTAATAATCAAATGATCGACTACTGTGGGGAGATTGGTATCAGAGCTATAAAGTCGGATATTTTCGATTTTCTGGACCAACAAAATGATGCATCTTGCCATGGAATCTTTTTAGGACAAGTCATTGAACACTTGACACTGAAACAACTTTTGAGGCTGTTGGAGCTTTCAAAAAAGAAATTAATGCCCAATGGTATCTTTATTGCCGAAACCCCTAATCCCCAATGTCTTTCAATTTACGCTCAAAGTTTCTATTTGGATCCTACGCATGTAAAACCGGTACATCCATTTTTAATGAGATTTATTATGGAATCAAGGTCATTCTCTGATATTGAAATTCATTACTTCTCTAAGAATGATGGATCCTTGCACTTACCAGTCTTGCTTAATTTCGATGAGGTTCAAATCGATCGATTAAATGAATTCAATGAAAAAATTCAAAGATGGAATGATGTTATCTTTGGCAATCAGGATTATTATATTATGGGAATTAAGAGAGAGGGAAAATGAAAAAAATAGCTCTTGTAACCCCTTGGTACGGGGCAAATATACCAGGAGGATCAGAGGCAGCCTCTAGAAATTTAGCGGAGAAAATTAACGAAGCTGGGTTAGAAGTTGAAGTTTTAACCACTTGTGTAAAACAATTCGCTAGCGATTGGAATCATAATTATTACAAACCTGGAATTGAAATTATCAATGGAATTCAGGTTAAAAGATTTAATGTTAAAAAGAGAAATACCGAGTTGTTTGATTCAATTAATCTTAAGTTAATAAATCAAATTGACATATCTGAAGAAGAAGAACGTGTTTTCTTGAATGAAATGATAAATTCTTCTGATTTGGTTGATTTCATCAAAAAGAACAAAGATGAATATACGGTATTTTTATTTATGCCATACATGTTTGGTACAACTTATAATGGAATAAAACAATTACCCGAAAAATCAATTTTAATACCAGCATTCCACGACGAGAATTATGCATATTTCAAGAAGTTTCGCGAACTGTATTCTCAAGTCAGAGGAATGATATTCTTTTCTGATGCAGAAAAAGATTGGGCGGTCCAGCATTATGATTTAACAAAGACTGCTGTTGAGGTTTTAGGTCTAGGTATTGAATATTTTGAACCGAATGCAAGTAGGTTTAGAGAAAAATTCAGTATCAATGAACCCTTTTTACTGTATGCAGGGCGGAAAGATCATGGTAAAAATGTTCATATTCTTCTAAATCATATGGAAAGATATCATCGTGATTATGGGCTTGAACTCAAGCTCGTTATGATCGGAGGTGGCCAGATAGATATTCCTCCCCTGATAAAAGATTGGGTTTTTGATCTTGGCTTTATAGACTCAAGCGATAAATATGACGCTATGGCTGCAGCTGAGTTCCTATGTAATCCATCACCCAACGAAAGTTTCTCACTTGTCATAATGGAGAGCTGGTTAGCAGGTACACCAGTTCTTGTAAATGAGAAATGTGAGGTTACTAAACGGTTTTGTGAAATATCTAACGGAGGATTATACTATAATAATCAAGAAGAATTCATCGAATGTTGGAAACTTCTTGTAAATAATAAAAAATTTAAGGAAAAATTATCAAACAATGGTAGAAAATATGTTTTAAATAATTTTACATGGGATAAAGTTACTGCTAACTATATTCATTTTATAGAATCGACAATGGGAGAATGAAATAATGGTCATCAATCAACTCTTACCAACAATTAGCTATGGAGACGCTGTTAGCAATAGTGCGATTAATATGATGAATACTCTAAATGATATGGGGATAAAATCTAAAATATATGCCGAAAATATTCATCCAAAAATGAAGAAATTTGCCTATGATGCTCACTTGTGTCCTAAAGATGAATCAGTTATTTATCACCTTTCTACTGGAAGTCATCTGGCATATAAAATACCAGAGTTTACAAAAGAAAAAATTCTTTTTTACCATAACATAACTCCGGCGAATTTTTTCAATGGGTACAGTGGGATTGCAGAAAAGCTTAGTTTTGAAGGTAGAGAACAACTGGAATTCTTATCTACTTGTGTCGATTACGCTTTTGGAGCGTCACAATATAACTGTCAAGAACTTATACAACTAGGGCTTAAAGATTCACAAGTGCTTCCCCTCATTATAAATTACGATGATTATAATAATCAACCAAACCATAGATTGTTATCGGAACTTAAACATAATAAGGGGAATAATATTCTATTTGTAGGGCGAATTGCTCCAAATAAAAAACAAGAGGATATAATTAAAACATTTTATTATTACAACAAATATATCGACAATGATTCAAAACTTTATCTTATTGGATCATATCAAGGAATGGAACGATATTATGAAGAACTTAAACGTCTGATTAATGATTTAAATCTAACTGATGATGTGCTTATAAGTGGTCATATTGGATTCTCTGATATTTTGTCTTATTATAAAGCGGCAGACCTTTTTTTGTGTATGAGTGAACATGAGGGATTCTGTGTCCCGATAGTCGAGGCAATGTATTTTGAAATTCCAATCATTGCATTTGAAAGCACGGCCGTCACCACAACACTGGGTAACGGTGGTTTTATCTGCAAGGATAAAGATCATTTGGCTATAGCAGAGTTAATGGATATTTACTTAAAAGATAAGGCGGTAAAGAATCGCATTAATAAAAATCAAAAAAAGAGATTGGATGATTTATCCAAAGATAACACCATAAAACTATTCATGGATGAAATCAAGAAGATTCTCAAAATATAGCGGGAGTTGGCGTGATGAAACCAAAAATTGCATTGGTGGTGCAAAGATACGGGCTAGAAGTTAACGGGGGCTCTGAATACAGTTGTCGATTATATGCAGAAAAACTTTTCGAGAATTATGAAGTTGAAATACTAACAACAAAAGCTAAGGATTATATGACCTGGGAAAATTATTATACTGAAGATATTGAGGAATTAAATGGAGTGGTCGTCAGAAGATTTAAAACAAACCATCCTAGGAATGTCGCTGAGTTCAATCGCTTTTCTGAAAAATTATATTCGAATTCGGAAAGAACAATATATGATGAATTGGAATGGATGCGATTGCAAGGGCCTGTTTCATATGACTTACTTTCCTACATTAAAAATTTTAAGGACGAATATTGTGCCTTTATTTTTTTCACCTATACATACTTTACAACATTCTTTGGGCTACAGCTTGTTCCAGACAAGAGCATACTGATTCCTACTGCGCATGATGAGCCTCCTATCCATTTATCCATTTATCAGCCGTTCTTTCACTTGGCTCGCAAACATTTCTTTTTGACAGAAGAAGAAATGAATTTTGTCCATAAAAAATTTAATAACGAATATATTCCATCTGAGATTTTAGGGATAGGCATCGATCCAATTAGTTATGAGGCGAGTTTTTTTGAAAATAGAATCAATTCAAATTATATTATCTATGTTGGAAGAATAGATGAATCTAAAGGTTGTAAAGAGCTTTTTGATTATTTTATAAGATATAAAGAAGAACATCCTTCGAACCTTAAACTAGTATTAGTCGGAAAACCGGTGTTGAAGGTCCCTACTAATAAAGATATCATTAGTCTCGGATTTATTGATGATAAAGAAAAAGCTGCAGCGATATATTATTCCGACTTTTTAATTATGCCTTCAAAATACGAAAGTTTGTCTCTTGTGGTTTTAGAAGCTTTTCTTTTCAAAAAAGCAGTTCTAGTGAATGCTCATAGTGAAGTACTCAAAGGGCATTGTGAAAAGAGTAACGGCGGGCTATATTATCAGGACTATGAGGAATTCAAAGCATGTCTACAAGTTATGGAAGATAAAAATTTTCTGAATATACTAGGGAAAAATGGGGAAGCTTATGTGAAAGAAAATTACACATGGGAGAAAACAATGAATAAAATGATTATGTCAATTGAAAATATTTCCATATTAAAGAAAGAGTGAAGATCATGCTTAAATCCACTAAAAACTATTTATCTATAAGCGTTTATGCGCTATCATCGTTACTATATTTCGGTAAAGTTGCTCTGAATCCAATGAGCATGCACGTTGGAACCGCGGGAGACGCAGAACAATTTATGTGGTATCTAGGTTGGTTTTGGGAGGCTCTTTTATCAGGGGATAATCCATTTATAAGTGAAAAGATGAATTACCCGAGTGGGATAAATCTTACGGCAAATACCTCCTTGATGGCCGAAGGGTTTATATTCGGATGGCTTGGTTATATTTTTAATATGATTTTTGTATATAATTTCATTGTTTTTGTAAATATTATTGTATCGTGTCTAATGGTTGAGCTAACCTTGAAGGAATTAGGAATACGCAGATGGCTTGCAATTTTAATGGCCATATTATCAAGTTTTATTCCTTATACGACAGCTCATATGCTTGGCCATTTAAATTTAACGACTACCATGTCAGTATTTATTATTTTTTATTTAATGGTAAAAATATTCAAAAATAATATTAAGAGAAATCGTTTGACTGGTATTGCTCTAGGGGTTATTCTAGCTTTCCAATTCTATACATCACTCGAAATATTGGCTACCTTGGCATTTTTTATTTTTATCTTGGCAATATATACGGCAATCATTGATATACAAAGTATAAAGTTTTTAATTAAAAGAGATAATATCATAATCTTTTTTTATTTTCTTGTTTCATTTATTTTCTTGGCCTTACCTGGCCTATATTACTTTCTCTTTGGTCCATTCTATAATTTCGAGAGCCAAGTGTATCAAGCTAAGAATATTTACGTCAACGATATACTGAATTTTGTTGTACCGACTGTCGTAAATGCCATGAGTTCTGAATCTACTCTAAAGATTACAAATTTATTTAGCGGTAATGCAGCTGAAATGAATGGATATATTGGGGTGCCTTTGATTATTACTTTCATATGGTCCTCTGTTATAACGTGGAAGAATAAATATGCTAGAATTATATCTTGGATGATTATTACGTTAGCTGTATTTTCTCTAGGAGAGCACTTACATCTTATGGGTACTTCATCTACATATCATCTCCCTTGGAGTTTCATGAACTATGTGCCTCTATTAAATCATGCTTTACCATCGAGATTAATGTTTTATGCAGATGTTTTACTAGTTTTAATGATTGCCTACTCCTTTGAATTATTTCTTAGGGAATCTAGAAAGAGAGCGTCACTAATCATTGGTGTTCTATTTATCATCATGTTTATTACGTGGCTGCCGAGAATTCCTTTCTATAATACAAGCGATTTTTCATTCTCATTAGATTTAGATGAGCAATCAATTATCTCAAAGGGAATAAATAGTGAGCCTACTGCAATATTTACGGATGACTTCCCTTCTATCATGGGGGCTCTTGCAAATAATCGCTACTCCTTCCCCACAGCTAATGTTTATGCTTATAACGATAATAAACAGGATATTCAATATTATAAAAATATGCTCAACTATAAAAATTCAGAAATTGCTTACTCACCTGAAATAATTGAATTAATCATTTCAAAACTAAAAGTGGAAAAGATTCTTTATATTCCCGTTCGGGATATAGCTCCAAATGAACTGATTGATGCAATTTCACATCTTTGTGGTGAGCCTATTAAAGGTGAACATGGTGTCTATTTTTGGGATATTCCTAATATTGAGAAAAATTATGATCTTGAAATCTCGGGAGATGTCTGGGATATAGCTAAAATACTGCAAGGTGGTAAAGAGAATCAGCAATGGGTGGGGTATAAATGGAATATAATTATTCAGAGAGAAACGACAATTACTATATCAGCTCCTTCGGAAGAAATGTTGAGTAAGGGGGCTACTGTGGAGTATTTCGAACAGAACCAGGAAACTGCACAAAAAATATATTTAAATCCAAATGAAAGTATTGATATTCATTTAAAAGCAGGGTCATATTTATTTACATCTTTAGATACTTTTATCCCTCAAGAGAAACGAATTAATGATGACACTAGGCGATTAAGTGTTCTGGTTAGCGTTAAACGATGAATTGTTGAAACGAGGGGATAATTATGGACTATAAGAAAGCTACTATTTCTGTTGTAGCTCCAATGTATAACGAGGGTTCCAATATCCAATATTTTTATGAACGTCTATCTGCAGTATTGCTGAGGCTACATATGGAATATGAAATTATCTGCGTAAATGATGGGAGTAAAGACGATACCTGGGATCGTCTGAAACAGCTTTCTCTTCAAGATTCTCGGATAAAAGCCATTGATTTGTCTCGAAACTTTGGGAAAGAAATAGCAATGACTGCAGGCATCGACTTTAGTCGTGGAGATATAGTTGTGCCCATTGATGCTGATCTACAAGATCCACCCGAACTCATTCCCGATATGATTGAAAAATGGCGGGAAGGATATGATGTGGTTTACGCCACACGTATTAAAAGAGAAGGCGAAACTCGTATGAAAAAGCTGACCGCTCATCTTTTTTATAGAACAATAAGGAAGATGACAAAGATTGATATTCCTGCGGATACAGGCGATTTTCGCTTGATGTCTAGACCCGTCGTTGATGCGTTGAAACAGCTTAAGGAACATCATCGATTTATGAAAGGGCTTTTCAGCTGGGTTGGTTTTAAGCAAACAAGCATACCTTATCTAAGGGATTCGAGACATTCTGGGAAGAGCAGTTTCAACTTTTGGAAGTTATGGAACTTCGCCATTGAGGGGATAACGTCGTTTACTTTCGCCCCGCTACAGCTATTTACTTATTTCGGTGTAGCTGTTTCATTTGCAAGCTTCCTCTACGCGATTTTTATGATTATAAGGACAACACTGTACGGAAATCCTGTACCGGGGTATCCATCCCTAATGGTTGCTATTCTATTCTTTAGCGGAGTACAGCTTATGACTCTAGGCATAATTGGAGAATACATCGGACGAATATATAATGAATCCAAGAGAAGGCCTCTATATTTGACGAGAGAATCGGTAGGTATAAATGAAGAAGAATTCCCCCAGAAATTGAAAAAAGTTCAATAAACCTTAAGGAAAGGACTGAATTATCCTGAAAGGCATCATTCTTGCAGGCGGGACCGGCTCCCGCCTGTTTCCTTTAACCAAAGTCACCAACAAGCACTTGCTGCCCGTAGGCAAATACCCGATGATCTTCCATTCCATTGCGAAGCTGAAGGAAGCCGACATCAAGGACATCCTCATCGTCACCGGCAAGGATCATATGGGAGATGTCGTCAACCTTCTCGGCAGCGGCCACGAGATGGGAGTCAATTTCACGTACAAGGTCCAGGACCAGGCAGGCGGCATCGCCCAAGCTCTGGGCTTGGCGGAGCACTTTGTCGGAGATGACCAGATGATTGTCATTCTAGGTGACAATGTCTTCTCCGACACCATCGCCGACTACGTGGAGAACTTCCGCAAGCAGCGCGAGGGCGCCAAAATTCTTATCCAGGAAGTGCATGATCCGCAGCGCTACGGCGTAGCGGAGCTGGACCGAGAGCAGATCGTATCAATTGAGGAGAAGCCCGCGGCGCCGAAGAGCAGCTATGCGGTGACCGGCATCTACATGTACGATAGCCGGGTATTCGACATCGTCAAGACTCTCCGGCCATCCGGGCGTGGAGAACTGGAAATCACCGATGTGAACAATGCCTATATCTCTTTGAAAAGTTTGACATATGATATATTGGAAGGCTGGTGGACAGACGCAGGTACCCATGCCTCTCTGACGCATGCCAACGAACTCTCCAAAGAGATCACACTCGGAGAAGAGTTTGGAAAGCTCAAGCGTTAAGAGGGAAAAGAGAGGAGGGGGCACGGGATGAACGTGCATGACACCAGGCTGCCTGGCTTGAAGCTCATTCAGCCTGTCGTTCATGGAGACCATAGGGGCTTCTTTGTCGAGAGCTACAATGAGGAGCGATATGTCCAGATGGGCATAACGACGAAGTTCGTTCAGGACAACCATTCCTTGTCGGTCGAGGCAGGCGTGCTGAGAGGCTTGCATTACCAGCTGAACCCCAAGGCGCAGACCAAGCTGGTCCGCTGTACGGCAGGAGCCATCTATGACGTCGTTGTCGATATCCGCAAAGGATCTCCGACTTACGGTAAATGGCAGGGATTCATCCTGAGCGCAGCCAACCATCGCCAGTTGCTCGTGCCCAAGGGCTTCGCCCACGGGTTCTGCACGTTGGTCGCGTGCTCGGAGGTCCAATACAAGGTGGATGAGCTCTACTCGGCCGAGAACGACCGAGGCATCGCCTGGAACGATCCGGCGCTGGGCATTGATTGGCCAGCAACCAAGCCTGTCCTGTCGGACAAGGATGGAAAGCATCCGCTCCTGGCAGACGCCGAGACCAACTTCGTCTACGAATAAACGTTTCAGGAAGGAAAGGTGACCATGAAACTGCTCGTTACCGGCGGAGCCGGATTCATAGGAAGCAACTTCGTGCTTTATATGGCGGAGAAATACCCAGACTATGAGTTCATCAACGTGGATGCCCTGACGTACGCGGGCAACCTGGAGAATCTCAAGGCGGTCGAGTCCGCTGCGAACTACAGGTTCGTAAAGGCGGACATCACGAAGCGCGAGAATCTGGAAACGCTGTTCCAGGCCGGCATCGATGTCGTCGCCAACTTCGCGGCGGAGTCCCATGTGGACCGCAGCATCCTGGAGCCGGATGTATTCGTTCGGACGAATGTGCTCGGCACCCAGACGCTGCTGGAGCTGTCCAAGCAATACGGCGTTAAGAAATTCGTTCAGGTGTCGACCGACGAAGTGTACGGAACGCTCGGCGAGAGCGGCCTGTTCACGGAAGAGACGCCGTTGGCGGCGAACAGCCCCTACTCGGCCAGCAAGGCCGGAGCGGACCTGCTGGTGCGCGCGTACCACGAGACGTTCGGGCTCGATGTGAACATCACCCGCTGCTCCAACAACTACGGCCCTTACCAATTCCCGGAGAAGCTGATCCCGCTGATGATTCAAAACGCGCTGCAGAATAAGCCTCTGCCTTTATACGGCGACGGCCTGAACGTACGCGACTGGCTGTATGTCGAAGACCACTGCAGCGCCATTGATCTCGTCATCCACAATGGCGTGAACGGGGAAGTGTACAATGTGGGGGGCCGGAATGAGCGCACGAACATCCATGTCGTGAAGACGATCCTCGAGGAGCTTGGCAAGCCGGAGTCCCTCATCCAGTACGTGAAGGACCGTCTCGGCCATGACCGCCGCTATGCGATCGACGCGGACAAGATCCGGAATGAGCTCGGCTGGAGTCCAAAGCATGATTATGAGTCCGGAATTCGGATGACGATTCGCTGGTACTTGGACAACAAGGAGTGGATGGAAGGCGTCCTGAGCGGCTCCTACCAGGACTATTTTAAGACGCAGTACGGCGAGCGCCTGAGCCCGGAGGAAAGCTCGAAATGAGCGTCCGCGAAGAGACGCCTGCCCGGCTGAAGGTCGTCGTGACCGGAGCCGGAGGCCAGCTGGGATGCGAGCTGGCCCTCTGGTCGCCGTCCGATCGCTATGAGGTCGTGGGGCTGACCCGCCACGAGCTCGACATCACCTCCGAAGCCAGCTGCCGCAAGGTCATCGCCTCGCTCAAGCCGGATGTCGTCATCCACTGCGCCGCCTACACAGACGTGGACCAGGCGGAGTCCGACGAGGAGGGCGCCATGGCGGTCAATGCGGCAGGCAGCGGATTTGTCGCCGAGGCGGCGCAGGCTGCCGGAGCCAAGCTAATCTATATCAGCACGGACTACGTCTTTGGTGGCAACGGCACGAGGCCTTACCAGGTCGATGATCCTGTGGAACCTCGGACGATTTATGGCAAGTCCAAGCTCGCAGGAGAGACGATTTCGGCCGAGCGGAACGAGCGGACGTTCGTCGTCCGTACGTCCTGGGTATACGGCCGCTATGGAGCCAACTTCGTCAAGACGATGCTGAAGCTCGGCAACGAAAGGGACAGCCTTAAGGTCGTGAGCGACCAGAAGGGCTCGCCGACGTACACGAAGGACCTCGCCGCCTTCCTGCTGGAGCTGGCGGAGACAGATGCCTACGGCATCTATCACGCCTCCAACAGCGGCAGCTGCACGTGGTACGAGTTCGCCAAGGCGATCTTCGAGGAGAGCGGGATGGCGACGGAGGTCGTGCCCTGCACTTCGGAGGAGTTCGTGAGGCCGGCTCCGAGGCCGCGCTACTCGGTCATGGACCTCAGCCGCATCCGCGAGGAAGGTCTCAGCGAGCTACCGGAATGGCGTGAGGCGCTGAGAGCTTTCCTTCGGAAAGAGCAGGACTAGAGTAGAATACAGCAAAGGGACCGGCCATCTGCGGATGGCGCGGTCCCTTTTCATGTCTTGTAATTACGGAATGGAGTGCCTGCTCTCCGCCAGTACTTGCTCCAAGTACCTCAGCGTCTCGTCCCTGAGCTCAGGATGCTTCAGAGCATAGTGGATGGTCGTCTGGATGAAACCGTTCTTTTCGCCGACGTCATGCCTCAGACCCTCGAACTGGTAACCGTAGATGCTCTCCAGCCCCAGGAGCCGGGACAGCGCGTCCGTCAACTGGATTTCGCCACCGACGCCTTCCTGCTGCTCGAAGAGGATGTTGAAGATGGCTGGGGTGAGGATGTAGCGGCCCATGATGGCGAGGTTTGACGGAGCTTCGGCCGCGGGCGGCTTTTCTACGAGGCCCTTGGCTTTGTACAAGCGGTCGCCGGCCGGAGCGGCGTCGATGAGCCCATAGCGGGACACCTCGCTCCACGGCACTTCCTTGACCCCGACGACGGACGTCTCGTACTGGTCGTAGACATCTATAAGCTGACGGAGGCAAGGCTTGTCCGACTCGACGATGTCGTCCCCAAGCAACACGGCGAACGGCTCGTCGCCGATGAACTTGCGGGCGCACCAGATCGCATGGCCCAGTCCCTTGGGCTCTTTTTGGCGGATGTAGTGGATATCGGCCATGTTGGACGGCTTGGTGACAGAGTCCAGCAGATCCCATTTTTTTTTGGAAGCCAGATGATGCTCGAGCTCGAAGGAGTAGTCAAAATGATCCTCGATAGCGCGCTTGCCTTTACCGGTGACGATGATGATGTCCTCGATGCCGGAGGCGACCGCTTCCTCGATAATGTACTGGATGGTCGGCTTGTCGACGATCGGCAGCATTTCCTTCGGCATCGCTTTTGTGGCTGGCAGGAACCGCGTGCCGAGGCCGGCTGCTGGGATGATGGCTTTGCGTACGGGCATGGTTCAGGTCCCACTTTCATCTCGATTTGGAAAATTAAGAACTAGTATATCATATAAGTGGTTCGTGCTCATAAAGATAGAATCGTGAGGAAGGAACGGCGGCGAATCAGGGCAGGGTTTTCTTACGCGCCCGCGGGCTGAGAGACCACTTCAATTCGCGGGCCATGACCGTTAGGATAAGGATCAGCATGAGGACATGGGCGTACGCCAATCCCACGGCGAAAGCATGCTCCCAGCCGGACAAGGAGCCGTCTCCGTTGACGAATGGCGAGCCGCTTCCGTGCCTCCCGCCGCGGCTCGCCATGCGGCCGCGGTCTTCTTCCGCATGAAGCCACTTCCCCCCGAACCCTCCATTGAGCACCAACCAGATATTCAGCGCGGTCGACATCGTGAACAGCCCGGCTGAGACCCCCCAGAATAAACGCTCCCTCCCAGGTTTCAGCAGGAACGGAATCAGCAATAGGAATAACATTGCCGGTACTCCGTAGCGCTCATGGATCTCCGTCGGCAGCAGGAAGAAGGCGAGATTGACCATAGCGGCCGCTTTCAGGAGATGAATGGTTTTAAGATCCCGCATAATCAGGATATAGGCCGCCACGAACAGGCAGACAATCCCAAGCAGGATGAATCCGAAGGTCTTGTAACTGACGCCGCCAAAGAAGATCGTATCGTCATGGACGGACGGATTCGTAAAGAGGTGGTACCACAAGTTAAATGCGTTCAGGGAAAGCTGGGGATACATATCCGTCGCACTGAGGTACGCCATGCGGACCATGTCGTCCAGAGCGCCCTTCATAGCGAACCAGCCTGCGGTCAAAGCCGCAGGGATGGCGAAGCCGGCGATGAAGAGCAGCGGACGGCGCCAGTCGCGCCGCAGCAGCTGTCGGAGCAGCAGCGCCCCCAGGACGGGTGCAACGACGATCGCTTGGAACTTGCTAAGCAAAGCGACCGCAATGAGAACACCGGCGGCTAGCGGCTGGGTCAGCACGAGCAGCACGGATATGACCATCAGAGCGCTATGGAAGACATCGATCTGTCCCCAAACCGCTCCATCTGCGAGCAAGGCAGGATTGAAGGCGAGACAGGCGAGAAGCGCCAGACGGCGCTTGTAAGACCAGCGTCGGAATATCAGTAGCAGCGCTGCCATGGTGCCGAGATCGAACAGGATCGGAAGCATTTTGCTGCTCAGATGGGCGGTCCGGATCTCGATGCCGAGGAAGTTCAGGACATGCCCGTACCCTTCCAGAATAGCGATGAATACCGGCGGGTAATTCTGCATGTCGGAGTTGAGGTACGACCCGCGCATCCCATGATGCATGGCGGCTTCCATCCAACGGATGAAATACATCTGGTCTCCGACATACCCTTGGGTGTAGATCCCCAGCAGAATCCTGATGGCAAGTCCCCCTGCAAAAAGGGCGGCAACCGCTGCATAGAATTGCTCAGGCCTCATCCCCTCCGATGGAAGCACGGCCTTGTCTTTCCTGTACTTAAACTCGCTGTCCCGCGGTAGGCTGTCGCTCTTCATCCGTCGGCTCTCCTTTCAGTATCTTTTTTATTGATCCGTCTATCCTGCATGTAACATGCATGTCCGAGGTCTCTTCTTATTCAACTCTGTCAGCCGTTATTACTCCCGCTTGCGGTAGCTGCCTGGCGATAGGCCATAGCGATCACGGAATACCCGGTGTAAATAGGTGTAGGTTCCGAAGCCTGACTCGTCTGCGATCTGCTCCAGCGTCAGCTGGCTGTTGTCCATGAGCCTGAGCGCCATAGCGAGCCGGACCTGCTGGGCGTACTGCATGATGGAGCAGCCGATCTGCTGCTTGAACAGATGCACTGCGCGGGTTTTGCTGATGCCGGCATGGGCGGCCGCTTCATCCAGAGTGAAGGATCCGGTGGCATTGGCTTCGACAAAATGCTTGATTTTCAGCGCTTGCAACGCGGTCGTGCCGCTTTTCGCGGCGGGCGCCTCCGTGATGGCGCGGTCCAGCAGCAGGCAGAGCGCCTGCAGCAGAGCGGTCAGGATGGCCGGACTGCCTCCGTCGAGCCTGCGCCGCTCCAGCATGAGCTGCTGCCAGACGCTGTCGATCTTCCCGTCGTCCGCGATGCGGATCCGGGAAGGGCGTTCCCGCATCCGCCACCACTCATCCAGCCAAGGTCCCGTGGCCATGACGTAATAATCGGAGCTTGGACCGTAGCGGCTGCCGGGGCCGGGAGCCTCGATTTGCAGGTCGTAGGCATCGCCTGGACGATACATCAGCAAATCTCCTGGCAATACGGTCTTCATGGAGCCGCCGATGAGCGCGCGGGCCTCGCCTTCCGTCTGCAAGCGGAGAAGGTAGGTATCCAGGGTCCGGAACGATTGGCGAAAAGGCTGCAGATGCCTGGAGAAGTCGCATAAGGTCATCGTAAGGGGATGAGGATCCATTTAAAAGCACCGCCTCTCCTATTTAGCTTAATACGGAAAGATGAAGCTTGAATGAACGGGATGTTAGCAAATTTTGAACTTCTACAGCAGCTTGCTCGAAATCGGGAGGGATGAAGAGGACATCAATCCGAACGACCAGATCGTTGAGGTTCCTAGCCATATTGTTTCTTCATCCCGAAAGGCCTTTCCTTCTATAATAGAGTCAATTGTACAGGAAGGGATGAGGAGCATGAGCGAAAACTAATTCGACCCAAAGTTCTGTAAGCGCATACGCTTCACTGAAAGTCGGCACGGCAAGGGTGCAGACGAGACAGGACGATGTGGCCTATCAGTTGATTGAAGGCATCGGTGGCGCGCTTACGGAGGCATCTGCCGTTGATCGCCAAGCTGAGTCCGGCCAAGCAGCAGGAGATCATCGACGCGTATTTCGATCCGGAGCATGGATCGAAATACGCTGTGCCTCTCCCATATTCAGAGCTGCGATTTCTCGCTCGGCAATTACGCCTATGTAACAGACGGGGACGAGGGGATGGAAAGTTTCAACATTTCGAAGCTCTTTCGGCTATGCATGACCGTTTTCCGGAAGGCTCTGTTTCTCAGCTAAGGCTGTCAAAAAGGCGGCTTCCATCTCGGCTCCTGAAATACAGGCGAGCGCTACGGCCAGGAGGAACCAACCTCGACTGCTAGTATTCTACTCAATCGGAGGGACTTATATTGGCTAAAATTACTTTCCCCAAAAACTTCGTCTGGGGCACCGCTACCGCATCCTATCAAATCGAGGGCGCCTGGAACGAGGACGGCCGCGGCTTGTCCATCTGGGATACGTTTTCCCGCACGCCCGGCAAGGTCGTGAACGGCGACACGGGAGACGTGGCATGCGACAGCTACCACCGCTACGAGGAAGACATTGCCCTGCTCAAGAAGCTGGGCGTGTCTTCGTACCGCTTCTCCATCGCATGGCCGCGGATATTCCCGCAGGGCACGGGAGAGGTCAATGAAAAGGGACTGGACTATTACGGCCGCGTCATCGACGGCTTGATCGAAGCCGGCATCGAGCCGGCCGTCACGCTGTACCACTGGGATCTGCCGCAGGCGCTGCAGGATCAGGGCGGCTGGGACAACCGCGAGACGATCGATGCGTTCGTGAAGTATGCCGAGGTCGTATTCAAGGCTTTCGGAGGCAAAGTGAAGCAGTGGATCACGTTCAACGAAACGTGGTGCATCTCCTTCCTCTCGAACTTTATCGGCGTGCACGCTCCCGGCCACACGGATCTGCAGCTGGCGACGAACGTCGCCCATCACTGCATGGTCGCTCATGGCAGGACGGTCCAGCTGTACCGCAGCCTGGGGCTGCCCGGAGAAATCGGGACGACGCATAACCTGAGCTGGTCGGAGCCTTACACGACGAAGCCGGAGGATGTGGAGGCGGCACGCCGCTCGCGCGCCTGGGGCAACGAGTGGTTCCTCGAGCCGACGTTCAAGGGCACGTATCCACAGTTCCTGGTGGAGTGGTTCCGCGGCAAAGGTGTCGAAGTGCCGATCCTGCCGGGAGACATGGAGACGATCGCGCAGCCGATCGACTTCATCGGCGTGAACTTCTACACGGGCGGCTACACGCGCTACAAGGAGAACAACGGGCTGTTCGACAGCGAGGATGTCCAGGTCGGCTTCGATCAGACGCATATCGGCTGGAACGTCTATCCGGAGGCGCTCTACAAGGTGCTCAGCTGGCTGCATGAGGAATACGGCGATACTCCGATCTACATCACGGAGAACGGGGCTTGCTGCGATGACCAGCTGGACGCCGACGGCAGCGTCCATGACGCTGACCGGGTCGACTACTACCGCAAGCATTTCATTCAGTGCCAGCGCCTCATCGACTCCGGCGTGCCGCTTGCGGGCTACTTCGCCTGGTCGCTGCTCGACAACTTCGAATGGGCTGAAGGCTACGCCAAGCGCTTCGGAATTGTATACACGAACTATGAAACACTGGAACGCACGCCGAAAGACAGTTATTATTTTATTCAGAAGGTCATTTCGGAAGGCGGGTTCGAAGTATAAATGAACAACCAGGATCCAGCGGCGCATTCGTCGCTGTCTCCGGACAAGGGCGGCAGCGGGGCGTCAGGCTTCGCTGCCGCTCCTGTCCGGGGGACGGTGAGCGTCCATATCGTGACTTACAACAGTGAAGAGGATATCGAGGGCTGTCTGGACTGCGTCCTGGCGCAGTCGTATCCGATCGAGAAGATCGTCGTGCTGGACAATGCGTCGGGCGACAGCACGGTGGAGCGGCTCCGCCGTTATGAGGCGGGGATTGCACGTGAGCGTGAAGTAGAGCCCGGCGCGGCCGAGCTCGTCATCATCGAGAACGCGGTGAATACCGGCTTCGCCGGCGGCCAGAACCGAGCGCTCGCGGCGGCGGGCAGCGATTACGCGCTCGTCCTCAATCCGGATGTCAGGCTGCATCCGGATTATGTGCGCGGGCTGGCGGAGCGGCTGGATCGCATGCCGGCAGCCGGCAGCGCCGCCGGCATGCTGGTCCGCCAGCCGGAGGGAGGCGTCGGCATGCCTGCTGCCGAAGCTCCCGAAGCGGGCGGCATGGCCGCAGCCGAAGCTCCCGGAGCCGGCAGCATGGCCGCAGCCGAAGCTCTCGGAGCGGGCGGCATGCCTGCTGCCGAAGCTCCGGACGCCGGCCTGGCATCGCCGCGCCGCGCGCTGCCGCAGGCGGTCCGAGCCTGGCTGGACCGCCTGCCGCCGGAGGCGGTCATCGACAGCACAGGCCTGTCGATGGATGCCGCGCGGCAGGCCCGCGACCGCGGAGCCGGGGAGCCGGCCTCCCGCTGGCTGGACGGCGGCGAGGCGTTCGGCGTATCCGGCGCCGCCGCGATGTACCGCCGCCGCATGATGGAGCATGTCTCCATCGAGGGCGAATTTTTCGACGAAACCTTTTTCGCGTACAAGGAGGATGTCGATGCGGCATGGAGGGCAGAGCTCCTCGGCTGGAAGTCCCTCTACGCGCCGGAGGCGAGAGCTTTGCATGCGCGAGGCTGGAAGGAAGGCGGGCGCTCGGGAATCTCTCTGTTCGTGCGGAGGCATTCTTACGAGAACCGGTTCTATGCCTTGATTAAAAACGAGAGAAGCCTTTTGAATATTCCTGCTGTTATAGCGATAGAAATCCTCAAAGCGGGGTATATCATAGTGAAAGAGAGAGATTTGATTCCTTGCTGGAAATCCATCTGGAACCGGATTCCGGAGATGCGGCGCAAGCGGCGCGAGCTTCATTCGAAGCCGCGGCGCGATTAACTACCGGCCTGCAATAAGGTTCTCTCTCATTGCCTGCAACATTTTGCCGCGTGATGCGTCCGAATAGATAGCTGGCGTTCTCCTTTTTTGGTACAATTAGCGAGATAGCTAGACTTATAGATTTGCGGTGATGAATATGTTGAGAAGAAACCAGCGTTTTTTGACGCAAATATACATTTTGGCGGATCTGGTCTGCATGCTGGGCGTATTTCTGATCGCCTACTGGATCAAGTTCCATAGCGGACTGCTGCCGTCCTACGAGACGATTCCGTTCAAGACCTATCTGGTCTGGAGCACGGTCTATGCTTTCGCCGCCGTGCTGATCGGGTTCTATACGAGCTTCTATCAGCCCAAGCGCCGGATGAACTTCTCGCGCGACGTGCTCAAGATCTTCCAGGTGCAATGCCTGAGCCTGCTGCTTCTTTTGAGCCTCTTGTTCATCAGCAAGGAAGTACATATTTCCAGGGAATTCCTGGCCATCTTCTTCGCCTTCAACCTGTTCGCGATGATCGTGTACCGGTTCGCGGTCAAACGTCTGCTTACCGTGTTCCGCCGGCGCGGATTCAACAAGCGCTACGTGCTTATTTTGGGAGCGGGCAGCGTCGGCCGGAGCTTCCACGACCAGCTGCGTCTCTACCCGGATCTCGGTTATGAAGTGTACGGCTTTCTGGATGATTTCCAGGTGCGGCACGAATCTGAGGTGATTGCGAGCTATAATGCGGAGCCGCTCAGCCCGATCGTCGGCAAGCTTCAGGATCTGGAGCGGATGCTGGCGGACAATCCGACGATCGACGAGGTCATCATGGCGCTCCCGCTGGATGCCCACTCCAAGTACGGCTCCATCATCAAGATCTGCGAGAAGGCCGGCGTCAAAACGCTGATCATTCCCGATTACTTCGATTTGCTGCCGGCAAAGCCGTTTTTCGACAATTTCGCCGGCGTGCCGCTGATCAACATCCGCGACGTGCCGCTGGACGAGATGGGCAACCGGATCGCCAAACGAACCTTTGATATCCTGTTTTCCCTTTTCGCGATCATTCTGCTGTCCCCGATCCTGCTCGGGATCGCCGCCGGCATCAAGCTGACCTCCCCTGGCCCCGTGTTGTTCCGGCAAGAGCGGGTGGGGCTCAACCGCCGCAGCTTCCACATGCTGAAGTTCAGGTCCATGAAGGTCAGCGCCGGAGTCGCTTCCGATGTCACCTGGACGGTCAAGAACGACCCGCGCCGCACCCGCTTCGGCACGTTCCTGCGCAGCACGAGCCTTGACGAGCTTCCTCAGTTCTTCAATGTGCTCCGGGGAGAAATGAGCGTGGTCGGCCCTCGTCCGGAACGCCCCTTCTTCGTGGAGCAGTTCAAGGAAGAAGTGCCGCGCTACATGGTCAAGCATCATATCCGGCCGGGAATCACCGGCTGGGCTCAGACGAACGGCCTGCGAGGAGATACGTCCATCGACGAGCGGATAAGGCATGACCTGTTCTACATCGAGAACTGGAGCTTCTTCTTCGATATCCGCATCATTTTCAAAACCGTCGTGAAAGGACTCATTCATAAAAATGCCTATTAACAGCAGGGCCGATTCCCCGGCTGCCGGCCTTCCGCATTCGCGGAGTCTGAGTGACAGGGTCTCGGTTATCATTCCGACGCGCAATGCCGGCCCCGGATTCGGCGAGCTGCTGGATCGCCTCAAGCGCCAGACCCTTCCCCCTTGCGAAATCATCGTCATCGATACGGAATCGTCGGACGGAACGCCCGAGACGGCCCGTCGTGCAGGAGCCCATGTCCTGACCATCCAGCGCTCGGAATTCGATCACGGAGGCGCCAGGAATCGAGCTGCCGCGGAAGCAACGGGCTGCATCCTGCTGTTCATGACCCAGGACGCCATGCCATGCGACGACCGGCTGCTGGAACAGCTGACCGTATCGCTTCATGAGGATGGCATAGGGTATGCTTACGCCCGTCAGCTGGCCAGGCCCGAAGCCGATCAGCTGGAGCGCATGTCGAGGGAATACAACTATCCTCCGGAATCCCGGCAGAAGGGAAGGGAGGATCTGGGCGCGCTCGGCATCAAAACCTTTTTCTGCTCCAACGTCTGCTCGGCGATCCGCCGGGGCATGTTCACGGAGATGGGCGGATTCCAGGAGCCGACGCATTTCAACGAAGACCTTTTCATGGCGGCGAAGCTCGTGCTCAAGGGCTATCGGATCGCTTACAATGCCGAAGCCCGAGTCGTTCATTCCCATGACTATACGCCGCTGCAGCAGTTCAAGCGGTTTTACGACAATGGCGTCTCCATGGCGGAGCAATCCTGGATACTCCCTTACGCTTCCGTCGGCAAGGAGGGTGCCGGACTGGTCAAGGCCCAGCTCAAGTCGCTGGCGGAAGCAGGCAAGTGGCTGCGGATTCCCCGTCTTGCGGCAGAAAATGCGGCCAAGCTGATCGGTTATAAGCTGGGCATCCACCACAAGCGGCTGCCGCTCAAGCTTCAGCGCAAGTTCAGCATGTATCGCCCGTAGCCGGACTACAGTCCGCTTGCGGGCCTTCTCTTATTTTGGAGGGACATTGAATGGAACAGCAGGCAGTAAGGCATGCAGAGGAAAGAATACGCACGGAGCTGCTGCCTGGGCTGAGGCTCGAGAGCGGGAGCTTGCGCCATCCGGTGCAGGCGCGGGATATCCCTCCGGGCTGGGAGCTGCTCGGCTGCGGCAACTATGCCGCCGTGCTGGCTCATCCGGAGCTCGAGGGGCTGGCGGTCAAGGTCTATGCCCCGGACCGGGAAGGCTGGGAGGATGAAGTCGAGGTTTACCGCAAGCTGGGGGAGCATCCGGCCTATGGCCGCTGTTATGCATCCGGAGAGCACGAAGGAGCCCGGTATCTGCTCCTCAAGCGGCTGCGGGGAGTGACGCTGTACCGCTGTCTGCTGGAAGGACTTGTCATTCCGGAGCGGGCGATCGCCGACGTGGACGAAGCGCTCGCCTACGCAGCCTCGAGAGGACTGAACCCTCATGATGTCCATGGAAAAAATGTGATGGTCAGCGACGGAAGGGGAATCGTCGTCGACGTATCCGATTTCTTGAAGCCGGAGCCCTGCAGCATGTGGAGGGATTTGAAAAGAGCCTACTACGGTCTTTATCGCCCTTTGTTGTCCAAGCCGGATCGCTCGCTGCGCATTCCGCCCTGGATGATGAACGGAATCCGCCTCGGCTATCGCTTGGTCAGGCGGCAGTCGGGCCGCCGCCCGAAGGGAGCTCCGACCAGACGGTCCTCCCGAGGGACGCCGCCCGAATAGGGGCGGCATGACCTTGCGGACTCCGGCGGGAGCCGGCCCTGAGCCGCCATCAAGGGCCTTCGTCTCCGAAGGCGCCCGTCAGCTGGCGGACCCGCTCAGCTTCTTCGCGCCGGACAAGCAGGCGCAGGCTGCCGGCTTCCTCGCTCAGCTTCGTCTTGATTCCATGATCCCTGAGATAGGCCTGCAGGCGATACAGCCGGTCAGCCCGGACGCTGCTCTCCGACTTGGCCAGAACCCACCCTTTGCCTGCCTTGATGCTGATGAAAATGATTGCTCCCACAACCAGCACGACGATTGCAGCCCATACGAATGTCATCCCGACACCACCCTCGTTAAGTTAGGATGCTTTCGTGGTTATTCTATTCCTATGCGGCTGTCGGGCATGACAGGAAATGCAAGGCTTGCGGAAAGGAGAAGGAGAGCGATGATCACGATAGGACTTGCGGGCTGGGGGGATCACGACAAGCTGTATCCGACCAAGGAAAGCGCCCGGAACAAGCTCCATACCTACGGAACGCTTTTCGGAGCCGTGGAAGTGGACAGCAGCTTTTATGCGGTGCAGCCCAAGCGGAACATGGAGAAATGGACGGCAGACACTCCGGATGCGTTCCGCTTCATCGTCAAGGCTTACCAGGGCATGACGGGCCATTCCCGCGGAAAGATTCCGTATCCGGACGAAGACGCGATGTTCGCCGATTTCAAGCTTGCTCTGACGCCGATGATAGAAACAGGCAAGCTCGGCTGCGTCTTGTTCCAGTACCCGCCCTGGTTCGATTGCACGAGGGAGAACGTCGCCATGCTTCGCGAGGCCAAAGCCCGCATGGACGGATTGCCTTGCGCGCTCGAATTCCGTCATCAGAGCTGGTTCGTTCCGGGGATGAGGGAGAAGACGCTGGCATTCATGCGGGAGCATGGCTGGCATCATTCCGTCTGCGACGAGCCGCAGGCGGGGGAAGGCTCGGTGCCGATCGTCGAGGAAGCGACGGACAGCGGCTTCACGCTCGTGCGGCTGCACGGGCGCAACGTATCCGGCTGGCATGCATCCGGGCGTCCGAACTGGCGGGAGGTCCGCTATTTGTACCGGTATAGCACGGAGGAGCTGGAGGAATGGGCCGAACGGCTGATGAGGCTGGAGAAGCAGTCGGAGCGGATTGTCGTCATCTTCAACAACAACTCCGGCGGCGACGCGGCGGATAACGCCAGGGAGCTCATGACCCTGCTGGGGCAGCCGCTTCCTGCTCTTCCCGCCGATGCTCCCAAGGAAGCTGCGCCGGACGTGGAGCAACTGGAGCTGTTTTGAAGGGCGGATAAGGAACGATGCCGATTCTGATTCCCTTTGGGGATTGCAGGATCGGTTTTTTTTGAGCTCGAGTTCCCGACGGGGGCTGTCCGTTGATGAAGATGGCAGGAGGCTGAACCACATTGCCGGATGATTTCGACAACGATTGAAATTTTATAGGTAGAAATCGGGACGGCGTTTCGTGGTATCATAGCTGTTAGCTTGCAGAATGGAAATCAGCCTAACAGCCTAACAGATGGGTGGGTTCAATATGAATGCCAAAGTGACGATGCAGGATATCGCCGACCATGTCGGGATGTCGAAGTTCGCCGTATCCAAAGCCCTGTCCGGCAAGGGGGGCGTCAAGCCCGAGACGAGGGACCGTATCGTACAGGCGGCCATCCAGCTCGGGTACAAGTTCCCCGCGCGAGACGCGGCGGCCGCGGACGTCATCCAGGCGCCGGCCTATGAGGGCAAGTCCGTCAGCATCAACAAGCAAGTAATCATCCTCGTCCCGAACGTCCGCTTTCAGACCCGGCAGTCGTACTACTGGGGACGCATCATCGAAGGCGCCCAGGAGGAGCTGGACGAGCGCGGGATCGGCACGATGCTGGTGACGGAGCAGATTACGAGCCAGTTCTCCACGATGATCAATCCCAGAGGGGTGATGGGGCTGATCGGGGTCGGTCTCATCTCCTATCCAAGCCTGCTGGAGATCCGCAATCTCGGCATTCCGATGGTGCTGATCGACCATGAGGAGCCGCTTATCCCGACGGATGTGCTGTCGATGAACAACTTCGAATGGATGAGGCGCATCGTCCATTATGTGATCGGTCTCGGCCACCGCAATCTGCAGTTTGTCGGCAACCTGTCGTACTCGCGCAGCTTCTACGACCGCTGGTTCGGCTTCCGCTCCATGCTGGAGGAGCATGGGCTGGACGTCTCGGGCCAGCATGACGGACTGCTGACCGTGCGGGGACATAACCGTTCGGAAATGACGGAAGCGCTGGAGCCGATGCTGCAGGAGCTGGCGAGGGAAGGCAGGATGCCGACTGCATTTTCCTGCGCCAACGACTCCATCGCCATGTGCGTCATGACGCTGCTTGCCCGGATGGGGATTTCCGTGCCGGGAGACGTCTCCGTCACCGGGTTCGACGACATCCAGGATGCAGCGCTCTCGAGCCCGACGCTGACGACGGTCCATGTGCACAAGCACGGGATGGGACGGCGGGCTGTGGAGGCGCTCCTGCGCCGCGCGGAGCAGCCGGCAAACCCCGTGGAGAAGGTGCTGCTGACCGGCGAGCTGGTCATCCGCCGCTCGACGGCGGCATCTCCGAGGCTATGAGCGGCTTGCTGAGCCGCTTGAAGCTCCTGCTCGATCCCCTTTGGCATCGGATGGAGGCAAGGCTGTTCATCGTCTATGTTTTCGTCGTGCTTTTGCCGATCGCGGTCATTACGTATGTATCCGCATCCCACAATTTCCGCACGATCGAGAACAATACGATTACGTTCGCGTCCCAGATTTCCGGCAAAATGATGAACTCGCTGGACGACTACATCCACGATATGAAGCAGATTTCCATCATCCCGGCCTATCTCGACGAAATTCAGAGCGGACTCGAACAGTCCAATCTTTTTTATGAACATCACCGGGGGGAAAATCCGGACAGCGATCCTTCCTATCAGTGGGAAGAACGGAGCTTCAAGCTGAAGATCCAGCGCGAAATCGAAAGCAGCATTTATTTCATGAACAATCTCAAGGAAGGGTCCAGCAACGTGTATCTGTTCGACAAGCTGGGCAATCCCTATACCGCGGTCAAGAGCGGCGGCGTACGCAACGATCTGCGCGAGACCTACTCCCGCTGGAAGCAGCTTGCGCAGGCACGGAACGGAACTCCTGTGCTGGTCAGCACGCAGGCGGTGACGAGCAATTCGCACAACAAGCAATATGTGTTCACGGTCGTCCGGGACATCATCACGACTTCCTTCAACTCGGTGGGCCTCATAGCCGTCGACGCGAACATCGGGGTCATCGAAAACATGGTGACGGATCTCGACGAAGCGACCCGGGGCACGACGATCATCGCCGATGAAGAGGGCAACATCATCTACGACAGCGAGCGCCAGTTCCTGGCCCAGAACCTCGGGCAGACGCCGCTGCTGAAGCAAGCCAAGGGGGCATCGGGAAGCTTCCGGACGGAAGTGGCCGGGGAGGAGAACCTCGTCATTTACCGGCAGTCTCCCGAGACGGGCTGGAAGCTGCTCATTACCGTGCCGCAAAAGCATCTGGTGGAGGACGCGGCGCGCAACCGCATGTACAGCTTGGCCGCAGCCGGGCTGTCCATGGCCGCTGCGCTGGTCATCACGCTGGTTCTGATTCTGGCTCTGACCAAGCCGCTTCGTTCCATCATCGGCCTGATGCGGCAAGTGCAGGGAGGCAACTTCGACGTCCAGTTCCCGGTCAGGCGCCGCGACGAAGCCGGCATGGTCGGACACGCCTTCAACCGCATGGTCGCGAGAATCCGCGAGCTGATCGACAACATCTACCGGATCGAGAAGCGCCGGACGGAGGCGCAGCTGGAGAACCTGCAGCGGCAGATCAATCCGCATTTCATCTACAATACGCTGGAGTCGATCCGCATGACAGCGATTCTCAACGACGATGCGGAAGTAAGCCGCATGGTGCAGCTGCTCGGCGAGCAGCTGCGGTACAGTCTCCATGCGGGGGACAGCCTGGTATCCGTCGCCAGGGAGTGGGAGCATCTCGAGCAGTATATCGAGCTGATGAACCACCGCTACGGAGCCCGGTTCCGGCTGCACATCACGCCGGAGGCCCTGAATGCCGACACGAACGTCATGAAGCTGATCTTCCAGCCGATCGTGGAAAATGCGGTGCTGCACGGCTTCGACGACGAGCGGGAATGGCTGAACATCAAGATCGAGACGCGCATGGAGGGAGCCGACCGCCTGTTCATCATCTGTGATGACGGACGGGGTCTCACGGAGGAGGAGCTGGCGCTTGTACGCAGCCGGCTGCAGCCCGGGGAGCCGGAAGGCGAGCCTGACCCGTACGCGGGTGGAATCGGCCTGCGCAACGTGCAGGAGCGGCTGCAGCTGCGTTACGGACCATCCAGCGGACTTAAAGTGGACGGAGAGCCGTCCAATGGAACCTGCGTCACCATGAGAATTCCGGATACGGCGCATCTCGCGCCGGAGAGCGGAGCCGGAAGAGGGGAGGAAGAACCATGATCAAAGTAGCCGTCGTAGACGACGAGGAGAAGATCCGTCTTGGCTTGGCGAGGATCATCGAGCGGACCAGCTCCGCTTACAGCATTGTCGGCGTCTGGGGAAGCGCGAGGGAAGCGCTCAGCAGGCTGGAGGAATCCGGAGCGGACCTGCTCATCACCGACATCCGCATGCCGCAGATGGACGGCCTCCAGCTGGCTGCGGAGCTGCGCAGCCGGGGAAGCGCCGTTCATATCGCCATCCTGAGCGGCCACAACGACTTCAATTATGCCCGCGAGGCTCTTCGCTGCGGTGTGGAGGACTATCTGCTCAAGCCCGTCAATCAGGAGGAGCTGGAGCGGCTGCTGGAAAGGGTGGAGGGAAAGGTCGGCGAGCAGCGCGGACGACAGCCTGTCCAGCCGGAATCGCTGCTGGAGCTGATGCTGTCCGCAGACTCGTCGCGGATTCCGCGTCCGGTATGGCAGTCGGCATGCGACCAGCTCGACGAGCTGCCGCTGATCCGGGGCCTGTATGCGTTCATGGTGCTGCATGTCCTTCCTGAGCTGGACGGGGAGGAGCTGCGCCGAGCCGCGGCTGAGCTGCGCCGGGACAGCCTCGCCCTCGTGAGGGAGGGAGGAAACGTCGCTCTGCTGATCGGCCTGCGCAAGGGCGACCATGCCGATACGGCCAGAGAGCTTGCGGTGACGCTGCTGGGCAGGCTGCCGATCTCGCTGGAAGCCCGCATCGGGACGGGAGGCGTCTACAGCGGCGGATCCGGCTTGGGCCAAGCGTACAGGGAAGCGGAGGCCGCCTGCCATTCCGCCTGGTATGCTCCGTCCGGGCAGCCCGTTGCCGCTTACGCCCCCGCGCCTCAGCGGCAGGCCGATCCGGAGCCGCTCCGCAGGTGGCTGGACAATGCCAAAGGAGCCGTCAAAGCAGGCGATCTCGACGGAGCGTCCGTAGCGCTGGACGAATGGATCCGGGAGGCTGGAAAGCTGCGCATGGCATGGAGCTTCCTTGTGGATGCCGCTGCGGAAGCAGCCGCCTCCATGGAGGAGGGGCTGACGGAACGGAAGGAATCCGCGAGCCATTCCATGCCGCAGCCCGGCAGCTTCCCCGAGTGGCAGCGCTACGCGGCGGCGCTGCGGGAGATTTTCCAGGAAGGGCTGCGCCGGGTCAAGGACCAGCGGCATGAAAGCCGGTCGGTCGAAACCGTCAAAGCTTATTTGCATGAGCATTACAGCGAGGAGCTCGACCTGCAGACGCTTGCCGATCTGGTGCATCTGACGCCGAGTTATCTCAGCAAGCTGTTCAAGAGCGAAACGGGAGAAACCATAACCGATTATGCGATTTCGGTGCGGATCGAGCAGGCCAAGAAGCTGCTGAAGGAACGCCCGGAGCTGAAAACCTACGAGGTCGGCGAGCTGTCGGGCTACACGGATCCCGCCTATTTCACCAAGGCATTCAAACGGGCCACGGGGAAAACGCCCAAGGAATACAGGGACAGCGCGAGATAGCGGGAAGACGCATCTGCCGCGTCGTTGCCGCCCTCGGTTGGCAGCCGTTGCTTTCGGTGCATCAGCATCAGCAGCATAATCCGGTTGAGGGAATCCAATTCCGGCAGGCGAGTGGAACAGGCATCTGCATCCGTGCAGATGCCTGTTTGCTGCATAAGCTAACGCAGCTAACAGAGTTAGCACAATAGAAGACAACAAAACCAAACACCGTCCATTCGCAAAGTCCAGGGAAGGGCCTATAATTACCTATACTGAAAGCGGTATCAATCCCCGCAAATGAAAGTGAGGGAAACTTCGTGAATCGGCTCAACTACAAAACGCAGCGATTACTGATCTTGTTCGGCTTTCTGACCATACCGGTCTTGCTCAGCCTTACATTCTCGTACTATCCGGCCGTTTCCCTGATTTACTACAGCTTTACGGACTGGACCGGCACCGGCTGGGACATGAACTGGGTGGGCCTGGACAACTACAAGCAGATCTTTTCCGAGCCCGAGGTGTTCAACGCCCTCAAGAACAACGCCTACTATTTCGTGGGCGGCTTGATCCAGGTGGCCTTCTCCTTGTGGTTCGCCGTTATCCTGACCGGACGCCTGAAGGGGAAATACGGCTTCCGCGTCGCGCTGTTCCTGCCGTATGTGCTGCACAGCGTCGCGACGGTCATCATGTTCAAGAACGTGTACCATCTCGACTATGGAGCCTTGAACGGCCTTCTGCGCGCAGTCGGACTGGATTCCTGGCAGCAGAGCTGGCTCGGCAATCCGCATCTGGTCAACGTCTCTCTGGCGTTCATCTCGATGTGGAAATACATGGGCCTCAACATGGTGATTTTCATCGGCGCCCTGCAGTCCATTCCCGGGGACATCTACGAGGCGGCATCGATCGACGGCGCGTCCGGCTGGCAGAAGTTCCGCTTCATTACCGCCCCAAGCATCAAAAGCGTCCTCTCGCTCATGCTGCTGCTGACGCTGACCGGCGCCCTCGAGGCCTTCGATATTCCTTACGTCATGATGCTCGGAGCCAACGGAACGCAGACCTTCGTCATCCAGACCGTGGACACGGCCTTCAAGTATCAGAGCTTCGGCCTCGCATCGGCAATGGCGGTCGTGCTGCTCATCATCGTACTGATCTTCATCGTCATCCAGCGCAAAGTCTTGTTCAGGGAGGGGAAATAAATCATGGATCAAGAGAAAAGCTCGCCGCTGTTCGCGGCTTTCAAATATCTCACGATCGTGCTCGCCCTGTTCGTCGTGTTCTTCCCGATCTACTCGGTATTCGTCGGCGCTTTCAAAACCCAGATGGAGTACTACCAGTCCTCCTCCCTGGCGCTGCCGCATGACTTCTTCAACTTCGACAACTTCAAGAAAGTATACGATGTCGGGGATCTCGGCCTCGGCTTCAAGAACACGCTGATTATCCTCGTAGCGGCTGTCGCCGGCAACGTCGTGCTCGGCACGATGGTCGCGTACGCCCTGGGCCGCTTCGACTTCAAGCTGAAAAAGCCGATCATGGGCATGTACCTCGTCGCCCAGGTCATCCCGATGGTGACGACCCAGGTGGCCACGTTCTCGATCATCCAGAAGCTCGGCCTGTACAACACGATGGGCGCTCCGATCATTCTGTACATCGGCGCCGACGTGCTGCAGATCGTCATCTACCTCCAGTTCGTCAACAGCATTCCGAAAGACCTGGACGAGAGCGCAATGATGGAAGGGGCTTCGCTGTTCAAGATATACCGCTCCATCATCTTCCCGCTGCTGGCCCCGGCTACGGCGACGCTCATCATCCTGAAGACGATTTCCATCTACAACGACTTCTACACGCCTTATCTGTACATGCCGAGCCAAAAGCTTAAGGTCGTCTCCACCGCGATCTACTCGTTCGTGGGGCCGAATGCCGCCCAGCTCAATGTCATCTCGGCCGGCATCCTGATCATCTTCATTCCGACGGTCGTCTTGTTCCTCTTCCTCCAGCGCTACATTTTTGCGGGGGTTACGAACGGAGCGGTCAAGTAAAAAATCGCAGAGGCGGCTTGAGGGCCGCCTTTGCTGTTTCCGCAGAGGGTGAACAGGCTGCGCTGCGGAGTCCATCGGAGGAGAAGGGCAAGCTGCGCTGCGGAGTCCATCGGAGGAGAAGGGCAAGCTGCGCTGCGGAGTCCATCGGGGGAGAAGGGCCAAGCTGCGCTGCGGAGTCCATCGGGGGAGAAGGGCCAAGCTGCGCTGCGGAGTCCATCCGATCCTCCAATCGCTGTTGAAGCCGGATTGCTCTGATTTTACACCCCCTTACAGGGTCGCAATCCGTCTTCAAAGGCGAACGCTGCCGCTTTTCCGGATTCGGATGGCCTCCTCCGCTCCGCTTGGAGGGAGAACAACAGGTAGGGTCACCTCCGCTCCGCTTGGAGGGAGAACAACAGGTAGGATCATCCCCGCTCCGCTTGAGGGAGAACAACGAGGTAGGTCAGCCTCCGCTCCGCTTGGAGGGAGAACAACAGGTAGGATCGTCCCCGCTCCGCTTGAGGGAGAACAACGAGGTAGGTCAGCCTCCGCTCCGCTTGAGGGAGAACAACAAGGTAGGGTCGCCCCCGCTCCGCTTGGAGGGAGAACGACGAGGTAGGGTCGCCTCCGCTCCGCTTGGAGGAGAGTTGGAGGAAGTATCACCGATGAAGTCTTGGAGCCAAAACGGTCGTCTCTGTTTTGGAATTTATCGGACATACGATCCGCTATTCGGCTCGAAATCAAGGATTTCATCATTTATCGGACATACTGGACCTACGTCAAGAAAGTAGACAGTCGGTAACGGACGCCTTTAGGAAATCTGCTTAAACGTAGCTGCAAAACGTGCAGGTGAAAGATACCCAAGCGAACCGTGGATTCGCTTCCGGTTATAAAAAAACTCAATGTAGTGGTAGAGGTCACGGTAAGCCTGCTCCCGGGTCTTAAAACGGGTACAGTAAATGAATTCTTTCTTCAGAATACTGTGAAAAGACTCCATGCTGGCGTTGTCATAGCAGTTGCCTTTACGGCTCATACTCGCCTTCATGTTGTACTGAGCGAGTTGGCTACGGTATTCGTGGGAAGCGTACTGGCTTCCTCGATCTGAGTGGTGCAAGAGTCCCTGCCGGGGTCGCTTGGCGTCGTGAGCCATCTTCAGCGCGTCGAGCACAAGATCCGTTTTCATTTGAGGAGCCAGCTTCCAGCCTACAATTTCACGCGTACAGAGATCCATGACGCTAGCTAGATAAAGTCGTCCCTCGCGACAGGGGATATAGGTAATGTCAGCAACCCAAACCTGGTTCGGTTTCTCAACCGTAAATTGCTGGTTGAGTGTGTTGGGGGCGATCGCAAGGTCATGATTGGAGTCGGTTGTCGTGACTTTAAACGTGCGGGAGACACAAGAGCGGAGACCAAGTTCGGCCATGTACATGCCTACGGTTCGTTCGGTGATGCGGTGCCCTTCCTGGTGAAGCATGTGTGTAATTTTCGGCGCACCGTAGCGCTGTTGGGCATCGTGAAAGAAGAACCGAATTCGCTCCTGCAGCTTGGCTTTGCGCAGCGCTTGAGCACTAGGCTTTGTACAGCGCCACTTGTAATAACCGCTCCGAGACACCTCAAGGACACTGCACATCTTCTCCAGGCGGAACTCGGAGCGATGATCTTCAATGAACTGAAAATTCAGTTCCGTGGTTTGCTGAAGATGTGCACGGCTTTTTTTACAATGGCCAGTTCCTCTTCCACATCGGCAATCCGGCGCTCTTTTTCTTTCAGCTGCTGTTCAAGTTGGCGTATGCGTTCCGCGCTGTTAACCGGCTCTGTTTCGAATTGTCGGTACTGAGAAAGCCATTGATTTAACGTGCTCTTGGGGATGTCGAGCTCCTCTGCGATCTCTCGGACTGACTTGGTCTGTTCTTGAATGAACTTCACGGTTTGTTTCTTGAATTCTTCATTGTACCGCTGCCGTTGCTCGCTCATGAGAACACCTCCATCTACGGTTATTATTGGCTGTCCGTTATTTGGTGTCCACTTTTTATTCTAGCTGCATACGATCCGCTATTCAGCGATTTTAGCCCTCATACGGTCTCATTTTAGCGAAATAACGGATCTCATGTCCGATACTAAGCTGTCTAGGCAGTAAAATGACAAAATAACGGATCGTATGTCCGATAACAAGCGACGCTCGGGCGCACAGGAATTACAATGGGCCAAGCAGCCAGGATTGAGATCACACGATAAGAAAGCAATTAAAGCGAACGCATTAGAGGCCAGAATACGCCAAGCACCCAGCCAGAACAGTTCACAATTAGTTGGATGGTTCGGTTCATGAACGCCCAGCGAGAATAGCGCACGACTAGTACGATGGATCACAATACGCCTGGCGAAAAAGTGCCAATCTGCGTTGGATGTTCATGATCGCGCAGAGAGAATAGTGCAGTATTAGTTGGATGGTTCATAATCGCGCAGCGGAATAGTCAGGAATTAGTTGGATGGGTATCGTATTGCCTGGCGAGGATAGCGCCAATCTGTGTTGGATGTCATGATTGCGCAGCGAAATAATCCGGAATTAGTTGGATGGTTCACGTAACGCCCGGCGAGGATAGCGCCAATCTGTGTTGGATGTTCATGGTCGCGCAGCGACAATAGCCCAGAATAAATGCTGTTCTGGAGCCAAGCGAGCAAGTCGAAAGCTGCTTTCAAATACGAGGCTACATCGGAAAACCTTGCCGAGGCCCAGAAATGGCAAAACGGATTTGTTTTTTTGAAGCCTATACGAGGAGGAACTGCAAAATGAGCAAACCCGAACTTGAAATGATTACCGGCATGACCTGGGGATGGACCGGAGTAAGAGGGACCTGGGAAGGCCCAGAGGCCGAGCATTCCATGAACGAAATGGCCAAGCTGAACGTCGGCTGGGCCGGCATCACGCTGGGAGCGATGCAGGCGACGGCGCAGTCGACCGAAATCGCGTACTGGCAGGAGCCGACCGTCACGGACGGCGAGGTCCGCGCCGCTATCCGCCGGGCGAAGGAACTGGGCATGAAGGTGGTCATGAAGCCGGTAGTCAACTGCGCGGACGGCACATGGAGGGCGCATATCAACTTCTTCGACATGGACATCCCCGGCGAGCCGACCTGGAGCCAGTGGTTCGCTTCCTACGGGAAGTTCATCCTCCACTACGCGGAGATCGCCGAGCAGGAGGGCTGCGAGATGCTCTGCATCGGCTGCGAGATGGTGCAGACCGACAAGCGCGAAGCCGAATGGAGGGCGCTGATCGCCGAAGTCCGCAAGGTGTATGGCGGCTTGATCACCTACAACTGCGACAAGTACCAGGAAGGCAACGTGAAATGGTGGGATGCGGTCGACATCATTTCCTCCAGCGGCTACTATCCGATCGGCGAGTGGGAGCAGCATCTGGACCGGATCCACGAAGCCGTGTCCCCTTACGGGAAGCCGTTCTTTTTCATGGAAGCCGGCTGTCCGAGCCGCGAAGGCTCCCCGCTGCGGCCGAATGACTGGTCGCTTCCCGGAGCTCCCTCCGGCGAAGCGCAGAAGGACTATTACGAGGCGATGTTTAGCGCCTGCGAGAAGCGCCGGTGGGTGAGGGGCTTCATGCTGTGGGATTGGCCGGCAAGGCTGTACAACGAAGAAGATGCCGCGGCTAACGACGATTACTGCATGTACGGCAAGCCTGCCGCGGCAGTCGTGAGGGATTACTACGGACGGGTTTGAACGCAGGCTTCTATTTTTACGAAGGAGGATATATACGATGATCGAATCCATGAACGCCGAGTGGCGCGCAGAGCTGGAGAAGGAACTGAAGGAGAACATTCTGGGCTTTTGGAAAGAGCATACGCTCGACAAAACGAACGGAGGCTTCATCGGCGAGATGAACGGAGCCGGTGAAATCGTGCCCGGAGCGCACAAGTCGCTTGTGCTGAACGCCCGCATTCTATGGACGTTCGCGGCTGCCTACCGCCGCTACGGCCAGGAAGACGATCTGCGCATGGCGGAGCTCGCACTCGAGCAGCTGGAGACCCGCTTCAAGGACGAAGAGCATGGCGGCTTTTACTGGATGATTCATCCCGAAGGAAGCCCTTCCGAGGATAAAAAGCAGGTGTACGGCCAGGCCTTCGTCATTTATGCGCTGGCGGAATATGTCCGTGCGACGGGCAATCGCGAGCCGCTCGGACTCGCCGAGGAGATTTACCGTCTTCTGGAGCGTTACGCCTATGATCCGGTCCATACCGGCTATATCGAGGCTCTTGCCAGGGATTGGAGCGAAACGGACGATCTCAGCCTGAGCGGCAAGGACCTCAATGAGCGCAAATCCATGAATACCCATCTGCATGTGTTGGAAGCCTATACGAACTTATACCGGATCTGGAAGCCGGAAGGGCTTCGCTTGAAGCTCAAAGAGCTGATCGAGGTGCATCTGGACCGGATCTTGGACAGCAGCGGCAGCCATTTCCTGCTGTTCTTCGACGACGAATGGAATTCGCAGGCCGCCGACGTTTCCTACGGCCATGACATCGAAGGCAGCTGGCTGCTGTGGGAAGCGGCGGAAGTTCTCGGAGATCCGGAGCTTGAAGCCCGCGTCCATAAGGCCGCGCTGGCGATGGCGCATGCGACGCTCGAGGAAGGAACGGATGCGGACGGAGCTGTTTTCAACGAGCTGCATGGAAATGGAAAGCTGGACGACAGCAAGGATTGGTGGCCGCAGGCCGAGGCGATGGTCGGGTATCTGAACGCTTACCAGCTCTCCGGCGAAGAGAGATATCTGGAGGCTTCGCAGCGCAGCTGGCGGTTCATCCAGGAGAAGATCAGCGACCGCGAAGGCGGCGAGTGGCACTGGCAGGTTACCCGCGAGGGCGTGCCGAATCCCTTGCAGCAAAAGGTGGGAGCCTGGAAATGTCCTTACCATAACAGCCGCGCCTGCCTGGAAGCGGTAGAGCGTTTGGAATCGCTAACAAAAAGGTCTCGTTAGCATAAGAGATGACAATAAAAACAAACGCAGTTCATTTTTTTGCAGGACCGCAAGGGCTAGAATAGGTCATGTAAGCGATAACAGAAAACGATTCCGAGACAAAGACCGCAAAACCCGCATAATTCCGCACACTATATTTTAGGGGGCAACAAAACATGAAAAAACCTCTTTTGGTCACGATGACAGCCGTCCTCTCCCTGTCCATGCTTGCCGCATGCGGCAACAACAACAACAGCGGCAACGCCGGGAACACAGGCGACACGGGCGCGGCCAATACGGGAACGGCATCCAATACGAATGCCGGCGGCACGGGCGAAGCAAGCGGGCTTAAGGGCACGCTCAAAGTGCTGACGCACCGCACCGACTATATCAACGACGGCACGATGGACAAATACGTCAAGAAGTTCCAAGAGAAAAACCCGGACGCGAAGGTTGAATTCGAAGGTCTGACGAACTACGCGACCGACATCAAGACACGCCTGACGACAGGCGAAACGGGCGACGTGCTGATGGTGCCTGCGGGCATGCCGGCTACGGACTATCCGAAATATTTCGAGCCGCTTCCGGACTCGATGTTCGACGACGTCTACTTCGCGGACAACAACGCCTTCGAAGGCAAGCGCTACGGCATCACGACAGGCGTCAATACGCAAGGCCTCGTGTACAACAAGCAGGCGTTCAAGAAAGCCGGCATCGACAAGGCGCCGACGACTCTCGACGAGCTGTACGCTGACGCGCAGAAGCTGAAAGACGCCGGCATCATCCCGCTCTACATGAACTTCGGCGCTCAATGGCCGATGGGCGCGTGGGGCGACGGCTCCGCGTTCTATGTTGCAGGCGAAGCGGACCTCTCGACCAAAATGGCTGCCGATCCGGCTCCGTTCCAAATGGACAACGCCTGGGGCCAGCTGGCTCAAATCGGCCGCGAATTCATCAGCAAGGGCTGGGTCGAGAAAGACCTGTACACGAACAACTGGGAAATGTCCAAAGGCGAAGTGGCCAGCGGCAAAGCCGCCATGTACTTCCTCGGCAACTGGGTCATTCCGCAAGTCGAGGCAGCCGGCGCTTCCTCCGACGACATCGGCTTCGTGCCGTTCCCTTACGACAACAGCGGCAAGCTGAACGCGCCTCTGGGCTCCGACTACATGATCGCCGTCAGCAAAAACAGCAAGAACAAAGAGCTCGCTGCCGCATGGGTCGACTTCTTCGTCAAAGAATCCGGTTATGTGAAAGACTCCGGCTTCATGCCGATCATCAAATCGGAAAAAGCGGAATCCCCGCAGCTGGCCGAGTTCCAGGCGACGAACCCGACGTTCATCGAAGGCCTGCCTAACGATCCGAAATTCGCGGAAATCGCGAACAAAGCGCAAATCGGCATCGGCACGGGCAACTACATCCAGGATCTGCTGATCTCCAAGGATCTGAAAGCCGGCCTGGACGACCTCAACAAAAAATGGGCGAAAGCCAAAACGGATCTGGGCTACTAAAACCGGATCGTTCCAAGCAGGCTCCCTTTTCGGGAGCCTGCTTTTTTTCCGTCATCTTCGCCCGCCGGTTCTGCCCGAGCCGGATGCGCCTGTCTTGCCGTATTGCCCCGTTGTTCAACCGGCGACGATACAATCGGCTCATCAGCCCTTGCAAGGCTTGTTTGTTTGACGGGGGGGCCGGGTGGTAAAATAAGTAGTGTAAAGGGTTGAATAACGATGTGGAGGCGATGTTCGGAATGACGATACAACTGCAGGGACTTCAAGATACGGCCGAGCTGCATAACGGCGTGCGCATGCCGCGCCTGGGACTTGGCGTCTGGAAAGTCACGGAGGAAGGTCAGGTCGAGCAGGCGATCAAGGATGCCGTGAACGCCGGCTACCGCAGCATCGACACCGCGAAGATCTACGGCAATGAAGAAGGCGTCGGCCGTGCGATCGCGGACGTTTCCGTGCCGCGCGAAGAGCTCTTCATCACGACCAAGGTTTGGAACGCGGAGCAGGGCTACGACAGCACCCTTGCCGCTTATGAAGAGAGCCGCCGCAAGCTCGGCCTCGAAATCATCGATTTGTATTTGATCCATTGGCCGGTCAAAGGCAAGTATAAGGAAACCTGGCGCGCCATGGAGCAGCTGTACAAGGACGGCAAAGTCCGCGCGATCGGCGTCTGCAACTTCCATGTGCATCACTTGGAGGATCTCCTCCAGGATGCGGAGATCAAGCCGATGGTCAACCAGGTGGAATACCATCCGCTGCTCGCCCAGACCGAGCTTCGCCAGTTCTGCCAGGATCAAGGCATCGTGCTGGAAGCCTGGAGCCCGCTGATGCAGGGCAACCTTGACCTGCCGCAGCTGAACGAGCTGGCGGTCAAGTACGGCAAGACGCCGGCGCAGATCGTGCTCCGCTGGGACTTGCAGAACGGCGTCATTACAATTCCGAAGTCGACGAACGAGAAGCGGATTCGCGAGAACGCGGACGTATTCGACTTCGAGCTGTCGCATGAGGACATGGCGCTTATCGAAGGGTTGAACCAGAACAAGCGCTTCGGCGCCGATCCCGACAACTTCGACTTCTGATCCATGGCGGGACGGCGGATAGCGGGCAAATCCGAGGCGCACACTAAGGAGGCCTTCCTCTTGACACTCGCAACTGTAACTGGTATTATTACAGTACGAAACGGGGTGGCCGTCTCGCATGAACAGTGAATTTACGATTGCAGTCCACAGCCTGGTGCTGCTGGCTTACTTGCCGGAAGGCAGCGCCTCCAGCGAAACGATCGCCGAGAACGTGTGCACCAATCCGGCCCGCGTCCGCAAGGTCATGGGTTATCTCAAGCGCAGCGGCTATGTCGCCACGCGCGAGGGCTCCGGAGGAGGCTACCGGCTTCTGATGGATCCAGCAGAGGTGACGCTGAAGGACGTATACCGGACGATTGCGCAAGGGTCGCTGATGCCGAGCTGGTGCTCGGGCGATCCGGATTGCGATTGTCTCGTCGGATCCAACATGAACGAGGTCATGAATCGTATCTTCTGCACGGCCGAGCAGCAGCTGGAGGATTACTTCTCCGGCCTGACCATCGCCGGCGTGCTCAAGGACATCCATAGCTGCGATTCATGTTGAGCGGCATCGGGTCAGATGGATTTAACTATTTAACCGAGAGGATGATTGAACATGGCAGTAGCACTGACGAAAGAAAACTTCAATGAATCCGTGCAATCCGGCGTAGCCCTGGTAGACTTCTGGGCTCCTTGGTGCGGACCTTGCAAAATGCAGCTTCCGATCGTCGAAGAGCTCTCCACGGAGCTTGCCGGCACGGCAACAATCGCCAAGATCAACGTCGACGAACAGCCTGAGCTGGCTTCCCAATTCGGCGTCATGAGCATCCCGACGCTGATCCTGTTCAAAGACGGCCAGCCGGTCGACAAAATGGTCGGCGTGCAAAGCAAAGACGCCCTGAAAAACAAAATCCAAGGCCAGCTGTAAGCTTCCGCCTTGCGACTTGCGCCGCCGCTCTCTTCGGCACCAGCCGCGATGCGGCGGCATCAGCGCAAAAACAACCCCGGTCCAGCGCCTCGCGGCGAAGACCGGGGTTTTTGCTGTCTTTTTCACCTTGGGCTTCTTTTCGTGCCTGAAGATATCGCTCCTTCCTCTGCCGCATAAGCTTGCCAAAAAGCCTTGCTTCTCCGCTGAAGGAGGGCAAGGCTTTTCGCATGCGTCGGTCTAGGCCAGAGGGCTGCGCTGCAGCAGGCGGCGGATGGAGCGGTCCGCCTCGCGGAGCGTCACGTCCTTGTCGACAGTCAGCATGACGCCTCGGTCCATAAGCACCTTGCCGTCGACGATCGTCGTCTCGACATCCGCACGGGTCGCGGAGTAAACGATGCGGGAGATGATGTCCACATCGAAGGAAGGGAACGTGTGGAACTGGTTCAGGTTGAGGATGGCCAGATCGGCTTTTTTGCCGACTTCCACACTTCCGATATCCGAACTCATGCCGACCGCCTTGGCTCCTCCGATCGTCGCCATGCGGAAGACGCTGCGCGCATCCATTGCCGTCGGTCCATGGACGGGCTTCTGAATGAGGGCTGCCAGGCGCATCTCGTTGAACATGTCGAGATTGTTGTTGCATGGCGCGCCGTCTGCTCCAAGGCTCACGCTGATGCTCGTATCGAGCATATCGGGAACCTCGGCGATGCCGGAAGCCAGCTTGAGGTTGGAGCCGGGGCAATGGCTGACATGGACGCCGCGCTCGCGGATGATCCGCTTCTCGTTGTCATCCAGCCAGATGCAGTGGGCCAGAATCAGCCGGTCCGTGGCAAGCCCGATATGATCGAGGTAGGCGATGTTGCGCATGCCGGTCATCTGCTCCACCAGCTCGATCTCGCCGAGATTTTCGGAGGCATGGGTATGGACGTTCACCTGATAGCGATCCGAGAGGCTGGCAACCTCGCGGAGCAGCTCATCCGTGCAGGACACGACAAAGCGCGGGGAGAAGGCGTAGCGGATCCGGCCGTTGTCGTGCTGATGCCATTTTTCCAGCAAGTCGACGCTCTCCTGCAGAGAGGCTTTCGTCTCCTCCTGCAGCGGCAGCGGGATGTCGCTTCCTTTGCGGTCCATCATGACCTTGCCGGACAGCGCGCGGATGCCGCTCGCAGCGATGGCCTGGAAGGCCGAGTCCGTGTGGTGGACGGTCTCCATGTCTACGATCGTCGTCGTGCCGCTCTGCAGCAGCTCGCCGATGCCGAGCATGGCGGAGTAATAGATGGACTCCTCGTCATGGGCAGCTTCCAGCGGCCAGATGCGCTTGCGCAGCCAGTCCAGCAGCTCCAGATCGTCCGCCTTGCCGCGGAACAAGGTCTGGCACAGATGGATATGGGTCTGGACGAAGCCGGGGATGACGGTGCGGCCGGAAGCGTCGATGACGCGGTCGGCGCCGCTGGCGTCGAGATCCGGGCCGATCGCGGCGATCCGGTCGTCCTCGATCCGGATATCTCCGTGCACAATCTCTTCGCTCGCATTCATCGTGACGATCTGGGCGTTCCGGATCAAAATTGTGTGGGGCATGGAATCTCCACTCCTTCAAAACTAAAAATAGCCGCGAATAAAATACGCCGAGGGGCATATTTTTTTCGTAGCTAGAAATTTACGGTTTCCGGTAGAAACCCTGAACCCTATCGTCCAGGATATACGAAATGAGACGTATTTATGCGGTTGTAGGACCAGAATACTGCAATGTCAGCTTCAATGTCAAATCATGTGAGGCCGGGTCAGGACTTGCGGATCGGGAAGGTCCAGCAGGACATCGAGTACCGGAGAGGGGCGGCGGCATGGGGGAAAGCAGGCGCAAGGCGAACCATAGCCAAAGGACAAGCCTATGGCTGAATGTCGGACGGCGAGGGCGGTCGAACGAAGGAGCAAGAAAGGCGGGAGGCGCATTGACGGAGCCTCCCTTGTCGGGACTGGGAGGGTGGCTATGGCTCGTCCAGCTCGGCCTCGCTCTTCAGCTGGCTGTGTTCGCGGCGCAGCTTGCCGGGCTGATCCGCTATTTGTTCGCGGATGGAGGGTGGCCTGCGATCGCCGACAGCCAGGCGGCCGACTATCATCCGCTGATGGTTCCGCTTGCCGTCTACGAGCTGGCGGAGCTGGCCGTGCTGCTCCTGGCCACGGCGATGATGCTGGCCGGCTTCTATCGGAGGCTGCAGGCCTTCCCCGCCTGGATCGCCATGTATCTGCTCGCCTGCTTGGCCGCGGTCGTGCTGGAATGCGGGTTCATCCTGCTCATCCCTTCCACGAGGGAAAGCGGCCTGCAGAATTCGCTCCCGGCCCTGCTGCGGACGGCCGTCCTGGCCGCGGCCTGGATTCCCTACTTCAGGCGGTCTCTCCGGGTGAGGAACACGTTCGTCCATTGAACAGCCTTTGCCGAGAGCGTCGGATGCCTTTGCCCGGGGTATATAGAGCTATAAGAACGATTCGAACGAAGGAGGAATTTCCTTATGCGCATCCTAGCCGTCATCCTCATTATCGCCGGCCTTATTTTCGGCATATCCGGGCTGTTCGATCTTGTCGTCAACTCGGTCAAATTCGTCTTCTACATTCTGGCCATCCTGCTCCTCGTCGGAGGCATCGGAATGATGTTCAGAAGGATCAAGTCCTGACCCCGCGATTCCGGAGATCGCGGCTTTCCGAAGAAACGAGGCCGATCGACGGCTTCGTTTCTTTTTTGCTTTCCGGCTGCCGAAACGCCGTCCGGCCTGTCGGATCAAGGCGGTAAATATATCCTTTTCCCATATATTCAGAGGCAAATCCAAATGGTAGAATAGAGGGGATTTACTAGAGAGGAGCGTTTCTCATGAAAAAACCCCAACTATCGCTGAAGGGCCGCCTCGCCTTCGCCCTCGCTTTCCTGCTGCTTTTCAGCGGCGGCGCGGGCGCCGCTTATGGCGCAGAGACAGCGGTTCAGCCCGATGACTATCATATCGTTGCCCTGGGAGATTCCATTACCGTCGGGTACGAGCCCAAGGTGGAATACACGGTCGCTTCTCCTCCTTACGGCTACGCCGAGCGCCTGTACGAGCAAGCGCTGCTGCACGGACGCGCCTCGCTGTCCAATTACGGAATCGCCGGCTTGAAAAGCTCCGGACTGAAAGCATTTGTAAGCGCCATCGGTTCGGGGACGCCGATAACGGCCGATGCCATACAACCGAGCCTTCCTGATCCGAGGACGAACGAGTTCGGAGCGGCTGCCGCAACGATCCGCAAGGAGCTTGCGTCCGCCGATCTCGTCGCCATCACGATCGGCGGCAACGATGTCTCCGCGCTGCTGACGAGCGCGTCCGCCTTGTCGGATGCCGATCTGGCGGCGCAGGTCGCCTCCCTTCTGACCGAATACACCGGCAATATGACGGCTGTGATCGACGCTCTTCACGAGATCAATCCCGATGCGGCCATCGTCATCGCCGATCAGTACCAGCCGCTTCCGGTCATCGGAGGCAAGGAGCTGTACGCCAAGCTGACGGGCGCGACGGATGCTTTCACGGCCAATCTGGACAAGCTCGCGGCGGGCTACTCCGCCCAGGGCGCGGACGTCAAGGTCGCCCATGTCGCCAAGGAATTCGTCGGGCGCGAAGGCGTCCTCACCCATATGATCAAGGACCGGGATTTCCATCCGACCCAGGAAGGGTACGCGGTCATCGCCAGCAGCTTTGCGGCGGCGATATGGGGAGCCGGCATCGATCTGGCTGCTCCCGCGGCCGGTTCGCCGATGAACATCTATGCCGTCGGCAAGAAGCTCGACACTCCCTATAAGCCGGTGCTCAAAAAAGGCGTCAACTACATCGCCATCCAGGATATCGTGCAGGCAGTAGGCGCGAAAACCGTATGGGATGCCAAAACGTCGACGGCCAACATCAAGTACGGCAGCTTGACGGTCGGCGTGAAGATCGGCGCCGCGACCGTGACCGTCAACGGAGTCGCCGTGCCGGTCGATTCTCCGGCCTACCTGCAGCAGGTAGGCAAGGAGTCCAAGACGTATGTGCCGCTGGCTACTGTGGCCAAAGGGCTTGGCTTCGGAGTGACCTATATTGCTCATCTCAAAACGGTATTTATCAATCCATAGCTTTTTTGTCCCGGCCATTCTGCGGTCCGTCCAGCGTGTTTTCCTTCCGGAAGCGCCCTGCGGCGGGCCGTTTGGCTTGAAGAATGATGTCCATATCAAGGAACAGGATTCCAACGATGGCGCGGACGCGTCATCCAACGAAGAATGCCGGAAGTGCACCTGAAGAGAAGCAATTGCCGATAGGAGGCCGAGGAATGGGGAACTGGCTGGCAACGCTCCGCAAAGGCTATGGCCGCAAGCTCGCCGGGATCCATTCGCTGAACGGATGGATCGTCTTTCTGCTGGCGGTGTCGGGGCTCATGCTGTTCGGAGGCTACTGGAGAGGCGTGCTTGGAGAAGGCCGCGTCTGGCTGAAAGGAATCCATATCGTGCTCGGCCTTGCGTCCTTGCTGCCGATGGCGGCCTATGCGCTGCTCGCCCCCAAGCACTGGAAGCAGTTGCGAGGCAAGCCGTGGCAGAGAGCGAACGTAATCGTCGTGCTGGCTCTGCTCGGCGGCTGGCTGCTGTCGGGAATCGTGCTCTGGCTGCACCGGCAGCTTGGTCCCGGCTGGGCGAATCCGGCTCTGACCTGGCATGACTTGCTGACCTGGATCGGCCTGCCCTATGTGCTGTACCATTCCATCACCCGATTGAAATGGCTCAAGCAGGCTGGCCGCCGCACGGTCCGCACCGGCAAGGAGGACGGACTGCATCCGGCCGCCTCTCCGGAAGCGCTCATGTCCAGACGGACGTTCATTCGCACAGCCGTAGGGGCGGGCATCGCGCTGGCGGTCGGGCCATCCTTCCTGCAGTGGGCGGGGATGGCGCTCGGCAGCGCCGGCGGAGCGACCTCGGAAGAGCTGGCGAGCCGCGATGCCAACCGGCTCATCCCCGCTCCGCAGCCGCTGCCGGCATCGCTGCCTCCGCAAGGCGGCGGGGCCAAGGGGAATTTTCGCGTCTACACGGTCACGCCGATTCCGTCCTTCACGAATGCGGACTGGTCGTTCACGGTAGACGGGCTGGTGGAGAAGAGCTTCATCTGGAACTGGGAGCAGTTCGTCGAGCTGAAGCGGACCGTCCAGGTCAGCGACTTCCACTGCGTGACGGGCTGGTCGGTGTACGGCAATACGTGGGAAGGCATCCCGCTGAAGCTGCTTCTGGAGCAGGCGGGCGTGAAAGCGGGGGCGGCGACGGCGAAGTTCTACTCCGGCGACGGGGTCTACACCGACTCGCTGACTCTCGAGCAGGCGGTCATGGACGATGTCATGGTGGCCGTCCTTCATGACGGCAAGCCGATCCCGAGCGATCTCGGCGGTCCTGTCCGGCTCATCGTGCCGCGCATGTACGCCTACAAATCGGTGAAGTGGCTCAATCGCATCGAGCTGATCAAAGGCGACCATACAGGGTACTGGGAGGAGCGGGGCTACAGCAAGGACGCCTGGGTGTGACGGGAGCGCCGAAAATAAAGAAATAGGGAAATATCCGCTCAAGCCATCCGATTTCGATTGGCAAGATGTCGTTTGGGATGGGCAGCAATTCGTTGCGGCAGGCATGACCCAATTCAAGATAGCCTCCTATTCGTACACGTTTCCTGTCGCTGCCATATCCAAGGAAGGGACCCAATGGTCGCTGAAGCCCATCGAAACCTCTGCAAGAGGCGATAATATCCTTATTTATAAATCAATCAAAAATGGCTTGTCGCTATGGGGAGAAATATCCTGAGCTCGGCTTCAAAGGGCAAGCCGATTATTATACATCCATCGATGGGGCAGCATGGAAAAAAACGAGCGCGCGACCATAGACGGTTCCAGCGGTTATTTTCCGTAATCTGGGATGGAACACGCTTCATCGCCGTCGGCTTGGAGGGCGTTGTGCTGACAGCTGCGCCGGTTGGCAAATGACAGCAATTAAGATGCCTGTCCTCTCCTGCCATTTTGCTCTGGGTGCATAGGGGGATTGCATTGTCTTGCCATCGCATGAGCTTTCGTTCTCTTTATGTATGCAGCGAAAAGCCGCCTTTCGGCGGCTTTTCGCTTTGAGACGGGTTTCCTTGCTCGGCAATTGGAATCGCGGCTGATTGCGGATGGTCGGAAGACGATGCCGGCTTCAGTCGGTTTTCTTCTTTTTGCCCGTAAAATTAGTGACGGATTTGACATCCTCCACCACGTCGTTGACGAATTCCATATTTTGGTTCTTTGCATGGCTGTGCGACGTTCCTTTATAGTTACCTTGATGGGACTTGTTCTCCATGAGCGGTTCACCTCCCGCCGTTAGTATGGTTCGGGACGGGCCTGCCGATACGGCAGAGGGCCGCGGACAGCCCATCCGGAAAGGAGCATGACAGCATGAATCTAATCTCGAATCCATTCCGCAGCCGCCCGGAGCGGCGGCAGCGGCATCTGATAGCCGGCTTGATGCTCGGCTCCCTGCTCATCGCCGCCGGCTGCGCGGGACCGCAGGACCAAGGGGATCCGGCGCCGTCAGCCGCTCAGGCGACCGGAACGCCGTCTCCATCGCCCGCCGGACAGGATGACGCGGGTCCTTCGCCTGCCTCCATGCTGGAGCGCGGCAGCAAGGCGCTGGCGGAAGTCCGGAATTTCGATCTGGACATGGAGCTCAAGCAGCAGATGGTGACGGACGGGGACACGACGTCCATGTCCATGAGCAATAAAGGCTCTATTTTCCTGGAGCCGCTCGTCCTGAAGCAAGTCACGGTCAATGATTTCATGGGCGACCAGGCGACCATCGACTCGTACCTGAACAAGGACGGCTACTACATGTACGATCACTCCAATTCGTCCTGGAGCCGGATGCTGGCCTCCGAAGTGCCGAAGATCAAGGCGACGCTGTCGGACTTCCAGATCGCACCCTCCAAGGAGCTCGACAAGATCAAGCCGCATGCAGCGAGCTTCAAGGCTTCCTCCAAGGAAGGTGTCATAACGCTGGCCTACAGCGGCGACGGCAAGGACGAGGCCGCCGAGGCGCTCGTGCGCGATCTGCTTCGCAGCACGATGGGAACCGACGAGATGGATGCTGCGATCCGGGATTCCATCCAGGTCGCCTCGCTTGCGTATACGCTTGAATTCGATGAGAAGACGGGACTGCTGAAGCGGCTGAAGGCCGATGCGGATGTCACGATTGAATATGATGAAGGCAATCCCTCCAAGCTCCATCAGGAGCTGACCTTGGATTACGGCAGCTGGAACGAGGCGAAGGCCGTGCAGGTGCCGAAGGAGGCTCTGACCGCTCCGGAGGTCATGCCTGCCGACCAGGGACTTCTGGATGCGCTTGGCGTGGAGGAAGGCGAGCAGCCTTAGATCGGAAGGAATGGGTGTTTTGTTCGATCCGGGATTCGCGGCCTGGCCGAGCGGTGAAGATGCCTTCAAAGCGCAGGGCGGTCCGGCATCCAATAAACCGTACCATTCATTGTTGGAATTCTTGATGGATCATATCCAAGATGGACCCTATCCAAGATGATCATATCCATGTGAATCATATCCAAGATGATCATATCCATGTGAATCATATCCAAGATGAATATATCCAAGATGAATCATACACAAGATGAATCATACACAAGATGAATCATATCAAAGATGAATCATGTACAAGATAAATCATATCCAAGATGAATCATATCCATGATGGACCCTATCCAAGACGGACCCTATCCATGATTCCTGCCTATTCTCAGGCTTCCGGCGCTTCTGCCCGGAAGCTTTTTTGCATCTCCTACCCGAGCCGGCGGCCATCTCGGGGGTTGGGAATAATTTTCATTGCACAAGAACATACATTCTCGTTTATAATAAAATAAGAATATATGTTCCTATATCGAGGGGGTCAAGGCATGGAATTCCGGAAGTGGATCGGACGTGAAGTGGAGATGATTTACGAGGACGCGAAGGGCAGCTTGAGCCGCCGGCTCGTACGCGTGGAAGGGCTTAGCGGCAAGCATTTGAAGGCTTTCGATCTGGCCAAGCGGCAGCCGCGCACGTTCCGTACGGATGGAATTCTGGCGCTGATGCCGGCCGCCCGCCGCGCGGTCTGAGCAGGGCGTCCATGGCCCGCCTCCTTTCGCTTCCATTTCTGCAAGTCCGAGGGGCCGCCCAAGCCGCGGCTTTTCTTTTTAAATTGCACGATGTCATGTATAATGGCTCCTAGAGATCAAGCCTAACGGTTTCCCCGCCTTATGCGGCGGAGAACGTTCGCGTAGAGAAGAGAAGAAGGGATGCGCGCTTGATATCCTTTCTTATCGGACAAGACTTTGAAGGAGTTGTTTTCATTGGCGCTCTCATGTGGCATAGTCGGTCTTCCCAACGTGGGCAAATCGACGCTTTTCAACGCAATTACTCAGGCTGGAGCGGAATCCGCCAACTATCCGTTCTGCACGATCGACCCTAACGTCGGCGTCGTGGAAGTTCCCGACGAGCGGCTGGATAAATTGACCGAGCTCGTCGTGCCGAAGCAGACCGTGCCGACCGCATTCGAATTCGTGGACATCGCGGGCCTCGTCGCCGGCGCCAGCAAAGGCGAAGGCCTCGGCAACAAATTCCTCGCCCATATCCGCGAAGTGGACGCCATCTGCCATGTCGTGCGCTGCTTCCAGGACGAGAACATCACCCATGTATCGGGCAAGGTCGATCCGCTGGGCGACATCCAGACGATCAACCTGGAGCTTATCCTCGCGGACATCGACTCCGTCGACCGCCGCATCGACCGCTCCCGCAAAAACATGAAGGGCGGCAACAAGCAGTACGCCCAGGAAGTCGAAGTGCTGGAGCGAATCAAGGAAGCTCTCTACAACGACCAGCCGGCGCGCAGCGTCGAGCTGAACGATGAAGAGAAGACGCTGATCCGAGACCTTCACCTGCTGACGATGAAGCCCGTGCTCTATGCGGCCAACGTGAGCGAGGAAGAAGTCGCCGATGCCGAAGGCAATCCGTATGTGAAAATCGTGCGCGAGTTCGCCTTGGCGGAAAATGCCGAAGTCGTGCCGATCAGCGCGAAGGTCGAAGCCGAGATCGCGGAGCTCGAAGGCGAAGACAAGGCGATGTTCCTGGAGGAGCTCGGCATGGAGGAATCCGGCCTGAACCGCCTGATCAAGTCCGCGTACAAGCTGCTCGGCCTGTACACGTACTTCACGGCCGGCGTGCAGGAAGTCCGCGCCTGGACGATCCGCAAAGGCATGAAGGCGCCTCAGGCTGCCGGCGTCATCCACACGGACTTCGAGCGCGGCTTCATCCGCGCCGAGGTCGTGTCCTATGACGATCTCGTCGCCGCAGGCTCCATGAACACCGCCCGCGAGCGCGGCCAGCTGCGCCTCGAAGGCAAGGAGTACGTCGTCAAGGACGGCGACGTCATGCATTTCCGCTTCAACGTCTAGCGCGGATTCAAGAACCGAGGGAAGCCGATTCGTCCGGCCACGCCCTTGGCGCAGCCAGCCCTGCCGCCGATTATCGGCGCGCAGGGCGTTTTGCGGTGCGCCGGGAATTTGGACAGGCCGCGCGTTTTTCCACGGCTTAACCATTTATGAATAAGTCTCATATATGGTATAATGGATGTCAGGACTTTTTTTACAGAATATTACTAGGGGTGAAGTCAGGTGTTGGACCGTTTACAAGCGCTTGCGGACCGGTACGAAAAACTGAGCGAGCTGCTGTGCGATCCTGATGTAGCCAGCGATCCCAAGCGGCTCCGGGATTTGTCGAAGGAACAATCGGATCTTCAAGGCGCTTACAGCGCTTATACGGAATATAAAGAAGTGCATGCCCAGTACGAGGACGCCAAAGCGATGCAAGGCGAGAAGCTCGACGACGAGATGCGCGAGATGGTCAAGATGGAGCTCGAGGAGCTGGGCGAGCGGCTCGCCGGGCTTGAGGAGCAGGTTCGCGTCCTCTTGCTGCCCAAGGATCCCAATGACGACAAGAACGTCATCGTGGAGATCCGCGGCGCGGCGGGCGGCGACGAGGCGGCGCTGTTCGCTTCCGATCTGTACCGCATGTACACCCGCTTCGCGGAGACCCAAGGCTGGCGCGTCGAGCTGATGGATGCGAGCGAGAACGATCTTGGCGGCTTCAAGGAAGTCATCTTCAAGATCACCGGCAAGGGCGCGTTCAGCAAGCTGAAGTTCGAGAGCGGCGCGCACCGCGTGCAGCGCATCCCGGTGACGGAATCCGGCGGCCGGATCCATACGTCCACGTCCACCGTGGCCGTCATGCCGGAAGTCGAGGAAGTCGAGATCGAGATCCACGACAAGGATATCCGCGTCGACACGTTCTGCTCCAGCGGAGCGGGCGGCCAGTCGGTCAACACGACCAAGTCCGCCGTGCGCGTGACGCATGTGCCTACCGGCATCGTCGCCACCTGCCAGGACGGCAAGTCGCAGAACGACAACAAGGCCAAGGCGCTGCAGGTTCTGCGCGCCCGCATCTATGATATCCACCGCCAGGAAGAAGAAGCCAAGATCGCCGGCGAGCGCAAGAGCAAAGTCGGCACGGGCGACCGCAGCGAGCGGATCCGCACGTACAACTTCCCGCAAAGCCGCGTGACCGATCACCGCATCGGCCTCACGCTGCATCGCCTCGATTCCGTCATGAACGGCGACATGGGCGACATCGTCAATTCCCTTTCGCTCGCCGAGCAGGCCGAGCTGCTGGAGCGCGAAAATCTCGCCTAAGCGGGATTGAGACGGCTTCGGCTGCGGATTGCGATTGCAGTTTTAGCATCGGAATTGCAGTGCAAAGCGCATCGCAGCATGCACAGTGCATCGCGGCACACAGCGCATAGCGGCACAAAGCGCAGCGCATAGCGGCATGCATAGAGTATCGCAGTGCACAGTGCATCGCAGCATGCACAGCGCATCGCGGCACACAGCGCAACGCAGTGTACATGGCATCGCAGCATGCACAATGGCCAACATACGCCCCAAGCCCGCCGATCGGGATGGGGCTTTTTTTCATCAATGCGCAGGTCATCACCCTTCAGGAGGCTCGAAAACATGAGCGATAACGATCAAGGCCGGGCAGCGGAGCTTTTCCGCCAAGAAGCAGGGACTTCGATCCAGGCCGCCCGCAAGCTGGCTGAAGCCTATCTGGACCGCTGCGGCGTGGAGGAAGCGGGGGACAACGCCTCCCTTTTGCTTCAGCATCTGCTCGGCTTGAACCGGGCGGAGCTGCTGCGCGACGGCCGGGAGACGTTCCCGCCGGAGCGGCTGGCGGCTTGGGAGGAAGCCATCACCCGCAAGGGGCGGGGAGAGCCCGCGCAGTATATAGCCGGGGAGCAGTGGTTCTACGGCCGGCCGTTCGCCGTCACGCCGGCCGTGCTGATTCCGCGCCCCGAGACAGAGCTGCTCGTGGAGGCGGTGCTGGAGGCGGCGGACCGGCTGTGGCCGCATGCGGCAGGTTCGGCTGCCGCGGCCGGGGCATTGCCGGGCAGCGCCAAGCCTGCCGCATCCACTTTGCGGTCTGCAGGCCTGGAAGCGACGGCTGCCGCTGCCGCGCCTGTCGTCCTCGACGTCGGCACGGGCAGCGGCGCGATCGCCGTCACGTTGGCCGCGGAGCGCCCAGCATGGCGGGTGCATGCCTCCGATCTGTCTCCTGATGCGCTGCGTACAGCCGAGTGCAACGCTCTCCGTCTCGGAGCTGCGCTGAGCGCGTTTATAGAGGGAGACCTGCTGCAGCCTTTTTTGGCTTCCGGCGGGGGGAGCATGGAGGGACTCGAAGTCGACGTACTTGTGTCTAATCCCCCTTACATTCCGGCCGGCGACTTGCCGGGGCTGCAGCGGGAAGTCAGGGAATTCGAGCCGAGGCTTGCTCTCGACGGCGGGGAGGACGGCCTCAATCCGTATCGCGCGATGGCTGAGCAGCTCAGATCTTTGACGCGGCTTCCGTCCGTCGTGGGCTTCGAGCTCGGCATCGGACAAGCCCGGCAGGTCGCTGCGCTGCTTGAGGAAATCGGGCATTGGGACGACATCTCGATCGTGACCGATTATGGCGGCATCGAGCGCCATGTCGTTGCAGTCAGGACGATAGGCTCTGAAATGTAGAAGCCGATGCCATTTCCATGCGATCAGGGACGGAGCTGCCGCGCTGCAGCTCTGCCCTGCGTCCGGTGCTGCGGGAGTCGAGCGCTGATCATGACGCCGATTTTGCGGCTAATGCAGGAGGGCGCTGCCGCACGGAGAGATGACAATCCGGACAGAATGCTTGGTTGCAGAGAACGGCCTTCGCAACCGAGGCTTATAAATGGCTAGGGGAGGGCAGCTCACGCTGTCTTCGGCACCTTGCCTCCTCGTTACAGGCCAGCCTTCCCCGATTCAAGCCCTCTTAATCTCGCAATCTTCGAAATTCAGATTCGCAGGCAAGGTATAGAAGAGCAGAGAGCGGACATACTGGAGCATAGAGACGTTCCGGAACGCAAGCGGCGGTGCCGACGGGTGCCCGAGAGGAGCTTGTGCAATGTCCGTTCATTCCTATACTTCGGTGTCCCGCCCTTATCCGTCGGCAGCTTCCCGTCCTTATTCGGCATCAGCCCATTCGTACCGGTTCCCGTTCCGCCTGTCCTACCTGTACCTCATTGTCTGTGTCGCCTTCCTGATGATGAGCTGGGAAAATGTCCGCAACGATGCCGCTCTGGCTCAAAGCTCCATTCCTAGCGAGGCCATCCGGCTGCGCATCCTCGCCAACTCGGATTCCGCCGTCGACCAGGCTACGAAGCGCGTCGTGCGCGATGCCGTCGTGCAGGCGATGAACGGCTGGGCCGCAGGGCCTCAGACGATCGAAGAAGCCCGTGCCACGCTGCATTCCCGCATGGGGGAAATCGAAGGAATCATAGCCCGCACGCTGCAGGATCGCGGATTCTCCTACAGCTACAAAGCCGAGCTCGGCCAAGTGGCTTTCCCCACTAAAGTCTACGGCGAGCAGGTTTATCCGGCAGGCGACTATGAAGCGCTCCTCATCACCCTTGGCGAAGGAAAAGGCCAGAACTGGTGGTGCGTCCTTTTCCCTCCGCTGTGCTTCCTGGACTCATCGTCCGGCGACGCGTCTCCTAAGGCAGAGGCTGCTGCTGCGGTTGAGGACAGCAAGCCGGACCGGCTGTCGAAGGCCGATGCCGGCAAATCTGCCTCGGCCAAAACCGATGCTCCTGCAGAGGCAGGGCAAGCCCCAGAAGCCAAATTTTTCATCTGGGAGCTGATTGAGTCGTTCTTTTCCTTCCTGCGCGGCCTCTTTGCCTGATGGGCTGGGCGGGAGCTACTCGGCGTCCGAGAATGCAAGAGGCGCCTTTGGCGGACAACGATGTCCGTTCAGCCGGAGTCCGTCTCTACTGCCGGATGGCGCGCCATCCAAACGGCTTGATATCTACGTTTACCCCTTATCAATGACGATGGGATCTGCCTGCCGGCGGCCGTTAGCAGTCTTTGCAAGGGGTGTTTTCATTTCCTGCCTGCATGGACGGAAGGCATCGGAAGGTTGGTAACGCGGCTGCGCGAGAGGTATACTGAAGCTATATCGCCGGGGGCTTCCGCGGCAATCCCGGATGAGAAGGAATGGAACCGAATGACGACGACAAGCACGATTTATTGGAGAAGCGGAGCGGCGGGAGCTGTTTCGGCAAAAGAATTGCAGGAAGCGGCCGATCTGCTGCGTTCCGGCGGAACGGTGGCTTTTCCGACGGAAACGGTGTACGGCCTCGGCGCGGATGCCCGCAGCACGGCGGCGGTAGAAAGCGTGTTTCAAGCGAAAGGCAGGCCGTCCGACAATCCGCTGATCGTCCATATCGCCGATGAGCGGCAGCTGGAAGGGCTCGCTGCAAGCCTGACGGAGACGGAGCGCGGCTTGATGAGGTCCTTCTGGCCCGGTCCGCTGACTCTCGTGCTCCCGGCGCTTCCGGATGCCGTATCGCCGCGCGTGACGGCGGGGCTGGATACGGTCGCGGTCCGCATGCCGGACCACCCGCTGGCGCTGGCTCTGATCCGTGAAGCGGGCTGTCCCGTCGCGGCGCCGAGCGCGAACCGCTCGGGCCGTCCAAGCCCGACTGCTGCCTCGCATGTGCTGGAGGATCTGGCCGGACGGATCGGCGGCGTGCTGGACGGCGGAGCGACCGGAGTCGGGCTGGAGTCGACGGTTGTCGAGGCTATCGGAGAGCGGTCGGTCCGCATCCTGCGGCCCGGCGGCGTAACGCCGGAGCAGCTGCGGGCGGCGGGGTACGCCGTCGAGTTCGATGCCGGAGCCGGCATCCCGGCCCTTGGGCGGCCGGCGTCCCGGACGGCGGTCTCCGGGACCGCTGCTTCCCAGCCGACGGCGCCCCGCTCGCCCGGCATGAAATACGCCCACTATGCGCCGCGCGGGGAGATGACCCTCGTATCCGGCTCGCCGGAAGAGGTGCGCGCATATATCCAAGCCGAGGCCGATGCGGCGTCTGCGCAGGGGCTGCGCACCGGCATTCTCGCCTACGAGGAGACGGAGGCTTCCTACCGGGCCGATGCTGTTCTAGCCTGCGGCTCTCTCGGGAAGCTGGAAAGCGCCGCCCGATCGCTCTATTCCGTTCTGCGAGAGTTCGACGAGCTTGGCGCCGAGCGGATTTGGGCCGAAGCCTGCCCGTCGGAAGGCATCGGTCTTGCTCTGCTTAACCGGCTGGCCAAGGCCGCCGGCGGCAGGCAGGTCGATGCGGGCTAAAGGCAGCTCCATCTGCGGGCTGGCCTCAGCTTGATTTATTTTCCTGATGCTTCATAGGCTATCGGACATACGATCCGTTATTTCACACAAATCGTGCGTTAAAATAATTTTAACGGACATAGGATCCGCTATTTCAAGGAAAGACATAGAAAACAGCGGGTTTCTGCACAAATAGCGGAACGTATGTCCGATAATTGCAAGGAAACCGGCTTTCGGGCGAAATAGCGGAACGTATGTCCGATAAAACGGTGGGTTCCCCGCTATGTGCTGAAATGCGAAGGGCAATAATCCCTGCTGCTCGTATGGCTGCAGTCCATGCGTCAGACCTCGTCCCGCTCTGCGAGCCAGGTCCAGCGCGTCACCTCGCCCCGCTCTGCGAGCCAGGTCCAGCGCGTCTGCTCGTCCCGCCCAGCGAGCCAGGTCCAGCGCGTCTGCTCGTCTCGCTCTGGCGTCTGCTCGTCCCGCCCAGTGCATCTGACCAAGCCAGGTCCAGCGCATCTGACCTCGCCCCGCTCTGCGAGCCAGGTCCAGCGCGTCACCTCGCTCCGCTCTGCGAGCCAGGTCCAGCGCGTCACCTCGCCCCGCTCTGCGAGCCAGGTCCAGCGCGTCACCTCGCCCCGCTCTGCGAGCCAGGTCCAGCGCATCTGACCTCGCCCCGCTCTGCGAGCCAGGTCCAGCGCGTCACCTCGCCCCGCTCTCCGGGACAGGTCATATTCTCTCTCCTTGTCCGCATAAGCTGGATAGAACAAGCCAGCGTAGGTAAGGAGAGATTGCGCAAATGTTGGAAGCGGGACTGCATGAAGGACAGCTGCTCACTTTATTGATCATGGCGCTAGCTCTCGGGATGGATGCCTTTTCGCTGGGAGTCGGCATCGGAATGAGAGGCATCCGGATCCAGGACATCTTGAAGCTGAGTCTGATTATCGGCATTTTCCATGTCGTCATGCCGCTTCTGGGCTTGTACACGGGCCATTACATGAGCTTTCTGCTTGGTCACGTGGCGACGGCCGCGGCGGGAATCCTGCTCATTCTGCTCGGCGGCCATATGCTTCTCGCCGCTTGGAGAGGCGATGGCGAATCGCCGTCCTTCACGGACCACAGGACCGCGGGGGGCATGCTGCTGTTCGCTCTGAGCGTCAGTGTCGATTCCTTCTCCGTCGGAATTTCGCTGGGTATGTTCGCGGCCGACCTGATTCTCACCATCCTTCTGTTCGGAATGGCCGGAGGGCTGATGTCGGTAGCCGGACTGCTGGCCGGCCGGCGCATCGGGAGAAGCATGGGGAGCTACGGGGAAGCGGCTGGCGGGGCGATTTTACTTACTTTCGGCATCCTCTTCCTGCTGTAGGGATATCCCGGCGGCAGGGGAAGCCGCTCAAGGGAAAAGGAGAGGGAGTCCATGCGCATCTTGTTTGTCTGTACCGGAAACACTTGCCGTTCCCCGATGGCAGAGGCATTCCTGAGGGAGCTCTCGGTTGAGAGGGGGCTGCGGCTTGAAGTCCGCTCAGCGGGAGTATCGACCGTGGACGGATTGCCTGTATCGCGCCATGCGCTTCAGGTGCTGGAAAATAACGGCATCGCTCATAAAGGCGCATCGACGCCTGCGAGCGAAAGCCTGCTTGAATGGGCCGATCTCGTGCTGACGATGACTTCCTCCCATAAGCAAGCGCTTCTGAGGTATTGGCCGGGAGCTTCCGGAAAAGTCCATACCTTGAAAGAATACGCCTCGCCGGGACAGGATGGAGCGGCCGGAGAACTGGACAGGCACTATAGCGAAAGAATGATCGCCCAGTCGCTTGGCCGCCGTCCCGACGACGCAGTGGAACGGCGGATCCGGGAGCTGGAACGGCAGCTTCCCCTTCCGGACATCGCCGATCCGTACGGAGGCTCCTACGAGGATTACGCCCGCTGCGCGGAGGAAATCCGCGAGGCGCTGTCGAGCTTGCTGGAGCGTCCGGAATTCCAATCCGGATCATCCGAAAGGAATGAAGGATAGCGGGATCGGCCGCGGCAGCGCGCCTTTTTTCGGATCGCATTCATTGGGAAAAAGAGGCCTTGCAGAAGGCTTATCCATCATTGACTTTCCCTTTTCGTGTAAGCTATGATGAAAGCAAGAAACACGGTTTCCGGTGTAACTGGCGACGAAGTGGGAATAACCACGATGGAGCATCGGAACATACGGCCGGTCGCCTGGGCAGAGAGCAAGCACGCAATCTTTTTTGCGCGCGTTGCTCTCTTTGTCATTTTGGGTAGTCTCGTCTAAAAGGCCTTCGGTCCGGTATAATAGAACCGAAACGGTGAACTTGTCCTTTCTTCCGGGAGCCGCTTGCAGCGGAGACGGAAAAGGGGCTGAGACAGGAGGATGCTGGGATGACGAATGGATCGAAGCCGGAGGCGGCAATAACAGCCGGGGTCGAAACGCTTGTGCGCGAGCTCACTGGCGGCGGACGCCTGCGGGAAGGGCAGCTGCTCGTTCTCGGAGTCAGCACGAGCGAGGTGCTCGGCAGGCATATCGGCACCTCGGGCAGCACGGATGCAGCAGCGGCGATATTTGCCGGCGTGGAGGCGGCGCGCAAGGAGATCGGCTTCACGCCGGTGTACCAGTGCTGCGAGCATTTGAACCGGGCGCTCGTTCTGGAGCGTGCCGTTGCCGAGAGGCTCGGACTGGAGCAAGTCGCCGCCGTGCCGGTCCCTGGCGCCGGCGGCTCGATGGCCGCTTATGCCTACCGTCACCTGGCGGATGCTTGCCTCGTGGAGACGGTGCAGGCTCATGCCGGCATCGATATCGGCGAAACGCTCATCGGCATGCATTTGCGCCGGGTTGCCGTGCCTCTGCGTCCTTCCCTGAAGCAGATCGGCGAAGCGCGTGTGACGATGGCGTTCACCCGGCCGAAGCTGATCGGAGGCTCCCGCGCCGTCTACGAGCTGCCGCCTGGGGATGATTTGTCCGGCTCTGCCGGAAGCTGCGACTGAAAGGCGAGCCTGCCTTAAGCACTGATGTTCTAAACACTGATGTTCTAAACACTGATGTTCTAATCACTGATGTTCTAATCACTGATGCATCCATTATGAGGGAGGACTTGATCCAACATGGAAAATCTCCGCAAGCAGGATCCTGAAGTATTGAAGGCAATGGGGCTCGAGCTGCAGCGCCAGCGCGACAACATCGAGCTGATCGCATCGGAAAACATCGTCAGCGAAGCCGTCCTTGAAGCGATGGGCAGCGTTCTGACGAACAAATACGCTGAAGGCTATCCGGGCAAGCGCTACTATGGCGGCTGCGAGCATGTCGACATCGTGGAAGACATCGCGCGCGACCGCGCGAAGGAGCTGTTCGGCGCCGAGCACGCCAACGTCCAGCCGCATTCCGGCGCTCAGGCCAACATGGCGGTTTACCTGGCTGCCCTTAAGCCTGGCGACACGGTTCTCGGCATGAACCTGGCCCATGGCGGCCATCTGACGCACGGCAGCCCGGTCAACGCATCCGGCCTCTACTATAACTTCGTCGCATACGGCGTCGAGGAAGACACGTTCACGATCGACTACGACAACCTCCGCAAGGCGGCCTTCAAGCATCGCCCGCGCATGATCGTAGCCGGAGCGAGCGCTTATCCGCGCATCATCGACTTCGAGAAGATCGGCCAGATCGCCAAAGACGTCGGCGCGCTCTTCTTCGTCGACATGGCGCACATCGCCGGCATGGTGGCCGCCGGCCTGCACCCGAGCCCGGTGCCGCACGCGCATTTCGTGACGACGACGACGCACAAGACGCTGCGCGGACCGCGCGGCGGCCTGATCCTCACGACCAAAGCCTGGGCGGCTGCCATCGACAAGGCCGTCTTCCCGGGATCGCAGGGCGGCCCTCTGATGCACATCATCGCGGCCAAAGCCGTGGCATTGGGCGAGGCACTGCAGCCTGAATTCAAAACCTACGCCAAAAACGTCATCGACAACGCGAAGGTGTTGGCCGATTCCCTGTCGGGCAAAGGCCTGAACATCGTCTCCGGCGGCACGGACAACCACCTCATGCTGCTCGACACCCGCAATCTGAACATCACGGGCAAGGAAGCCGAGCATGTGCTTGATTCCGTCGGCATCACGGTGAACAAAAACGCCATCCCGTTCGATCCGACCAGCCCGTTCGTTACGAGCGGCATCCGGATCGGAACGCCGGCCGCGACTTCGCGCGGCATGGACGCGGACGCGATGCGCACGATCGCCGACGTCATCGACATGACCCTCCGCAGTCCGAAGGACGAGGCCGTCCTGGCCAAGGCCAGCGCCATCGTACGCGAGCTCACGGGCCGCTTCCCGCTCTATACCGATATCAAGTATTAATAGGCAAGAAACCCCCGTCCGGCGATTCTCCGCTGGACGGGGTTCTTTGCGTGGACAGCCGTTCAGCCGCCTTGTTCTGACGAGCCGGGCACAGCTTATCTCTCCGTATGCCTGCGATGGAACCGGGGGCGGATCCGGCCGGCCAGCCAAGGAAATACGGAAGCAAGGAGGCAAGGACAAGGCCTGCCTGGAGCCATCTGCTTCCGCAGCGATATTTCGCCTTCTACAATGCTTGATGCGCTCGCTCTTGGGGAATGCTATAATAGTTGGGATTATGCTCCGATGCTGTCGGAGAAAAGCAAATTTTAGCGAAATTCAGGAGGGCAACCCCCATGGGCAATCTGGTCATATGCGACCATCCGCTTATCCAGCACAAGCTGACGTATATTCGGGACAAAGACACCAAGACCAAAGACTTCCGCGAGCTTGTCGACGAAGTAGCCACGCTGATGGCCTATGAGATCACGAGGGAAATGCCCCTGGACACGATCCGGGTGGAGACTCCCGTCGCCGTGGCCGAATCCAAAGTACTGTCCGGCAGGATGCTCGGCATCGTGCCTATTCTGCGCGCCGGCCTGGGCATGGTCGACGGCATCCTCAAGCTGATTCCGGCCGCCAAGGTAGGGCATATCGGCCTCTCACGCGACCATGACACGCTGCTGCCGACGGAATATTACATCAATCTTCCTACAGACGCGACGGAGCGGCTGCTCATCGTCGTCGACCCGATGCTGGCGACCGGCGGCTCGGCCAACGCCGCCATCGAAGCGCTCAAGAAGCGCGGCTGCACCCAGCTCAAGCTGATGGTGCTGATCGCTTCTCCGGAAGGGATTCGCGCCATTCAGGAAGCGCATCCCGAGATCGACATTTACGCCGCGGCCGTGGACGAGAAGCTCAACGAGAAGGGCTACATCATTCCGGGCCTGGGCGACGCCGGCGACAGGATGTTCGGAACGAAGTAAGGGGGAGAATTAACCGCATGGAGAAACTGAAAGTGATGACCGTCTTCGGCACGAGGCCGGAGGCGGTCAAGATGGCTCCGCTTGTGCTGGAGCTGCAGAAGCATTCGGAGCAGATCGAGCCGATCGTCTGCGTGACGGCCCAGCACCGCCAGATTCTGGACCAGGTGCTGGAGCTTTTCCGCATCAAGCCGGACTATGATCTCAACGTCATGAAGGACCGCCAGACGCTGACGGAGACGACCGTCCGCGTGCTGGAGGGAATCGAGCCCGTGCTGAAGGAGGCCCGTCCGGATATCGTGCTCGTGCACGGAGACACGCAGACGACGTTCCTGGCCAGCTATGCTTCGTTCCTGCAGCAGATCCAGGTGGGCCATGTCGAAGCGGGCCTGCGCACCTGGAACAAGATGTCCCCGTATCCGGAGGAGATGAACCGCCAGCTGGCCGGCGTTCTGTCGGACGTGCACTTCGCGCCGACGGACTGGTCCGCAGGCAATCTGCGCCGGGAGAGCAAGCCGGAATCCGCGATCTATGTGACGGGCAATACGGCGACGGACGTCTTCCAGTATACGGTGGATCCGGAATTCACCCACCCGATGCTGGACTGGGCTGCCGGCAAGCGCCTCATTCTGATGACCGCCCACCGGCGCGAATCGCTCGGCGAGCCGCATCGCAACATCTTCCGCGCCGTCAAGCGCATCGCCGATGAGTTCGACGACATCGCCATCGTGTACGCCGTGCACCCGAATCCCGCCGTGCGCGAGCCGGCGCAGGAGCTTCTGGGCAATCATCCGCGGATCAAGCTGATCGAGCCGCTGGACGTGTTCGAGATTCACAATTTCTTCCCGCATACGTATCTGCTGCTCACCGACTCCGGCGGCATGCAGGAGGAAGCTCCTTCCTTCGGCATTCCGACGCTGGTGCTGCGCGACACGACCGAGCGGCCGGAAGGGATCGAGGCCGGAACGCTGGAGCTGGTCGGCACGGACGAGACCCGCGTCTACGAGCGGACTCGCGTGCTGCTTACCGACCAGGGAACGTATGAGCGCATGAGCCAGGCGGCCAATCCTTACGGAGACGGGGCTGCATCGGAGAGAATCGTCGCCGCCATCCTGCATCATTTTGGCAGAGGCGAAAGACCTGAGCCGTTCACACAACGTTCATAGTTTTCGGGGGAAGAGCGTCAACTCCAACAACGACACAGCATACAGTTCAACTGTATGGTTTGCCAAAGCGAAAAATCCCGTCATTTCAAGGTTTTTTTGCCCAAGTTCACGGAAAGTTTGCTATTATCAAAATTGACAAACCTTCGATTGCTTGGATAAAATAATGAGGGTTGATAGGGGACAAACCATGGCCAGGAAGAGCAAGGGAGAAGACCCGCTGAAGGCGCTTGCGCTTGTAGGCGCGCTTGGCATCGATGTCGCCATATGCACGTACATCGGTTATTGGCTCGCTGCCCGTTACGGGGGAACTCCAGGATGGATCATCGCCGGGGTGTTCGCCGGGCTGGCGGCAGGAATTGTTTCCGTCATCTTTATCGTCAGAAAGGTTCTGGAGGACAGCAATGAATGAAGTGCTCAAGATGACCAAGTCAGCGGTCTTGCTGCTTGCAGCCGCGCTGCTGCTCGTCTGGGTTCTGCTTCCGGACTGGCGCACGGTTGCCGCAGGCTGCCTGCTTGGCATGGCGGCAGGATCGTTCAACGCCTTTCTTCTGCGCAGGCGGGTCCAGTGGATCGGGGTCATGGCTTCCGGGGAGGCTCCCAAAAGGGCAGGCACCGGAATGGCCGGCAGAATCGCGATGGTGCTGCTCGTCGTCATGATCGCACACCGCAAGCCGGACTATTTCAATCTTCCCTCCGCCTTGGCCTCATGTTTTGCGGTGCCTTTTGTTATACTGGTATGCGCTTTCTTTGTCAATCTCCGGCTACGCCGTGGAAAGGGGTGAAATTTAAGGTATGCATGAATTTCCGATTTACCATTGGAATGGACTTAACATCGACGTTTCAGCGTTTATCGCGATTACGGTATCGGTCATCGCGACGTTCGTCCTGGTCAAGCTGCTGACGCGAAAACTGTCGATTGCCAATCCTTCCAAGGCGCAGAACTTCATGGAATGGGCGGTTGACTTCGTTCACTCGACCATTGCAAGCACGATGCCGCTGAGCCGGGTTCGTCCGTTTCTTGGTCTTGGCTTGACGTTGATTCTTTTCATCTTCGTCTCCAACCTGCTCGGTCTTCCGTTCGGCATCGTGACCGAAATCCACCATCCGGGCTGGGGGGTTGCCGCCGAAACGCTCGCCAAGCATGACGGCCATGCGGAGCTGGCGTGGTGGAAATCTCCGACAGCAGACCTATCCGTTACTTCCGGACTGGCGCTGATCGTTTTCCTGCTCGTCCATTTCCTCGGCATGAAGATGAACGCCAAGCATTATTTCCAGCATTACTTCAAGCCTTATCCGATTTTCTTCCCGCTGAACATCATCGAGACGATCGCGAAGCCGGTCACGCTGGCTCTCCGTTTGTTCGCGAACATCTTCGCGGGCGAGGTGCTGATCGCCACCATCCTCATGCTTGGCGTCATCGGTACGCCGTTCATGATTATCTGGCAGGGCTTCAGTATTTTCGTAGGCGCCATCCAGGCGTTCCTGTTCACGATCCTCACCATGGTGTACATCTCGCAAGCCGCCATTCACGACGAAGACGGCGCGCACTGATCCACAGCAGTTCGTACTGATTCCGAGGACGTCGCGTACGGCTTCGGTCGGTGTTGAAATAACCCACACTCACCCAATTTAGAGGAGGATTTTAAACAATGGAAGTATTGGCAGCAGCAATCGCAGTTGGTCTCGGCGCAGTAGGCGCGGGCGTAGGTAACGGTCTTATCGTCAGCAAAACAGTAGAAGGCATCTCCCGCCAGCCGGAAGCGGCAAGCAAGCTTCAAACGACGATGTTCATCGGCGTAGGTATCGTCGAAGTCGTGCCGATCATCGGCGTTGTTATCGGCTTCCTCGCTTTCTTCAAATAATAGCAGCAGAATCTGCTGAACTCGACATGGCGGGGAAGGCCATTGCCCTCCACGCCATCGTCATAAAAATCGGGGTTTGCCCTAAAGCTTGAAGCTTAGTCGGCATTCCGATTGTCCGAGCAGCAGCGCCGCGTCGCCTGACCGGCAGCGGGCTGCACGGCATGAATGTGAATGGCAAGTGAAAGGAGAGCGGTCATGTCCTGGCATTGGGAGTCTTTTGTGTACGCGATCGTCGCGTTCCTCATTCTGTACTGGCTGCTGAACAAGTATGCGTTCGGTCCCCTGTTCGGAATCATGGAACAGCGCCGCCAAATGGTACTTGAGCAGATGAATGCGGCCGAGAACAGCCGCAAGGAAGCTTCCGCCGAAATGGAAGCCCAGAAGCAAGCTCTGGCGCAAGCGCGCCAAGAAGCAAACGATATCATCGAAAAGGCTCGGATCACGAGCACGAAGCAGGCCGACAGCATCATCGACACGGCCCGTTCCGAAGCATCCCGCCTCAAAGACGATGCCGTCCGCGACATCGAGAGCGAGAAGAACAAAGCCATCGCTTCCCTGCGCAGCGAAGTCGGCAGCATGTCCGTCGCGATTGCATCCAAGATCGTCGAGAAGCAAATCGACGAGAAATCGCAGGAGCAAATTGTTGACAACTACCTCAAAGAGGTAGGAAGCAAATGAGCCGCGACACGGTAATCGCAAAACGTTACGCGCAGGCGCTGTACGATGTTGCGAGCACGCAAAACCTGGTGGCGGAAGTGCGCCAGCAGCTTGAGCTGATTGCCGGAGCCTTGGCATCCGACGGAGACGTATCCCGTTTCCTGTCGACGCCTGGAATTGAGCCGTCGGTCAAGCTGGACATCATCAAAAAAGCAATCGGGGACCGCGTGTCCTCTATTGTTCTGAATACGGTCACGCTCCTGATCGAACGCGGCCGCCAGTCGGCGGTCGGCAGCGTCAGTGAAGCCTATGGCCGAATTGCCGACGAAGCCTCCGGCGAATCGCGCGCGACCGTTTATACGGCGGTCGCGCTCAGCGAAGCCGAGCTCGCAAAGGTGCTCCAGCAATTCGGAGTCATCTCGGGGCGGCGCATCATCGGCGAACAGGTCGTCGAGCCTTCCCTTCTGGGCGGCATCAAGGTCCGCATCGGAGACAAGATCTATGACGGATCCCTCTCCACCAAGCTGGATCGCCTGAGCAAGCAAATCAATTCCCAAGCACTGTAGACAGGGGTGAAGAAGTTGAGCATCAGACCTGATGAAATCAGCACGCTGATTAAGCAGCAGATTGAACAATATAAATCCGAGATCCAAGTCGACGAGGTCGGAACGGTTATCCAAGTCGGCGACGGCATCGCTCGCGTGCACGGCCTTGAGAACGCTATGGCCGGCGAGCTGCTCGAGTTCTCCAACGGCGTTGTAGGCATGGCGCTCAACCTTGAGGAGAGCAATGTCGGTGTCGTTATCCTTGGACCTTACACGGATATCCGTGAAGGCGACCAAGTGAAGCGCACGGGCCGCATCATGGAAGTGCCTGTGGGCGACGCCCTTCTGGGCCGCGTTGTCAACGCTCTGGGCCAGCCGCTTGACGGCAACGGTCCGATCGCGACGACGGCTAGCCGTCCAATCGAATCGCCGGCACCGGGCGTCATGGCCCGTAAATCCGTATTCGAGCCCATGCAGACGGGCATCAAGGCGATCGACGCCATGATTCCGATCGGCCGCGGCCAGCGCGAGCTCATTATCGGCGACCGCCAAACGGGTAAAACGCAAATCGCGATCGACACGATCGTCAACCAAAAGGGCAACGGCGTGGTTTGCATCTACGTCGCTATCGGTCAAAAGCAATCCACGGTTCGTACGGTTGTCGAATCCCTCCGCCGCCAAGGCGCGCTGGATTACACGATCGTCGTAACGGCGAGCGCTTCCGAGCCGTCCCCGCTGCTTTACATCGCTCCTTACACAGGCTGCTCCATGGGCGAGTACTTCATGTACAACGGCAAGCATGTTCTCGTCATCTACGATGACCTGTCCAAGCAAGCCGCCGCTTACCGCGAGCTGTCCCTGCTGCTTCGCCGCCCACCGGGCCGGGAAGCATATCCGGGCGACGTCTTCTACCTGCACTCCCGTCTGCTGGAGCGCGCGGCCAAGCTGAACGACGAGCTCGGCGGCGGATCCCTTACGGCGCTTCCGTTCATCGAGACGCAAGCCGGGGATATCTCCGCTTACATCCCGACGAACGTCATCTCCATCACGGACGGACAGATCTTCCTGGAGGCCGACCTGTTCTACTCCGGCCAGCGTCCGGCTGTCAACGTCGGCAACTCCGTATCCCGCGTAGGCTCCTCCGCTCAAACGAAGGCGATGAAAAAGGTAGCCGGCACGCTGAAGCTTGACCTTGCCCAGTACCGCGAGCTGGCGGCATTCGCCCAATTCGGCTCCGATCTGGACAAAGTAACCAAGTCCCGCCTTGACCGCGGCGAGCGCACGCTGGAAATCCTGAAGCAAGGCATCAACCAGCCTATGCCTCTGGAGCGCCAGGTGGTCTCCCTGTTCGCGGTAACGCGCGGCCATGTGGATGATATCCCGGTTCAGGACGTCAGTCGCTTCGAGGGCGAGCTGCTGAGCTTCGTGGATGCCAACAAGCCGGAGATTCTGACTTCCATCCGTGATACCAAAGACCTCTCCTCCGACAACGAGAAAGCTCTTGTAGCTGCCATCCAGGACTTCAAGAAAGGCTTCTCCCGTTCGGTTTAATAGCAAGGAACGATGATGCCGGTCCCCGTGCCTGATTATGGGCATGGGGCCGATAAGTAAGGTGGTGAGTACTAATGGCAAAAGGCATGCGGGAGATCAAGCGCTCGCTCAAGAGCAAGCAGAATATGAAGCAGATCACCAAAGCGATGGAAATGGTCGCTGCGGCGAAGCTTCGCCGCGCGCAGGAGGCGGCATTGTCGGCCCGTCCTTACACGGACAAGATCCGCGAAGTCGTCTCCAGCATCGCCGCCGGTGCAGGCAGCATTCGTCATCCTATGCTGCAGTCGCGCGAGGTGAAGCGCACAGCTTACCTGATCGTGACGTCGGACCGCGGACTCGCTGGCGGTTACAACATCAACGTACTGCGCAAGCTGACCAATACGATCGCCGAGAAGCACCGGTCCAAGGACGAGTACGAAATCCTCGTTGTCGGCCGCAAGGGCAGCGCCTACTTGACGCGCCGCAGCATGAACATCGCCGAGGAAGTGACGGGAATCTCCGACTCCCCGAAATACGGCGATATCAAGCCGGTTGCCTACAAAGCCGTTCAAGGCTTCGAGGAAGGCCGTTATGACGAGGTCTATATCGTCTACAACCGCTTCATCAATGCCATTTCCCAGATTCCGACGATGAAGAAGCTGCTGCCGCTGAGCTCCGATGAGTTCACCGGTTCTGCGGCGCAGTACGAGTACGAGCCGGATGCGGAATCCGTGCTCAGCGTCCTGCTGCCCAAGTATGCCGAGACGGTCGTGTACAGCGCGATTCTCGAAGGCAAGGCGAGCGAATTCGGCGCCCGGATGACGGCAATGGGCAATGCTACGAAGAATGCGACAAAGCTCATCGGCGAGCTTACGCTCTCTTACAACCGCGCGCGTCAGGCCGCGATCACCCAAGAAATCGCGGAGATCGTCGGCGGAGCAAGCGCCCAGCAATAATCACAAGCAGAAGAGCAGGCTGCGGCCTGCTTCATAGATGCACGTGCAACTATCTTTACTACAGGAGGGACCCCCATGAGCAACGGTCGCGTTGTCCAGGTACTGGGACCGGTTGTCGACGTTGAATTCGACAACGGCCATCTGCCAGAAATCCTGAACGCAATTAAGATTGAACAAAAGGCCCAGAACTCTTCCGAAAAAGACGTGAAGCTGACTCTCGAAGTGGCCACCCACCTCGGAAACAACACAGTTCGCTGCGTCGCGATGTCCTCCACGGACGGCCTCGTGCGCGGTACGGCTGCTGTTGATACCGGCGCGCCAATCACCGTGCCGGTCGGACCGGCTACGCTCGGCCGCGTATTCAGCGTTGTCGGCGATCCGATCGACAACAACGGAGACGTAGACCGCAGCATCACGCTGCCGATCCACCGTCAAGCTCCGGTATTCGAGGATCTGTCCACGCAGCAGGAAGTTCTGGAAACCGGCATCAAGGTCATCGACCTGATGGCTCCGTACGCCAAGGGCGGCAAAGTCGGCCTGTTCGGCGGCGCCGGCGTAGGCAAAACGGTAACGATGCAGGAGCTTATCCACAACATCGCTTCCGAGCACGGCGGTATTTCCGTATTCGCCGGCGTAGGCGAGCGTACTCGTGAAGGCAACGACCTTTACCACGAGATGAGCGAATCCGGCGTTATCGAGAAAACGGCCATGGTATTCGGCCAGATGAACGAGCCTCCAGGCGCGCGCCTTCGCGTAGCCCTGACCGGTCTGACGATGGCGGAATACTTCCGCGATCAAGAAAACCGCGACGTGCTTCTGTTTGTCGACAACATCTTCCGCTTCACGCAGGCGGGCTCCGAAGTATCCGCGCTGCTCGGCCGCATGCCGTCCGCGGTAGGTTACCAGCCGACGCTGGCAACCGAGATGGGCCAGCTGCAAGAGCGCATCACTTCCACCAAGAACGGCTCGGTTACGTCGATCCAGGCGATCTACGTTCCTGCCGATGACTACACCGACCCGGCTCCTGCCACGGCGTTTGCCCACTTGGACTCCACGACCAACCTGGAGCGTAACATCGCCGCTATGGGTATTTTCCCGGCTGTCGACCCGCTGGCATCGTCCTCGCGCGTCCTGACTCCGGAAATCGTCGGCGAAGAGCACTATCAAGTGGCTCAAAGCGTGAAGAAGCTTCTTCAGCGCTACAAAGAGCTGCTCGATATCATCGCCATCCTCGGCATGGACGAACTGTCCGAGGAAGACAAGCTCGTCGTGCTTCGCGCACGCCGCGTCCAGCTGTTCCTGTCGCAGCCGCTTCACGTTGCAGCAGCGTTCAACGGCATGCCTGGCCTGTCCGTACGGATCAAGGATACGGTTCGGGGCTTCAAGGAAATTCTTGAAGGCAAGCATGATGATCTTCCGGAACCAGCATTCCATAACGTCGGAACGATTGAAGACGCCGTTGCCAAAGCGAAGAAGCTCGCTCAAGAGGTTTAATCCTCGGCGGATGGAGGTTATCGTATGAGCACCTTACTGCTTGAAATCGTTACGCCGGAGCGTACCGTATATTCCAAAGATGTGAACATGGTCATCATCCGCGGAGTAGAGGGCGAGATGGGCATCCTGCCTAATCACGTTCCTACGGTTACGCCTCTGAAGATATCCGCCGTTACGGCGAAAATCGGCAGCAATTATGAAAACATCGCGGTGAGCGGAGGCTTTGCCGAAGTTCGTCACGAGAAAGTCGTCATTCTGGCCGAAAGCGCCGAGCTTCCGGGCGAAATCGATGTGGACCGTGCAGAGCTGGCCAAGAAGCGCGCTGAAGAGCGCATTCGCAACCGCAACAAGGAAACCATCGATCATCATCGTGCGGAGCTTGCGCTTCAACGTGCGCTCAACCGTCTGAACACCAGAGGTTGATCCCGTCATCAGAAGCCCCTCCCCGTTATCTAGCGATAACGGGGAGGGGCTTTTTTGCTTGGCTGAAATGGAGTATAGCGGGACTTAAATGGAATCCGACTCCGTTCATGGCTAGATTGTTCATCCTGACCGGTATGTGGACCGGTATGTGGACCGGGATATTCAGCCTTCTTAAGAATGATGCCAATTGAGATAACAAGAGAATTGAGGATTGCCGCAAGTGATGTATGACCGAAAGTCGGATGACAATGAAGCCCAGGGTGGATGACGATCGTCTCTGTAATCAAGTATGATAATGACATAAGCAGCAGCTTTATTCCATGCACCGAGCACCAATTGCCTATATCACGAACAGCTTACATTCTTTACATCATGACAGCGGGGAGAGTGCTCAAGGAATGATTGATATCCATACCCACATCCTTCCCGGCATCGACGATGGGGCCAGGAACGAGGAGCAAGTGCTCGCCTTGGCGAGAGCTGCGCAGCTTGAAGGCATCACCGATATCGTCGCTACCCCTCATCACGCCAACGGAGCTTATTGGAATACGGCAGCCGACGTGCGAGAGCTGACGCGGCGGACCGGAGAGCTGCTGCAGCAGCATGGCATTCCGATTGCTTTGCATCCGGGCCAAGAGATCCGTGTCCATGCGGAGCTGCTCGACAATTGGGAGAAGCGGGAGCTGCTGACGCTTGCGGATACCCCCTATATGCTGCTTGAAATGCCGACCGCGGAAATTCCTTCCGGAATGGCCGAATTGGTCTATGAGCTGACGCTTCAAGGGGTGCGGCCTGTCATTGCCCATCCCGAACGCAATGAGCAGGCCATGCGCGAGCCTGCTCTTCTGGAAGAGCTCATCTCGCTGGGGGCTTGGGGACAAGTGACGACGCATTCGCTGCTGGGACTGTACGGAAGATCGATCGAGAAAGCTTCCTGGTCAATGATGCGTTCCGGTCTCATCCACCTCGTCTCCTCGGATGCGCATCATGCGGAGCGCCGCGGATTTCGCTTGGCGGCGGCCTATGCCGCCATCGCCGAACGGCTCGGGGAAGACTGGAAAGCTTATTTCATGCAAAATGCTGCCTGCCTGCTCGCAGGAGACGACCTGCTTGGGGCGGAGCAGCTGCAGGCGGCGGAGGCTTCGGGCGGAAGGCCCCGAGGATTGCTGCGAAGCTTGTTCAGCCGGCGGGGCCGCTGAATGGAAAGTTCGATTTTGCATGAAACGAACCTTAGATTCGAATAGCAGCCTGCTGGCCAAGCTGGTCGGCGTAGACGGGGTGCTTGTCGCTGCGGGCTCACTCGCCGTGTCTGTCGATCTCTCAATATGCCGTGCCTGAGAAGACAAGCCGGGCGGGCAGCGGGAATGGAAGGCAAAGCGGGCACAGCCCTTTGAATAGGCAAAAAGCTTTGGGCCGCCAGCAGCCCAAAGCTTTTTGTGGTTCAGTCGGCCGAAACGGACGGCTGGATGGAATAGGTAGCCCGCTTCGTCTGCACCCGGATTTCTCCGTCCTGTTCAATGAGGGAATCATCCGCTTGGAGTGGAATTTCATAGGAGTCGCCCGGCACGGGCTCGCGGCCCTTGTCGGTGACGATGCTGGCGGAACCGTGCAGCAGCAGGATGGTTCCCGACACATAATCATCCGGAGAAGGATTATGCAGCAGCTCCGCTCCGCTGAACGTCATGCGGACCTTATCCCAATCTCCGTCTTCCTGCTTGACGATATCGACATCCTCGCCCTTGCGGGCTTCCAGCAGCTCCAGCAGCCGGCTGACATTCATGGCATCCGACATGGACCATCTCCACCTTTCTGGTGAAATGTACGGCTGGGACATCCTGCGATCGGCTGCATGACGCGCCGCAGATCGCCGAGTCTGACAACAAGCCGCCTGATTGCGGTTTATTCGTAGAGGCTCTTCTGTTCTTTATTTACAGCAAATGCCTTGAAATGAAGCAGCCGAACGACCGTCAGGGCAGGCGCGGGCACGCGGATAGCGGACTGGCGCACTCAGTCGTCCTTGCGTCCATAGCTGCGGGCGAAGCTTTTCATCCGGTTGTAGACGGCTCGGTCGATCTTTTTGAAAGCCCCGTACTGGGGATGGTTCGTATTGACCTCCAGCACCCACAGCCTTTTGCGCCGATCGATCGCGAAATCGATTCCCATCTCGCGCATGCCGCCGTAACGGCGGGACAGCGACTTGGATATCGTCAGTGCCGACTCCTCGATGAACTCGTTTTTGGCGCGGGCACGGGCGGCTCCCATTCCTTGCATTTCCCAGAGTCTGGACAGCGAGTGAAGCTTGGCACCCTGATGGGCGTTGGTCACGATGCGATGGGGCAAGGCCACTTTGGCTATCAGAGCCGTGCAGGTCCAGGGTCCTTTGGGCTTGCGCTGCACCATGGCGCGGATATCGTAGGGCTTACCGCCGACTTGATCGAGCTGAATGCCGCGCTGGATGATCAGCTTTCCGGATTTTCGGGTTTTCCGGATATGTTCGTACACTTGGTCGAGATTCCTGAACAAGCGGGAAATCTGCTTGCGGGAAATCACCGAGGTGAGCTTATACCCTCCCCGTTTGCGGCGGAGCTTATGGATTCCGATGCCCAGAGAGCCTATATTCGGCTTGATATACAGAATTTCATAGCGCGAAGCCATTTTTTTCAGCTGCTTGCGGGAAAAGGCGGCCGTCCGGGGAACAAAGTGCGCCGTAGCCGGATCTTTGCGCAGCATCCGGCACACTCGAAGTTTTCCCCAAAGGGTACGGGAATTATAGGTTTTGACGTACTTTTTTATTGTTGGCATACTGCTTGATCACCTCTCCCCCTACCTTATGCCTGCAGGCTTGGACGGACGTGTGCGGATGACATGCTCCTGGCTCAAAAGGCGGATAAGGAACAGGCATGCTGCGCAAGCTGATTTCAGGCGGGCCTGTTTGTCCCGGCCCGGATCGGGTAATGAGAAGACATGAAGCCTGATTTTAAGGAAATGAAATTTGGAAGGGGAATGTAAAAATGGCAACTCAAACCGCCAGCCGCGGCAAAGCGGCAAAGAATACGAAGACGCAGGATGCGCTGAACCGTCAAGTAGCTTCGATGGGCGTGCTGTACATGAAGCTCCATTCCTTCCACTGGAATGTGGCCGGCCCTAATTTCTATACTCTCCACGTCAAGTTCGAGGAGTTCTATAATGCGGTCACGCTCATGTTCGACGAAGCGGCGGAGCGCCTGATCGGAATCGGCGGCAAGCCGGTATCCACAATGAAGGGCATGCTGGATTTGTCTTCGATTAAGGAGGCGACGGAAAAAGAAGATGCCGAAACGATGGTGCGGAATCTGATCGACGACTTCAATACCCTTGCCGAGGACATGAAGGTAGCTGCCGAAACGGCCGAAGAAGAAGACGATGCGGCGACGGGCGATATTCTGACCGGCATGGTGGAGCAGCTGGACCAGCACCGCTGGATGCTGGAGAAGTTTTTGGCGTAGCCGCCGCGCCGTACGGAATGCGAGCATGTGCAAGTAGGCCCTTCGGATTTCCGGAGGGCCTGTTGTTGTATCCATTTTGTGAACGATACAGGAATAACGCCTTCCGGCCCGAATTGTTGATAGAATGGATAAGCGAGTTAATTCCTTCTGCACATCATGCGCTTCGCGCTGCCCCCTCAATCAACTGCAGAAAAGCAGGGATAGATGCGCGCGGGCGTCATAGGATAGATACGAGCAAAGGATTTGAGACTTATGAAAGCAAGGATTCAAGCTCACGCCGCCCATAGCCGCGCGCTCAGATGCGGCCATGCCGCGGCTCTTCTTGCGGCCGTCACCCTGGCAGCAGCCCCGTCCCTTCCGCCCGGCAGTGCGAGCGGCATGGCGGCGAAGCTGGACGGCGAGGCCCGGATCCAGCAAGAAGGGCCGGGAGCTCCCAAGGCGAACGATCCTGGCTTGGCGAAGCAAGCTTTCCTCAATCAGATCGGAGCCAACAAGGCCTGGAAGCTGGTTACGGAGCAGACATCCATTACGATCGCGGTCGTAGACACAGGCGTTGATCTGGATCATCCCGATCTTCAGCCCAATCTGCTTCCGGGCATCAATCTGCTGAGGCCGGATGAGCCTCCGCGGGACGACAACGGCCACGGCACGAGCGTCGCGGGCGTCGTTGCGGCAGCGGGCAACAACGGCAAGGGAGTGGCGGGAGTCATCTGGAAAGCCCGCATTCTTCCGATCAAGGCTCTCGACCATAACGGCTATGGCGACGAACGCCAGCTTGGCGAAGGCATCCGCAAGGCGATCTCGGAAGGAGCCCGCATCGTCGTATTGTCCGTAGGTCTATACCATTCATCGCCATACATGAGGGATATCGCCGCCCTGGCCGAACAGAAGGGCGTGCTTCTTGTTGCAGCCGCAGGCAATGACGGCCGCCGCTTCGGCAGCCGCGCCGCCGTGAAGTATCCGGCTGCCTACCCGACTGTGCTGGCCGTAGGAGGAGTCGGTCCCGACGGGCTTCCGGACCCGCGCTCCAACCAGGGGCCGGAGCTGGACATCGCTGCTCCGTGGAAGGTGTATACGACGGCTGCGGGCGGCGGATACCATTACGTGGAGGGCACCTCCATGGCTGCTCCCCAGGCGGCCGCAGCAGCAGCGCTGCTATGGGCGAAATATCCGTCGCTCAAGCCTTATCAGATTCGTTCCATGCTGCGGCAGACGGCCAAAGACGAGGGAGGAAAGGGATTCGACTATGGAGCCGGTTACGGCCTTCTGAGAATCGATTCCGCTCTTGCTGGGCGCTATAAGGATGATCCCCATGAGCCGGACGACTCGGCCAAGGCAGCCGCGGTGCTTCCTCTGGGCAAGCAGCTGTCGGGACAGCTTTCTGGATCCGGGGATCAGGATTGGTACCGTCTGGAATGCCCGTACGACGGCATCGTCAGCCTGGACTATACCCAGCTCACATCTCCCGGCGCCAGTGCGGCCGCCGTCCGGATCGAGCTGGAGGAAGCGGGGAGCGTCAAGAAAATGCCGCTGAAGCTCCGCAACCATAGGCTTGAATGGCACGTCAGAAAAGGAACGAACCGGCTGATGCTGCGACTCAAGCCAGGAAGCGGTGCGAAGCAGGTGCCCTATTTGCTCTCGACGCGACTGCGCATGCTGCCCGACAAGGGAGAGAGCAATGATGCGGCAAGCAAAGCCTATCCTTTGGCAGACCGTTCCCTCGAGTTTCAAGGAACCTTCCATCAAGCGGCGGATGTGGACTGGTATTCAATCCGGGTAGCCAAGAAAGGCACGATGAGGCTGCAGGTGGAAGCAGGCACGATGCGGATGGATCCGGCCTTCGCCTACCGCAGGGCCGGAGGAGAAGCTCTGGCTGTGGACAGCAACGGGGAAGGCGTAGCGGAAACAAGTCCGCTCATTCCAGTCATCCCGGGCACCTACGAAATCAAGGTTTGGGATGCGGGGGAAGACGCGGCAGCGCCGGCAACGGGCTACTATACGCTCAAGGTGACGCGCGGCGGCTGAACATGCCGCTTACGGCGGCAAAAGAGGAAAGCCGCGAATACATAGACGGAAGAGCAAGGGACTTTTAATGGAGCGCTCCGTTTCCGATGGATAAAGGAGATGCATTTCCACCGAATTCCTTTCCCGAACGATCGATTAGGTCCGCTTCCGTCGCATGAAGGCGAAAAATGGCGAAAGATACATTGCAATGCCGATAGAATCGCGCCGAAGAATTTATTGTCGTTTACGGGCAAAGAAAGGGGGTTATTAATGAACAGTAATCAAGTATGGTCATCGCTTGGATGGAACGGGCTGTTCTCCATTGTCGTGACGATCGGGAGCATCTTGCTTGCATGGTACCTGCTGCAGGAGCTCAAGCTTGATACTTGGTTCAAGCAGCCGAGAAGCCCGAGAGCGCGCGTTCTTATTGCGGTTCTCGCCGTTGTGGTCGGGCACTCGTTCGCCCGCTTCATCCTGGATTACTGGTCCTGGACATCCATGCTGAAGCTGCTCTAAGCCATCCAGTCGAATAACGAATCGGACATTTGCAGACAATAACGCATAAGACGGAACCAATCCGGAGACATGCTGCGAATGATATCCTATGAGCGATCATGCACGAGGGAAGAGACCCGGGCTAAAGTCCCTTTATTTTGACGAATAATCGGGATAAAAATAACGCTTGTCGATTTCTGTAGACGAGTGTTAATATGGTCTGTGGTAATCTGGCTTATTCCTGCCTTATTCACCTTTTTTGACCTTTCACACTTTTCAAGCCATCCATGCCAGACACTCGTTGCCGTCAGATATGATCCTTACCAAATACATGATATGCGCAAATGAAATTGCAGCGTCCGGAGGGAACGGAATTATGAGTAAAATTGTCGTTCGCGGAGGCCGCAGACTGGAAGGAACCGTGCGTGTGCACGGGGCGAAAAACGCCGTTCTTCCCATTCTGGCCGCTTCGCTACTCGCAACGGAAGGAGAAAGCGTCATTAACGACGTTCCCCTCCTAGATGACGTCCTTATCATTCGCCAACTGCTGGAGACGCTCGGAGCCAAGCTGGACCTCTCCGGCGAAACCATGACGATCTCGGCGGAGAACCTGACATCCTACGAAGCTCCTTACGAATGGGTCAGCAAGATGCGGGCATCGATCCAAGTCATGGGTCCGCTGCTTGCCCGACTGGGCCGTGTACGCATTTCCCTTCCAGGAGGCTGCGCCATCGGCACCCGCCCGATCGAGCAGCATCTCAAGGGATTCGAGGCGATGGGCGCCGAGATCACGATGGGCCAAGGCTTCATCGAAGCCGTTGCCCCAGGCCGGCTCAAAGGCGCGAAGATCTATCTGGACGTCGCCAGCGTAGGCGCGACGGAGAACATCATCGCGGCCGCGGCGCTCGCCGAAGGAACGACTACCCTTGAGAACGCGGCCAAAGAGCCCGAGATCGTCGATCTCGCGAATTATCTCAACGCCATGGGCGCCCGCATCCGCGGAGCCGGTACGGGAGTCATCCGGATCGAAGGCGTCGAGAAGCTGACCGGCGCCCAGCATACGGTCATTCCCGATCGCATCGAAGCTGGCACGTTCCTGATCGCCGGCGCGATTACCGGAGGCAATGTATTCGTGGAAGGCGCCATCGGCGACCACCTCGGACCCGTAATAGCCAAGCTGCAGGAGATGGGCGTCCAAATCATCGAAGAGGACAACGGCATCCGCGTCCGTGCGGATCGTCCGCTGAAGGGCGCCGACATCAAGACGCTGCCTCACCCGGGCTTCCCGACCGACGTGCAGTCCCAGATGATGGCTCTGCTGCTTGTCACGGAAGGAACTTCTGTCGTGACCGAGACGGTGTTCGAGAACCGCTTCATGCATGTGGAGGAATTCCGCAAGATGAACGCCAGCATCAAAGTGGATGGCCGTACGGCCATCATCACTGGCGGAGTGCCGCTGTCGGGCGCCAAAGTGACGGCGACGGACCTTCGTGCCGGAGCTGCGCTGATCTGTGCCGGCCTCGTAGCCGACGGAGAGACCGAGGTCGGCGGATTGCATCATGTCGACCGCGGCTATGTGGACATCGCGGGCAAGCTCGCCGCCTTGGGCGCCGACATCTACCGGACGTCTGAGGAAGAAGCCGCCGAGGAAGTGCTGGAGCCGGTCGTGCTCGCTTCCATCCGCAAGACCGCGGAGCGCGAAGTCGAAGAGGTCCAGGTGGCAGCTGCCGCCGCATCCGAGGACGAGGACAGCTACAGCAGCAAGCGGCAGGTTCAGGTCGAGGACGTCGAGGCGACCATGGCCTGAGATTTAATCGGCAACATCGGGAGGGCTTGCCTCAGCAGCCGTCCCGAATAGAGACAGGGAGTGGAGCGCCGGCTATCGGGGCTCTTTTTTTATTTTGCCGGTCCTTGGCGGATCAGCAGCTCGGCCTTCTCCGAGAAGACGTTCATTCTGGGTTCATTCTGGAATGCTAAGATTCGGATGGAAAATGATCCGGAGGAGAGGCGAGGGGAACAATGAGGAAGTGGCTGCTCATATTGGGATTCATGGTCATTGCCGGCGGCGGAGCGGTATATTATTTCCTGCAGTCGAAGGGAGCCGTAAGCACGGCATCCGCTGCGGAAGCCCGCAGCGTGCAAGCTTCGCAGGGGAATCTGGAAGTGAAGGTGTCGGGGACGGGAACGGTAGCCGCAGCCGATACGGCGACCGTGAAAGCCGGCTATCAGGGAACGGTAAGCAAAGTGCTGGTCTCGGTCGGCGACGTCGTGAAGAAAGGACAAGTGCTGGCTCAGTTCGAGACGATCGATAATTCGTTGGAGATCCGGCAAAAGCAGCTGGACAAGCAGAAGCAGGAGCTGCAGATCCAGAACCTGAAGGAGCAGTATTGGAGCGAAAGCGACGAATCGAAGCAGGCGCAGACGAAGCTTGATCTCGACTCGGCCAGGCTGAGCCTGCAGCAGACGGAGAACGAGATCGCCGATCTCCAGAAAGCGGATGCCGAGAACCATGATATCCAGGCGCCGATCGGCGGAACCGTCACCACCGTATCGCTGACGGCAGGGGACAACACGAATGCCGGCGCAGATGCGGCTGTCATTACGGATTACTCGCAGCTGACTTTCGCGGTGAACGCCGACGAGCTGGACGTTCCGAAGCTGAAGGTCGGGCAAACCGCCGAAATTACGCTCAATGCCCTGACCGATAAAACCTTCACGGGGGAAATTACTTCCATTGCCAAAGAAGGCGTGAGCAGCAACGGAGTCGCTGCGTACCCGGTCACGCTGTCCATGACGGAGGCGGCTGGCGTGCTGGCCGGAATGTCCGGCTCGGCCGAGATCGTGACGGAATCCGCTGACAATGCCGTCTTGGTCCCGGTGGATGCGGTCGTCACCTTCGGAGGGAAATCCTATGTGCGTGTGCCTCAAGGAACGGAAGGGGCATTGGCGACAGGAGCCGGAACCGAAGGCGGCCAAGGCGCCGGGAGCGTTCCGGGCGGCCAGTCCGGGACAGGCGGAAGGAACGGCTCCGGCGGCCAATGGACGGCGGAAGGCGCCGGGCAGGGAGGCTGGTCGGGAACGGGCGCCGGAGCCCGTGCGGGAGCTGCTGCAGGAGTTGGCGTCGGAGCCGGCGCGGGTGCTGGAGCCGGTTCCGAATCCCGGATGAGCCGGATGACGCTGGGCGGCCAGCTGAAGGAAGTGGCGACCGGGCTTGCCAATGACACTTACGTGCAGATCAAGTCGGGACTGTCCGCAGGCGATACGGTGCTGATAGCGTTGCCGACCGGCACCGTCGGAGGATCCACCGGCCAGAGCAGCACGACCCGAGCCCGCGAGTTCAGCGGAATGGGAGCGGGCGGCTTCGGCGGCAATATGGGCGGAGCCGGAGCGACCCGTACCGGAGGAGGGGGAACCCGATGAAGCGGGACAAACGGAAGGCCGGAGACAGAGCCTTGGAGGAGCGGATAGGCGACGGCATCAGGGCCGAGGCCGCTTCGTCTGAACGGCATGAAGAGGCGCTCCTGTCCATCCGCGACGTCCGGAAATCCTACCGGATGGCCGGAGAGGAAGTGCAGATCTTGAATGGAGTGGATCTGCACATTCCCCGCGGAGACTTCGTCGCCATCATCGGCCCGTCCGGCTCCGGCAAGTCCACGCTCATGAACATGATCGGATGCCTCGATACGCCGACCTCCGGCAGCTACAGGCTGGACGGCATCGAGGTGAAGGGCTTGTCGGACAACCGGCTGGCGGAGGTGCGCAACCGCAAGATCGGCTTCATTTTCCAAAGCTTTCATCTCCTCCCGCGCCTCAGCGCGTTCGAGAACGTCGAGCTGCCGCTCGTATATCGCGGGCTCGCCGCGAAGGAGAGGAAGGCGGCGGCGGAGACGGCGCTGGCCAAGGTCGGCCTGCAGGACCGGATGCATCACCGGCCGAATCAGCTGTCCGGGGGCCAGATGCAGCGGGTGGCGATCGCCCGCGCGCTGGCGGGAGAGCCGCCGATCCTGCTTGCCGACGAGCCTACGGGAGCGCTGGATACGAAGACGGGCGCGGATGTGCTCGGCCTCATGGAGCAGCTCAACTCCCAGGGCCATACGATCGTCCTCATCACGCATGATCTCAATGTGGCTGCCAGGGCGAAGCGGACCGTGTTCATGAAGGACGGACTGCTGAGCGAGGAAAGGGGGGACGGACGTGAAGCTTTCGCAAGGAGTTCGCATGGCCTGGAAGAGCATACTGGCTAACAAGCTGCGCACCGTGCTGTCCATGCTCGGCATCCTGATCGGGGTCGCGACGGTCATCGCGCTCGTGGCGATGGGCCAGGGCTCGGCGAACGAGGTTAGCAGCCAGCTCAAGGGGCTCGGCACCAACATGCTGTCGGTCAACATTACCGGAAGGGGAAGCGACACGACCCTTTCCTTGCCGCAAGCCGAGACGCTCGGCGACGGCGTCAGCGGCATCGAAGGCTTGTCTCCGACCGTCAGCGGCAGCGTAACGGCCCGCTACGGCAGCAAGCAGACCGAGTCTGCGGTGACGGTCGAGGGCGTCACTCCCGATTATGAGGATGTGCAGAGCTTCCATCCCCAGAGCGGGCGCTTCATTGCCCCTATCGATCTGACGGCGTACAACAAGGTCGCCCTGCTCGGGGTCGATACCTCGGAAGAGCTGTTCGGAGCGGGAGTCAGCCCGGTCGGCGAGACGATCCTGCTGAATGGCGTGAAGTACAAGGTCGTGGGCTTGCTGGAGCCGAAGGGCACTTCCCTGACGGGCTCCAACGACGAGAAGATCATCATTCCGATTACGACGGCGCAGCGCATGTTCCAGTCTGCCGGTGTCCGCAACGTCTCCCTCAAGGTCGCCACGGTGGACCAGATGAGCGCCGTGACCGCGCAGCTGGAAACGAAGCTGACCGAGATCTTCCGCGGCAATACGAACGCCTACCGCGTGACGAATCAGGAGGATCTGAAGGAGACGGTCACCTCCGTGTCGAAGACGATGTCCACGATGATGGCGGGAGTCGCCTGCATATCACTCGTCGTCGGAGGCATCGGCATCATGAATATCATGCTCGTATCCGTCACCGAGCGGACGAGGGAGATCGGCATCCGCAAGTCCCTCGGCGCCAAGCGGCGCGACGTGCTGTTCCAGTTCCTCGTCGAAGCGGTGACCATCAGCAGCCTCGGAGGGCTGCTCGGCATCGCCTGCGCCTACGGAGCCTGCCTGATCATGACGGCCTATTTCGCTACCGCGACGCAGATCGAGCTTCAGGTCGTCCTCTACGCGTTTTTGTTCTCGGCGGCGGTCGGGGTGCTGTTCGGGCTGTTCCCGGCCAACAAAGCCGCGTCGCTGCGGCCGGTGGACGCGCTCCGGCATGATTGATTCATATTTCAACAGATAGACAGTCAGATTCCGCTCTCGGAGGTAGCCAGATGAAAATGCCTTATATCTTGATCATAGAAGACGATTCCCTGATCAGCGATCTGCTGGAGCTGTACTTGCAGCGATACGGCTTCCAGTACGCGACGGCGGGCGACGGCGCTGCCGGGCTCAGGAAGTTCTACGAGCAGATCCCCGATCTCGTCGTCCTGGATATCATGATGCCGGGCCGCGACGGCTGGAGCGTATGCGAGGAGATCCGGCAGACCAGCACGGTGCCGATCATTTTCCTGACAGGCAAAGGGGACGGCTACGACAAGCTGAAGGGCTTTTCCATGGGAGCGGACGATTACCTCGTCAAGCCGTTCGATCCGAAGGAGCTGCTGGCCCGGATCCGGGCCGTCCTGAAGCGGACGCATCCGACCTTGTACAAGGAACAGGCGGCTTTCCCGGATCTCGTCGTCGACGTGAACGAATACCGCGTGACGGTGCGCGGGCAGGATGTCGGGAGCGCTCCGAAGGAGGTCGAGCTGCTCTACTGCATGGCTTCCCGGCCGGGCAAGGTGTTCACCCGCGAGGAGCTGCTCCAGCAGATCTGGGGCATGGATTATTTCGGCGATTCCAATACGGTCGACGTGCATATCAAGCGCATCCGGGACAAGATCGGCGAGCATCGGTCCTGGCGCATCGCCACCGTGCGCGGCGTCGGCTACAAGTTCGAGGTCCAGCCATGAGCCGTCTGGCCGCTAGGCTCGGGCTCAATACGATATTCGCCAAAGTGCTGATCATCTCGCTCTCCATCCTCGGCGTGACGTTCCTCGTGTACAACCTCGTTTCGACGCAGCTGGTCCGGCGCGATATGTTCGACCGGCAGCAGGGCATGGAAGGGGCGGAGCTGCGGCGGACGGTCAAGCTGCTGGAAACGGCCGCATCCGAGAGATGGACCGAGAGCATGGTCAGCACGGCGCTCAAGGTCGTCGTGCCTCCGCAGATGAAGAGCATTCTCGTCATCGACAGCAGCGGCCGCTATATGCAGGTCGGAGACGTGCCGCTGCCCGGAAGCGAGATCAAGTCCATCATCAGCGAGGCCGATATCGGCTCCAGCGGCCAGTTCCGCTCCCAGATGATCGAGAACGAGTCCGGCAAATGGATCGTGAGCTCCCAGTACGTGCCTTCGATCGACCGCTATGTCGTCTCGCTCTCGACCGGCTTTCAGCGGGACTTCCGCCGCTGGCAGAATCTGAGCTGGCTGGCCATCGCCGTCGCGCTGGCCGTATCGGCGGTATTCTCCTGGCTGTTCTCCCGCTACATGACGACGCGGATCCGCAGCATGAGCCTCGGCGCGGAGCGCTTCGCCAAGGGAGACTTCGAGACGCCGATCCGCGATGCCTCCCCCGACGAGCTCGGCCGGTTGGCCGGCTCGCTCAACCGCATGGCGGAAGACCTCGGAGCGCTGGAACAGACCCGTCGCGACTTTCTCGCCAACGTCTCGCATGATCTCCGCTCTCCGCTGACGTCCATCCATGGTTATGTGGAGGCGATTCTGGACGGAACGATACCGGGGGAGAAGGCGGACCGCTATTTGCATATCACCCAGGAGCAGACCGTCCGGCTGATGAAGCTCGTGAACGATCTGCTCGACATGTCCAAGATCGAGTCCGGCCAATTCGACGTGCAGCCCGCGGAGTTCGATCTGGCCGAGACGGTGAGGCTGCTGCTGGCGCGGATGGAATCCACCTTCCGGCATCACGGAGTCCGGTACGAGATCAAGGGCCGGGTCGATTCCGAGTCTGGTCAGGCTGCGGAGGAATGGAGCAGGCAGGGAGTCGAGGAAGCCGGCGATGAGCTTGTCATCGGCAGCGGCAAGGTGATGGTCGTAGGCGACGCCCACCGCCTGGAGCAGGTGATGGTCAATCTGATCCAGAACGCCATGGCGTTCTCTCCGCAAGGGTCCACGGTCTATGTGACGCTTGACGCGCAGGAGGAGCAAGCCTGCCTGACGGTAAGGGATGAAGGAATCGGCATGTCGCCGGAGGAGACGGAGCGCATCTGGGAGCGGTTCTACAAGACGGATGAAGCCCGCTCCGGACGCGGCGGCACGGGCATCGGGCTGTCGATCGTCAAGCATATCCTGGATGCGCACGGATCCCGCATCGCGGTCAGCAGCGAGCAGGGTCGGGGCAGCTCCTTCTCCTTCTGCCTCCAGCGCGCGGCTGGCGGAAGGGTATATGCAGCGGCAACTACCGAGCCTAAGGATTGAAGCCTTGAGCCGGCAAGAGCAGGGCATTCCGTTATCTCTTCACCTGGAAGCCTTGATCTGCCGGCTGCATGTCAGCATGTCCAAGCGCCGTCAGGCCCGGCCCGGCAGCAGGGCTTTCCGCAGCGATGCCATCCGGCATCGCTTTTTCGTTTCTCGCGGGACGCCTCTCAAGCGGCCTATCGGCGGTTCTATTCTATGCTTCTCGGCTCATAGTCTTTAGAGACGGGTCATGAGCATTTGCCTTGGCAGGGAAATAGAGGAGGGAAACCATCAAGGATGAAGAAGCGCGCGATAGGAACGAGGAGGACGAATCTGCGAGGAAAGCCTTTCGGTAGAGGAACGGAAGGACAGGGGATGTCGGGAATGGCGCTGGCTTCGGTAAGCGTCCTTACGGCGGCGGCGATCCTGATTCCGGGACTTATCGTCGCCAAGTCGCATGATGGCCAGCCGAATGTCCGGCAGCAGGAGCAAGCATTGATTCCGGGGCCGGAAGCGGCCGGCCCGGAGCTGCCGGGCGGCAACGCTCCCGAGCAGCAGACCGGGCAGGCAGCCGCCGACGAAGCGGCTGGCGGTGCTGCGGGGTCGGCAGATGGGGGACAAGCACCCGGAATTGGCGCCGGCGGATCCGCTGGCGACGGTTCTCCGGCCCGAACGGAGCAATCGGCGCCGCAGCCTTCTTCCGGGCCGAAGAAGCTGACGGCGCTGGATCTGACCCAGGTGCGCGTCTATGTGACGAAGGAGAAGCGCATTGAGAAGGTGCCGATGGAGACGTATATCCGCGGCGTCATCGCCGGCGAGATGCCGATCTCCTTCGAGCCGGAAGCGCTCAAGGCGCAGGCGATCGCCGCCCGCACGTATATCGTCAGGCGGCTCGCTTCCGGCGATGATAGCGGCATGCCGGTGAAGGGGGCGGATGTCACGGACACGACCGCCCATCAGGTCTACGTTCCGATGAAGCAGCTGCTTGCCCGCTGGAGCGGCAAGGAGCGGGAGACGAATCTGACGAAGCTGAACGAAGCCGTCCAAGGGACGAGGGGGGAAATCGTCACCTATCAGGGAAGCCCGATTCAGGCTTTGTTCTTTTCCACCAGCAACGGTTATACCGAAAATTCAGAGGATTACTGGGATGCCAGCCTTCCCTATCTCCGCAGCGTGGCCAGCCCGTGGGACAAGTCCCTGTCTCCGGAGTACAAGGAGACGACGACGATGCCGCTGGCGTCCTTCTACCGGAAGCTCGGCCTCAGCGGCAGCACGCCGGCTCGCAGCTTGCGGGTGCTCGATACGACGGACGGCAGAAGGATCCGCGAGCTGGCAGCAGGAGACGCCACGTTCACGGGCCGCGAAGCCCGGGAGAAGCTGGGACTCGCATCCTCCCAATTCACCTGGAAGATCAGCGGCAAAAATATCGAGATCACGACTTATGGCTACGGGCATGGAGTCGGGATGAGCCAGTGGGGCGCCGACGGCATGGCGAAGAAGGGCAGCACCGCCTACCAGATTCTGTCCCACTACTATACCGGAACCGCGGTCGTGAGAGAGAACGATCTCCCCCGCATGAGCAGCTAGGAAGCGAATCTTCCTCGCTCCTCGCAAATTCTCTATCGCCCTACGTATAAACCTAGCTGATCCGGCAACAATGGCTAGTGAGGTGATAGAAAATGAATGAACAAGATCAAAAAAACCAAAAGCAAGAGCCTCCTAAACCAAATCTGGGAGGAAGAAACTCCGCTCCATCTTCAGCTTACAAGAAGACCCTGTCGCGCAAGTGGATCTCTCCGGCACTGTTCGTCGCCGCGGCAGCAATCATCGTAACCGTCATGTGGCTCTATCAGGGAGACGACAAGAAGGCTTCGACGGCCGAGACCCCCGATACGACTGCAGTGGCGCAAGGCGGAGAGCAGCAGCCGGAGCCGGTGACAGTGAAGCCGGTGCCTGGCGAGACGGCAAAATGGCCGGTAGCCAGCACGGCTGACGTCACGGTGAAGCGCGGCTACTTCGATGCCGCCGCGACTCCTGCCGAGCAGGATGCCGCGATGGTGGAGCAGGGCAACACGTTCTCCGCCAACACCGGCATCGATCTGGCCCGCAGCGATGACCAGCCGTTCGACGTGCAGGCCGTCCTGAGCGGCAAAGTGACGCTGGTGCAGGATCAGCCGACCAACGGCACGGTCGTGGAGATCACTCATTCGGGCGGATACGTCTCCGTCTACCAAAGCCTGACGGATGTGACGGTCAAGCAAGGCGACGACGTCAAGCAAAGCACGGTGATCGGCAAGGCAGGCAAGAACGAGCTGCAGAAAGATCTGGGCGTACACCTGCATTTCGCGCTCCTCAAGAACAACGAGCATGTCAATCCGAACTCGGTCCTGCCCGAGCTCGCTCCGGCAGCGAGTCAGGACAGCAGCGCCGCATCTGGCGACGATTCCGAATAAGCGGTTCCACATCCCTGAAGCCTCGGCTTCGGGGATTTTTTTGCTTGGAATAAAAAAAGACGGCTGCGACATCGTTTTTTTTCTCCGCAGCTCCTTTGTCCAGGCATTCTTCGCCATGCGGATGCCGGGGCTGTTTGCAAGGCTCGGGCTTCCCGCCGCGAGGTCATTTGCGAACAAATTGGACGGTTTTAGTACCTAGTGCTTGGCCACAAAGAATATCTACCCGCCCCTCTCATATAATGTACCAATCTTAAAACGAGTTAGGGAGGCGGGAACGTGCACGATTACATCAAAGAGCGGACCATCAAGATTGGCCGGTGCATCGTGGAGACCAGGCATACGGTGCGCACGATCGCCAAGGAGTTCGGGGTATCGAAGAGCACGGTGCACAAGGACCTCACCGAGCGGCTGCCGGAAATCAATCCCGATCTAGCCGATCAAGTGAAGCACATCCTGGAGTACCATAAGTCGATCCGCCATCTCAGGGGCGGCGAGGCGACCAAGATCAAGTACAAGAAAAGCACCAAGCGCCGCGAGGTGCTGGCCGCAGGAAAACGGTAAAAACGGCCGCATTCCGGCCTCCTCTTCCAAGGGAGGCCTTTTGGTAAAATTTTTTGACAAAATCAGAGGAAAAACGAGGTTATTAGCGAATAATGGGGGTATGAACTTCCACATTATTCGTTAGGGGACTTCGGACGTATGCTGAGCAAGGATATCGGAATCGATCTGGGCACCGCCAACGTGTCCATTCATGTAAAAGGCAGAGGCGTCGTGCTCGACGAGCCGTCCGTAGTCGCCGTTGAAACCGGCACCAAGCGGGTGCTGGCCGTCGGGGACGAGGCGTACCGGATGGTCGGCCGGACACCGGGAAATATCGTCGCCATCCGCCCGCTTCGGGATGGAGTCATCGCGGACTTCGAAATTACGGAAATGATGCTCAAGGCTTTCATTGACCGCATCGGCGGACGGAGCTGGTACAGCCGTCCGCGTATTCTCATTTGCGCTCCTACCAATATTACGTCGGTGGAGCAGAAGGCGATTCGGGAAGCGGCCGAGCGCTGCGGTGCCAAAGAAGTCTATATGGAAGAAGAACCCAAGGCGGCCGCGATCGGAGCTGGAATGGACATTTATCAGCCTAGCGGCAATATGGTCGTCGATATCGGCGGGGGCACGACGGATGTGGCCGTCCTGTCCATGGGCGATATCGTGACTTCCTCCTCGATCAAGGTAGCCGGCGATACGTTCGATTCCGATATCGCCCGCTACATCAAGGCGAAGTACAAGCTCCTGGTCGGAGAACGGACAAGCGAGAACATCAAAAAGCGCATCGGATCGGTATACGCAGGCGGACGCAGCGAGGCCATCGATATCCGGGGCCGCGATATGGTGACAGGGCTTCCGCGGACAATCTCCATCCACTCGGAGGAGGTCCGGGAAGCGCTGCACGATTCCGTCGCCTCCATCGTGGCTGCCGCCAAGTCCGTGCTGGAGCGCACGCCTCCCGAATTGTCGGCGGACATCATCGACCGCGGCGTCATTCTGACCGGCGGAGGCGCCCTGCTTGACGGGCTGGACCTGCTCATGGCGGACGAGCTCAAGGTGCCGGTGCTCGTCGCCGAAGATCCGATGCACTGCGTCGTGAAAGGCACCGGATTCATGCTGGACCATCTGGACCGGATGTCGCGCAAGAAGTCGCGCTTCTAGTGTCCGGCGACTGAAGGCCCGCCCCTCGCGAGCCGCTCCTCCCGGAGCTGCGGAGCGCGAAGGGCGGGCCGCTCTTCATGGATGGGCAGCTGCTGCCGATATAACAATAAGACTTTCATCCTTTCAATCTTTCATCATACAGGCAAGGGGAGAACCGGATGCTCAGAGGATTGTACACGGCAGCGGCAGGCATGGTAGCCCAGCAGCGCGTGCATGACACGGTAACGACGAATATCGCCAATCTCAACACGACGGGATATAAGCAGAGCAATGCGCTGAACCGTTCCTTTCCGGACATGCTGCTGTCCATGACCGGCAAGAACGATGAGCCGTCGCGCCGGATCGGACGCCTCAGCACCGGAGTGCTGGCAGAGGAAAGCATCGCGCTGCAGGTGCAGGGCGATCTCAACAAGACGGATCGGGCATCCGACTTCGCCATCGCCTCCAATATCGAGGTGGCAGGAACCGTGTTCGACGCCTCCGGCAAATCCGTTGCCGAAGACGGAACGGTGACGTACAGGCCGCAGGCCTACTTCACCGTGCAGGATGCGGACGGACAAACCCGATACACGAGAGGCGGACAATTCCACTTGGCGGCCGACGGTTCCCTGCTTACTGCGGACGGCTCGGCCGTGCTCGGCAAGAACAGCCGTCCGGTGACATTCCCGGCCGGTACTTCCATGGATTCTCTCAAGCTGAACGGCGCCTACGATTTCATGGATGCTGACGGAGCGGCTACAGGCAGATCGCTGCTGATTACGAGAGTCGACCGCGTCCAGGACCTGATCCGCGAAGGAGACGGCAAGTTCCGTCTTGACGGGCAGGGCGGCGCGGCTCCGGCGACGGCGGCGGACGGAGTGGAAGTCCGTCAGGGATATACGGAGCGGTCCAACGTCGACGCCACCCAGGCGATGGTGGATATGATGGGCGCTCTGAGGGCCTACGAGGCGAATCAGAAGGTCGTCCAGTATTACGACAAGAGCCTGGAGAAGGCCGTCAACGAAGTCGGCAAGGTGTGAGGAGGAACGGTAGATGAACGGATCGATAATCAATGCGTCGGTGACGATGAATGCTCTGCAGCAGCGGCTTGACCTGCTGGCCGAGAATATCGCCAACGTGAATACGGCAGGCTATAAACGCAAGCAAGGCACGTTCGAGGATCTGCTCACGAACGCCAAGCAGCAGCCCGAGGCGTTCCGCAAGGACGGCCGCATCGGACCGATGGGCTTCAACCAGGGCTGGGGCGCCCGTTTCCTGCAGCTTGGACCTGACATGACCCAAGGCTCGCTCAAGGAGACCGGCACCGCTACGGATCTGGCCATCGAAGGAAATGCGCTCTTCCAGGTGGAGGCGGACGGCAAAACGGCCTATACCCGCAGCGGCGCCTTCCAGTTGACGGTGAGAGGCAACGGTGATACGATACTGGCGACAGAAGCGGGGTATCCTGTTCTCGGCACTCGGGGAGGTGCAGGCCAGCCTGGACCGATCGTCGTTCCAGCCGGCGTCACGCTGCAGATCAGCGGCGAAGGCGTCGTGGAAGGCGTGCATGCAGATGGAACCCGCGAGAATCTCGGGCAGCTGAGCCTTGTATCTCCAGCTCGCCCCGAACTGCTTACCCCGGTGGAGGACAACCTATTTGTCGTCCCGGACGGACTTGCGGCAGGCGACGTGCTGACCGGCGCCGCAGCCGGTCCCGACAGCGGAATCGCTGTCCGCCAAGGGTATGTCGAGCAATCCAACGTCAACGTCGTGGATGAGATGACCGAGCTTCTTAACGTGCAGAGGGCTTATCAGCTGAGCGCCAGAGCGCTGACCTCCGCCGATTCGATGCTGGGCATGGCCAACAACATGCGCGGCTAGATTCCTGTTCCTCCATGCTGCGGCGCGGTGGGGATCTGCCGCGCAATAGATTACGGAAGGATTCTCTTCCGGAGGAATAGGATGATGACCATGGTGCAGAATGAATCCCAGACCCGAATGTCGGGAGGCGGGGCGGCGTCCCGTCCGGCAGAGAGTTCCCGTCCGAGCGGCAGCCAAGCTACGCGGGACCGGGAGACAGAACCCTCTTCGCCGGACGCTCCGGCAGCAGCCAAGACCAAATCCAAGGCAAAGCCGAAGCGGCGCAGCGGGTTCACCGCATGGTGGTTCGCCCGCAAGGTCATCGTGCTGGCGCTGTTCGTCGGCGCCTTGACAGGCGGCCTTTATCTGGGCTTCGTCGTCCTGGGCAAGGGAAGCATGGACGATGCATTCGACTTTGGCGTCTACAGGCATATTTACGACCTTATCTTCGCTGATTCCTAGATGTATCCGGCCTCCTTTCGGGGCCGGATTTTTTTATGGCCATCGATTCAAAGCCATGGCAAAAAAAGCCGGAGCAAAGGCAATTGCGTGCCTTCGCTCCGGCTTTCGTACATGCGGCTTTATTTTACGGTGACCCTTACGCTTACGGTCTTGCCTTCAAATGCGGCCTTGATCGTAGCCGTGCCTTTGGCGGTGGCGGTGACGGCTCCGCCTGTGGAAACGGTCGCCGCGGCTTCCTTGCTGGAAGTCCAGACAGCCCCCGCGGTGACTTCCGCCTGCGTGCCGTTGTCGTAGAATGCCTTGAGCTTCAGGGGCGCGGAAGCTCCGGGAGCAAGCTGCAAGGTTTTGTCCGACAGGACGAGGCTCTTCAGCTTCGGCTTGACTGCGATCGTCAAGGTGATGCTCTTGCCTTGATAGGTGCCGGTGAGCTTGGCCGTTCCGAGCTTGAGGCCTTTGATGGAACTGCCTTTGAAGCTCGCGATGTCGTCATTGTCGACGGTCCATGTCATTTTCGAGGCGAGCGAGCTCGTCGAGCCGCTTTTGAACGTGCCGGTGACTTTGACGGTCTTGCTTTTGCCGGGATTCAGCACGATCGAGGATTCCTCCGCCACGAGCTTGGTCAGCTCTTCTTCAATCACGACAGGCAGCGAGACGGTCTTGCCTTGGTACGAGGCGGTCAGCGACGTCCGCGCAGCGGTCAGTCCGCGCAGCGTCGTTCCTTTTACAAGCAAGGAGCTGCCGGTCGTTTTCCATTCAGCCTTGGCCGTGACGTCTTCTTCCGTTCCATCCGTATACGTTACGTTCAGAGACGGAATCGGAGTGTCCTTGCCGATGACGAGGCTGATCGTCTGCTGCTCCGGGAGAAGCGCCAGCGGCTTCAGGCTCACGACCATTTCCACTTCGGCCGAGAGGCCGCCGACCGCAGCCTTCAGAACGGCTTTGCCGGCTTTTTTGGCTGACCATTTGCCATCCTTGATTACAATGATATCGGAATCGCCGGATGTCCAGCTGACGAGCTTGTCGACAGCGATCGTGGAGTCGTCCAGCGTCTTTCCGGTGACCGTCGGCAACTGGCCGCTGTCGCCCGCAATGCTTGTCAGCGATTCGGAGCCGGCCTCGATCGAAAGGATCGTCGGGTAGACGGTGACGTTCAAGGTTCTGGAGAGGCCCTTGTACTCCACCTTGATGACGGAGGATCCGGCTGCCTTCGGCGTGACGAGTCCGTCAGCCACGGTAGCGGTGAAGACTTCGCTGGAGCTCCATTCGGCGGTCTTCGTCACATCGGCCGGCTCCTTGTTCGGATCGAGCGCCGACGCGGTTACTTGAAGCGGGTTGTCGGAGAGCAGCAGATTCAGCTCCGCCGAGGCGCTCAGCTTCAGCGCTTCGTGGGCTGCTCGCACGACGATTCTGACAGTGGCCGAGGATCCGTAGAGAGAAGCGGTGATCGTCGCGGTTCCGGGACCGACGGGCGTCACGACGCCTTTATCCACTTTGGCTACAGCTGCCGCCGAGGTCGTCCAGGAAGCATCCATGGTCACATCGACCGGCGTGCCGCCGCCTGCCGGCGAAGCTGTCGCGGTCAAGGACTTGGCCTCGTCGCCTGCCGTAAGATCAATGAGAGAATTTGGCGACAGAGCGAGCGATTGATAAGGGGAAGACACGGTTAACGAAATGGAGGCGGACACGCCTCTGTAGGAAGCCTTGATGACGGACGTGCCTGCCGCGACGAGGGTGACCTTGCCGTCCTCGACCGTAGCGGCTGCCGTGTTGGAGCTGCTCCAGGCGGCTTCGTCGGCGAGATCCTTGGATTCATTCCCGTTTTTGCCGACAACGCCGAATGTCAGGTCGTCCCCGAGCTGTACTTTGAGGGTGGATGGAGCGGCGCTGCCGTCCTCCGCCAGAAGCTGGAGCTTGGCATAGGGATAGGTGACCGTAACGGAGATCGATGCGGAATAGCCGCTGTACTTGCCGGTAATCGTCGCGGTTCCGGCTGCTGCAGGCGTCAGCACGCCGCCCGTGACCTTCAGGACGGATGAGCTGGAGGTCGACCATACGGCCGAAGCGCTGACATCCTTGGTCGCGGAAGAGCCCGAGTAGGACGCCCACAGCGCAAGCGCGTAAGGGTCGTCCCCGTACGTGAGGGAAAGCTTGGAGCCTTCGGTCAGCGCGACCGAGGTGACCGTATCTTCGGCATGCGCGGCAGGCGCGAGCAGCGCAAGCGCCAGGACGGCCGCGAGCAGCAGGGACAGCAGCGAACGATTGGTAACGCGGTAGGACAACGAAAGACACTCCTTTGCAAACCATGATATTTCCTTTAACGGCATATCGATGTGAAATATGTAGCAAATGGTGGAAAATAGGAAGGGCGGCGGTTTTTTTTTTGGCACTGCGGAGGTATAATAACGAAGATATACATAGGCATTTAGGTGCAGAAGGTGGAATTTTGACCCTTTTTTTGAGCAATAAAAAGGACAGTCGGCGGCGCTTCAGTCCGCTTCCTGCCCTCCTATCTCAACCTTTGCGACCTGCAGGCTCGCTCAGGACATGCATAGTGTAGCCCGCCGGCCCCGGTTCCATGCAGCCCGGGCTGCGATTGACGAACAAGGGCGCTTTCGCCCGCGGAAGGGGTATTTTTTTTGCTGGATATCAATGAAATCATGGAGATTATTCCTCACCGCCAGCCGTTTCTGCTGATCGACCGCATTCTTGAGGTCGAGGAAGGCGTACGGGCCGTCGGACTCAAGAACGTCACGATGAACGAGCCTTTCTTCGCCGGGCATTTCCCTGGATTCCCTGTCATGCCGGGCGTCCTGATCGTCGAGGCGCTGGCTCAGGTCGGCGCGGTCGCCATCCTCAAGGTAGAGGCGAACCGCGGCAAAATCGCCATGTTCGCCGGCATCGACGGCTTCCGCTTCCGCGGCCAGGTCGTGCCGGGAGATACGCTGACGCTTGAGGTGACCATCACCCGGCTGAAAGGCATCATCGGCAAAGGCCAGGCGACGGCGAAGGTAGGGGACAAGGTCGTGGCCGAAGGCGAGATCATGTTCGCGCTTACGGATCCGAAATAGGCTTCTATCGCTGAAAGCAAAATGCCAAAACAAAATGCCAAAACAAAATGCAGCCCGAATTCGTCAACAAAACGAAGATATTCGGACCGGGCCTGCCTTATTAAATGAGATCACGCAGAGATCAAGGGAGAGATGAGTCCATGTCCGTAACGATACTTGCGCAACAACGCTATCAGTCCTGGCTCGAGGATCCGACGATCGACGAGGCGACCAAAGAAGAGCTGAGGGGAATCGCGGGTGACGAAAAGGAGATTACCGACCGGTTCTATCGTGATCTCGAGTTCGGCACCGGCGGCCTTCGCGGCGTCATGGGAGCCGGCACGAACCGCCTCAACGCCTATACGGTAGGCAAGGCGACGCAGGGACTGGCGAACTGGCTGCTTGGGCAGACGGACAAGCCTTCGGTCGTGATCGCGCACGATTCCCGCAACAATTCTCCGGAATTCACGCTGGAGGCCGCGCTCGTCCTGGCCGGCAACGGCATCAAGACGTACTTGTTCCCTTCGCTGCGTCCGACCCCGCAGCTGAGCTTCGCGGTGCGCGCGCTGGGGGCGAGCGGCGGCGTCGTCATCACGGCCAGCCACAATCCTCCGGAGTACAACGGCTACAAGGCTTACGGGCCGGAAGGCTGCCAGCTCGTGCCGCATGAGGCCGAGCAGGCGATCGCGGCGATCCAGAAGGTGGCGAGCTTCGGCGAGATCAAGCGCATGGCCCGCGAAGACGCGGAGCAGGAAGGACTGCTCGTGTGGCTCGGCGAGGATGCGGACCGGGACTTCATCGAAGCTGTGGCGGCGCAGAGCCTGAACCGCGACCTGCTCAAGCGCGGCGCAGGACGCGACATCAAGGTGATCTACACGCCTCTGCACGGAAGCGGCAACCATCCGGTCCGCGGCGCGCTCAAGGAGATCGGCATCGAGTCGGTCGCCGTCGTGCCGTCGCAGGAGCAGCCGGACGGCTACTTCAGCACGGTGAAGAGTCCGAATCCGGAGGAGCGCGAGGCGTTCGCGCTGGCGATCAAGCAGGCGCAGGAGCAAGGCGCGGACATCATCATCGGCACCGACCCGGACGCCGACCGGATGGGCGCGGTCGTGAAGAACAACGAAGGCGAATACGTCGTTCTCTCCGGCAACCAGTCCGGCGCGATCATGGTCCACTACGTGCTCAGCCAGCTGAGGGAAAGAGGCGAACTGCCTGCCAACGGGGCCGTCATCAAGACGATCGTGACGAGCGAGATGGGCTCGGACATCGCCAAGGCCAACGGCGCAGAGGTCATCAATACGCTGACCGGCTTCAAATACATCGGCGAGAAAATGACCGAATTCGAACGGACGGGCTCGTATACGTTCCTGTTCGGCTACGAGGAAAGCTACGGGTACCTGACGGGCACCTACGCCAGGGACAAGGATGCCGTCGTGGCGGCGATGCTGATCGCCGAAGCGGCTGCCTTCTACAAGCAGCAGGGCAAGACGCTGTATGACGTGCTGCTCGAGCTGTACGGCGAGTACGGCTATTATCTGGAGGGTCTGGAGTCCCGCACGCTCAAGGGACTGGACGGCGTCCAGAAGATCGGGGCCATCATGGACAGCTTCCGTTCGGAAGCCCCGGCCGAAGCCGGCGGCATCAAGGTGTCGAAGGTGCTCGATTACAGCCTCGGCCTGGACGGCCTGCCGCAGGAGAACGTGCTCAAGTACATTCTTGAGGACGGCTCCTGGTTCACGCTGCGTCCATCCGGCACGGAGCCTAAGATCAAAGTTTACTTCGCGGTCCGCGGGGACTCCCTGCAGTCTGCGGAGGATGCGCTGAACGCGCTGCGCAGCTCCGTCATGCAGCGAGTGGACGCGATGGCCTGACCTGAACGGTCTCCAGCAGGCGTCAGGGATGGGAGAGGCGGGGCGGAATTGACGACGCATCCGCACAGAGTATAGGGATTGAGCGAGGAGCCGCGCCCCGCAGGGAGCCGGCTCGGAAAGTTCAGTGAAGGGCCGCAGGGCGGGTGATGTCTACCCGCCCTGCCCGGCTTTTCAAGTATGAGTGGATAAGGGGCGAACTTGAACGTGTTGAAGTGGCAGCAGTGGAACCGCGCGGCCCGCAGGATCATGTGGGCGCTGGCGCTGATCGGCGTCATCGCGGCAATACCCATCGGGGCTAACCGGTGGCAGATGGAGAAGACCTCCAAGCAGGTCGAGTACGTGTTCGACTATTCGGATCTCGTGCTGGTGGCGTCCTATCAAAGTCGTCCGGTCGACTATATCAAAAGCGAGCTTCAGAAGCTGAAGTCTCACGGAGTCGGTACGCTTTCGGTGTTCGAGAGCCGGCTGGACGAGCTCGAGAACGCGGGAAGGCTGGGCTTGTACAGCGAGGCGGAGGCGGCTCTGCTGCAGGGCAAGCCTTCGCCTGCCGGACAGAACTATACGTACCTGCTGTTTGAAGGAGTCAGGGAGCAGGCGGCTCTGGAGCCGATGATCCGCGAACGCTTCGAAAGCGACGGCATCGCCGTGCGTCCGTGGGAGCTGGAAGGCAAGCGCGGCCTCGTGCTGGAGACGCCGATGGCCGGGGCGGTGCTGAAATCGATGGCTCCCGATCCGCTGGCGCTGACGGAGCTGCATGACGCCGGCTTCCGCCTGCTGCCGCGGCTTTCGGACCGGATTCCTTACAATCCGGAGCGCGTGGATGCGCTGCTTGCCGAGTTCAAGAATCTCGGCGTCACCCGTATCCTGTTCGACGGCGGTGCTGTCACCGGCTTCGCCGATCAGGCGGCCGACAAGACTTTGACTCATTTTGCCCAGAAGCTGAATGAGTACGGAATCGGAATCACCGCCATCGAAAATCTCAAAAAACCCCAGTCGGGCCTGAATACGCTGGCCTATCTGACGCACTATAACGTTACGCGGCTTTACTCCCTCTCGGACAAAGACGCTGCCGCCCTGAAGCCGGACGTCATCGCCGACCGCTTCCTGCTTGCGGCCAAAGACCGCAACATCCGCATGTTCTATCTGAATGCGGCTCCTTCCGCCAACCTGGACAAAGGGGCTGTCACCGATCCGATGGACAATCTATACAAGTCCCTTGACGGGCCTGACGGAGCAATCGCCAAGCTGGATTCGTTCGGATTCCCTTCCGGCGAAGCCCATGCGTTCGAGCGTTCCTATCCAAGCTGGATGAAAGCCCTCAAAGCGGTCGTCGCCCTCGGGGCGGTCAGCCTGATCGCGCTGCTTGCCGGAGCCTTCTTCAACAGCCTGGCCTTGATCGTCTTCCTGCTCGGCCTCGCCGGCAGCGCCGGACTTTACGTCCTGAACAGCTCGCTCATGGAGCAGGGATTGGCGCTCGGCGCCGCGATCAGCGCTCCGACGCTGGCGATGATCTGGGCGATCAACCGGATCCGCTCCCATACGGAAGGGCAGCGGCGTCCGGTCGGAGGCGAATGGGCTTCCGCGGCCGGCGAAGGCACGGATCGCTCGTTCCAGGCGTCGCCTTGGAGCGGCATGCTGGGAGGGATCGGGCAAGCCGGCACGCGCTGGGTGTTCCATGGTCTCTCGGCCGGCCGGCGCCTGACGATGGCGCTGAGCATCCTGGCCGTGACCTCGCTGATCAGCATGCTGGCCATCCCGATCGTGATCGGGCTGCTCAACAGCATGACGTACAGCCTCGTGCTGGAGCAGTTCCGCGGCGTAAGCCTGCTCCATCTGGCGCCGATCGGCTTGACCGCCGTCTACCTGTTCCTGTTCACAGGCCAATCGGCCTGGCTCAGCCTGCGGCGGGTGCTCGGGCTGCAGATCACGATTCTGTGGTGCGTCGCGGTCGCCGTCATCGGCGCGGCTGGGCTGTACTATCTGTCGCGCACGGGCAATGCCGGAACGGCTTCTTCGCTGGAGCTGATGTTCCGCAACGTGCTGGAGACGACGTTCGGCGTTCGTCCGCGCACAAAGGAGTTTCTCCTCGCGCACCCGCTCATGCTGCTGGGTTTGTTCCTGGCGCTTCGCTACCGCGCCGCCTGGGTATTGCTAATTGTAGGTTCCATGGGCCAGCTGTCCATGGTCGACACGTTCGCGCATATCCATACGCCTATCCACATTTCCTTGATCCGCATCCTGCTCGGCCTCGGCATCGGAGTCGTCATCGGCCTGATCCTGATCGGCGTATGGCAGATCGGGGAATGGCTCGTACGAAAATTCTGGCCGCGGGAGAGAGCTGCCAATGGCTAACACCGGAGGTTCTCTCCCCCCGATCCGCAAGAAGATCGTCATCTCCGGCTACTACGGCTTCCGCAACAGCGGCGACGAAGCGGTTCTGAAGTCGATCCTGCTCGCTCTTCGCGCCGAGGGGGAAGCCCAGGGCGTGGAGATCGATCCTGTCGTGCTCTCCGGAGACCCGGCCTGGACGACGGAGATGTACGGCGTCAAGGCCGCGCATCGCATGAAGCCGCTTGAGCTGATGAAGGTCATCGCCAGCTGCGACGGCCTCATCAGCGGCGGCGGCAGCCTGCTGCAGGACGTGACGGGCGGCAAGACGATTCCCTACTATACGGGAATCGTCAAGCTGGCCCAGCTGCTCGGCAAGCCGGTATTCATCTACGCGCAGGGCATCGGCCCTGTGCTGAACCGCCGGATGGACGGCCTCATCCGGCATGTAATGACCCGCAGCGTGTACGTATCCGTGCGCGACGACGAATCCGCGGCGCTGCTAGCGCGGATGGGCGTGCCGCATGAGCGGATCGATGTCGTGCCCGATCCGGTCATGGGCCTGCCGCTGCCGCAAGGCTTGCAGGCAGCGGCAGGCGGCGGCTCCGCCGCTGCGGCGGGCGCGCCGGTCGTCGGCGTCTCCTTGCGCCATTGGCGCAAGGACGGAGCCGACCTGGACCGCGCCGCCGAGGCGCTGGCGGAGCTCGCCCGGCGCCGGCCCGTGCGCCTGCGCTTCCTCCCGTTCCACACCCCGGCGGATGCGGAGGCATCCCGCCAGGTCATGGAACGGCTCGGGACGCTCGGCGCCGGCAGCTCCGCCGAGCTCGCCGCCCCGGGCGACGACCCCCAGGCGATGCTGCTGGAGGTCAGCCGCTGCGACATGCTGCTCGGCATGCGCCTGCACGCTCTCATCTACGCGGCCGGCCGCCGCGTGCCGATGCTCGGCCTCAGCTATGATCCGAAGATCGACCAGTTTCTGGCCCGCCTCGGCGATCGCCCGATCGCTACGACGGAAGCCATGGATGCCGCCGCCTTCGCAGATGCTGCCGAGCGGCTTCTGGACCGCGGAGACGGCTGGAGAGCGGAGAAGGCGGCTGCGATCGACAAGCTTCAGCAGGAGGCCCGCAAGCCGGCGCAACATATTGTCCAGTACCTGCGTCAGGAAACGAAGAGGTGACCGTTCGACCCATGTCGACTACAAAAAACTTTATAGACCCGTCCAAGCAAGCGGCCGAGGCAGCGAATGCGCCGGAAGATGCCGCCGAAGCGCTGGCGGACGCGATCGGGGACGCCTCCGAGGCTTCCGCCTGGCTGGAGGCGCGGACCGTTCCGAAGGTTTCGATTTATGGAGTTCCATTTTCCCGCATGGATATGGACGAAACCGTGGAGTACCTTACGAACATTATTGAAAGAGGGCAGCCTTGCCAGGTTGTCACGGCGAATCCGATCATGGTCATGATGGGGCTCGAGGATCCCGCCTTCCATCGGATGCTGCGGGAAGCCGAGCTTGTCGTTCCGGACGGCGCGGGCGTCGTCTGGGCCGCCGGGTATGTCGGGCAGCCGGTTCGGGAAAGGGTGCCGGGCTTCGATCTGATGCACCGCCTGTTCCTGGAAGGCGAGGAGCGCGGCTGGTCTGCCTACCTGCTCGGTACGACGCAGGAAGTCATTGACGAGGCCGCAGCACGCCTGAAGGCGCAATATCCGGGCGTGACCATCGCGGGAACGCATCATGGCTATTTCGGGGAGCAGGAGGACGCGGAGGTCATCGCCCGAATCAAGGCGCTTTCTCCGGATATGCTGTACGTGGCCCGTTCCGCCTCTACCCAGGAGCCCTGGATCGCCCGCTACAAGCAGGAGCTTGGAGTTCCTCTCATCATGGGAGTCGGAGGAAGCTTCGATATTATCGCCGGCCGTTTGAAGAGAGCTCCGGTATTCATGCAAAAGCTGCGCCTGGAATGGTTTTACCGCCTTCTGCAGCAGCCTTCGCGGTTCCGGAGAATGCTCGTTCTGCCGCAATTCGCTCTGAGAGTGATTCGGGAGAAGGAAAAGGTGACAAAACCTTACTAGAAGCGTCAATTCGCCGTAATTTGCGCGAAATGCCCTGATATTGGGGTTGGAGTTTCTTTTTCGAACGAGTTATAATTCATTCCGGTGTAATGAAGGGGAGTTGAATTTCCAGTGAATGCCACAATGACTTATATCGTCGGTTTCGCAGTCGCTCTGATCCTGGCCGTCTCGCTGACGCCGCTCGTCAAGCGCTTCGCGTTCAAGATCGGCGCCATCGACAAGCCGAATGCCCGCAAGGTCCATACGCGCATCATGCCGCGGCTGGGAGGCCTGGCGATCTATCTCGCCTTTATCGGTTCGTTCTTCCTGCTGCTTCCGTTCATTCCGGAAGGGCTGCTGAGCGCCTACGATACGAATCTGATTCGCGCGATGCTGGCGGGCGGCACGATCATCGTGCTGACCGGCGCTCTCGACGACCGGTTCGAGCTGTCGGCCAAGGTGAAGCTGATGTTCCAGCTCGTGGCGGCTTGCGTCGTCGTCTTCGGCTTCGACGTGAAGATCGACCTGCTGAACATTCCGTTCGGCCAGGATATGCAGGAGATCTCCTCCTGGCTCAGCATCCCGCTGACGATCTTCTGGATCGTCGGCGTGACCAATGCAATCAACCTGATCGACGGCTTGGACGGTCTGGCGGCGGGAGTATCGGGCATCGCGATCGGCACGATCCTCATCATGGCCTGCTTCCTCGGCTTCGAGCCGATCATCCTGATGAGCAGCCTGCTGCTCGGAGGCATCCTGGGCTTCCTGGTGTTCAACTTCCATCCGGCTAAAATATTCATGGGCGACTCCGGCTCGCTGTTCCTCGGCTTCAGCCTGGCGACGCTCTCCATGATCGGCTTCAAGCAAGTCACGATCGTATCCTTCGTGACGCCGCTCCTGATCATCGGGGTGCCGATGGCGGACACATTCTTCGCCATCATCCGCCGCTGGGTCAACAAGCGGCCGATCTTCGCTCCCGACAAGGGGCATCTGCACCACTGCCTGCGGGAGCTTGGCTTCAGCCACCGCAAAACGGTGCTGATCATTTACGGCGTAGCGGCTTTCTTCGGCGCCTGCGCGATCGTGCAGTCCATCGTGGTGCAGTCCCACGCAGCCAACTGGGTCACCTTCGTTGTCATCAGCCTGCTGGTGTTCGCGATGCAGATCGGCGCCGAGCTGATCGGCATCGTCGACAAGACGAAGCGGCCGCTGCTCAACCTGCTGGCGCGCATGCGCATGAAGCCGCATCACGAGCGCGGCAAATAAAGACTCCACAATCAAAGAGCTTGTCCTTCTCCGGAAGGACAAGCTCTTTTTTATTTGCCAAAAATTTATCTACATTATAATAATACTTTTCCGTGAGGGCTCAATATCCTAACAATTTACCAGCTTTCTTCCGATAAACTACCTACACCAACTAACACCGAAAGAGTATGGAGGAGGCTTCCCGTGTTAAAACGATTCAGCGCAATGTTCCTGCTGCTGGCCCTGGTCCTGCAGCTGATGCCGGCTCTTCCCGCGCAGACGGCCAGCGCCGCCGCGACGGGGTACTTCACGTTTGCAAAGGAAAGCAGCAGTCCCAAATCCCCCCGCATCACGACGAACGGCAAGATCAGCCTGGAAGGCTCGATCAGCAACATCGATCCTTCCAGCATTACGTACAGCGTCATTCAAGTCGTCAACTTCAAAGGCACCGACGACCCGACGGACGATGATACGGGCGCCAAGACCGAAGGAGTAAAGGGCGGCATCTACCTGTCCGGCTACAACCTTACGGTGAACAATGTGCAGCTCTACTCCGGGCTGAACCGGATTACATTCAAAGGCCTCCAGGGCGGCGCCGAGGTTTCGACGTCCATCTATGTCATGTACCATGACGGTCCGGTCTTCTATAACCTTACCGCCCGCTTGGATGGCAGCACTTTCCCGATGAAAGAGAACGGAACGACCGTCGTTCAATCCGGCGCTTCACGCGGCAGAACTTCCGCTGACATCGCGATTACAGGCAACGCGCCGAATGCATCCAAAGTGACGATCGAGGTCAACGGCTCCAGCCGGACTTATAATGTGTCAGCTTCCAACAACTACGAATTCACGATATCTCCTTTGACGATCAAAAAAGGAAAAAACCTGGCTACCATCAAGGTGACGAACAACAACCAGACGATCGAGACGACACGCGAGATCGCGTTCTACAACGGAGATGTGACGTTCTACGACGTCAACCTGAAGGATGGCAAGAGCAGCGCGGCTCTGGAGTATTCTCCGAACTTCTCCACAACCAATGCAGACCTTCCAAACGCCACCATTACAGGTACGCTCATCGTTCCGAACAACAAAAAGATCGTGGACGGCAAAACCGTTCCCAATCCGAATCCATCGGAAGCAATTAAGATTTTCCCGAGTCTGGACGGAGCGAAGCTTCCTGCAGGCGGCTTTGATGCCACTCCTACGGTAACGAAAGACGCTTATTCTCCAGAAGATGCGTTCTACACTTATACCTTCAGCATCGGCCTGGACAAGCTGAAGTCCGGTGATTACTCGTTCGACCGCGCCTACAATCTCAATCTGGAAGCCATGAATACGGTGGCGGGAGAGACGCAGGGCGTCTACAACCTGAAGTTCACGCTTCGGAATGCCACAGCCCCGTTTATCAGCGAATTCAACTATATTCCGGGATATAAAACGACGGCCGACCTCAACCTCGCGAGCAAGCCGCTCTCGGGAGCGAGCCTGTACGACACTCCTGTCGCCATGGAATTGCTGATCGGCAACTATTCGCAGGAATCCTTGACTATCGCTAAAGTGCTTGATATCAATGGAAAAGAAGGCACAATCAACCCCGCTGAGATGAATATAGTCGACAGCTCCACGGTGACCCGCACGATCGGTGGCGTGAACAAAACCTTTACCCGCATCGTACTCGCGGTCAAGAAGCTGCCTTTCGAAGGCACTCAGACGCTGTTTTTCAAGCTGGGTGGCAACGACGCGGGCTCGGTCACCTTTAATATGCTTTTTGGACCGTACCTGCAATACTCGAGCATTTACGATACGATGGATATTCCCTATGACACGACCAAGTCCACCCAATTGGACGATATCATCCAGAATAAACTCAAAAACTTCGATGCGACGTTGAGCAATCTGAACGACATGTCGGAGATACGATATAGTCCGGTAGACGGCAAAGCTCAAACGATGTTCCTGTATATCAACAATACGCCAATCGAAATCGCTAAAAATGCTAGCGACAACAATTTCGTTGCTACCCAAAACGGCATCGCGACAGCCGCATCCGTTATGAAGGCGGGAGGGGCGTTCACGCTTCGCTTTGTATACAAGGGCGGCAAAAACAACTATGAGAATTCCATCACCATTTTATTGAGACAAATCAATTTGCCGAAGATTCCTTACTCTCCGGACAGCATCTATCCATACAGCAGCGAGTTGGTTTCGCCGCTTGTGAATGACCCGAATTTCCCCAAACAAGGCAGCGTCTACACGACCAAGGAACCGTACATGAACATTTACGGCACCTTTGACTTTATTGATTTGGGGACAACGATCTACGAAGCCGAAAGCAATCTTGAAAACATTGTTAAAGACAACACCAGCTCCAACTATATTTTGAAGATTGACGGCAGTACGCTGTCCAAGCCGATTGTCTGGACGCTCAGCAACGAGCTGCGAGTCGTCAACGATGCGACATTGCCGAAGGACCAGCAGACGGTGAGCGTCCTCAACGAAAACAAGACGATCGGGGCCATCGACAAGCAAGGGGACAAGCAGCCGAAGCTTACCGTCACCTATGACTTGAAGACGCAGAGCCTTTCATGGGTTCTGACCGACCAATATCTCAGCAAGGACGGCACATCGAGCGTCTACAACTTCTATGTCTACAACAACGGCGAAGCCGGCGCTCGCGCCAGCTACCGCCTGGAGGTAGACCCTACGGCTCTGCCGTACAAGATTCTGCGTCCGCTCACGTCCAAGCGCATCGTCAACCAGAACTACGTGGAGATCGTCATCGACGCTCCTAATGCCAAGACCGTAACGGTAGGCAAGCAGGTCGCCGAAAAGATCGCCTTCGACGCCGACAATGACGGGACCATCGATTATACGACCGCATATCGGGTCATGGTGTCCGGACTCAAGGCTGGCGATAACAAGCTCAAGTTCACGATCGCCAACGACAACGATACGACTAGCGATACAATCGTGGTGACTTATGCTCCGACCAATATTCCGGGCGCCGGCTATATGGAAGAAATGAAGAGCTCCCACAAAGTATTCGAAGGCGAACTGACGCTTGCCTTCCCTAAATCGACGACGCTCATCCGCCGCGACTACAACGTGCCGGCGAAGCTCAAGAACCAAGTATTCACCGGGCACCGCCTGCTGTTCGGCATCGCCAATCCAACCGACGGCGTCATCGATAGGCATGAATTCGAGCAGGCTCCAGCCAATTTCGACCTGATCCTGGAGAGCCTGGGCAACATGTTCGACAATACCTTCTCCCCCAACTTCAACAAAGCGGGCAAGGTATTCTGGATCGATGCGGGACTTGCGGACAATCCGCAGACCGACAACGTCTATGATCCTCTTAAGTACGGCATCGACCCGTACCAGTATCCGACCGCCGACGTGCCTTCCTACACGGACCGTCCTGCGAACCGCGAGCTGGTTACATCCAAGGAAGCGACGCTGACTCTGAGCTATGATTCCAACATAGTAGACGCCAACGGAACGTTCATTACGGTCTTCCACTTTGATCCGAAGAAGCCGGAATGGGTGAACCTCGGCGGCGTCGTCGACACCAAGAAGCACACGGTCACCGTGCCGTTCTCGGAGTTCGGCTATTACGTGGTCGGACAGATGAAATATTCCTATCTGGACGTTACGTCCCATCCGTATGCGCGCAACTATATGGAAGCGATGTATGCCAAAGGCTTCATTAATGCCGCCGGCAACGACGAGTTCGGAGCCAGCCTGTACACGTCGCGCGGCGAATTCGCTACGATGATGGTGAAGGCGATGTCCATCCGTCTGAACTACAATACAGATCCAAGCAAGCGGCTCTTCAATGACGTGGGAGTCGAGAGCACCGCACTGTGGGATTACCGCTATATCGAAACGGCCTTCAACGAAGGCTATATCCGCGGCAAGGCGCCGAAGGTATTCGAGCCTACGGGGAATCTGACGCGCGAGGACGCCTCGGTTATCCTCGCCCGTGCGCTCAAGCTCAAGCTGGAGACGGATCCGGCAAAAATCGAGAAAGCACTCCAAAAGGCTTTCAAGGATTACAGCAAGATCGACTACTACGCCCGAGCTTCGGTTCTGGCTATTTACCAGAAAGGCTATATCCAGGGCTCGCCGGTCGATTCCAGCGATCCGAAGAAAGGCAGCGTATTCGAACCGCAAGCGAATCTGCTTCGTTCCGATTCCTCCATTATTCTGGGTAAAGTATTGGTCAGCCTGAAACGTCTTCCAAAGATCAATTGATCTTCAATGAAATTGGATGGAATGTGCCTGGAAATGTGGAGTTTCCAGGCACTTCTGTCATAAATGACAGACTTATCCGAATTCGACAAAAATCGAGAGATGGAAAAAGTTTCGAGTCGACGACGAGGGGTTATCCAAGTTATACTAGGCTTGCAGCCAAAACTTACGAACAAAGGCAATACATAACAGCAAGACAAGGTTATTTTCAAAAAATTTCCCGGAAGTCGCAACTTTTGCGAAAGCCCTGCGTTTAAGTATCTGGAGTCGCAAAGAGCAAAGGCGTGTGACCTGGATCGACACAGTGATGCTGGATCGACACAGTGATGCTGGATATATCCAATGCCGAATGGTTTCTATTGATATGGAAACATATTCACATGTTTCTCTTTACTGGTTCTATCAGGCCATTGTATAATGATTTAGTGGTTTGACAGCTTTCCATTTTTTTCTACTTGTTTTTACGAGTTTCTGCGGCATGTTCCTACACGTGTCTATACATGAAGCAGACCTTTTTCTATATTATATGGCTCCCACACTCTGGGAAGGGGGTGACACAACAGATGAGTAAGAAGAGCACTCATAGTTCCACAGAACACTCTCATTTACTTAAGCAAGTTAGAGGAGGAGAACAAAAGGTTATGAAGAAAAGTTTATCTCTGGTCGTTACAGGCGCACTCGTAACTTCCGTATTCGCAAGCTCCGCATTCGCGGCTGAACTGACGACGCAACAGAAGTTCGACGCACTCAAAGCAGCAGGTATCGTTGAAGGCTACCCAGGCGGTTCCGCTGGCCTCGACAAAAACATCACGCGTGCAGAAATTTCCAAAGTCGTAGCGCTGCTTCAAGGCCTTGGCCAAGACGCTGCTTCCTCGAAATACAAAGACGTAGCTACCAACTACTGGGCTAAAGGCTACATCGGCGCTGTAACGAAAGCCGGCATCTTCAACGGTCTCGGCAACAACCTGTTCGGCCCTACGCAAAACGTAACGGTTGAGCAAGTTGCTAAAATCATCGTTGAATCCGCTGGCCTGACTGCTAAAGCCGACGCTGCCGTATCCGGCGCCGTAAGCGCATGGGCAAAAGGCTACGTGGCAGCAGCTATCGAAGCTGGTCTGATCGACCAACAAGCTTCTTACAAAGTAGCAGCTACCCGCGGCCAAGTATTCGAAGCAGCTTATGAACTCTCCAACGCATCCGCTGTTTCCGTTAAATCCGCTGTTGCTGTCGACGAGAAGAACATCGAGGTTACTTTCTCCGACGGTCAAGTGGTAAAACAAGCTCTGACGACTGCACTCGTAGCTGGTCAAGCGACGAAAGTAGACGTTACGTACAACGGCAAAACTTACTCCGTAGAAGTTACGCTTCAAGCTGTTAAAGCTACTGAAGCAGCTCAATCCGGCGCTAAAGCGATCACGGTTAAATTCAACCGCGCTCTGTCCGCTACGGAAAAAACGTACCTGGACGGCGGATTCAGCGTGAAATCGACTCTGACTTCTTATCCTGTTACGGCTAAATTCGCAGATGACAACAAATCCGTTGTCCTGTCCGCTGTATACCTGCCAGCTGGCGACTACACCGTAACGGTCAAAGGTACGGATGCTCCGTTCACCGTTAAAGTCGCTGCAAGCGTAGCTTCCAAAATCGACATCACAACTCCAGCTCTTCAACTGGCCGATAATGTCGATCTCGGCGTGAAAGTCCTCAATCAATTCAACGAAGACATCACGGCTACTTCCGGTACGTACAACTACATCACGGCTGTGAATAGCACCCGCGGTACGGTTTACAACGTTGCCAACGGCAAAATCAACCTCGTCACCGACGGCCAGGCTGCAGGCAGCCTGACGAAAACGCAAGAGGGCGACACGATCAACGTATCGGCTGTCTACCCAGCTGGCGGCCTGACAACGACGAAAGCTCTGAAAGTCGTAACGGGCAGCTCCGCTACGAGCATCGAGCTCGGCGAAGTTCAACCGCTTAAAGACAAAACCCGCATCTCCGCTGGAGACAAAGGTCTTGTGCTTCCTCTGACGCTGAAAGACGCAACTGGTCAAACGATCAAGCTGACGGCTGGCACGGTCAACCTGAAACCAGTTGAAGCAACTGCTGGCGTTTACAGCAACTACGTTGTAAAAGACGGCCTGTTCATCTCCATTAGCGACTACCGCATCATCGACTCGCTGATCGTTGACAAAGACGGCGTCATCAAGTTCAACGCTGGCGTTGCTGGCACGGCTACGATCGTTATCAGCAACCCTAAAGCTGGCGTATCCAAATCCATCAACGTTGTCGTTAATGGTGCAGGCTCCATCAAGAGCTTCCAAATCGGAGCTTCCGCTAGCATCGTTCAAGCTGGCAAAGCAGCAGTCTTCCCGTTCGTAGCCGCTGATCAATTCGGCAACGAAATCAAAGGCACTGACCTTCAAAAATACCTGGATAACGGATCCCTGAACATCTCTTCCAACATCCCGGTTACGAAAAACATCAACGCTAAAGGCGATCTGGAGCTTACCTTCGCATCGGAAGGCTATGCTTACGTTGTAAGCAGCATTCCTAACGTAGCTGTCGCTCCTACGACCCTGAACGTTCAAGTTGTGAAAGCAGCTTCGACGGTCGGCGTTAACGGCATCAAAGACGTAGTAACGACGCTTGAAGATGATGCAGCCGTTACTTTCAATGGCGACAACATCGTTCTCGTTGACAGCTACGGCGGTACGGACACGGCTGCTGCCAACACGTACGGCGTAGAAGTTACGGATGGCAATGACGTTGTGAAATACGAAGGCGGCAAGCTGGTAGCTCTGGCTCCAGGATCCGCTACTGTAAAAGTAACGTCCAAGACGGCTGGCGCAGAAGCCTACAGCTTCACGGTTAATGTCGTAGAATCCTCCGACATCAGCTCGTACAGCATCAAATCCGTAGGTACTGTATATGCAGCTAAAGCGGTTGGCGCGTACACGAAAGGCGTTAAACTGGTCGGCAAAACTTCCGGCGGCGTAGAAGTAGCCCTGAAATCCGACGCAGCTCCATTCGTATCGAGCTCTGATCCAACGGTTCTGTCGGTATCCAGCGACAACCAAGTAACGGGTCAAAAAGCTGGTAAAGTAACGCTGACGGCTTACAACGCCAACAGCAAATCCATCGCTACTCAAGAAGTAACGGTTTCCGAGGAAGCTCCAGTTGCGAAAACGGCTGAGTTCAAGAAATCCGAGTACTCCGTAGCGATCGGTGGCGACGTACAGGTTGCCCTGACGGTTAAAGACCAATATGGCGTTGAAGTTTCTCCTTCCGCTAAAATCGGTTCCAGCAACGAGAAAATTGCTACGGTATCCGGAACTACGGTTCATGGCGTAGCAAAAGGTTCTGTAACGATCACTTACGTTAACTCCGCAGGTGTTATGGCAACTGCAACAGTTCTCGTAGGATAATTGAAGCTTAACCATAAAGAGCAAGCAGGAATTCCTGCTTGCTCTTTTTTTTTATATTTTTCCTTTAGCCTTTGCGAATTAGACGAAACAATAGATGCAGTGTCTGCGTCTAAAACCATATATGGCAATAGGAGGAATGAAAGTGCGGCGTTCGATATGGATCAAGTCAGGGGTCGCCAGCGTTATGGCAGCCGGGCTGATGCTGCAAGGCGGGGAAAGTATATTCATGGTTCATCAAGCTCAAGCGGCTGCGGCTAAATCCGTCACACTGTCTGGACAAGCTGTATCCTTGAACTCTACCAGTCGGTTAAGTATACGGGATGCTCATTTTCTTATGCAGGATAAAGGGAAGGTACTTGCTTACACCATTATGATTACGAATACAGCCTCCAAGTCTCTGGATCTTTCCGATTATTGGCTGAGAGTAAAGAGCAAATCAGGAAAATCGTTCAAATCCACAGTTATTGAAGGCGATAAGGAGAAAACCTCCGTCCCGGCCAACACGAGCCAGTACATAACTTATTATGCTGTCATCGATTCAGCAACCAAGCTGAATGACTTGGTGTTTGAGGTCGTAAAGTGGGATTTCTCTGCAGCTAATTACGAACGCAATTTGGGCAAGATTTCCTACCCGGCCCAAGCTTCGGATCAAATCACCGCATACCAGCCAGGAACGATGCTTTATGGCAGCGGTAAATTGAAAGGTGCCGTCAAGCAGGCTTTTATTACCAAGGATAAAGAAAATGGATATGTGACGATAAACTATCTTCTGGAAAACGTTGGTCAGCAGGTCATTGATTTATCAAAGACGGTATTCAACCTCCAAACCCAGAGCCTTTCCGTGTACAATGTTTCAGCAGTAGGGATGGAAGGCTTGACTATTCAGCCGAGAGAGCGGAAGGTTATCACGCTTCGATCCACAATCCCGGCTTCAGTTGTATCCAAACCGCTGTCGATGGTCGTGTCCATAAATGATGAGGCCAGCAAAGTCAGCCTGCCCACAGGAGTATTTTCCCTGCCGTCCCTAAAGACGCAAGCTCCGTCCGAAGCAGGACAGCCTCGTGTCGTCTACATGGATGGACAACCGGTGACAACAACAGCTGGTCAAGCGTTTCTAAATCAAAGCTCGGGAGGCCAAGCTTTATCCATTGACTTCAGCTTAACCAATACCGGGACCTCTTCGGCTGCCGCGGGCGCCTTCGATTTCTTTCTTGTGACGAAGACAGGAGCCAGTTACGCTCTGACGTATACAAAAGAAGAAAATGCATCGTTGCTGCCAGGGATATCCAAAACACTTAGCCTAAGTGGAAATGTCCCCTCCAGTGTAACAATAGCCGACTCGCAGCTTCTAATGAAATCGACCGCAACGGAAAAAATAAAGTCCTATGTTATCGGTGCTTATTCGCTGCAGGCAGCATCGCAAGAGGGAGGATTGGGTTCGGCCTTCAGCTACAACGACTATAGTGTCCAACTTAAGAGCATCAACCGGATGCCGAACCAGGATAACGATATGCTCGTAGCGAACATGAGCATTACCAACACCAGCAGCGTGGCGAAACAGATTCCGGCGCTCGGGGGTTACTTCATGGTCAACGGTGTCCGCATCGGAACGGAACAAAAGGCGGTTTCGCTTGATCAGAGCGTTACGTTGGCTCCAGGAGCTACATTTGAAGCAATCGTATCTGCCGAAATTCCGTACAGCACGACCATTCAGCAGATCTCCTTCGTGAGCACGGAGCCTGCTGCAGACAAGCCAGGCAAAATGCTTTATCAGTTCACTGGCCAGCAGCTGTCGGAGATCAAGACCAGCACGATTGGAACGCCTTATGTTATTGACGGAACAGGGCAGAAATCATCGATTACCATTAAGAGGACAGCAATCTACAAATCCGATGCCGCCCAGACTTTTTACACGGAGCTGGAGGCCGTCAATAAGGAAGCGAGATCGGCGCAAATCGCATCTGTAGGCGGTTACCTGGTGGATAAGAATGGACTGTCAGTACCTATTCAGTTCGCAGAGTTGAAGGATCGGATCAGTCCAGAAGGAAAAGCGCTTCTCGCAGCATGGGCGCAGCTCCCGCGTGCGTTCAGCGGCGATTCCTATCAACTTGTTCTCGGACAAACGGTAGGCTCTGCCGGATCTGTGGCCCCGCCATCGACTGAGCAGCCTTCAAGCGGGGGCAACTCGGGTTCGACCGGAACAGCAAATCCTTCGACACCGACAACTGCTACCGTCCTGGCCAAACCGACAGCATATACTTTTATAGGCTCTGCGGGGGATGAAACGGCAAGTTCATTGAAGGAGCTTAAAATAGGCGGGTATACTCTGTCGTTGACAAAGACTGCTCTCTTCCTCAATGCAAAGGATTTGTACACGGTAGACGGACTTAGACTACAAACGATGTACAGCCTTCAGCGTGATTCTCAATATGAAGCGATTGCGGGAACCCATAAGCTAGTGGTTGAGGTTGTCAATCAAGACAACAACAAAACTACGGTCAGCAAAACCTTCCAGATTGGTGCCGGAGTGCAAGGTTCAACGGACGATATTCTGAAGGAGGGGCAAGATATCGACTTCAAGATTTTCTTCAGCGATCCGGATATTCAGTCTAAGCTTCAATCCAACAGCAAATACAGACTTAACATATACGATGTATTTCAGGGCTCTCAGATTCGCATTGCTTCAAAAGAATATCCTTGGTTCATTATTAGCGAATAGAAGTATTTAGGCCGTACCGGCAAAATGCGGTACGGCTGTTCTCTTTGATTGTGAGGAACGTCTAGAGCTCTCTGCAGAGTGGAGCAATTCTGGACATGAAAGTAGAAGTATAGTAGAGTGGTAGATTATTGAAGGGGTCTTGCACGAAGGCGAACGACTACATATAAAAAAGAAGAGATGGAAGGAGACAAAACAGGCATGGGCAACAAAGGGACGAAAGGCTTGAAGTGGACAACGCTGACTTTGACGCTTGCGGCCGGCGTATGGACGGGGACGCACTGGACCACCTTGGCCAACTCACTCGGAGGAGACGCATCTGCGGCCGCATCGACCAGTGCAGCCGGTTCGTCTGCAGCAGCAGTTCCCGGTACGGCTGAAGATCCGGTCGTCACGAAGAGTTATGTGGACCAAAGGCTGGCCGAGCTGGGTCTCGCCTCCGGAGGAAGCACGCCTACGGCAACGCCTGCCCCGACAGCAACGCCAGCCGCAACGGCGACAGCGGCTCCGAAGCCGACGGCGACACCAAGCGGAGGCAGCACGGATGGCGGCACGGAGGACGATGGCGCGATCAAGGTCATCAACGTGCCGGTAGGCAAAACGCTGATCGCCGCCGATGGAGCAGAAGTGGTGGTGCGGGCAGGCAAGGCGGTCGCCTACAGCCCGGACAGCAACGGCATCGCGGACGTAACGGACGGCATCGACATCAAATCGGGGGCTGCTGTGCCGCAAAACCACTTGATCCTCTTCCCGCGGGGAGGTAGAGGCGTTTCGAGCGCTCCGGGCATGAAGACGGGCCTTACGGTCATGGTCAAAGGCAGTTATGAAATCAAGATGCAGCCGTAGCCATATTCAAAATGGATGAATTAGGATTATGAGCGGATCAGCTGAAAAGATAGGCTTAACCCACCTATTTGAATTAGATTGAACAATTGCTTAATTTTAGAAATTCGATAGAATTGAAATCCAATTCGAATCGATAGTAATCTCCGATTTTCCCTTAACTATTTGCGGCTTTTCGCAAATAGTTATTTTTTTCCCGTGGTGACAATATGTTCGACGCTTAGCGTCTCCAGGCCGGAGGCAACCTATATGCACATCCTTATCCAAACCTACTGGAGGTGCTTAGATCATGGCTAGATCCAACCGTGTTGTCGTGCCTGCAAGCAAGGAACTTCTTAATCAGATGAAATACGAAATTGCCGGAGAGCTTGGCTTGTACTCCGCCCCCGCTCCCGGAGCAGGGGATACAGAGTTCGCCGGAGAGCTTGGAGAGGCAGGGCACAGCTCGCAGCCGACGGTGCATTGGTCTTCCCTGGCAACACGCCAGGCGGGATCGGTGGGAGGCGAGATTACGAAGCGTCTCGTCGCCAAGGCCGAGCAATCCCTCTATGGTCTCTAAACTTCACATGAGGACGCAGTCCAAAGGAGATTCTCCAAAAACTTCCAAGGAATGCCGTCCATTGACACTATGCGACAGTTCCGCTATTATAGTGTCCTAGAAGAGTTGTCTAACGACCTTTTCCAATGGGAAAAGGTTGATTTTTTGTTCAGGACTTTTCTCATTATATGGTTCTAGGAGGTCGATCAGCTTGTCCCTTAAAGGAAGACACCTGTTTACTTCGGAATCCGTAACGGAAGGCCATCCCGATAAAATATGCGACCAGATTTCTGACGCAGTTCTCGACGCTTTCCTTGAAGTGGATCCCTATGCCCGCGTTGCCTGTGAAGTATCCGTAGCGACTGGCCTTGTGCTCGTCATCGGCGAAATCAGCAGCCGCGCCGACTACGTGGATATCTCCGCAATCGCGCGCCGCACCATCAAGGAAATTGGATATACGCGCGCCAAGTACGGCTTTGACTCCAGCACCTGCGCGGTTCTGACTTCTCTCAACGAGCAGTCGGCCGATATCGCCCAAGGCGTCAACGCCGCGATCGAAACCCGCGAAGGCAAAGACATCCAGCAGGAAAACGAAGACATCGGAGCAGGCGACCAAGGCCTCATGTTCGGTTTTGCAACGAATGAAACGCCTGAGCTGATGCCGCTTCCGATCGCGCTGTCCCACCGCATTGCCCGCCGCCTGGCGGAAGTGCGCAAGAACGGCACGCTGGAATACCTTCGTCCTGACGGCAAAACGCAAGTAACGATCGAATACCAGGACGGCAAGCCGGTCCGCGTAGATACGATCGTGGTCTCGACGCAGCATGACGAAGCGATCTCCCTGGAGCAGATCCAAAAGGATATCCGCGAGCATGTCATCGCTCCGGTCGTTCCTCAAGAACTGATCGATGGAGATACGAAATATTTCATCAACCCGACGGGCCGCTTCGTTATCGGCGGACCTCAAGGCGATGCAGGCCTCACAGGCCGCAAAATCATCGTCGACACCTACGGCGGCTACGCCCGCCATGGCGGCGGCGCGTTCTCCGGCAAGGATCCGACGAAAGTCGACCGTTCCGCGGCATACGCGGCCCGTTACGTGGCGAAGAACATCGTCGCTGCCGGCCTGGCCGACAAATGCGAGATCCAGCTTGCTTACGCTATCGGCGTAGCCAATCCGGTCTCCATCAACGTGGACACGTACGGCACCGGCAAGGTGGAAGAGGAAAAGCTCGTCGAGCTGATCCGCTCCAACTTCGACCTGCGTCCTGCAGGCATCATCAAGATGCTCGACCTGCGCCGTCCGATCTACGGAAAGACGGCTGCATACGGCCACTTCGGCCGTACGGACATCGATCTGCCTTGGGAGCGCGTCGACAAAGCCGCTCTGCTTCAGCAGGAAGCTGCTCTTGTATAATCGTGTTTCCGACCACCTCCGCTCAGCCTGAGCGGGGGTTTTTTGCGTTTCAGTATTGGTTCAGTTCTCGATGAGCAACCTACTTGATCCACGCAGGCACCTGAATATGGACGTAGAAGATGGTTGCCCGTAGCATGCCAACTTCCAGTGAATTCTAAACATTCCTTATTTGGATACCGACAAAGAAACTACAATGGGTTACAAATCGGGGAGTGAATTCAGTTGGCTGGAAGAAAAAGCAGAACGATCATGATTGGCGCAGTGACCTTGCTCATGCTTGCGAATGCCTGCCTGCCTGCAGGCGGATGGCTGAGGCTAGCCTCTGCCGCGGCGGGGGGACCGCTGCTGTCGGCCAAGCTGCCGGCGGACGACGCGGTACGGGTGCCTGCCAACTCCAGATTGCTGATGACCTTCGACGAGGCGGTCGTGAAAGGAAGCGGCAGCGCGGGCATAAGCATCCGCAAAGTATCCGACAACACGGAATGGGCAAGGTTCAACGCCGACGACGGAAGAGTCCAGGTGGAAGGATCCCGGGTATCGATCCAGCCGGATAAGCCGTTCGCTTCAGGCGAATCCTATTATGTGCTGCTGGATGCAGGGGTATTTTCGAATGCGTCGAACGGAGCTCCTTTCGCTGGGATTTCGAGCGCCTCGGAATGGAACTTCAGCGCGGCGGAGCCGGATACAATTCCGCCCGACGTTGCGGCCGCAGCTCCGCAGGGCGGAAGCGTGCCGGTATTCTCTTCCCTGCAGCTGAACTACGGGGAAATCGTCTTTCCATCGGAAGGCTCGCTGCAGTTGGTCAACCGGACGACAGGCGATGCCTTGTCCGTCAGCGCTGTGTCCCCATCCGTTACGGGCGGCGGAAGCCAGTCGCTGACGATTGTTCCCCCTTCCGTCCTCGTTCCCGGACAAGAATACCGGATCGATGTTCCCGCAGGCTGGGTGCAGGATGCCGCAGGCAACAAGAGTGCTGCCTACTCGTGGAGCTTCACGACGGGAAGCTCTCCGGTCGGCATCGTGGAGAAGCAGCCTTCGCCAGGATCCGCAGGCATTGCGCTGGATACGGGCCTGAGACTGAAATTCGACAAGACGGTAACGTCAGGAAGCACGCCGAATGCTCCGAAATACGTGACGGTGAAACGCGTCGCGGACAACGTAACCGTCACGAGCCTGAATACGTCGGGAATGACATACAAGCCGGACGGAACGGTCGAAACAGGTTTGGACAGGCAGCTGGCTGGAAGCACGGCATACTATGTGCTTGTCGATCCGGGAGCCTTCCGCAGCGGAGACATGCTGTTCGCAGGCATCGGCAGCGCGGCGGAATGGACGTTCACAACCCGTCCGTCTATAGGGCAGCCGCCTGCCATGGCCAAGCTTGAGCCGGCCTCTGGAGGCGTCCTCGGCGCGCTGGACGGCAAGCTGCGGATTACATTCGACAAAAACGTATTCCCGGGAACCGGCTATGTGACGATAAGGAATGCGGGAAGCGGCGCGGCAGCGGCTACGATCCCGGTTACCTCGGAGCTGCTGTCCGGGTTCGGAAGCAACGTCATCACGATCAATCCGGGCTTCACGTTTTCCGAAGGAACCAAATATTATGTCGAGATCGGCAACCAAGCCTTCCTGGACGAGAGCGGCAACCGATATGCGGGACTGAGCGGAAGCAGCGCTTGGCCTTTCACAGTCAACAGGGATTCGACGCCGCCGTCCATCGTATCCATGCTTCCGGTGAGCGGAGCAACGTCCGTGTCGACGGTCTCACCGCTCAGGCTCGTATTCAACGAAGCCATCCGGCTGGCGCCGGGCGCCAAAGCCTTGCTTCACCGGAGCGGAAGCTCCACCCAGACTTATCCGGTTTCCCTGTCCATCGCAACAGATAATGCCAATGCTCTTCTCATTAAACCGGATGCCGCGCTTCCAGGATCAACGCAACTGTATGTGGAGCTCGGCGTGAACAGCGTGACCGACTTGGCCGGCAACGGCTTCAGCGGCATTCTGAACGAATACCAGTGGAAGTTCACGACGATGGCGAGCGGCAGCGGCACGCCTTCGCTTAGCAGCTTGGCAGCCGCCAGCTCGACCAGAATTCAACTGATCTTCAGCATGGAGCTTGACAGCGGTTCGATTCCTTACCCGGCAAGCTTTTATGTCACGGTCAACGATTCGCCAGCGGCCCGTGAGCTGGCAGGAGTCGAAGTAAGCGGCAGCACGGCAACGCTTATTTTGCGGTCCCCGGTGCTCAGCGGCCAGAAAATAACGGTCTCTTATTCGATCCCGGGAGAAGGCATGCCCGCGCTCCGGAGCCTGTCGGGTGTCCGCGCATCGGGCTTTACCGGCAAGGAGATCCAATATGACGAGACTTCCTCGCTCCCCAAGGTGACAAGCGGCGTTCTGAACGGAAGCTACGTCACCCTCCAGCTCAGCAAGCCGGTTCAGGCCCTGCAGACTGGAGCCTTGTCCCAGTTCGTCCTATACGTCAACGGCTCCTATGTCCAGCTGACGGAGGCGGCAGCGTCGGGCTCGACCCTTCTGCTTCGCTTGAGCAGCCCGTCCACGAGCGGGGGGAGCGCATACGTCAACTACTCTCCGGGCACGGCTCCCGTTGTCGACCAAGCGGGCAATCCGCTTGGGGCATTCAGCACCTATTATGTCCAGAACATGCTGGATACGACGAAGCCGGTGCTCAGCAGCATCATCGCGGGAGGGAATACCGTTACGCTGAATTACTACGAAGGCCTCCACACGGCGAAGATGCCTTCATCCAGCCGCTTCACCGTCATGAACGGGACGTCTTCCATCGGAGTCACAGGAGTAAGCATCGAAGGCAGCAAGGTGACGCTCAAGCTGAGCGGCAGCCTGAATGCATCCGTCGGCCTTACCGTCAGCTATACCAAGGGCAGTCCAGCCTTGGCGGATCTGGCTGGAAACGAAGCGGACTCGTTCAGCGGTGTGCCGGCATCAATGTTCACGGCAAGCACGACGCCTACCTATCTTTCCGGCAGGGCGGACGGGGACACGCTGACGCTGGTATATTCCGGAATTCTGGACCCGGCATCCGCGCCGGCTCCAAGCCAATATTCCATTCGTGCGGACGGCGTGCTCATCCCTGTCAACAGCGTCGGCATTGCCGGTTCCTCGGTCATTCTGAAGCTGAGCCGTGCGGTGGCTTCGGGACAGGCAGTTACCGTGACCTACACGCCCCCAACCTACAACCCGTTGCGACAGGTAGGAGGGGACAGCGCCGCATCGCTATTGTTGGCATCCGCAACCAATGCTACAGGTCAGCAAGAAGGCTCTTCGTCCGGCGGCTCGCAGCCGGCAGCGGTCGGCCAGCTGACCTTGGCGGACGTAACCGTCAATCAGGACGTATCCCCGGCCGGAAGGGCGGCCAGCCGTTATTCGGTTCTGAGCGACAGTCTGATTCTCGCTTACCAGAAAGCTCGCAGCGCGGGTTCGGGTACGGATAAAGTCATCTTCAAGGTGCCGGACGGCCAAAAGGCAGGCATGGTCGCCTTGCCGGTCTTAGCACTGCAGCAGGTGCTCGCCGCCTCGGCGACAGCCTCCTTCGAGCTTCAGTACAATGGCATCTCCACGGTGATTCCTCTCCAAGGAATCGACTTCGCCAAAACGGCCTCCCTGCTCCATGCAGGAGGTCCGACCGGCTATCTCTTGCTGTCGATCGACGACAATCCGGCGACTCTGGCGGGGGGCTTGCAGAATGCCGTCACGAAGGGCGGCCTGCAGGCAGCCTCCAGCGTCATCGGCCTCGACATATCGGTCATCGGCACGTCGGCGACGTCGGTCGACCGGAAGAAGCTGAGCGGTCTCAGCCGTTATGCTTCCACCACCTTGCAGACGGCATCAAGTCTGGTGCCGGCATCTGCGTCCACGGTGTTCCTCGACGATGAGACGGCCATGCTCAGCTATGTGCCGACCCGGATCAGCGGGCTGTCCGTGACGTTCAAGCATAAGTCCGGCGGCGTCTTCGTCGTCGTGAGAGGCACGCCCGTGCTCAGCGACGTGAACGGACATTGGGCGAAGAACGATATCGTCGCTCTGGCATCCAAATCGATCGTCAGGGGCAGAAGCGCCAATTCCTTCATGCCCAAAGCCGACATCACCAGGGCGGAATTCGCGGAGTACATCGCAAGGGCCCTTGGCCTCAAAGGCGACCGCGCATCGGCATCGGCCTATAGCGACATAACGTCAGGGTCGGCGACCGCTTCTTATATCGGAGCGGCTTCGGCGGCCGGCATCGTGCAGGGAAGCGGAGGGCAATTCCGTCCGAATGCGGCCATCTCCCGCCAGGAGATGGCGGCGATGATGGTCCGCGCCATCGAAGCCTCCGAGATGAAAATCATTCCGGCCAAGGATAATGCCTCTTACCTGGCGAATTTCAAGGATAAGGGCAAGATCAGCGCCTGGGCACAGCCGTATGCGGCCAAAGCGGTCTTTGCGGGCATCGCGAACGGCCAAACCGCCACCGCGTTCGCTCCGCTGGGTCAGGCTACCCGCGCAGAGGCGGCCGTCATGCTGAAGAGGATGCTGCTGTATCTCGGCATGATCGACATATAAATAGAACGGAAGCTGTCCTGCCGGCATCATCGATGCGGCGGGGCGGCTTCTTTTTCTTATGATGGGGCATGGTCCTTTTTTCAGGCAAAGATTCTTGATCGCAGGTCGGTCACGGTATTTCCTTCCTTCAATTCTAAGAGATTATTAACATAGAAAAAGTCAATCATTGTCGAATGGTTGAAAGGACTATTCTATCAGACCCTCTTTGGTCGTAACTTTTTTCCATTCTGGAAGTCTATTTATTCGTAATGACAGAGTTTCAGACTCGCAGAATGAGTGCCATCCAGATAGGAGAGTTGCAATCTTTATGTCCAATGAAAAGAACCAAACGGCTGTCCATGCCCCTTCGGCCCCTACATATAAGCATCCTCGCCCGCTCGGCGGCGGCCGCAGGGTGCTCGTTACCGTGCTTGGCGCTGCCCTCATCGTGCAGCCGCTGCTGGCGATTGCGCCTGCGCTGCCAGGCGCTCCGTCCATTCTGTCTCCATCCGTCGCTCATGCGGCCGAGAGCGCTCCGAAGCTGACGGTCACGAATCAGGAGATGGTCACCTCCGGCGCCCAGCGCATCGACTATCTGTGGAAGGGCACGCGCAGCGGCAAGGCCGCGCAGGCCAATATCCACGTCATCAAGGTCGATCTGACCAATCCAAACGTCAAGCTGAACGCCATCAACAATACGCAGGGCATCGTCACCGACCGCGGCAGCGTCATGAGCATGGCCAAGAATTCCGGCGCCGTTGCCGGCGTCAACGCCGATTACTTCCAGACCTCTTCCACGGACGGCGCTCCAATGGGCGCGGAGATTCTCGGCGGCAGCCTGCTGACAAGCCCGATGCAGCTGACGGGCATGTACATGTTCGGCGTCACGAAGGACAAGAAGCCGGTCATCGACCGCTACCAGTTCCAAGGAAGCGTCACAGCCGCCGACGGCTCCACGTTCACGCTGGCGGGACTCAACCAGTCCTCTTACACGACGGAATATCCGGCCAAGACGAATTCCCACTCCGATTCGCTGTTCATGTATACGAGCGCCTGGATGGATGCGGACCGCCCGGCTGGAGCGAGCTATGCGACGCCTACGGAAGTGCTCGTCCAGAACGGAGTCGTGCAGCAAATATCGGAAGGCGCAGCCTTCTCCTCCAAGCCTCCGGCTGACGGATATATTTTGCGGGCGCATGGCAAGGCGGCCGCATTCGTGCGCGATCATCTGCAGCCGGGAACGGCTGTGAATGCGAACAGCTCCCTTCAGTCCCTGACGACCCAGCAGCAAGCCGACCCGGCCAGCTTCGAGATGATGGTCGGCGGGCATACGATTCTCGTGGATGGCGGCAAGGCGGCGACGTTCTCGCGAAGCGTCTCGTCGATCAGCGGCACTACTGCGCGTTCCCGTACGGCGGTTGGTTATTCCGCCGATGGAAAATCCGTCTTCATCATCACGTCGGAGACGAACGGCAGCAGCTCGGGCTTGACGCTTGCGGAGCTCCAGCAGGCCATGGTCAGCATCGGCGTCTACAAAGGGGTCAACCTGGACGGCGGCGGCTCGACGACAATGGTCGCGCGTCCGCTCGGCGACTTCGGCCTGCAGCTTGCCCATCCGACGGAGTACGGCACGACGATGCGGCAGGTTTCCAACGGGCTCGGCGTCTTCAGCATCGCGCCTCAAGGCGCGATCAAGGGCATCAAGGCAAGCGGCTCCGGGGTGCTCTTCCTGGGCCAGTCCAGCACCTATTCGCTTAAAGCCTATGATCAGTACTACAACCCGTTGGAGCCGGGCGGCCTCAGCGCCAAGTGGAGCTCTTCCAAAATCGGCGGCAGCTGGAACGGCAACGCCTTCACCCCGACGAAGGCGGGACTAGGCAGCATTACCGTGAAGTCGGGCTCGGCTGAGGATACGCTTCCCGTTACGGTGGTGGGAGCGGAAGAGATCGCCGCTATGAGCATCGGCAGCGCCCAGGCCTCGCTGGAAGCCGGCGCGACGGTATCCGTGCCCGTGACGGCTACGCTGCGCAGCGGGCAGCAGTATACCGTTCCGCCAGAATCCGTGAAATGGGAATTCCAAGGGCTTACGGCAGCCCGCGACGGCGAGAAGCTGACCGTTCAGTCCGTCGCCGACGAGGCTGCCATCGGATACGCCATCGCCCGCTACGACGGCTTCTCCGCCGTGCTTCCCTTCGCGAAAAGCGGCGGCAGCAGCGTAGTCGCCGACTTCGATGCGGCTTCACCGGCGGCATCGTTCTCCTCTACGGCAGGCGTAACCGGCAGCACGTCCCTCCTGAGCGGACTTGATGCCTCCAATGCCACCAACGCGCTGTCCTTGTCCTATGATTTCACCGCAGGAACGACGGATACGAGAGCCGCATACGCGATGATGGGCAGCGGCGGCGTTCCGATCTCCGGCACGCCTTCGGGCATCAGCGTCGACGTCTATGGCGACGCGAGTCTCAACTGGGCGAGGGCGGAGCTGACGGATGCCGCAGGAGCGACTCATCTGCTCACGCTGGCCAAAACGGTCGACTGGAGCGGCTGGAGAACGTTGAAGGTGAATCTCGCGGATTCCGGAAAAGCCGTCAAATATCCGGTCAAGCTGACGCGCTTGTATATCGCAAGCCTGAAGGAAGGCGCCGACGAGCGCGCCGCAAGCGGACAGATGGCTTTCGACAACGTGAAGGTGGATGCTCCGGCAGCCTTGCCGGCTCCCGCCTCCGTGAAGATCGAGATGAAAGCCGGCAGCAAGACCGCCATGGTGGACGGCAAAACGACCGCTCTGGATTCCGCTCCTTATATCAAGGATGGCACCACGTATCTGCCGCTCCGCTTTGTCGCCAGCTCGCTCGGCAGCACGGTGAACTACGAAGCGGCCGCTAAACGAGTATCCGTGCTGCGGGGAGGCCAGCTGCTGGAAATGGTGATCGGCAGCAAAGAACTCGTCTCGAGCGGCAAGCGAGTGGCCGTTGATACCGCGCCGATTGAACAGAATGGCAGGACTTTAGTCCCTATCCGCCTCGTATCTGAGCAGATGGGCCTAACGGTAAAATGGGACGGAACAACCAAAAGGATTACCGTCGAATGATACAAATCTGTGCACGCCTGCTGTGGTATGATAGAGGGGACCTGTCCCTTTCATAATCAGAGAAGGAAGGTATCTCTTACGGATACCTTCTTCTCGTTTCTCCGCACTCGTTCACCGTCTTTTCGAGGCGATGGACCCTTGCGGCTTGAAACTTGTGGAGCGGCAGGAATCTCCAGCATCAGAAAGGCAGCCGTGATGACTGTGGATCACCGGATTGTGGACATCGACCGCGTTATCAAAAACGCGATTCAAGTCATGGAAGAAAGCAAATACCAAATCTATGAAATCTGCGAATCCGCGCGCAAGGAACTGGTCACGCTCGAACAGGAGCTGAATCAGGTGCTCCAGGAAACGATCCAGACGATCGACAAGGTCGACAAGCTGGAGATGGAGTACCGCCTTGCGCGCATTCGGCTTACGGAGGTAAGCCGGGATTTCGTTCGCTATAAGGAAGAAGATATCAAGAACGCCTATGAGAAGGCTACCAGTCTGCAGCTTGAGCTGATGGTGTTCCGCGAGAAGGAGACCTATCTCAAGGCGCGCAGAGACGATCTGCAGAAGCGCGTCAAGAACGTCGAGAATTCGGTGGAGAGAGCGGAGACGATCCATTCGCAGATCAATGTCGTGCTCGAATACCTTGCCGGCGATCTGACGCAAGTGACACGTATTTTGGAATCGGCGAAAAACCGCCAGCTGATCGGGCTCAAAATCATTTTGGCCCAGGAGGAGGAGCGCAAGCGGATCGCGCGCGAGATCCACGACGGTCCTGCGCAGTCGCTCGCCAATCTAGTGCTTAGGACGGAAATTGCAGAAAGAATGCTCGCCAAGCAGGAATTCCAAATGGTCCAGCACGAATTAATAGACTTAAAGGCACAGGTACGCTCCGGATTGGAAGAAATTCGGAAGATAATATTCAATTTGCGACCTATGGCATTAGATGATCTAGGACTTGTTCCCACTTTGCGTAAGTATGTGCAGGATTTTGAGGAAAAAACACGAATTCATACGGTATTCGAGACAATCGGCCGCGAAATCCGGCTTCCCTCCGCCATGGAGGCAGGCATCTACCGCTTGGTCCAGGAGGCGTTCACGAATGCGCTGAAGCATGCTGGCGCGAGCTTCGTCTCGCTGGAGCTGACCTATCAGTCGCAAATGGTGAAAATCTCGGTACAGGACAACGGGAGCGGATTCGACACGGAGCTGATTCAATCGAGGGCCAAGATCAACCAGCATTTCGGACTTATGGGAATGCGGGAGCGAGTGGAGCTGCTTGAGGGAAGAATGGAGCTTGAGTCCGCCAGCGGGCAAGGCACCAGGATTACGATTCATATCCCTACAGGCGTGGATCAAAGAAAGGAGTAACATAGCGTATGGACCTGAAGGCAGCAGGAGGCAAGCGCAAGATCAAATTGCTGATTGCCGACGATCACCAGCTTTTCCGGGAAGGCTTGAAGCGCATCCTGAACATGGAAGAGGACCTGGAAGTGATCGGGGAATGCAGCGACGGAATTCAGGTTCTGGAGTTCTGCAATCAACAACAGCCGGAAGTCGTGCTCATGGACATCAATATGCCGATCGAGAACGGGGTTGTGGCAACGGAGCGGCTCCGGGACATGTTTCCGCATATCAAGGTCATCATTCTCTCGCTTCATGACGACGAGAGCTACGTGTTCGAAACCCTGCGCAAGGGCGCGTCGGGGTATCTTCTGAAGGACATGGAGGCGGAGTCGCTGATCAATGCGATCCGCTCGGTGGTGCAGGGACACGCTTACATCCATCCGAAGGTGACAGGCAAGCTGATCAACCAGCTGCGGCGCATGACTTACCTCGATGAGATGGGCGCCAACTCCGGAGCGGCGGCAAGCCGCGAGACGGGCGTGAAGTTCGTCGCCGGCGAGAACAATCCGCTTACGCGCCGCGAAGCGGAAGTGCTTCGCCTCATGGCGGAGGGCAAGAGCAACAAGATGATCGGAGAATTCCTGTTCATCAGCGAAAAGACGGTCAAAAACCATGTATCCAGCATTCTGCAGAAGATGGAAGTGGACGATCGCACCCAGGCTGTCATCAACTCCATCAAATACGGATGGGTGACTCTCTAAAGCTTGCGAAGCCGCCTGAGCCCGCAGCTTGACCTGGACGGTACATAATAATAATAAGCCAAACCCCCCGGAGATGTCTCTCCGGGGGGTTTGGCTTTGCCGCTTTGCAGGCGGACGACGGTGCTTCGCGGGAGCGGAGAGAGGGCTGGGGAAAGTGGAAAAGACAAAAGACAAAAGACAAAAGACAAAAGATAAAGACAAAAGACAAAAGACAAAAGACAAAAGACAAAAGACAAAAGACTAGATGACAAGGTCTCATTAAGACGGAACGAGTTTCATCCGTAACCTCGTCATGTAGGAACGAATAACATCCATAACCCCGCTAAGTAGAACGAACTCGCCCCCGCCTATTCTCCGAATTTCTTTTTATCACAGATGCATCCCGGCCGCCGTAACGCCCAGAGCGAAAAAGGCATATGGTACAGTATCCGTCACGGCATTCCCCCTTCGAGCCGTTCCGCGGGAGCGGCCACGGCCAGGACTCAAGGCCAGCCGGGTTCGAGGGATTCGATGCCGCGTGAGAGGAGAAGCGGCCCATGATAGATATTTTGCTCGGCGTCATTGGTTGTTACGGTGTTGCGGCGGCGGCAGTGCACATGGCTTCTTACGTCATGGCCAAGGTTCCCCATGCCGACAAGCATTACATTCTGATGACCCGGAACGATGAATTGCGATTGGAAGGATGCATCCGTTCGCTTCACCGGTTCTCCAAGCTGACGGGGACGTCTGTCCGGATCACCGTATGGGATCGAGGCTCGACAGACGATACCGCCTTTATCGCTACGCGCTTCGGAGACGGGATTCGGCTGGTGACCGTTTCCGACATGGACAGCGGGAACAATCGTGAGAGAACGGAAGAACAGCCGGAATCCGATTCGGAGAGAAGCCGGATGGGAACGGTCGGAAGCGAAGCGGGTGAGCTTGGAGCTGCATGGACCGGAAGCGAAGCAAGTGAGCTTGGAGCTGCATGGACCGAAAACGAAGCGAGTGAGCATGGAGCGGCATGGATCGGAAGCAAAGAAACGGGTAAGCCTGGATCGGCATGGACGGGAAGCGACGATGGTGAGCTTAGAGCGGAATGGACGGGAAGCGACGAGGCTTCGGCCTCCTCGAAGCGGCAATCCCTCGGGAGCTCCAAAAAAGGTGGACGCGATGATAGGCTGTTGTGGAGCCTGCGCAGCCATGGAATCGTGAGGGAGCAGGACCAGCCGGTGCTGGTGGATCTGGATCTTCCGGAGGATTGGTTCAAGCTGCCGTTCTGAGAAGGAATGGAGCCTGCGCTGTCGTGTCGCTGAAGGATCGCTAGCCAAGCGGCGGCAGCCCGGTTATACTAATGCTGTATTCATTTAGGAGCGGAACAGGTGAAGCACACCCGTCGGCGGCGAGCCGCAGGGGTGTGCTTTTTTTTGCGTCCTCCTGCCGCGGGCATGCGGTTCCCTCAGGGAGGTTGAGCAAATGGAGGCAGCGGTATATATCAGCCGATCGTCGTCAGGGAATTGGCAGGCAGGTTTGACTATCTTTCCAGAGATCGACCGGCTGTGGTTATTGAACGCGAAGTGGAGGAAGGAAGCTTGCAGCGCTGCTGGAGAGGAATTTCGTCCTGGCGCAGAGGAAGTGCTGGCATGCGGCATGCTTCCGCTGGATATTGCCGTCCGGGTTGCGGAGCTGTGGGAAGAAGCCGGCTTGAGGAGCACAGGCCATCGGCCTGCTGCGGAGATGCTGGCAAGCTGCGCAGCCGAAGCGGAACGCCAACGCGGAGAAAGAGAGCCGGCTCCACAGCGGCAGGTAGTCCGCTGGGAGGCGGACTTGGCCGCAGATCCGGCTGCAGCGCCGGGCGGAGCGGCCGAGCTGGCGCGCGCGGCCTGCGCAGCCGCAACCGGGCTGCAAGGCCGCGCGCTGCTTCGCGGCGAGGCGCATGCGCTGCTCGGCGGCGGTGCCGGAGCCGCCGGCAGCTGCGACGCCGCGCTGCAGCTAGCGGCGCTGCTAGGCCGGCTGCGCCTCGGCAGCGCCGTTGCCGCGCCAGCGGGGCGCGGGCGGCCCGGCGGCTTCGCCGCCCTCCGCTGCCGGCGCTGCGGCAGCGGCAAGGCTCAGCTGCGGCGCGCGGAATGCGCGTCGTGCGGGCGCCGCAGCTGCGCCTACTGCGAGGCATGCCTCGCCATGGGCCGCAGCCGCGAATGCGGGCTGCTCGTGCTAGGCATGCCGCAGCCTAGCCGGCGGGCGGCAGCTCCCGCCCCGCCGCATGCATTGCCGCCAGCGGCGGACAGGCTGCGCCGCTGGCGGCTGAGCCCCGCGCAGAGCGCCGCAGCCGCAGCCGCGCTGCAGTTCATCGAGCGGCCGGATCAGCCCGGTTCGGCTCATTACGCAATGCCTGCAGCGGCATTATCCCGGCCATCTGTCATCGCTGCTGTCCCCCCGGACACTCGTTCGGACGGTTCCGCAGCGGCGGAACGGGTACAATCCGAGCTCGGCCGAAGGAGTTCCGTGATGGCAAGGGTTCCAGCTCTGTTGTCCGATTTGGCCGGAGCTTTCCGTTCCCGCTTTTGCAGCCCGGCTGCCCCTCTTCCGGCATTCCTGATCTGGGCGGTGACCGGAGCAGGCAAGACGGAGATGGTGTTTCCGCTGCTGGAGTCGGTGCTCTCCAGGGGAGGCCGGGTGCTGGTGGCGGCGCCCCGCCGGGATGTCGTCCTGGAGCTGGAGCCCCGCGTCCGCCGCGCCTTCCCGGATCAGCAGGTAATCGCTCTCTACGGAGGAAGCTCCCAGCGTTGGGAGAGCGGCTCCATCACGCTGGCGACGACGCATCAGCTGCTCCGCTTCCGGGAGGCCTTCGATCTTGTGGTAATGGACGAGATCGATGCCTTTCCTTATGCGGGCGATCCGCTGTTGGCCCGTGCCGCCGCAGCCGTCTGCCGCCGCGGCGCGCCGGTCATCCTGCTCACGGCGACTCCCGGCCGGACTCTCCGGCAGCTCGCCCAAAGCGGCCGGCTGCCGCATGCCAAGGTCCCGGTCCGCTACCACGGCCATGCGCTGCCGGTTCCCCAGCGTCTTGCCTGTCCGCCAGCAGCGCGTCTGATCGAAGCGAGGAGCCTTCCCCGCAGCCTGGCGAAGGCAATCCGGATTTCTCTGGCGAGAGATGCCCAGATCTTCGTATTCGTCAGCCGAATCCGGCAGGTGGAGCCCCTGGCTGCCCGTCTGGCAGATTGGTTTCCCGGTACGGAGGTGGCGGGCACCCATTCCCAGGATCCCGAACGCGGCGACAAGGTGCTGCGGTTCCGCGAACGAGGCATTCGGCTGCTGGTCACCACGACTATTCTCGAGAGGGGAGTGACGGTTCCGAAGAGCGATGTTTTCGTCCTGGACGCCAATGACCGTATTTTCGGGGAAGCATCGCTGGTGCAGATCGCAGGCAGAGCGGGCAGATCGTCGGATGACCCCGGAGGCAGGGTATATTTCGCGGCGCCGGAATATACGGGTTCGCAGGCGGGTGCTATCCGTCAGATCCATTCGATGAACCGTCTGGCCGGCAGCGGAGCGCTCGGAAGGCCGGGCTCGACCTGCCGGTCGGAGCCGGGGAGCCGATCATGATGGCGCAGCTGCACCGCCCTGCCGGCACCGGCGATAGAACCGGTCCATTCCTGCCTGGAGGAGAGAAGCCGTCCTTTGTATCCTCGCGGCTGCGCCGCCTTCTGGACCTCCTCTCGCCGGCGCCGGCGCGCTGCATCATGTGCGGCAAGCCATACCGGCCGGGAGCTCCCAACTCCCAGGGCATCTATGCGACGACATCTCTTCCCCCGGATTCATTCCCTAGAGCCTGGCAGGATTCCCTATGCCGGCCATGCAAGGGAGGCATTCCATGGATACGGAAGACGGTCTGTCCGGTGTGCGGACGCCCGGAGCAATGCGGGGACTGCCGGAGGCGGACAAATGGGGGGCTGCTTCGCAACCGGAGCTCCGTCCGTTATGATCCCTTCATGAAGGAGCTTCTCGCGAGATACAAATACAAGGGAGACGAGGCGCTGCTCCCCCTGCTCGGCGCCATGCTGCTGCCCGCTTACGAGCAGCTGGCCTCGGATGCCCTCCGCATGCGGGCGGGGCAAGGCCGCTCTCGTCCGGCTTTTGATTTGATTACGTATGTGCCGGTCAGTCCGGAACGGCTGCGCGAACGCGGTTTCAATCAGGCGGAGCGGCTGGCGCATCAGCTCGGCATGCATGCGGGCTTGCCCGTGGCTGACCTGCTCCGGCGCCAGGAGGAACGGGGCAAAATGAGCTCCAAATCCCGGAGCGAGCGTCTGCAAGCTTCCGAGTCCTTGTTCGCGGCCTCAGCGGAAGCGAAGGCGCTTCTGCAGGCAGCCGCTCTAAGCCACGCTTCGATGCCGGGCGATCCGCCTCCTTCCAGCCAGCCGCTGAGCCTTCTCATCGTGGATGATATTTATACGACGGGAGGGACGCTCGACGGCTGCGCCAACGCGCTGCATGCAGCTTCGCCTGTACCGCTCGATATCCGGTCCCTTGCTTGGGCGCGGGCTTGAGAGCGTCCTCCCTTTTTTTCTCCCGTGCAATCGCTCCCCGCCCTCGAGAGGCGGCGGAGCTGTTTTGCATGTCTAGCAGAGGTTGCCTGCAAAACGCTTGCAACTCTTCTCGACCTCCGCGAGCACCCGCATTCTCTATACAAGGGTGGATCTTTACAAATCCCAATACATTCCTGCAATCCTGGACTCCAATGTGACGAGCTCTCCGCCGATAATAGAACTACACAGTCTGGTATAATGAAAGGGGCTTGGCCCATCTGATGAACAATCTCGACAATTGCCCGCGCTGCGGCAGGCTGTTCGCCAAAAACTTCCGCGATGTCTGTCCCCAATGCATCCGGGATATCGATCATGAATACGAGCTCTGCTCCGACTATCTCCGCAAGAACCGGGGCACGGCCATCAACGAGCTGTCCGACATGACCGGCGTCAGCATCCGGCAGATCACGAAGTTCATCAAGGACGGCCGCATTTCGCTGATGGATGCCCCTAATCTGAGTTATCCATGCGAGTCCTGCGGAATCTTGATCCGCGAAGACCATATGTGCGACTCCTGCCGGGCCCGCCTCAAGAACGACGTGCGTCGAATGAAGTCGGCTGAAGAGGAATCGCTCCGCAACACCTCGGCCTTAAGGGCCTATCAGAGCAAGAATTTGGGCAAAGATCATACTTGAGTACGGTATGAAATTCTTGTTTATACGATAAATATAGGACTTGACAATTAGTCCGGCCGCTCTATTCAGAAAGCTTTTGGGCAGGCCGATAATACGTATATAAGCCAAGGCCGATCAGAAAGCCCAATAACGAGGTGAATGGCATGAAAATAAATGAAACCGGCAGGATCCTTCCTGTCAGCGCTTATCAGAAGACAGGCGCCGAGAACCGGGTGCAGGAAAGCGCCCGTCCCCGCAAGACCGACCAAGTGGAAATTTCCGAGGAGGCCAAGGAAATGCTAGCCAGCCGCCAGCCGGAAAGCGCCGAGCGCAAGCAGCGCATCCAGGAGCTGAAGAACGAAGTGGCTTCCGGCAATTACCGCGTAGACGCCCGCAAGATCGCCGACAAGCTATGGGATCATTTGAACTTTTGAGGAGCAACCCGTTATGCGCATTGAAGATATTATCGCGACCTTGGAGGATCAGCAAGCTCTCTATTCCCAATTGAATGAGCTTGCCGAAGAAAAGACGCCTGCGCTCGTAAAGGGAGACCTCGACGTTCTTAATAAGATTCTTATGAAAGAGCGCAAGCTGACAAAGACCGCTGAAGAGCTCGAAACACGGCGGATGACCCAGGTCAACATTCATTTTTCCCGTTTGCAGCTTAGACTGAGAACAGGAAGGCTTTCCGATTTGATCCGAACCATCAGCAACCCGGAGGACAAGCAGAGACTGGCTGAAATCCAGAATGCTTTGAGCGTCAAGCTTGAGCAATTGAAAATGAAAAACGACCATAATCAGCAGTTGGCCGAGCAGGCCGTCTCCTTTGTCAACTATTCCATTGAACTCCTGTCGGTGGAGCCGGAGCAGGATTACATCTACAAGCACCCGATGAACTCATACGGGGAAGGCAAATTCATGACATTCAACACGAAAGGATAGGGGGAACCATATGGCATCCACGTTTCACTCTATAGAAACTGCCAAAAGGAGCCTATTCACTCAGACGACAGCGTTGAATACGACCGGCCATAACATCGCCAACGCCAATACGGAAGGTTATTCTCGCCAGGTCGTGAATATGAAGGCCGCCAGTCCGATCGAAGCTTTTGGCGTCAATCGTTCGAACGCGCCTGGACAACTTGGAACCGGCGTTGAGTTCTCTAACATCGAGCGGATTCGCGAAGCTTTCCTTGACGCGCAGTTCCGCGAGGAGAATGCCGCCAAGGCGGGATGGGACACCCAGCTGGAAACCCTGGACAAGCTCCAGACCATCTTCAATGAGCCTTCAGATTCGGGTATCCGCACCGTGATGCAGAATTTCTGGAAATCATGGTCGGACCTCAGCAAAGACCCCCAGAACGTCACTGCCCGAACAATTGTCAAAGAAAATGCGTTGGCCCTTACCGATGCTTTCAATCAAATCAGCAAGCAGCTGGATAACCTGCAAAGCGATTTGACTGCGAACGTGGACGTGAAAGGGAGGGAGATTCAAGGGTATCTCTCTTCGATAAGGGACCTGAACCGTTCCATCGTCAAGATCGAAGGTCTGGGAGATAAAGCCAACGATCTCCGTGATCAGCGGGATCTTCTGACGGACAAGCTCTCCAAAATCATGAATATCACCGTAACTCAAGGAGAGCAGGGCTATACGATCAGCAGCGGCGGGCAGACCCTGGTCGAGGGCTATTCGGATCCCATTCCTGTGAACGGAGCCTGGCTGAGCGAGGCTTACTCATCCGGAGGCCTCACCGGAGGAGAAGTCTACGGGATGCTCAAGTCGAGAGACGGTTATGTGGCGGATTACAAAAATCAGCTCAACGGACTTGTACGGACGATAGCGGAAGGGGACACTCAGGTCACGATACCGAAGGGATCCGTCCTTCCGGAGGGCACGGTATTGAACGGCGTCACTTACAGCGGCGCTGGCCGTACGCTTGCATCGGATTTGACGGTTGTCGTCAAAGGCATTAACGGCCTCCATCAGCTCGGATATTCCCTTCAGACAGGGACAGACGGCAAGCCTCTCCCGGGAGAAGCATTTTTTACAGCGGCGGGCGGGGGCGAGCTCACGGCAGGAAATATCATCCTAAATCAGAAGATTGCCGCCGATCCTTCCCTGATTGCGTCCTCAATGAAATTGACGGAAAACGGGGATCTGGTAAAAGGAAACAACTCTCTGGCGATGTTGATGTCCCAGCTCAATATCGGCAAGTTCGACATGGGCAACGGCGCCAGCAACACGCTCGACTCTATCTATGCTGCCGTTATCGGTCAACTCGGAGTTCAGACGCAGGAGGCTGCCAGGCAGGCGGACAACGCCAATTCGATGTTGACGCAGGTGGACCTGCGCAGGCAATCGGTGAGCGGCGTCTCGCTGGATGAGGAAATGAGCGAGCTGCTCAAGTTCCAGCATGCATACAATGCCGCCGCGAGGTTCATGACAACCTTCGACGAGCTGCTGGACAAGCTGATTAACGGAACCGGAACCGTAGGCCGCTAAGGCGAGGAAGGAGATCATCGATGAGAGTAACGAACAACATGCTGAGTTCCCAATTGCTGCTTAACCTGAACCGGAACAACAGCCGGATGACCGAGCTGCAGAACCAACTATCGACTGGACGCCAGATCAACAAGCCATCCGACAACCCTGTCGGAATCACTTACGCACTCCGTTACCGTTCTGAGCTTGCATACAACGAACAGTATCAGTCCAATGTGGACAGCGCCGTTTCCTGGCTTGATTTCAGCGACACAGTGATGGGACAGACCGGGGAGATCGTCCAAAGGCTGCGGGAACTGGTTGTGCAGGCTTCCACAGGAAGCAATCCCCAATCGGCGCTGGACAGCATCAGCCAAGAAGTCCAGCAGCTCAAGGGCCAGCTGGTGGACGTCGGCAACAGCCAGCTCAACGGAAAGTACGTGTTCAACGGCCAGCAGTACGACGTCAAGCCGTACGACCTTCCTCTAGGAGCGGACGGCAGCGTTGACACTTCTGCGGCTGCGCTTGTGAAGACGGATAACTTCCCGGTCAGCTATGTTGTCGGAGACGGCATCCAGCTTCCGGTCAATATAACAGGCAATTCCATCTTCGGCAGCCCATCCGATCCTGACAATCTATTTACTCTTATGAATCGTATTTCCGATGCCCTTCAGGCAGGAAACTACAGTCAGATTTCCTCCGAGCTTGTTGGCATCGACAGTCGTCATGACACGCTGTTGAAGAACCGCGCCGAGCTTGGCGCGCGCTCGAACCGCGTTGAGCTCATGCAAAACCGCTTAGCTGATCTAAATTCCAACTTGACGGAGCTCCAGTCTAAAACCGAGGATGCTGATTATGCGGAGCTTCTGATGAAATCCAAGATCCAGGAGAACATCTACAACGCCTCCCTCTCGGCCGGCTCCAAAATAATTACTCCTTCCCTGGTTGATTTCCTGCGGTAGGAAGGATGTGCGCGTATGAGCATAGCCCCAATTGTACAAATCCGACAGACTCCAGCTCTTATTGGAATTGATGCTGATCTGGGTCAATATTCAATCGAGCAGAAGCCGGCTGACCTTCAGATGAAGACAACTCCGGGAGAGCTGTCCATCCGGCAGTTCGCGCCTGAGCTGCAAGTAGATTCTACTGCGGCGCGAGAGGCGATAACAGGCGGTGGCCTGCCAGCTGTACTGAACCGGATTTACTCGGGAATCCAACAACTCTATTTGGAGGGCATAGCCAATCGGATGGAGCAGGGCAGCCGTATGGCTGCTATATACAATCCTTCCAATACGATAGCCGATATTGTCGGAACCGATAACCAGCCGGCCCCATTTCCGGAAACGAGAGGACCGGCTTCGATTGATAATGTGGACATAAGCTTTACGATAAGGCCTCCGGAGATCTCCGTCTCCCGGGCTTCCAGCGAGCTGCATGTGGAGGTTCATCGTCCCGATATCAGTTATGCGCGCGGCAAACTGGATATTTACATGAAGCAATACCCCGGAGTGCAGTTTATCCCTCCGGAGATCGATGTGCTAAAATAAAATCGAGAACAGCTGCAGAAACGTCGTTCAAACGCGTTTCCCTGCGGCTTTTTTTATCGATTAGGAGGAAACATAATGATGCGGATCGATACGGCGGCCATGGGCTGTCTGGAAATCAAGCCTGATCAAATCTACCTGTTCCCCAAAGGTCTGCCAGGATTCGAGGACGAGCTGCGTTTTGCCGTCATTCCGGTAGAGGATTCGGATTTTTGTTTCCTGCAATCCCTTACTCAGAAGGAGCTTGCCTTCGTGCTGGCGGACCCGTTCTCCGCATTGTCCGATTACGAATTCAAGCTGTCGGAAGCGGATAAAGCCGAGCTTGACCTGCATGACCAAGTGCGAGTGTACGGCATAGTGACTCTCCGGACTCCAATGGAGGAATCCACGATCAACTTACTAGCCCCACTTGTTTTAAGTCCCGCTGCAGGAATTGCAAAACAGATTGTGCTTCATCACAGCGAATACTCCGCCAGACATCCTTTATTTGCTTCCGACCGTGCAAAGGAGGAAGTCTGACATGCTGGTGCTGTCCCGGCGAAAAGGCGAAGCCATCATTATTCAGGATCATATTGAAATCATTGTCGTCGGCGTGGAAGGAGATACAGTCAAGCTTGGCATCTCTGCTCCTCGGGAGGTTGATGTCTATCGCAAGGAAGTGTATGAGGCCATCAAACAGAGCAATCTTGAAGCCTCTCTCATGCCTTCCATGGATGCAGTAGGCCTGCTGGCTGCGAGACTGAAAAAATAAGGTAAAAATCTCCCTGTTATGACGAAGGGACTATACAAACTTGTATAGGGTCTGCCGATAAAAGGTATATCGCCGTTGCCATAGGGCGGCCGACCTTAAGGCGGCGGCGGACCACATGGATGTGGGACATACCATTTCAGGGAGGAAATTAATCATGATTATCAATCACAACATCGCAGCATTGAACACTCACCGTCAGTTGTCTACCAACACTGCAGCAACTAGCAAATCCATCGAGAAATTGTCTTCAGGTCTTCGCATCAACCGTGCAGGTGACGATGCAGCAGGCTTGGCAATCTCCGAAAAAATGCGCGGTCAAATCCGCGGTTTGGATATGGCCTCTAAGAACTCTCAAGATGGTATTTCTTTGATTCAAACAGCTGAGGGTGCTTTAAATGAAACGCATAGCATTCTTCAACGTATGCGTGAATTGGCAGTTCAATCTTCCAATGATACAAACACAGGTACTGACCGTGGTGAACTTCAAAAAGAGATTACCCAGTTGAAAGAAGAAATTGACCGTATCGGTAACACGACTGAATTTAATACCAAGAATCTATTGGATGGTCGTTCTGGTAAGAATGCACTAGTGACTGGTAGTACAGCTACAGGCAACAAGGTTGAAGTAGTTTCTACTGGTGCGAATGCAATTGGGGCAACATATACTGGTATTACAGTTGATGCTGCAGCAACTAAAACAACTGTAGCTGCAGGTGCAGATATTGCTGCGGCAGTAACAAATGCGGCTGATACAAATCTAGTACTCAACAATGTTTCTTTCACTTTTGCTAAAGGTACATCTGCAGCGGATATGGCAGCAGCTATCAACGCAAAATCTCAAGAAATTGGATTTACAGCTACGGAGACGGGTGGAAAATTATCATTTGATGCTATTGACTACGGTTCCGGATATACTTTGAATGCAACTGGTACAGCAAAAGCAGCAGTTGGAACTGCAACTGCTGGTACAAATGCAGACGTATCAACAGGTTTGCCAGCTGGTGTGACTGCTACGGTAACTGATGCTAAACACGGTTCAACTGTTACGCTTAAAGGCGGCGCATTAGATGGTACTGTAATCAACACTGCTGGAACAGCTGACGATGCTACTTTTGAGTTAACAGTTGCTGACAATAGCCTTAACTTCCAAATCGGTGCAAATGAAGGACAAAAGATCAACGTATCAATCCAAGATATGCGTGCAGGTGCGCTTGGTGTTAACAATATTGATGTGAGCAACGCTACTAGTGCTAGTTCTGCAATCACAACAATTAATAATGCACTTGAAAAAGTATCAGGTGAGCGTTCTAAACTTGGTGCATACCAAAACCGTTTGGAGCACACAATCAACAACTTGAACACTTCTTCCGAAAACCTGACAGCTGCTGAATCTCGTATCCGTGATACAGATATGGCGAAAGAAATGATGAACCAAACGAAGAACAGCATCTTGGCTCAAGCTGCACAAGCTATGTTGGCTCAAGCGAACCAACAGCCGCAAGGCGTACTTCAATTGCTTCGTTAATCTTAACGAGTTACAAGGGGATCCTAGACTATCTAGGGTCTCTTTTGCTTGAAGGTGAACTAAAGCAAAACGAAAACATATATCATATTCTTGACATACATACGTATGATGTTCACCAACATTTGGGGCTTCTCTTCGGAGGGGCCCTATTTTCGTCTTTAGCGAATATTACGAAAGGGATGATGAGTTGAAAATGATCTTGACTCACGCGGATCTAATGTCGCTGAAAGCCGCTAAGGAGTTTCCTGAACTGTTACTCTCCTACATTGAAAGAGAATGGTGCGACCTGCACGAAGCCTACTCTGACGGAAAGGCGATGTTGGAGTTCAGCCTAGCAGGGCATGATTGCCAAGTCTGCTTGGGACCGGGCGACAGTTTGCCGAAAGAGCTCGGCTGGCCCGAGTACGTCGAACGGGTCCAGTTAGGCGGTCTTCAAATGTACAGAACGTACGTGATGGAAGCGGAAGATTGCGGCATCCTGTACTACTCGGTTGTAGGCACGCTTGATGAAGCATCCGAACGTTTTTTGATGGAACAAGCGGAAATGAATGAAAGATGAACAGCCTCAATCTCTTCGCAGAGATTGGGGCATTTTTAGTTTTGGGAGGAAGAGTGCCATGAGACAGAACGGATACGAAATGAAGAGCTCAATGGAAACGAAAACCAACTTGCCAGCCAAGCGGGTGGATATCGTGAGCCTGAAGCTTGTTAAGGAGTCGAGCGTACTGTACCGTCAGCGTATTGTCAGGTCGCCAAGGGACGCGTACGACTTGGTGCAGGGCTTTGTGGCGGATGCGGACCGGGAGCACTTTTTAGTGGTGTGCTTGGACACCAAGAATCGCCCGACCTCGATCAACGTGTGCCATGTGGGTAGCCTGAATGCCAGCATCGCACACCCGCGGGAGGTGCTAAAAGACGGCTGTTCTGACGAACGCCGCCTCAGTGCTGGTGGCGCACAACCATCCGAGCGGAGATCCAACACCTAGCCCGGAGGACATTGAAGTAACCAAAAGGCTTGTGCAGGCTGGTGAGATTCTAGGAATCGAGGTCATCGACCATCTGATCATCGGCGACGGGGAGTTCATATCACTCAAAGAAAAAGGATACCTGTAAAGGAGCGGAAAGAAGATGCTGAAAGAGACGAAGCTGTTTTCGATATACATGCTTCACGCGCATGACATAGTTATTGACGAACGGAAATTGGCATGGGAGTCAAACGTATTTTGTCGTGAGGAATTGGACGAGCAGGTCGTACCCGTTGGGGAGCTACAAGGGCTTCCGAGCCAGCTTACCATCTCCTGCTCAACGTACGATGACGAGTTTGGGAGTCAGTGGCTGTGGTCGGAGAGGCTGGCAAATGGCTGTGCGCTTGGATCGTGAAGGACGGAGAAATAGTATATCGTAATGTCCCTCTTAGAGGGGGAGAAGACGGGCAAGGTCAGGTCTAACTCCCTGCAAAAAACAACAAGATCTCCCTGCAAAACGAAACAAGGAGTGGTGCAAACCATCCCTTTCTAGTTCTACCAAGGATTTCGATGAAAACCAGATGCCCAAACTCGCTGCATAATAATCATTCTGCAGGGAGTCCATCGAAATCACCCTCGAAAGTTACCCTACTGAAAACCTCCAAATTGCTGCCATAATTTCAAAACAAATTCATAGACATCTACGTGGACGTAGAAGTAAACGTAGATGATTACGATTGCGGAAGAAACACTATGTTGAGGAACAGCAGAGAAGGCATTAGGCAGCTTGTTGAAAAGCACCAGCAAGAAAGGAATCTGTACACGAAGGAAACTAATTCAGCCGATGCACCCAGGAAGGTGCTAAAGGTGAAACCTCTTTCTCAAGTCAAAGCAATTCCCGTAGTCGCGGTAAAAGAAAGAAATGAAGGTGCTATCCTCCCTAGACATGAAATTGTTGCGCCAAATGACCCCACGATTAATTTGCCAAAGGACGATCGCCTACCGAGAAGAAAAGGACCGCGGTTTGAAGAAACGCATGTTCGTCTTACTAATTACTTGCAGAAGGAACTGTATGCAGCTGTTCAGGCCTTGAGGAAAAGCGGGGAGATCGAAAGCGTGACAGCTCTATTGGATGCGTCTGTTCGGATTACCTTCAGTGCCCTCAGTCTACCTAGGGTCTTTTTTTGTTATGGAGCGATGCACACCTCATTTGGGCGTGCGATTGGACGATCAAAACCGGCTCTCTTAACAACAACAAAGGAGGGGCTTGTTTTTGTGATTTGAGTCTGAAGTCTCTAACTGATTGAGGGGAGCGGGCCGATATAAAGGGTAACTATTCACGTCGCTAAGGGGTTGTCTGGATGAAAGTTCAATTGACCTTATCTGCTTCAGCTGCTTCTACCAATTCTACTGCTAACGTTGCTTCAATTACTGACGGCGGTTCACTCCAATTCGCCGAAGACAAGATCGGGTCCATTTCGAGTGTGAAGGAAATGGATACGCTCCTGCAGCAAGGAGTGCCGATACCTCCTGGTTCAGCACAACTGATTAAAAATATCGACCGTGCCGTCAAATCTCTCCAGGGACCGGAGACTATGCTGGATATAAGTATCCACGACAAGACCCATCAATTGCTCGTGAAAGTGATCAACAAGGAGACGGGAGATCTCATCCGGGAAGTTCCGCAGGAGAAAACCCTTGAACTCGTAGCCAAAATGATGGAGCTCGCAGGAATCATTATCGATACCAAAGTGTAAGGAGGTTCATTATGACCATTCGTATCAGTGGGAGTTCCGGCATCGACGTCGATTCTATAGTCAAGCAATTGATGACTGCCAAGCGTGTCCCTCTCGATAATCTGAATCAGAGCAAGCAGCAGGTTCAGTGGCAGAGAGACAGCATTTTGGAGCTTAACAGCAAAATCGTCGACTTTAAAACCAATAAACTTGGCAAATATGGTATCTCAGCTGCCCTCAATTCCCAGAAGGCGGTTCTGACCGGAGATACGGCATCTGTTAAAGCAGAAGCAACGGCCATGGCCAACGGAGTCAAGATGGAAGTGACAGTCGAGAAGCTGGCTACCAAGGCAACCATCCAAACGGAGGGGCTTAATAAGGATGCTATGAAGTCCATTACATCACAGTCTACTCTTGCACAAGTCTTGGCTGCTAATAATGGAGGCTCGGTTGATGAATATCAGATTAAAATCAATGATTTGGAACAGTTAGAATTTGATGGGAATACCAGCATTTCTTCTATGCTTACAAAAATAAACAGTGCGGCTTCATCCAATATAAAAGCTTCTTTTGACGAGTCGACAGGGAAGTTGATTATTGAGTCGAAAATGTATGGGAAGACAAGTAAGGTAGATGATACGGGTTCAATATTTACGGTTTTTGGAAAAGTTGATACTAGTAATTCTGCAATAGAAGGTAAGGATGCCACTGTTGTCATAAATGGGCAATCGATGACAAAATCAAGCAACACCTTTGTAGTCAACGGAGTGCAGCTGACTCTACTAGCTCAGACAGCAGCGGAGGCATCGACAACGGTTTCAACTGAAGTAAATGCAGATAACGCTCTTGCGACTATCAAATCTCTCATCAGCGATTACAATGATCTTCTCGATACATTCAATACTAAAGTAAAAGAAGCCAAGTATAGGGACTTCCTTCCGCTGACCGATGCGCAAAAAGAATCCATGAAAGAGGACGAAATCAAGAAATGGGAGGAGAAAGCGAAAAGCGGACTCCTGCGGAACGATGAATCTCTAAGCTTCGCAATAGCTTCCATGCGTTCCATCCTTTCCTCGCAAATGGGCGAGCTCAGCAAAATGGGAATTACAGCCGGACAGTATTACGAGAACGGAAAAATATATATCGATGATGAAAAGCTCAAGCAAGCCATCCAGAACGATCCTCAAAAAGTGATGGAATTGTTTCAAGGCCCAAACGGCAAGCCGGAGGATGGGATCATCGGCAAGCTCAAGGGAGTCATGGACACGGTCCTCGACAAGTTCGTCCAGAAGGCCGGTACCAGCAAATTTACAACCAGCCTTAATGTTACGCTCAAAGAAGACAGCGCCATCGGCAAGCAGCTTAAGGATTACACCACACGAATTTCGGATCTCAACTCCAAAATGTCCGCTTGGGAGAACCAATACTACAAGCAGTTCAGCGCCATGGAACAGGCCATGAATTCCTATAACGCCCAGTCATCCAGTCTGGCAAACTACTTTAAATAACGGCGGGAGGCTAATGCTATGAATATGGCAGCCTACGATAAATACCGACAGTCATCCGTAAAGACCGCGACACCAGGGCAGCTTCTATTGTCGCTCTATGATGGAGCCATCCGCTTCATTAAGATCGCTATTCAAGGCATTGAAGAGAGAAATATTGAAAATGCCAATCTGAACCTGGGAAAAGCACAGTCTATCGTCAGCGAACTGAGCGTAAGCCTTGATCCTTCCTATGAAGTATCCAAGCCTCTGGAGATGTTATACGAGTACATCAAATATCTTCTGCTGGAAGCGAATATAAAGAAAGACCGCAATCTGGCTGAAGAAGCTCTGGGATACCTGACGGACCTTCGCCAGACCTGGGCGGAGGCCAACAGGCAAATGGCAGGCCAGCAGCTGGTAACCAATGGATAAGTTGATTGAGGAGCTGGAGGAGCTTACGCGAGATTGCCTCCCCGCGCTGAATTCAAATGGCTATGTGGAACTGTACGACTTTGTACAAAAAAGAGGCCAATTGGTGGAGCAGCTTGTAGAAGCTGCAGCGCGGAGGAACCCGTCAGAAGAAGAGAAGCAACGGGTCAAGCAGCTTCTGGGTCTTGATCCGGATTTTCAAGGCGCCATCCAAAGCCGTCTTGACGAAGCCTCCGAATGGCTCGCACAAAGGAACAGGGCAAAGGTTCAATTGAATGCATACGAGAATCCTTATGATGCGGATGCTATTTTAATGGATAAAAAAAGATAGGATAGAGCTATGAAGTTACCCCTGTCATGTAGACAGGTATAAAAGAAGCACAACAAGCAGCCTTAGTCCGGTGCTCCACGGGACTAAGGTTATTCGATTTCTTTTGTAGACCGGAGAGATCCACACTTGAGCTGACCGAAGAAGCTCTCCATGCATTAACGTGTTATTGTGACAATTACCTTGAGTGACATGCTGGTTTGAGTCCCGTGCCATCCAGCAGCGGGATATATGTTTTGAACATGTTAAATCTTTTTTGGACGAAGTGTTAACCTTTCACCCTGCTTGGTCATATAAAATATTGGCTTATTCTACAAAAGGTCCTTCATAAATACAATCTTAGATAAGTTTTGACAAAAGGCGTTCATATAAAGGCAAACTTCTCTAATAATTCTGTATGAATCCGCTTCCATCTCATATTGACAACTGTTTTAATCCGGTGCTATAGTCAAAATGTGGGCCATTCATAAAGGCGTCTCACAGCATTTGAAGATGAAGGGAATGTTCTGAATGCAAGGTAAAGTGAAATGGTTCAATGCAGAAAAAGGCTACGGATTCATCGAGACTGAGCAAGGCGGCGACGTATTTGTTCACTTCTCCGCAATCCAATCCGAGGGCTTCAAAACCCTGGAAGAAGGCCAATCCGTCGAGTTCGACATCGTAGAAGGCGCTCGCGGTCCACAAGCTGCCAACGTAGTCAAACTGTAATCATCCGGCCAATTGGCCATGCATAGATGATTGACGAGAATGACAAGTGCCTGTACGAGGCCCTGCAATTGCAGGGCCTCTTTTTTTGTTTCCTTTTCGGAAATCCATGATTTTTATCGATTGAAAGCGGTTAGTAAGACACTATATAGCCAAATCAAAGAGGGAGGGACGAAGTCGGATCCGGTTTATTCATCGGATTTAATTAGGAAGAACAATATCGAATCTGCGGAACAATGCCAGCATAAATAGTAATCAGAATATTCACAATTGATCAATAAGTCTTTTGATTTGAAAGCGCAACCCATGTTATAATGGGTTCATGCAAAGGAGGAGTGCTCAATGAACTACAACATTCGAGGTCAAAACATTCAGGTGACGGACGCCATGCGCGAATACGTCGAGAAGAAGTTGAACCGACTGGAAAAGTATTTTGATGCCCCCCTCAACACAGACTCCAATGTGACGATGGCTGTCCACAAGGGACGCCACGGCGTCGAGGTGACGATTCCGATGACGGGAGTCATTCTCCGGGCCGAAGAGAAAAGCCCTGACATGTACGCCTCGGTGGATACGGTCGTCGACAAGCTGGAGCGCCAGATCCGGAAGTACAAAACGAAGGTCAACCGCAAATTCCGGCAGAATGAAAGCATCAAGACGCTGTTCCGCGAGGACGACGTGAGCTCCGTTCAGCTGCAGGATCCTGAAGACGACCTTGAAGTTGTACGCATGAAGAAATTCCAACTGAAGCCGATGGATGTGGAGGAAGCCATTCTCCAGATGGATATGGTCGGACACAGCTTTTATGTCTTCTCCAACATCGAGACCAAGGAAGTGAACGTGGTCTATCGCCGCAACGACGGCAAGTACGGCCTGATCGAGCAGGGCTGAACCGACAGCTCGAGGCCGATCGTTGAAGTCGCATCCAATAACGAATCAAACCCCGCCCTTTCCTTTGCCGGAGAGGGCTTTCTGCGTCCATTCCAGCCGTTGCCTGGCAACTAGAAGGCGGGTAAGCGCGTATATCGGATGCGGTATATTTGCGCAGCTAAGATGTCATTTGTTTTAGTACGCAAGCTTTTTATCGCCCAAATCAAGAAGAAGCCCCATTACTTATTGGAAATGATTTTCCTCTCATTGCTACAGGGTCGGCTAACTGTTAAAATTAAGGCAAAGTGGGTTTACGAAAGGGGAAAACCATGCTCGGACTGGTGAAGAAGATATTCGGCGACGCGAATGAGCGGGAAGTAAAACGGCTCTTGCGAACGGTCGAAGCGATAAATGGAATCGAGCCGGAGTTTGCGGCATTGACGGATGAGCAGCTGCGGGCCAAGACTCAGGAATTCCGCGACCGCCTCGAGAACGGCGAGGAGCTCGACGACCTGCTGCCGGAAGCTTACGCGACGGTCCGCGAAGCGGGCAAGCGCGTTCTCGGCATGCGGCATTTCGATGTGCAGCTGATTGGCGGCATGGCACTGCATGAAGGCAAGATTGCGGAGATGAAAACAGGCGAGGGCAAAACGCTGGTCGGAACATTGCCTGTTTATTTGAACGCCCTTCTCGGCAAAGGCGTGCATGTCGTCACGGTCAATGACTATCTGGCCTCGCGCGACAGCGAGATCATGCGTCCGCTGTACGAGTTCCTCGGCATGACGGTCGGCTGCAACCTGCATTCCCTCTCCCATGAGGAGAAGCAGGAAGCTTATGCCTGCGACATCACGTACGGAACGAACAACGAATTCGGCTTCGACTATCTCCGCGACAACATGGTCCTCTATAAAGAACAAATGGTTCAGAAGCCGCTCTACTTCGCCATCATCGACGAAGTGGACTCCATTCTCATCGATGAGGCCCGTACGCCGCTCATCATTTCGGGACAAGCGGCCAAGTCGACGGAGCTGTACCATTCGGCGGACAAATTCGTCAGCCGCCTGAAGCATGAAGACGACTACACCGTCGACATCAAGCTGCGTTCCGTCATGCTGACGGAAGCCGGCGTCGAGAAGGCGGAGAAGGCGTTCGGCGTCGAGAACCTGTTCGACCATGCGAACGTGACGCTCAACCATCATATCCAGCAGGCGCTCAAGGCGCATGCGATCATGAAGCGCGACGTAGACTATGTCGTGCAAGATGAAGAAGTGCTTATCGTCGACGAGTTCACGGGCCGGATCATGTCCGGACGCCGCTACAGCGACGGCCTCCACCAGGCCATCGAGGCGAAGGAAGACCTCAAGGTCCAGAACGAGAGCATGACGCTCGCGACGATTACGTTCCAGAACTACTTCCGGATGTACCGCAAGCTGGCCGGCATGACCGGTACGGCCAAGACGGAGGAAGAAGAGTTCAAGAAGATCTACGGCCTCGAGGTGCTTCAAGTACCGACGAACCGTACGATGATCCGTCAAGACAGCCCGGACGTAGTCTACAAGACCGAGATGGGCAAGTTCAAGGCGGTCGTAGAGGAGATCGTGGAGCGGCACGGCAAGAACCAGCCGGTGCTCGTCGGCACGGTATCGATCGAGAACTCCGAGAAGCTGTCGGAAATGCTCAAGAAGCGCGGCATCACGCATAAGGTCCTCAACGCCAAGTACCACGCTGAGGAAGCGGAGATCATCTCCCGCGCCGGACAAGCCGGCTCCGTCACGATCGCGACGAACATGGCCGGCCGCGGCACGGACATCCTGCTCGGCGATACGGTGCATGACATCGGCGGCCTTCATATCATCGGCACGGAGCGTCATGAGAGCCGCCGCATCGACAACCAGCTGCGCGGACGCGCGGGACGTCAAGGCGATCCGGGCTCCTCGAGCTTCTACCTGTCGCTCGAAGACGATCTGATGCGCCGCTTCGGCTCGGAAAATATCATGGGCATGATGGAGCGTCTCGGCTTCGAGGAAGACCAGCCGATCGAAAGCCGCCTCATCACCAAGGCGATCGAATCCGCCCAGAAGCGCGTCGAGGGCAACAACTTCGACACACGCAAAGTCGTCCTGCAGTATGACGACGTCATGAACCAGCAGCGCGAGATCATCTACAAGCAGCGCCGCGAGGTGCTGTTCTCGGAGAACATCCGCGATATCGTCATGGATATGGTCAAGCCGGTCATCGACCGCATCATCGAAGCCCATTGTCCGAAGGACGAGGTTCCGGAGAACTGGGATCTGCAAGCCATCGTGGATTATGCCGAAGCGACCTTCCTCAACGAGGGAGCCGTCACGAAGGAAGATCTGTGGGGCAAGGAGCCGGAGGAGATTTCCGAATTCCTGTTCGGCAAGCTGACGGCGCTCTACGACGAGCGCGAGGAAGCCATGGGCAGCGAGACGATGCGCGAATTCGAGAAGGTCATCGTGCTGCGCGCCGTGGACAGCAAGTGGATGGATCACATCGACGCCATGGACCAGCTGCGTCAGGGCATCCATCTTCGCGCTTACGGCGGTACGGACCCGCTTCGCGAGTACCAGTTCGAAGGCTTCGAGATGTTCAAGGAAATGATCGACACCATCCAGGAAGAAGTCACGAAGTACATCATGAAGGCCCAAGTCGAGCAGAACCTGGAGCGCCAGGAAGTCGTCAAAGGCCAGGTCATGGAAATGGGCGGCAGCAGCGAAGGCCGCGAGCAGCGTCCGGCCAAGCGCGAGGAGCGCATCGGCCGCAATGATCCTTGCCCATGCGGCAGCGGCAAGAAATACAAGCTCTGCCACGGCAAGTAAGGAGTTCCGCAGCTATTCAAGCTCTGCAACTGCAAGTAAGGAACACCGCAGCTGTTCAGGCTCTGCCGCGGCAAGCAGCTGAGTCCGCAGCGCGTCCAGGCTGACTGGAACGCAAGATGGTGTGATCGGCAACGCATGATGGCTGTAAACCGCAAGGCAGGATGACTGCCTGACGGCCAGCAGTCCCAACAGCATGAGAGGCCGGGAGAGACGCGTCATATGCGCCTGCTCCCGGCTCCTGTCATGAATAGACGAAAATTTGAGGTGAAGCATTGTCATGATCGACGTAACGGTTAAGCAAGACCTGCGCGAGGCGGCAAAGCGGCTCCAAGCTCTCAGGGGGTCTCTTTGACTTAGATCTCAAGCAGGAGATCATAGCCAACTATGAAGAGAAGATGACCGCTCCGGATTTCTGGGACGACAACGAGAAGGCGCAGAAGGTCATCGCCGAAATGAACGCAATCAAGTCCGTCGTAGAGCTGTACGACAGACTCGCTTCCCAGCAGGAGGATCTGGAAACGCTGCTGGAGCTGGCCGGCGAGGAAGAGGATGAATCTCTCGATGCCGAGCTGACGGATGGCGTGGCCGACCTGATGGGCAAGATCGCCGACTTCGAGCTGCAGCTGCTGCTCAACCAGCCTTATGACAGGCTGGATGCGATTCTGGAGCTGCATCCGGGAGCCGGCGGCACGGAGTCCCAGGACTGGGGCCAGATGCTGTACCGGATGTACACGCGCTGGGCGGAGAAGCACGGCTACAAGGTGGAGCTGCTGGACTATTTGCCCGGCGACGAAGCCGGCATCAAGAGCGTCACGATCTCCATCAAGGGCTACAATGCATACGGATACCTGAAGGCGGAGAAAGGCGTTCACCGGCTCGTGCGGATTTCTCCGTTCGATGCTTCGGGCCGCCGCCACACCTCCTTCGTCTCCTGCGACGTCATGCCGGAGATCGAGGATGATATCGAGATCGAGATCCGTCCGGATGACCTCAAGGTCGACACGTACCGCTCCAGCGGCGCCGGCGGCCAGCATGTCAACAAGACGGAATCCGCGATCCGGATCACCCACCTACCGAGCGGAATCGTCGTGGCTTGCCAGACGCAGCGCTCCCAGATCCAGAACCGCGAGCAGGCGATGAAGATGCTTCGCTCCAAGCTCTACGAGCGCAAGATCGAGGAGCAGCAGAAGCATCTGGCCGAAATCCGCGGGGAGCAGTCGGAGATCGCCTGGGGCAGCCAGATCCGCTCTTATGTCTTCCATCCGTACAGCATGGTCAAGGACCATCGCACCTCGGTGGAGACAGGCAACGTCGGCGCCGTCATGGACGGCGATCTCGATGCTTTCATCAACGGCTATCTGCGCCACCAGATCAGGCATCAGCCGGAAGCCTGAGGGCAAGCAAGGAACGGCGCTTCGGCACGCAGCGAATAGAAGCACGGAAGAGTTCCAACACTGGATACAGTGTGGAACTCTTTTTCGCGCGGAATGAATTCATGCTCTGCGTTACCGCGGCAGAGCAGGGGGAACCGGCTTCTGGGAACCGGGCTCTCCATGCGGCCGGCGGAGATAGAGAGGGGAAAACTCGTGAGCAACAGGAACGAAGGGTCATCGAGGGAAATGCAGATAGGCGCGGAACGCGGCAAGAGCCGTAAGCCCCGTCGCATGACCAAACCGGTCATCAATCATCCCGTCACAAATACGCTGCTGCTGCTCGCAGGAGCGTTTATCATCGCCATCAGCTTCAACTGCTTCCTGCTCCCCAACGGGGTCGCTTCCGGAGGCGTATCGGGGATATCGGTCATTATCCAGCATTTATACGGCATCACGCCCGCATATACGCAGTGGGCGCTCAATATTCCGCTGTTCTTCGCGGGACTGCTGCTGCTCGGACGCCGCTTTGCCCTGCAGACTCTGTTCGGCTCTGCCATTATGCCGCTGTTCGTGCTGCTGACGGCCCACTGGGGCGCTCCGACGGACAGTCCGCTGCTCGGATCGATCTATGGAGGAATAGGCGTCGGCCTCGGCCTCGGACTCGTATTCAGAGGACGCGGCTCTACCGGCGGCACGGATCTCGCGGCTCAAATCCTGCACCGGTACTCGGGGCTTACGCTCGGCTTGTCCGTCGCCTGCCTGGACGGACTTGTCATCGCCGCGGCCGGAGTGTTCCTCTCGCCGGAGAATGCGCTGTACGCGCTGATCGGCTTGTTCGTGACGACGAAGACGATCGACATCGTGCAGACGGGACTCGCCCTGTCCAAGGTCGCGTTCATCATCAGTTCCCGTGCGGAAGAGCTGGCAGACGCCGTGCTGCATGATCTCGACCGGGGGCTGACGCGCCTGGACGCGCATGGAGGCTATACGGGGGATGCGCGCACGGTGCTGATGGTCGTCGTCAGCCAGAACGAGGTTTCCGAGCTGAAGCGGCTCGTGCAGACGGTCGATCCCGAAGCCTTTGTCATCATCAGCCATACGGCGGAGGTGTTGGGGCGCGGGTTCAAGCTGGAGTAATCCGGCTCAGATAAGGAATGGAATCGATATCCAGCACTTTTCCGAGCAGCGGCTGAATCCAACCGGATTCGCCGCTTGCTAGGGAAAGTGTTTTTTTATTTCCCGGATTCAATTAAATACAAGGCGGCGGATTACCGGTTTTCACGCTCCGTACCGGTGGATCCGCTGCATCCAGGCGCTGCTCAGCACGGCGACGCTCCGGCTCGGCGCGATGCTTGCGGGCAGATGGGCCGGTTTGCTGGCCGCCTTTATTGGCGCCGTGTATCCCTCCTTCATTTGGACGACAGGAGGCATCCTGACGGAGACGCTTGCCGCTCTTCTATTGGTGCTGTACGTATATGTCCAGCTCCTCGCTTACCGGACACGACGGAAGCTGCCGCCGGCGACGAACTCCGGCAATTACGGGGTGCTGTGCAAGATCGTTCTGGAGCACGTGGCTCCCCATTCGCTGCTCACCTTTAATCCGCGCGGAGGCCTGTTCCGCGGCTCGGCGCTGGTCAACGGATCGGTCGTCACGTTCTCCCATCTGGGAGCGGCCGCGGCAACCGATCCGAACAGCGTCCTCTACCGGACGGGCGCGAGCGAGGAGTCCGTAGAGATTTGGATCTCTCCAACTGCCGGAAGCAATCTTCTGTTCTGCCTGCAGCTGTCGCCGCTGCCGTCCGTTAGGAACTGAACATTCATGCCGAGAAGACGCGGATTCTTTCCGCGTCTTTTTTGCTCTCTTGAAGGAAGGCGGAAGCCGGGTCTAGAAGGAAAGGATAGTCACATTTCTGGTTGTATTATTATTAATATAAACGTATAATGATTCAGGTATAAGAGGCCTGCGACGGCTTCTCTCAGGAATCAGGGCGAAGAAGGGGAGTGCTGAATGATGGGGACAAAAATAAGAGCTGCCATTGTAGGCTCAACCGGCTACGGAGGCGTTGAATTGATCCGGCTGCTTCAGGCGCATCCGTATGCGGAGGTCAGTTCGGTCATTTCCTCTTCCAGCGCAGGAACGCCGATTGCGGACGGATATCCGCATCTGTCGGATATTTTCCCCGGGGTTCTGGATGGCGTAGACCCCAAAGAGATCAAGAGCAAGGCGGATGTCGTCTTCCTGGCCGCTCCGGCCGGAGTGGCGAGCCGGATGGCGCCGCAGCTGCTGGAGGAAGGGCTGAAGGTCATCGACCTGTCGGGAGACTTCCGCCTGCCTCAGCCGGATGTATATGAGCAGTGGTACGGCAAGCCGGCGGCAGACCCGGCCTACTTGGAGAAGGCGGTGTTCGGCCTTTCGGAGATCTACGGAGAACAGGTGCGCGGGGCGGAGCTGCTGTCCAATCCGGGCTGCTATCCGACAGCGACGCTGCTGGGTGCGGTGCCGGCTATCAAGGCGGGCTGGATCGATCCGTCCACGCTGATCGTCGACGCCAAGAGCGGCGTATCCGGCGCGGGCAGGGGAGCGAGCCTCGGCACCCATTATTCGGAGCTGAACGAGAACTTCAAGGCTTACAAGGTCAACAAGCATCAGCATATCCCGGAGATCGAGCGCGTCCTGTCCGATGCGGCAGGCAGGAATATCGTCACCACCTTCACGACCCATCTCGTTCCGATGACGCGGGGCATCATGGCGACGATGTACGCTACGCTTGCGGAAAAGCGGACCGAGCAGGAATTCATCGAGCTGTATCGGCAGTTCTATGAGGGCCGCCCGTTCGTGCGCATTCGGCCGGAAGGCGTCATGCCGGCGACGAAGGAAGTCGCGGGCTCGAACTTCTGCGACATCGGCTTTGCCGTCGACAACCGCACGGGACGTGTGACGATCGTGTCGGTCATCGACAATCTCGTCAAAGGCGCAGCCGGCCAAGCGATCCAGAACCTCAACCTAATGATGGGCTGGGAAGAGAATGCCGGCCTGCAGTTCATCCCGATGTATCCTTAATTCCCTGGCGGAACCCCACTAGAAGGAGATGCGATTTACGCGATGACACAAGAGACAGCAGGCAAGGCGTTCACGATCGTCGAGGACGGCTCCGTTACGACACCGGCAGGCTTTCGGGCGGGCGGGCTTCACTGCGGACTGAAAAAAACGAGCCGCAACGATCTGGGAGCGATCGTATGCGAGGTTCCTGCGGCGGCTGCGGCGGTATATACGACCAACAAGGTGCAGGCGGCCCCGATCAAGGTGACCCGGGAAAGCCTGGCGGCGGGAGGACGGCTGCGCGCGCTGCTCGTGAACAGCGGCAACGCCAATGCCTGCACGGGCAAGCAAGGAGAGGCCGATGCGTACGAGATGCGCTCCGCCTTCGCGGAAGCGGCCGGAATTCCGGCCGAGCAGATCGCGGTGGCCTCTACCGGCGTCATCGGCGAGCTTCTCAAGATGGATCGCGTGCGCGAAGGCATCAGCCGTCTGCCGCAGCAGCTTGCGGGCGACGAGCAGAGCGCGGGTGAGTTCTGCCAGGCGATCCTGACGACGGATCTTGTGAAAAAATCGATCTGCGTCGCCGTCGAGGCCGGCGGAAGGACGATTCATGTGGCAGGCGCCGCCAAAGGCTCCGGCATGATCCATCCCAACATGGCGACGATGCTCGGCTTCGTCACGACGGATGCCAATATCGGCAGCGAAGCTCTCCAAAGCCTGCTGAGCTCCGCTACGGACCGCACCTTCAACATGATTACGGTAGACGGGGACACGAGCACCAACGACATGCTGGTCGCGATGGCGAGCGGCCTTGCCGGCGGCGAGGAGCTGACGCCGCTGCATCCGGATTGGAATTCGTTCGGCGATGCGCTGAGATATGTATGCGAGGTGCTGGCCAAGGCGATCGCCCGCGACGGCGAAGGCGCCACCAAGCTCGTCGAGGTCCGCGTCAACGGAGCGCAGAGCGACCGGTCGGCGGCTGCCATCGCGAAGACGATCGTCGGCTCTTCGCTCGTGAAGTCGGCCGTCTTCGGCGCCGACGCCAACTGGGGCCGCATCATTGCGGCCGCTGGCCGGGCCGGCGAGCCGCTCGATCCGGATACCGTCGATATTTCGCTCGGACCGATCCTGACGCTCAAGGAATCCCGGCCGGTCGCCTTCGACGAAGAAGCGGCGCTGGAATACTTGAAGGGCGACACGGTGGAAATCATCGTCGATCTCCATATCGGCGGCGGCGCGGCCGTAGCCTGGGGCTGCGACCTGACCTATGACTACGTAAGGATCAACGCGGCTTACCGCACTTGACAGCAGGAACCGTTAACAGGCGAAAATATAAGCGGCATGAAGCTTCAACCGGCTTGAGCATAAGCGGCATGAAGCGGATGAAGGAGCATGAGGCAGATGGAACAGCGGTTTGTGATGAAATGCGGGGGAAGCACGCTTGCGGCTCTTCCCGCCGCGTTCTTCGAAGATCTCCGGCGCCTGCAGGAGCAGGGCGTGAAGCCGGTCATCGTGCATGGCGGCGGCCCCGCCATCTCCGGGACGCTGGAGAAGCTCGGCATCGAGACCGAGTTCGTCGACGGGCTCAGGCGGACGACGGAGGAAGTGCTCGACGTCGTCGAGATGGTGCTCTCCGGAACGATCAACAAGGAGATCGTCAGGCGCATCCAAGGCGCGGGAGCGCGGGCGCTCGGGCTCTCCGGCGTCGACGGCATGCTCATCCAGGCCAGGCCTGTCGGCAATGCCGACAAGGTCGGCCATGTCGGCGAAGTGACGGACGTCAACGCGGAAATCATCGAAGGCGTGATGGGAATGGGCTACATCCCGGTCATCGCGCCGGTCGGCATCGATGCGGCCGGACAGCGCTACAACATCAATGCCGATACGGCGGCTGGAGCCGTCGCCTCCCATCTGGGCGTGGAGCGGATGATCGTCGTGACCGACGTGCCGGGCATCATGCGCACCGTGGACGGAGCCAAGACGGTCCTGCCTCGCGTGAGCGCGGCCGATATCGAGGAGATGATCGCCAGCGGAGAAATCTATGGCGGCATGATCCCGAAGGTGCGGGCGGCGCTCGCCTGCTTGCACGGCAATGTCCGCGAGGTGACCATTGTCAGCGGCACCGAGCCGGACATTCTCAGCCGGGCGGTCCTCGAGGGCGGCGTCGGCACAGTCATCACAGGCTGAAGCGGGAAGTGGACTCCGAAAACGGAGGGCTCTTCCGATGGAGCAGACTCCGAAAACGGAGGGCTCTTCCGATGGAGCAGACTCCGAAAACGGAGGGCTCTTCCGATCGCTGTTGAAGCCCGAATTCCTTGAACTTACCCCATGAATGGGGGAATCCGGTCTTCAAATGTGAACGCTCCGCTTCTTCAGAGTCCCTCCGTCTTTCTTCGTCCTTGCGCCTTGCTCGGATGGAAGAAGAAGCTCTGCCTGCTGGCTGGCCCCTCCATCAGCAGAGTCAGAAATCCGCTCTGCGGAGCCTGCCTGTAGCGGCAGCTTGAGGCTGATCCGGAGCGAAGCATCCGGAGTAGCGCCTTGGAGCCAGAACCCGGAGCGGAGCACCGAATTGGCGCCTTGGAGCTGAAGCCCGGAGCGAAGCGGCCGAATTGGCGCCTTGGAGCTGAAGCCCGGAGCTAAGCAACCGGGAAGGCACCTTGGGTTGAAGCCTGGAGCGAAGCATTCGGGGTGGCCCTTGGGGTTGAATCCCGGAGCGGAGTGGCCGGAATGGCCCTGGAGAAATGACAATGGTCGCCTTTGCCGCCGGATTTCTACCATTGAATTCATCTATTCATGAAATCTGGCGGCAACAGCGATCGGAAGGGCCATCCGGCCGCGGAGCGAATTCAGGATTCAACAGCAGGAAGGCCATCCGGCAGCGGAGCAACTCTAGGATTCAACAGCCGGAAGAGCCATCCGGCCGCGGAGCGAATTCAGGATTCAACAACCGCAAGGGCCATCCAGCAGCGGAGCGAATTCAGGATTCAACAGCAGGAAGGCCATCCGGCAGCGGAGCAACTCTAGGATTCAACAACCGCAAGAGCCATCCGGCGGCGGAGCGACTCTAGGATTCGACGCACCAAGGGCCATCCGGCGTGGAGCGACCTCCAGGAGTCAGCGCAACAACAGCCATCCGGCTGCGAGTCCATTTAACGATAGGGAGAGGTGGATCTGCAATGAGTAACAGCGCACTGTTTCCAACCTACGCAAGATATCCGATCGCGCTCGTCAAAGGCGAGGGAAGCTGGCTCTGGGACGATGCCGGCAAGAAATATCTCGATTTCATGAGCGGCCTCGCCGTCACGAACCTCGGCCATGCTCCGAAAGTGATCAAGGATGCCCTCGTGAAGCAGCTGGATGAAGTCTGGCATGTGTCGAATCTGTTCCATATTCCGGGGCAGGAAGCGGCAGCGGAGCTGCTCGTGAAGCATACATGCGCGGATGCGGTCTTCTTCTGCAACTCCGGAGCGGAGGCGAACGAAGGCGCGATCAAGCTGGCCCGCCGGTACTTCCAGAAGATCAAGGGAGAGCACCGGTACGAGATCATCACCTTCTCCCAGTCCTTCCATGGACGGACGCTCGCGACGCTGACGGCAACGGGCCAGGACAAGGTCAAGGAAGGCTATCTGCCGCTGCCGGAAGGCTTCACCACCGTGCCGATGGACGATCTCGACGCACTCAAGGCTGCCGTGAACGAACGGACCGCCGCGATCATGCTGGAGCTCGTCCAAGCCGAGGGCGGCGTCCTGCCTGTCCGGGCGGAGTTCCTGCACGACATCGTCAAGCTGTGCAAGGATAACGGCATTCTGCTGATTGTCGACGAGGTGCAAACCGGCATGGGACGCACGGGCAAGCTGTTCGCACACGAGCATTACGGCGTGCAGCCGGATATTTTCACCTCCGCCAAAGGCCTGGGAAGCGGCTTCCCGGTAGGCGCCGTCCTCGCGAAGGAATTTCTCCGCGAAGCGTTCACTCCGGGCTCCCATGCGACGACCTTCGGGGGAACGCCGATTGCTTCCGCCGTCGTCAAGGCGACGGTCGAGGAAATCGCCGGCAACCGAGTGTATGACCGCGCGGCAGGCGCGGCCAGCTACCTGACCGGACAGCTGCGCGAGAAGCTCGCCGGCAATCCGTGGGTGACGCAGATCCGCGGGCTCGGCCTGCTGATCGGCATCGAATGCGCAGGACCGGTCGCCGACGTGATCGCGACGATCCACGAGAGCGGACTGCTGGTCGTGCCTGCCGGCCCGACCGTCATCCGCCTGCTGCCGAACCTGCTCGTCTCCAATGACGAGATCGATCAGGCGGTCGGCATCATCGCCGCCGTCCTCAAGGAGAAGACGGTCACGGCATCCCAGAACTAGACATCCCGGAACGAGAAGGGATACAGGTTCCCGATCCCCACGAATCCAAGCGCCGCCGGACGACCGGCGGCGAGCAAAGAAAGAGCAGGTGTTCCATTGATGCAGCAACCTCTTATCTTGGCCGGAGCCCGCAGCGAGGAGCTGGCGGCAGGCCTCAAAGGGCGCGATTTCCTCGCGCTGGCGGACTACACGCCGGAGGAGCTCCGCTACCTCATCGATTTGGCGATCGAGCTGAAGCGCGTCCAGAAATCCGGAGAGGCCTATCATCCGCTCAAGGGCAAAACCCTCGGCATGATTTTCGAAAAGGCGTCCACCCGCACGCGGGTCAGCTTTGAAGTCGGCATGTACCAGCTCGGAGGACATGCGCTGTTCCTGAGCGGCAACGATCTTCAGATCGGACGCGGCGAGCCGATCTCGGACACGGCGCAGGTGCTGTCCCGCTATCTGGACGGCATCATGATCCGCACGTTCGCGCACCGCACCGTCATCGAGCTTGCGCGCGCTTCCACCGTGCCGGTCATCAACGGCCTGACCGATTCCGAGCACCCATGCCAGGTCATGGCCGATTACCAGACCGCCCTGGAGCATAAGGGCAGGCTGGAAGGCCTCAAGGTCACCTACATCGGAGACGGCAACAATATGGCGCATTCGCTGCTCATGGGCGCGGCCAAGCTCGGCCTGCACATGAGTGTGGCGACTCCGGAAGGCTATGAGCCGGACGCCTCTATCGTGAAGCAGACCCAGGCCGTCGCTGCGGGCACGGGATCGGTCATTCACGTCTGCCGCGATCCGCGCGAAGCGATCGAGGGAGCGGACATCGTCTACACCGACGTATGGGCGAGCATGGGCCAGGAGGCCGAGCAGGCGGAGCGCGAGCGGGCATTTGCCGGCTATCAGGTCAATGAAGACTTGACGAAGCATGCCAAGGCCGACTATCTGTTCATGCACTGCCTGCCCGCGCACCGCGGCGAAGAGGTGAGCGAGGGCGTCATCGACGGCAAGCATTCCATCGTATTCGACGAGGCGGAGAACCGCCTGCACGCGCAGAAAGCGATCATGGCCGCACTCATGTAGAGGCGGCTCCGACTATATCCAGATCCGGGCCTGCCTCATGGCATGAAGCTTCCGGAAGGGACAGGGAAAGGACGATAACAGCGACATGGCAAAGGAAAAAATCGTGCTGGCCTATTCGGGCGGCTTGGATACATCCGTCATTCTGAAGTGGCTCAAGGAAACGTATGACGCGGAAATCATCGCCTTCACGGCCGACATCGGCCAGAAGGAAGAACTCGACGGCCTGGAGGAAAAAGCTCTGGCGACCGGCGCCTCCAAGGTCTATATCGACGACCTGCAGGACGAGTTCGCCAAGGACTTCATCTATCCGATGTTCCAGTCCGGAGCTCTCTATGAGGGGCAGTACCTGCTCGGAACGTCCATCGCGCGGCCGCTGATCGCCAAGCGCATGGTCGACATCGCCCGCGCCGAAGGGGCGACCGCGATCGCCCACGGCGCGACGGGCAAAGGCAATGACCAGGTGCGCTTCGAGCTGACAGCCGCTGCGCTGGCGCCGGACATCAAGGTCATCGCGCCTTGGCGCAGCGAGGAATTCCGGGCCCAGTTCCCGGGACGCGCCGAGATGATCGCTTACGCCGAGAAGCACGGCATTCCGGTTCAGGCATCCGCAGCGAAGCCTTATTCCATGGACCGCAACCTGCTGCACATCAGCTTCGAGAGCGGCATGCTGGAGGATCCTTGGTTCGATCCGAGCTCGGAGGAGAACGAGGGCATGTACGTGCTCAGCGTGTCTCCGGAGCGCGCCCCGGACAAGGCCGAATACGTGGAGCTGACCTTCGACCAAGGCAACTGCACCGCGATCAACGGCGAAGAGCTGAGCCCGCTGCAGGTGATGGACAAGCTCAACGAGCTGGGTGGCAAGCATGGCATCGGCCGTGTCGACATGGTCGAGAACCGTTTCGTCGGCATGAAGAGCCGCGGCGTATACGAGACTCCGGGAGGCACGATCCTGTTCAGCGCCCACCGCAAAATGGAGTCGCTGACGATGGACCGCGACGTCATGCATCTGCGCGACTCGCTCATCGCAAAGTACGCGACGCTTGTCTACAACGGCTTCTGGTTCGCGCCGGAGCGGCTTGCGCTGCAGGCGCTCGTCAATGAAAGCCAGAAGAACGTCAGCGGAACCGTCCGCCTCAAGCTGTACAAAGGCAATGTCATCGGCGCCGGCGTCAAAAGCCCGGTCAGCCTGTACAACCCGGACATCGCTACGATGGAGGCCGATCCGTCGCAGGCTTACGACCAAGGCGACGCGACGGGCTTCATCCGGCTGAACGCGCTGCGCCTGAAGGTTTCCTCCGGCGTGGGGCAGAGCCGCAAGGACTGACCTGGCGAAATAGGATTTCGGTCCTGACAAGCAGGCCCGAAGGGCTGCCTGAATGTTGCCGAAAGCCGATCGACGCGCCTGAGCCTTTGCAGGGCGGGCGATGAATCCAAAACAAGCATAAGGGCTTGCTGCGCCAGTCCGGCGCGCAAGCCCGTTGTCATATCCGAAGGGGGAGCAGGGCGATGAGCAAACTGTGGGGCGGAAGGTTCACGAAGCAGACCGACCAGCTGGTCGAGGAATACACGGCGTCGATTACGTTCGACAAGGAATTGGCGGAGGAGGACGTGCGCGGCAGCCTGGCGCATGTGTCGATGCTCGGGAAGCAGGGCATTCTGCCGGCAGAGGACGTCGAGACGATCAAGGGCGGGCTGAACCGCGTTCTGGAGCGCATCCGCAAGGGTGAGCTGGAGTACAGCGTCTCCGACGAAGATATCCATATGAACATCGAAAAAGCGCTGATCGACGATATCGGCCCTGTAGGTGGCAAGCTGCATACCGGCCGCAGCCGCAACGACCAGGTGGCGACGGACATGCATCTGTACCTGCGCCGGCGCGTCGTCGAGTTCGTCGGCCTGCTGCGCAGCCTGCAGGAAGCGCTCATCGGCCAGGCCAAGGAGAACCTGGACACGATCGTGCCCGGCTACACGCATCTGCAGCGCGCCCAGCCGATCCTGTTCGCCCACCATTTGATGGCCTACGTCAGCATGTTCGGCCGCGACGCCGAGCGGCTGCAGGACAGCTACAAGCGCATCGACACGCTGCCGCTCGGAGCCGGCGCGCTGGCGGGTACGACGTTCCCGATCGACCGCCATTACGTAGCGGAGCAGCTCGGCTTCGGCCGTGTATACGAGAACAGCCTTGACGCGGTCAGCGACCGCGATTTCATCCTGGAGTTCCTCTCCCACGCTTCCATGATCATGATGCATCTTTCCCGCCTGTCGGAGGAGCTGATTCTCTGGTCGAGCACGGAGTTTCGTTTCGTGGAGCTGGACGACGCCTTCTGTACGGGCAGCAGCATCATGCCGCAGAAGAAGAATCCGGACGTGCCGGAGCTTGTGCGGGGCAAGACGGGCCGCGTGTACGGCAACCTTGCGGGCCTTCTGACGGTGCTGAAGTCGCTGCCGCTCGCCTACAACAAGGACATGCAGGAGGACAAGGAAGGCATGTTCGATACGGTGAAGACGCTCTCCGGCGCGCTGCGCCTGTTCGCCCCGATGATCGCCACGATGAAGGTGAACGGCGGACAGATGCGCGAGGCGGTCAACAAGGACTTCTCCAACGCGACCGATATCGCCGATTTCCTTGTCGGCAAAGGACTGCCTTTCCGCCAGGCGCATGAGGTGATCGGCAAGACGGTGCTGTACTGCATCGAGAACGGCAAATTCCTGCTGGACCTTACGCTGGATGAATTCAAGGGGTTCTCGGAGCTGTTCGACGAGCGCATCTACGAGGTGCTGCAGCCGGAGACGGTCGTCAATGCGCGCAACGTCTACGGCGGCACAGCCCGTCCGCAGGTCGAAGCCGCCATCGGGCGCGCGGAAGCCGTGCTCGCGGAGACGGCTGGCTGGGTAGAGGCGTATTCCGCCAAGCAGAATTAGCAGGCTGCATGCCTGCGCAGCTCCGCAAGCGATGCCTTGCGATCGGAGCGAAGGGAAGAGGGCTCTGTCCGCCTTGCGCGGATGGGGCTCCTTGTCGTTCCAGGACAAGCCGTCGTGCGGCTAGGGTCAGAGGAGCGGGCAAGACAGGCTCGGCGGAGGGCAGGGAGAAAGCAAGGAGAGAAAAGGGCAGGGAAAGAGAGGAGAGGGAGGAGATCCACAGGGGAGGACAGGAGAGGACAGGAGAGGACAGGAGAGGACAGGAGAGGACAGGAGAGGACAGGAGAGGACAGGAGAGGAGAGGAGAGGAGAGGAGAGGAGAGGAGAGGAGAGGAGAGAACAAGGAAATAGATGGAGGTATTTGGGTTGAAAAAGAGGGGGAAAGAGGGGGACGGTAAGGGGAGAATTGGTCAGAGAGGACAGGAGAGGCGCTCTAACATCGGCGGGGTGGATTTTGGGGATTGAATTCTTTATCATCTATAGCAAAGGCAGGCCATGTCATTAACCGTACTCACGCCTAGTTCGAGAAAGAGGTGACGTTCATGCAGCTGCTGGCGATTTTCTCGATGCTCATCGACCATATCGGCGTCATTTTCTTCCCCGACTCCACAGGCTGGCGCATCGTCGGGCGGATCGCATTTCCCATTTACGCCTATGGAATCGCCGTCGGCTGCCTGATGACCCGCTCCCGAAAACGATACATCGGCAGGCTCGCGCTGCTCGCGGCCATCGCGCAGGTTCCTTACATGCTTGCGTTCGGAACGAGCCATTACAACGTCATCTTTACTCTGCTTGCCGCGGCGCTCGTCATCTTCGCCCTCGATGGCCTGCTCGAGTGGAGCGCCAGCCCAGCCGGCATTCCCGGCAGCGAACGCAGCGGCTCAAGCAGAGGCCGGCGCATTGCCGGCGGGACTGCCGCGGCCTTCCTGGTGGCAGCAGCCTGCATCATCATGCAGGAGCTTCCTTTCGACTACAATGCCTACGGCTTGCTGCTGATCCTGATCTTCCGGTATGCAGGGCCGAAGAGGATGGTGGTGCTGCATCTGCTGCTGAACGTAGCGATCATCGCCGCATATGGATCATCGTGGGTGCTTCAGCTGTTCAGCATCGCCCCGACGCTGCTGCTCGCCTATGGAGAAGACTGGCGCGAGGGGCTCGACAAGCTGAAAGTTCCCCGCTGGCTGTGGAGATCTTTCTATCCTGCCCATCTGGCGGCTCTGGCGGTATTGGACTTCATGCTTCGCAGCTGAGCATTCGAGCACCCGAGCATCAAAGGCACCCGAGCACAGAGAGCACCCAATCACCAAAGAGCACCCAATCACCAAAGAGCACCCAATCACCAAAGAGCACCCAATCACCAAAGAGCACCCAATCACCAAAGAGCACCCAAGCACCAAAGAGTATCGGAGCACTAAAGAGCACCGGAGCAACTCCGAGTGAAGCCTGTTTGAACATAATTCCTTTGAGCGCTCTTTCTTCACGGTAAGATGGGGCTCTGAAGTCTGCGGCTGGATGCGCGAGCCGGCATAGTGCAGCATAAAAAAAGAGCGCCGGGCGTCGACGGACGCAGGCGCTCTTTGTCTTGCGGATGCAGGCTTTGGTTGGTTTCCATCCTTGCTGCAGGGGAGTTCCCTCCATTGAAGCGAGGTCGCTCCTGCTCGCCCGAATTAGGCGCTTGTCGCATTCAGCAAGCCTGGAAGCTCTTCGGCCGGGATCGGCTGGCTGAAGAAATACCCTTGGGCTTCATGGCATTGGCGCTGCTGCAAATACTGCAGCTGCTCGTCGGTTTCCACGCCTTCGGCGATGACCTTGAGCCCGAGGTTGTGGGCCATGTTGATGATCGTATGGACGAGCGCTTCGTCCTTGGCATCCTGGAGGAGGTTGCGCGTGAAGGAGCGATCGATTTTGAGGCTGTCGATCGGGAACAGCTTCAGGTAGCTCAGCGAGGAATAGCCGGTGCCGAAATCGTCGATCGACAGGCAGATGCCCATCGCTTTGAGCCTGTGCATGATCGAGATCGCTTTCTCCGAGTTCTGGACGATGCTTTCGGTCAGCTCGAGCTCAAGGTACTGCGGATCCATGCCGGTCGCCTCCAGCGTCGCGCTGACCATCTCGGCAAAGTCGTTCTGCTGGAATTGGCGGGAGGAAATGTTGACGGCGATCCGAATCGGCTCGTAGCCCTCGTCCTGCCAGGCTTTGTTCTGGCGGCACGATTCCTGCAGCACCCATTCCCCGATCGGGATGATGAGGCCGGTTTCTTCGGCCAGAGGAATGAAATCGGCCGGGGAGATAAGGCCCCACTGCGGATGCTTCCAGCGGACGAGCGCCTCGAGACCGACGATCATGCCCGACATGATGTCGACCTGAGGCTGATAGTGAACCTTGAACTCGCCTCTCTGGAGACCTTTGCGCAGGCCGTGCTCCAGCTTCATCCTGTGGGTGACCGCTTCGTTCATTTCCGGCGTGTAGAACTGGAAGTGGTTCTTGCCCTGCTCCTTGACGCGGTACATGGCCGTATCGGCGTTCTGGATGAGCGTCTCCTGGGTCTGGCCGTCGCCGGGGTACACGCTGATTCCGATTGAAGGGGTGACGAACATTTCGTTCCCGGAGATCAGGATCGGCTTGGTGAAGCTTTTGACGATGAGGCGGGCTTTGCGGCTGATCTCATCCGAGGTCGTGCCCGGCAGCAGGATGATGAACTCGTCTCCTCCCAGACGCGATACGGTATCGCCGCTGTCGACGCAGTCCCGCAGCCGCTTCGATACCTGGATTAGCAGCAGATCGCCTGTAGAGTGTCCGAGCGTGTCGTTGACATATTTGAACCGGTCCAGGTCGATGAACAGGATGCCGACCTGGTGGCCTGTCTCCTTGGCGAATTCAAGCGATTGCTTGAGCCGGTCTCCGAGCAGCAGGCGATTGGGCAATCCGGTGAGAGCGTCGAGATAAACCATCTGGTTGATTTTTTGCTCGGCTTTTTTCCGTTCGGTGATGTCCCGGATAATGCTGCTGAAGTACTTCTTTCCGTCTTCGGTCCATGATGCCAGAGACATTTCAATCGGGAATTCCACTCCGTCCTTGCCCAGCCCGGACAGCTCCAGCACGCTTCCGGACCCGTCGGGAGCAAGCGTCGAAGCATAGGGAGCGATTTCCTTGCGGTGCTCGTCGCGCAGGCGGTCGGGAATGATCATCTCCAGCGGCTTGCCGGCCGCCTCGGCTTCGGAGTAGCCGAAGATGCGCTCGGCTCCCTTGTTCCAGGACTGGATGATTGTCCGGCTGTCGGCGAGGATGATGGCGTCGCTGGCGGATTCGACGACGGATTTGAATTTGCGTTCGGACTCCATCGACTGGGATTCGAAGCGCCGGTTCAAGTAGGTGCTGATGAAGACGAGGCCCAGGATGACGAGCATGCCGATGAAAATCGCATAAGCGAGAAGCGTGTTGTCCATCGAAGAGTGGTGGCCGGCGGGAGCGCCGCCCATATGGTGGAAGGAAGCGGCAGCCATGCCCGTATAGTGCATGCCGGCGACAGCCAGCCCCATCAGGACCGCCCCGGCGGATTTGAATCTCCACACGCCGGGAGTGCCTGAGCGCTGCTTGATGGCGAAGATCAGATGAAGGGCGGCCAGGGAAGCCAGGACGGAGATGGCGCATGATGCCGCTACCAGAAGGATGTTGTAGGTCACATGCGCCTCGACGACAATGGCCTTCATGCCGGTATAATGCATGGAAACGATCCCGGCTCCCATCAGCACGGCGCCCGAGCATGAGCGCAGGACAGGAAGAGACGAGCCGCTGACGGTGATCAAGGCAAGGCCGGAGGCGAATATCGCCGGTACGATGGATACCAGGACCAGCATCGGATGATAGGTGACCCGGACGGGCAGATGCATGGCCAGCATGGCGACGAAATGCATCGACCAGATGCCGAGCCCCATCGCGACGGCGCCGGAAAGGGTCCAGATGTAGCGCGTGCGTTTTTTGGCCTTGTCGATCAATATGGCAAGATCAAGAACCGTGAACGATGAGATCACGGCGATCAGGATGGATAGGACAGCAAGCGGCATGTTATAGGAGCTGTGAAGGATAGGCATCGGCGGTTGATCTCCTTAGACAATCGGCGGACGGCGGCAAGCCGGTTTCCTTTTTGTATATAACGGCAAAGTGCAGATGGTTGGTAAGCTTTTTTTGAAGAAGGAAAAAAATTTCTTCTCTTCGATTGTTTCAACATGGGGAGAAACGGGTATAGAAAAAGTTGCCATTCCCTTTTCGGATATATCTGGAAAAAGAATATATTTATCGAAATGAAAATAATTTGGGGAGACTGGCCCTCTTGGCCGAGGCTGGATTATAAGATTAGGAGCGGGTATGGGTGGAATGCTCAAGCTGCAGGATGGAACCGTTGGGAATCGAGCTTCGCTGCGGCGGAGAGGAAAGTCTGCTCGCCGTCCGCGAAGCGGCAGATCAACTGAGGAGTCAAGGAAAAGGCGCGGTTTTCGAGGACAACATACTGAGGATATCGGAAACGGAGTTGCCGGGCATGCTGGATTTTTGCCGGGACCATGCCGACGCCGAGATGATTACATTTCGGATTGCTGCCGAAGGAGGATGGAGGCCCTTGGCCGAAGCCGGCTCGATCGCCGGCACGAAGTGGGTCGACGACCTGATCCGGGAGAAGCGGATCATCTGCCATATCCAGCCGATCGTCAACGGGAGCGGGGAGCTGTACGCCTATGAGTTCCTGGCGAGGTTCATCCGGGAGGACGGGACCTTGATCTACCCGGGCGAAATGTTCCAGGCGGCCCGGGAGCGGGGGCGTCTGTACGCGCTGGACAAAGCTTGCCGAATGGCTGCGGTCAGGCATGCGGCTCCTTTGAAAACAAGAGCTTTCATTAATTTTGTCCCGACATCCATCTACGCTCCCGAATATTGCCTCCGGACGACCGTGAATCTTGCGGCGAAGCTTGGAGCGGATCCTTCCCTGTTCGTCTTCGAAGTGGTGGAGACGGACAAGGTCGAGGACACGGAGCATTTGAAGCGGATTCTGGCCTACTACCGCGAGCGGGGATTCCAGTGCGCCCTGGACGATACGGGTGCGGGATACAGCACGGCAGATCTGTTGGAGGAGCTGAGCCCCCATTACATGAAGCTGGATATGCAGAATGTGCAAGGCGTCGCTCAGGATGCGGACAAGCAGCGCTCCGCGCTTTCGTTTCTGGAAGCGGCCTTGCAGGCCGGCGCCGTCCCGCTTGCAGAAGGAGTCGAGCAGCAAGAAGATTTCGAATGGCTGAAGCGGCATGGCTATCAGCTGTTCCAGGGCTATCTGTTCGGCAAGCCGGCCCCGGTGGACCGTTATTATCCCGGCGGCAGCGATGCGGCGGCTGCGGTCATCGCTTGAAGGCGCGGAATTCTGGCCTCGCTGCAACCGACTGCGCAGTCATGGACTACTGCGCAGTCATGGACTACTGCGCAGTCATGGACTGAAGGCGAACACCTCCATCACCTCCATGCGGCAGCTATCGTCATCGGCTGAAGGCCAATATCCCCGCCGCGCCGATGACAAGCACGCGCTCATCGGCTGAAGACGAGGAGCATTGGCATCGGCTGCTATGGCAGCAGCCGGATGCCGTCCTCCAGCAAGCCTGCCGATGGAACTTCCGGCAGGTCCGTGCCGCCAATAGCCGGACCGGAGTCCAAGCCGTCGGGTGACGGGGATGCCGCGCGCTCCGGCTGCCGCCCGATGCCGACGATTTCCGGCTGGGCTTTGTACGTATCCCGGGAAATGCGGAGGCGCGAAGTCTCTTTGCCCTTTACATAACGGATCCGATACGTATCGACTACATAACCTCTTTTGCCCGGCGTCAAAACCCGGCTCTCGCCGGGAGCAAGCAGCGAGGTCGGCTCCAGCTGAACGGCAGGGGAGAGGGATCGGACGGTCTCGGATCGGATCTCATACTTGACGTCGGGGGAGAGCGTGCCGTATAGCTTGACCGTCAGCTTTCCATCGCCCGAGCTTGTCTGGATGAGAATATGCTTGCCGGTGGAATTGCGGAACCGGAAGTTGATGACGCCATCGGCAAAGGTAGCGTCCCGCCCCAGAGGGAGATAGGAGACGGGAAGCGAATGGTTGCGCCGCTCCACGATGTCGAGGCCGGCCAGCAGCACGGCATTGTAGAGCGTGCTGGACACCTGGCAAATGCCGCCCCCGATGCCGGGGGCGAGCTGGCCGTTCAGAATGACGGGCGCTTCCCGGTAGCCGGTCTCGCGCTCCGTGATTCGGATGATCTCTCCATAATCGAAGACGTCGCCCGGCTTCATGATCCAGCCGCTCAGAGTTCGGGCCGTCTCCGAGACATTGAACGCCCTTCCCTGGGAGCTGGCGCTGTAGTCGGTTGTGAAGCTGGCGATCAGCCGATCGATTCCTTCCTCCCGCAGCGACGCCAGCGTGACCTTGGGGAGCACCGCTTTCATTTGAAGCCTTCCCTCCAGAACGGGGCTGACGCCCAGCTGCTTCAGCAGCGCTTTGCCTTTGAGCCCTGTCAGGGAACGAGCCGAGGGCAGGCGCGAATCCTGCAGCTCTGACGCGGCAATCCCGCCAAGCATCGCCCAAGCTCTGACCTGGGCGTACTGCCGGTCCAGATCCAGGTGGAGGACGCTCCGCCCCTGCGTGTACACGACTCGGTCATCCGGGGCAATCGTCCGCATCGCGTCGACGGGCTGCCGCTCGTCGTAGAAGCCCCATTCCCTGCGCAGCGCGGCATCGAACGTCCCGCGGCGGGACTCGAGCTTCGCCTGCAGCCGCTGGTCCCAATGCCAGCGGTACTTGGCCCGGCTCCACGCGGAGCCTGTGGCCAGCCGGCGGATCGCAGCCTCCGCTTCCTCCAGCCGGAGCCGGAACCCGAGCGCCCGCAGCGTCCAGGAGGCGCTGCGGGCCGCTTCGGCTTCCAGGCCGCCAGGCGCGTTGCGGGCCGCCACGGCCGCCAGGCTGCCGGGCGCATCGGCCGCAGGTATGCCGCCGGCAATTCCTTCGGCGCTGCCGGTTTCGTTCGGAATACGGCTTGCCGCAATGCCCCCGCCGGCTGAGGCCGGGGGCTTGTCCGCGTTGAAGGAGGCGAGGCCTCCTCCGTCCATCAGGATGACCGCGCGGCCATCCATCGCTTCTCCGTACGCTTGCAGCAGCCGCAGCGCCTCCTGCTTCGGCAAGCCTCCGACAGGCAGCCCTCCCGCCGCGGTGCCGGAGGGAACGGTCGTTTTGGAGCCGTATATCCATAGAGCTCCCCATGCGGCGCAAGCGGCGAGCAGCAGGGCAAGGAGAATGATCAGCATCAGATGCAGCCTTTTCACGGGCAGTCCTCCCATCAGGCATCGTTCGTCATGTATATGCCCGGCCTGGGGCAATTAGTATCTTCGCGGCTTTCCTTTTCATGGTAAACTACCACTTAAAGCCTGTGGAAACAGGCACCGGACGCCATAGGGAGGAATACCGATGATCAGGGTGCTGATTGCCGACGACAATTCATTCATCAGGGAAGGAATGCGCATCATCCTCGCCAGCTTCGGCGAGTTCGAGATCGTCGCCGCGGTCGAGGACGGCCTCCAGGCCGTCGACTACTGCAAGGCGAATGAGGTGGATGTGGCGCTGCTGGACGTGCGGATGCCGAACATGAACGGGGTGGAAGCCGCCCGGCTCATCTCGGAGGGGTCGCAGGCGAAGCCGCTCATCCTGACGACTTTCGACGATGACGCCTATATTCTCGATGCGGTGCGCAGCGGCGCCAAGGGATATCTGCTCAAGAACAACGACCCGGAGCAGATCGCGGCTGCGATCCGCAGCGTCCATGGCGGCCACAGCGTGCTGCAGGACGCCGTGCTGGAGAAGCTGAGAGCCGGCCTGACCGCTCCCGCCGCCCCGGCGGCTCCGGAGCCGGCGATCGACCGCAGCCTGTTTACGGAGCGGGAGCTCGAAGTCATGGCCCGGATCGCGAAGGGGCGGTCCAACAAGGAAATTTCCCGCGAGCTGTTCATCTCCGAAGGCACGATCGCCAACTACATCACCTCCATTTTGAACAAGACAGCCCTGGAGCACCGGACGCAGATCGCGATCTACTATCTCACGGGCAAGCTTTCCTGACGCCATGCAGCTGTGGACGATGGGCAACAAGCTGCTTGCGCTGGCCTTCATCATGGCATCAGCCTACTTCGCCGACGGGACCGCGGCGCATTCGTCGCTGCTCATGCTTCTCGCGCTTCTCTACATCGCGCTAAGCATGTCGGTTCGCCTGCTTGGCCACATCAACGCCAAAACCGGCGCCATTGCGGCGGTCATCCTGTTCGTGCTCGCCGCGAGCGCATACGGCAGCCCCTTGTTCGTGCTGCTGCTGCCTTTCAGCGCCTGCGAGCTGGCCTTTCTGCACGGCAGGCGGAGAGCCATGCTGCAGGCGGGATCGCTCCTGCCCCTGCTCTTTCTCCGGGACGGGCTGCTTGTCGGCTATGTTTTCGTAGCCGTTGCGGCCTGGTTCCATTATCTGCTGTACTCGGCGCAGCTCATGAAGGCCATCGGCCTCGAGGAGGAGCTGGACCGGCTGCGCATGAAGCAGGAGAGGCTGGCCCGCCGCCTGAGCGACGGGCAGGAGCTGCAGCGGAACTCCGAGTACACGCACAAGCTGGAGGAGCGCAACCGGCTGTCGCAGGAAATCCATGACGGCGTCGGCCATTCCATGACCGGCGCCCTCATCCAGATGGAGGCGGCGAAAATGCTTCTGGCACGGGATCCGGAGCGGGCGGGGCAGCTGCTGGACAATGCGATCGGCATCTCCAAGGGGGCTATCGAGGAGATCCGGCTGACGCTGCATCGCCTCAAGCCTCCGACGGAGCAGCTCGGGATGAGCCGGCTGCGCGAGAAGGTCGAGAGCTTCGGGATGAGCAGCGGCCTGCAGGCGGGGGTCAGCGGGAGCGGCGATCTAGAGTCCATCGGGCCTCTTTATTGGAAGATCATCCAGGACAACGTGACGGAATCGCTCACCAATGCTCTCAAATATAGCGGCGCGACGGCCGTTCATGTCGAGGTCAGCGTGCTGAAGCGCTACATCAAGGCGGTCGTGACGGACAACGGGCGGGGCAAGGACAAGATCGTCAAGGGGCTTGGACTCAAGGGCATGGAGGAGCGGGCGGCTTCGGTCGGAGGCACCGTCGTCGCGGACGGCAGCCGCGGCTTCAGCGTCACGACGCTGCTGCCATGCGGGGAGAAGCCATCGCAAGGAAGGGATACATGAAGAAATTCATGGTCCCCCGGACGGCTGCCCTCCGCAAGAACATGAGATTTCTCATATCCAAAGGATGAACTTATGCACTGACATAGGGGCATCCTTTTTTCTTATACTGAGAGCATCAAATGGTTGAGGGAAACGGAGTGGGGATCAATGAACGTGTTGGAAATTCAAGGTCTGACCAAAAAATTCGGAAATTTCGTCGCGGTGGACAATATGACTCTGAACGTGAAGGAAGGCGAGATCTTCGGCTTCCTCGGGTCCAACGGAGCGGGCAAGAGCACGACGATCAACATGATCTCCTCGCTGCTGCAGCCGAGCGCGGGCGAGATCCGCATCCTCGGCAAGGACAGCCGCAAGCATAGCCGCCACGCCAAGACGAACCTGGGCATCGTGCCGCAGGACCTGGCCATCTACGACGACATGACCGCTTATGAGAATGTGGCCTTCTTCGCCGGCCTCTACGGCCTGCGGGGCAAGCTGCTGAAGGAGCGGACCGAAGAAGCGCTCGAATTCGTCGGCCTCGGCGACCGCGCCAAGAGCCGTCCCTCCACCTTCTCCGGCGGCATGAAGCGCCGGCTGAACATCGCCTGCGCCATCGCGCACAAGCCGAGCCTGATCATCATGGACGAACCGACCGTCGGCATCGATCCCCAGTCCCGGAACTACATTTTGGAGTCGGTGAAGAAGCTCAACGAATCCGGCTGCACGGTCATCTACACGAGCCACTACATGGAGGAGGTCGAAGAGATCTGCTCCCGGGTCGCCATCGTCGACCATGGCAAGATCATCGCGGACGGCACCAAGGAGCAGCTCAAGGCGATCATTACGGATGTCAAGGATCTGTCGATCGAGCTGAAGCCGGGCTCGGCTTACTGCCTCGAGAGCCTCAGCCGGATTCCCGGCGTGCGCGCGGTGAACGAGAAGGAAGGGCGCCTGAGCATTCAGAGCGACGCGGCCGTGGACAATCTGAACCGGATTCTGAAGTCGCTGATGGACGGCGGCGCCGAAGTGAAGGCATTGCAGGAAGAAGAGCCGAATCTCGAGACGGTCTTCCTGACGCTGACGGGCCGCAGCCTGCGGGACCAATAGGAGGTGTCGAGATGAATGTCATCCAAATCGCGCTCAAGGAAATGCTCCTGAGCTTCCGGAACCGGCGCACGCTGTTCTTCATGCTCGCCTTTCCGCTTGTCCTGATGCTGGTGCTCGGCACGGCCCTTACGAATGCGTTCAGCACGACAGCTTCCATGGATACGATCCGCGTGCTGGTGCAGGATCAGAGCAGCGGCGCCGCGCAGCAGGGATTTGCGGGATTCCGGGCGGAGATGGAGAAATCCGGCTTTGCTTTCACGGATTTGAAGCCCGGCATGGACGGGGCGGCGGAAGTGGAGAAGAACAACTATGACGACTATGCAATCGTGGCGAACAGCGGCATCAAGCTGTATGGAAGCGACCGCAACGCCGTCGCGAGCAACATGACCCAAGGCATGCTCTCGGCCTATGCCGACCGCTACAATGCCGCAGCCGCCATCGCGGCGGCCGATCCGGCCAAGGCTGCCTCCGCATTCCAGCCGGCGCCTTCCGGCGGGTACGTGAAGGAGCTGTCGCTGGATCTGGACCGCATGCCGGGCTCGATGGATTACTACGCGGTCGCGCTGACCGTCATGATCGCCCTGTGGGGCGCGATGTCGGCGGCCAACCTCGTCAAGAGCGAGATCAGGCAGGGCACGGCGGCGCGCCTGGTGGCCGCTCCTGTGCGCAAGGGAGAGATTTTTGCCGGCAAGGTGCTGGGCAATCTGGCGGTCAACATGCTCTGCGTGCTTGTCGTCATTACGTTCAGCAAGCTCGTCTACCATGCCTACTGGGGCGACAACCTGCCTCTCGTCCTGCTCGTCCTGCTCTCCGTCGTCGTGCTGTCGACCAGCCTGGGGCTTGCGGTCAGCTATCTCCTGAAGTCGAGCGCATCGGGCGGTCTGATCTCCCTGGCGGTGCAGGCTGCCTCCTTCTTCGGCGGCGCGTACTTCCCGATCGGAGTGGTCGAGAAGAACAGCCTGCTGGGCATTGCCGCCAGCCTGTCCCCGATCCGGTGGGCGAACATGGCCTTGAACAATATGATCTACCTCGGCGACAACACCCAAGTGTTTCAGACCATCGGCCTCAACGCCGGTCTTGCCGTGCTGCTGCTGGCAGCCTCGGCCTATATGATGAGCAAGCGGGAGGGATTGTAACATGTGGAGAGATATATGGTGGGTGGCCGTCCATACCTTGAAGAACACCTTCCGCAAAAGGAGCAGCCTGCTCGTCTACCTGGGGCTGCCGATCATCGGAGTCATCGGCTCGATCATGCTCTACGGCAGCTCGGGACAGCAGGTGCTGCGCGTCGGCATCGCCAATGAGGACGGCAGCGCCGTCATCGCCGCCGATACGGCGGCCTACGTCAGCAGCCTGCAGCATGTGAAGACGACGCTGCTGACGCGGGAGGAGCTGAAGAAGAAGCTGGCGTCGGCGGACCTGGACTCGGGCCTGATTATGGAGAGGGGCTATTCCGACAGCGTGGCGGCAGGCAAGCCGGAAGGAATCGCCATTCAATCCGTCAAAGGCCAGACCGTGACGGCATATATCAAAGGCATGCTGAACGCATACCTGGACAATACGGCGGCCATAAGCCGCACAGCCGGCGGGGACCGGGCGGCCTTCGACAAGCTGTATGCCGATTACCGCGGCGGAGAGTTCAAGCTCGAGACGCAGCAAGTCGCCGATACATCCCTGACGAAGGCGATGTCGGTCCAGTCCATCGGGTTCCTGATCCTGTTCATGATGACCGCGGCCGTCAACCTGTCGGAAATCATCCTGAAGAGCCGCGAAGACCGGACGTATTACCGCATTCTGTCTTCTCCCATCAGCGCCCGCTCGTACGTGCTCGCCAACGTCCTGGTCAACATCGCCGTCATGGTCGTGCAGGTGGCCGTCGCACTCGTCGCGCTCCGCTACGTCTTCGGCGTCGACCCGGGTCTTCCGATCGCCCAGCTCGGGGGCATGCTGATCCTGTTCGCCCTCGTCTCCGTCAGCCTCTCGCTCGTCATCGTCGCCTTCTCCAAAAACTCGGCGGTATCCGGGGCGATGTCGAACTTCATCATTACGCCGAGCTGCCTGCTGGCCGGATGTTTCTTCCCGATCTCGATCATGCCGGACACGATCCGCAAGATCGGCGACTTCATGCCGCAGCGCTGGGTGCTCCAATCGATCGACGAGCTGCAGACCGGAGATACGAGCCGGATCGCGATCAACCTGGCCGTGCTGGCTGCCTTCGCTCTTGTGTTCTTCCTCGTCGCGGCTTACAAGTTCGGCCGCAACAACGACACGAAAACGTTCGTGTAGGCAGTCTCGCCGCCAAAACAAGGCAAATAGGGCATATGAGGCAATTGGTGCAGATAGGGCAAACGTGCAAATGGTGCAATAGGGCAAACGTGCAAATGGTGCAATAGGGCAAAGGGAAAACAACCGGCGGGCATCCCGCCGGTTGTTTTTGCATTCAGTAAACGTCCAATACGGGGCTCCCGCCCCGGATCATGCCGGTGACGGCGTCATACAGGTTGGGAGGATGCTCGGCGATCCGGTGGCAGGCACAAGTACCATTCCTCGCCATACGTGACGTAGATCCGGGTCGGGACGCCGGATTCCTTCCAGTCCCGAGCCGACTCCGGGGCGATTCCGTACCGCATCTCGAGCTCGGCCAGAGGATGCCGGACATACCCGCGAGCGTCCGCCTCCTGGCAGGCTCCTATGACAATCCTCAAGGCGCCGGGTGCGTCAGCAGCATGAGGTCGCCGAGCGAGCGCGGCAGCCGGGCCTGGAGGGTGATGCCGAGATTCGACGCCTGGTTTTGATTCCGTCAGGTTGTGGGAATAACAGAAATAGGAAATCCAGCATATGGGAGGTTCAATCATGGACAACAGCAATCCTTCTTCATCCAGCAAGCTTCCCCGCTACCCGGAATCGATGTGGAGGGCAACGGAGGAGCTGCCGCAATTCGAATCTCTGCGCGGCACCGTGGAAGCCGATGTGGCCGTTATCGGAGGCGGCATCACGGGGATAACGGCGGCTTACCTGCTCAGCAAGCAGGGGCTCAAGGTCGTGCTTGCGGAGGCGGGCCGGCTTCTGGACGGAACGACCGGACATACGACCGCCAAAATCACAGCCCAGCACGGCATGATCTACGACAAGCTGCTGCAGCATTTCGGCAAGGAGCAGGCCAAGCAGTATTACGATGCCAACGACGAGGCGTTGAAATGGATGACGCAAATCGTGGCGGAGCTCGGCATCGACTGCGGTCTGGAAACTCAGGATGCCTATATTTATGCCGATAACGATGCCGACTTGAAGCAGCTGGATACGGAGTGGAAAGCCTACCAGACTATCGGCATACCGGGAGAATGGACGGACAAGCTTCCGCTGGACGGCTTGTCGGAGAAAGGCGCGATCAAGCTGCCGGGCCAGGCGCAGTTCCATCCGCTGCAATACCTGAAGAAGCTGCTGGCCGAAGCGCAGCGCCACGGTCTCAAGGTGTACGAGAATACGACCGCGAGCGGAAAGGTAAAGGAGGACGACAACGGGCGCCTGCAGGTGGAGACGGAAGCGGGAGGCACCATTTCCTGCAGCTGGGCCGTTTCGGCCTCGCATTTTCCATTCACGGACGGCGGCGGCTTGTTCTTCTCCCGGCTGCATGCGATGCGCTCCTACATCGTCGCGGTCGAGCCGGAGAAGCCTTTCCCGGGCGGCATGTACATCAGCGCGGGCAGCACCGTCCGCTCGCTGCGCTCGGCTCAGCTGGGAGACAAGCGGGTCGTGCTCGTCGGCGGAGACAACCACAAGACGGGCCAGGGCATTCCGATGATCCAGCATTTCGAGGCGCTGGAGCAATTCGGAGATTCCCTGCTCGGCGCCAAGAGCATTCCTTACCGATGGTCCGCGCAGGATCTCGTCACCCTCGACGAAGTGCCCTACATCGGGCCGATCACGGGCAAGCATCCCAACCTGCTCATCGCCACCGGCTACAACAAATGGGGAATGACGACCGGCACGCTCGCCGCGCTGATCGTGAACGATCTCGTCGCGAACGGCCAGAGCAAGCATCTGGAGCTGTTCAAGCCTTCGCGCTTCAAGGCCGACCCGTCGCTCAAGACGTTCGTGGCCCAGAACGCCAACGTCGCCGGAGAGCTTATCTCCGGCAAGCTGGACGCTCCGTCCCGGACGCCGGATTCGCTGGAGCCGGACGAGGGCGCCGTCGTCAAGGTCAAGGGCAAGCGCGCCGGCGCCTATCGCGACTCGCAAGGAGCGCTGCATGTCGTGGATACGACCTGCACGCATATGGGCTGCGAGTGCAAGTGGAATTCCGGCGACCGCTCCTGGGACTGCCCGTGCCACGGCTCGCGCTTCGGCTATGACGGCACCGTGCTGGAGGGACCGGCGACGCAGCCGCTGAAGCAGCTGGAGGTCGAGCAGGGCTGATTTTCGGGCAAGCGTCCGGCCTCTGCCGGCTGGATGCTCAGAAGAGAGAGGGAATTCAAGAGGCTGTCCCCTGGGTCGTGGAGATGGCCAGGGGCAGCTTCTTCGTTTTTTATGCGCATCCGGTTTCATAGGAGAGGAGTGGGGCTCGGAACGAGCCCTATTTGCTTTAGCCAGCCCATTGCTGGAAAATAAGGCTCAAGTAGCAGTCTCATCCTTGTCCTGCGTATCTCAAGCCAGCCTCGGGCCGGCTTTTTTTGCTGCGGCCAAAACCGTTTGACGGCGTTCGAAGTCTAATGCGGAGAAGGGGAGGGAAGGGCTTGGACAACGAAACGACGACAACGGCCTGCCAGGTTCCTGAACCGGCCGCTTCCTTGTCAGAAGCACAAGCAAGGGACGGCTCCGCGGCGTTGGCCGCCCAAGCCCGGGCGGGCGACGAAGGCGCCTTCCTGCAGCTGATGGGCGATTCGCGGGATCGGCTGCTGCGGATCGCCCTGGCTTACCTGCGCAGCGAGGAAGCGGCGCTGGAAGCCATTCAGGAGACGACCTTGCGTGCGTACATGAAGCTGGGCAAGCTCAAGGAACCGGCTTATTTCCAAACCTGGCTGATCCGGATTCTGATGAACGTCTGCATCGACGAACAGAAGCGGCGCCGCAGACAGAGACCGGCCGAAAGGCTGCCCGAAGCTCCCGCTGCGGAATTCGGAATGCCTGGAATCGATGACAGGCTGCGGATGGAGGAGGCCATTGCCGAGCTGGAGCCAAAGCTCAGGCAGGTTGTCATTCTCAAATATTACGACGATATGACGCTGACGGAAATCGCCAAGCTGCTGGAGAAGCCGGAGGGCACGGTGAAGACCTGGCTGAACAAGGCGCTGGCGAAGCTGAGAGCATGGATGAGAGAGGGGGAGGCGCGGGATGAAGGATGATCAGCAGCCGGATTTGTCCGTTCTGGCCGAAGACAGGGGGATTGATCCTGTTCTCGCAGGACGGGCGGACGCAGCGATTAGGGCGGGACTTGCGGCCGGCAAGGAAAGGAAGCGGGGAAGGCGAAGGGAGGTCAGCCGGAGAATCTATGCCGCTTCGGCCGCTTGCCTCCTGCTCCTCGTCTGCCTGGTGACCATCCGCGTATCCCCGGCATTCGCGTCTGCCGTCAGGCAGATTCCGGGAATGGCCTCGCTGGTGGACGCGATCCGCCAGGAGTACGCCAACGACCAATCCATCCTGGACGCGGTGGATAACGACTACATGCAGAAGGTAGGGCTGTCGGATGAGCATGGCGGGCTGAGGTTCACCGTGGAAGGCATCGTCGCGGACGAGTTCCGGATGAATCTGCTGTACAGCATCGAAGGGCTGCGCCCCGATGAACAGGTCGAGCTGCATGATTTGAGTCTGACTGACGGGACGGACCGGCGGCTGCAAGTCGGCTACGGCTCATCCGGGCACGTCACGGGCCAAGCGGGCGGTGCCAAGAATATGGAGAACATCTCCGTTCTGTTCAGCAAGGAGGAGCCGTTGCCGGATAAGCTGGGCGTCGTGCTCACGCTCCGCAGCCAGGAGTACAAAGTGGCGTTCGCGGTGGACACCGGGAAGTTCGCGGGGCATTCCCGCTCCGTCCCGATGGATTATACGCTGGAAGCCGCCGGACAGAAGATCATCTTCGAGCGGGCCGTCATCTCTCCTCTTACGATTAAAATCGAAGCGCGCTATGCGAAGAGCAATACGATGAAGATTTTCGGCGGAGGCGACATGAAGCTGGTGGACGATTCCGGCAAGGAATGGTCCGTTCCGTCCATGAGCTCCGGAACGAACGATCCCGACCGGACGGTCTTCACTTTCCAGAGCAGCTACTTCCGCAAGCCCCAGGCTCTGTATTTGACGGGAACCTGGTTCCGGGCTCTGGATAAGGGCAAGGATGAGATCGTCATCGATACGGAGAAGGGCTTGCTGCTCAAGGCTCCGGACGACAAGGTGACTTTGCTGGGATCGACGGAGAGCGGCGGCGAGCTGCAGCTGCGGTTCAACCTTGATACGGGCCGCAAGGACGACAGCATGAGCTACAATCTATTGGACGGATCGTTCATGGACGGGAGCGGAAGCTGGCATGAAGGCAAGCAGCTGGGATCCTCGGTTAGCGCTGATTCCGATGAGATGAACCAGATTCTTGCGTTCAAGTACAAAGGGGGCGCCTACAAGCAGCCGCTCACGTTCCCGATCGGCAACTATCCGAATTATATCGAGCGCCAATATCGGATCCCGATATCATTGTCCGGGGTTTGGGATCAGGATTGACTGCGAGACAGCAGCGGAATTGCGGGGCACGGAACGCCGATCGGCGCGCCGTGCCTTTTTGATGTTCTTTTTCGGCGGGACAGACAAGGTTTTTTCGACATTTATCTACAAATCGTTGCCAATCTACCGATGTAATGAGAGGGAGTTTCTCTCCCTTGTTCGACAAGGCGGCGAAGGGACGCTTGTCGAATCCGGAACTGCGGACCGGACATGCAGATGAGAATTGTGAAAATTAAGGAAATCCCTTCTTGCAGGAGAGGAAATACGCCTTTTCTGTCGAACATTCATAAGCGGAAAACAGACAGGATGTGAGAACACCCGTGATTGAAATGATGGACATCTGGAAGACCTACCCCAACGGCGCGCATGCGCTGCGCGGGATCTCGGTCGTCATCGACCGCAATGACTTCGTGTACATCGTCGGGCCCTCGGGCGCCGGCAAGTCCACGTTCATGAAGCTGATCTACCGGGAAGAGTACCCGACCAAGGGGCAGCTCTTCGTGAACGGCTTCAATATAGGCAAGCTCAAGCCGCGCAAGATACCGTATGTACGGCGCAACATCGGCGTCATCTTCCAGGATTACCGCCTCCTTCCGAAGCTTACCGCCTACGAGAACGTCTCGTTCGCGATGGAGGTCATCGAAGCTCCCCGCAAGCTGATGAAGAAGCGCACGATGGAAGTTCTGGAGCTTGTCGGCCTCGGCGGCAAGCATGGCCACTTGCCGGCGCAGCTCTCCGGCGGCGAGCAGCAGCGCGTGGCGATCGCCCGCGCGATCGTCAACAATCCCAGCGTCATCGTGGCCGACGAGCCGACGGGCAATCTCGATCCCGAGACGAGCTGGGGCATCATGAACCTGCTGGAGGAAATCAACTTCAGGGGCACGACCATCGTGATGGCGACGCATAACCGCGAGATCGTGAACTCTCTTCGCAAGCGCGTCATCGCCATCGAGAACGGCGTCATCGCGCGCGACCAGCTGAGAGGGGACTACGGCTATGAAGGCTAGAACCCTCCTGCGCCACATGCGCGAAGGCGTGCGGAACATCTTCCGCAACGGCTGGATGAGCTTCGCCTCCATCAGCTCAATCTTCATTTCCCTGTTCATCCTCAGCGTCTTCGTCCTGCTCGCGCTCAACGTCAACAAGCTGGCCGACCAGCTGGAGAGCACGGTGGAGATCCGCGCCTTCCTGCAGCTCGACACGACGCAGCAGCAGATCGATTCGCTGGAGACCAAGATCCGCAATATCCCCGAGGTCAAGAGCGTCGAGTTCCGGACCAAGCAGCAGAACCTGGAGGAAATGAGCCAGATGATGGGCAGCGACGGAAAGCAGCTGCTGCAGGACTATCAGGGCGAGGACAATCCGCTTCCCGCGTCCTTCGTCATCGAAGTGTACGATCCGCAGACGATCGCGTCCGCCGCCGGCCAGATCGAAGCGCTCGGCGCGGGGCAGGATCCTTCCCCGTTCCTGCGGGTCAAGTACGGCCAGGGACAGGTGGAGACGCTGTTCAAGGTGACCAACGCCGTGCGCAACATCGGCCTGATCCTCGTCGCGGGACTGGCTGTCACGGCCATGTTCCTCATTGCAACGACGATCAAGACGACGATCATCAACCGCCAGCGGGAAATCGGAATCATGAAGCTGGTAGGGGCGACCAATGCGTTTATCCGCTGGCCCTTTTTCGTTGAAGGCGCGCTCATCGGATTTTTCTCCTCTGCCTTGACGGCCGCCGTCATTCTGCTCGGATACCAGGAGCTGTTCAAGCAGTCCGAGTTCGAGCTGGGCCTCATGAGCATCAGGCTTGTCACCATACAGGAGGCCGCTCCGATCATCGCGCTGCTTACGATCGGCATCGGCACGCTGCTTGGCGTGTGGGGCAGCGTATTATCGGTCCGCCGTTATTTGAAAGTGTAGGAGGATGCAAGCGCAGATGAAGAAGAACAGGGTTATTCTTGCCTGTCTTGCGGCTGTCCTGGCTCTGACCGTCTTTCCGGCGGGCGGAGAGGCGGCCTCGCAGGTGGACAAGATCAACAAGGAAATCAAGCAGGTCCGCGATCAGATGCAGGCCGCTTCCCATAACCGCAACCAGGCCGAGAAGGATGCCAAGACCGTGGAGGTGCAGAAGGTCCAGACGGCGGAATCGCTCAAAGCCGTCATGACGGAGATCGACACCGTCGGCACTCGCCTCAGCCAGGTCCAGAGCGAGGTTCGCGACACGACTGAAAATCTGCAGAAGACGGCACAGGAGCTCGACGATGCCGAGAAGCGGATCGGCAAGCAGGATGACCGCCTGCAGTCCCGGATCCGGATGACATATATGAACGGCAGGGTCAGCTACCTGGAGGTTCTGCTCAATGCGGCGAGCTTCGCGGATTTCCTCAGCCGCCTCGACTCGCTTCATACAATGATGAGCCAGGACAAGGTCATCCTGCAGGAGCGCCGGCACGACAAGGAGCTGGTCGAGGAGAAGAAGAAGGAAGTGGAATCCCAGCTCGCCGAGGTCAAGGGGCTGTACGCGAAGATAGCCGATTACCAGCAAGTTCTCTCGGAAAAGGAATCGGAGAAGCAGCAGCTGATCGCCACGTACGACGACAAGCTGGAGGAGCTTGGCGAGATCAGCGAGGAGCAGGAGCAGCTTCTGCTGGACCTGGCGGCCAAGGAATCCGCGCTGATCAAAAAGAAGAACGCGCTCAAGACGTATTACACCGGAGGCAAGCTTGCCGTTCCGCTGAAGGCCAGCTACCGCCTCAGTTCGCCGTTCGGCTATAGGATCCATCCCATCACCGGCAAGCGCAAGCTGCATGCCGGCGCGGATATGGCGGCTCCGGAAGGAACGAGCATCTACGCGGCTGAATCCGGGGTCGTTCTCATCGCGCAGTGGTGGACCGGATACGGCAACTGCGTCGTCATCGATCATGGCGGCGGCTTGTGGACGATATACGGGCATATCCGCAATGGCGGCATCAAGGTGGAGAAGGGCGAGACCGTGAAGCGCGGCCAGCTCATCGCCGAAGTCGGTTCGACCGGCAACTCGACCGGCAATCATCTCCACTTCGAAGTGCGCAAGGACGGAACGCCGGTCAATCCGCTGCCTTATTTGAAATAATGGATAATGGACGAAGACCCGCCGTTTGCGAGGGTCTCCTCTCCCGGTCGATATGGACGATTGTGAAGTCTGAAGGCTTCCCGCTTTTGCGGGGAGCTTTTTTGTTGCGGTCCGATGCGATCTGCTCCTGTCGCAGACGCATCCCGACATGCATGACGCCGGAAGCGGCTTGCTTTTCGATCCGTGAAGCTGTTTTTGCTTCCTGGTGTCGAAGCGGCTTGCCTGCTGCTTCTGTTGGACGTTCTGTGCATGATTCGGCTTCGAAGCCGCAGGCCGGGGAGGATCTGTGCTTTTCCGGCTGCTGCCAAATAAAACCCGGACCGTTGTCGCATACTAGAATTCTCATGCAGGTCTGGAACGAAACAGCAACCGAGGAGGAGAACGGTATGAAGTCATTGTCACTGCGGATGGTCCGGCGGACAGCCGCATTGGGCGCGGCGGCGGCGATCGCCCTGGCGCTGCCTCAAGCAGCCGGGGCGGCCGCCCGGGCGCCGGCGCCGGTCCATGCGCCGGCCAAGCCGGCGGAAGCCGCGGAACCGCAGTCCAGCGGCCTGAGCAAGGAAGAGCTGCAGAGAATCAATACGGTGCTCGATTTGATCCAGAAGCAGTATTATGAGCCCGTTGACCGCGCCAAGCTCGTGAGCGGGGCGCTCAGCGGGATGATGGAATCCCTTGGAGATCCTTACTCCACCTATATGGATGTTCCTACAGCCAAGCAGTTTTCGGAGACGGTGGAAGGGGCGTTCGGAGGCGTCGGCGCGGAGGTGTCCCTGGAAGAGGGCAAGCTGACCGTCGTCTCGCCGATGAAGGGGTCGCCGGCGGAGCGGGCGGGCTTGCAGGCGAAGGATGTCATCCTATCCGTCAACGGCATCAGCCTGGGAGGCCTGCCGATCTCGGAGGCGGTAGCCAAGCTGCGCGGTCCAAAGGGCTCCAAGGCCGTCCTCGTCATCCAGCGCGCCGGCAGCGGCAAGCCGATGACCGTTACCGTCGTGCGGGACGAGATCGGCGTGGAGACCGTGGAAGCCCGTCTGCTTCCAGGGAGCATCGGCTTGATCGAGATTCGGCAGTTCTCGCTGAACACGGCCGACCGCTTCGCAGAGGAGCTGAACAAGCTCGAGAAGCGGAAGCTGAAAGGGCTCGTGATCGACGTCCGCAACAATCCGGGCGGCATTCTGCCGGTGGTGGAAAAGATATCCGAGCCGTTCATCCCGGCAGGAAAGCCGATTCTGCAAGTCCAGCAGCGCGGACAGCGCGCCGAGAAGATCCTCTCCAATGGAAAAGGCAAGCCGTATCCCGTTGCTGTGCTGATCAACAAGGGAAGCGCCAGCGCATCGGAAATATTGGCGGGCGCCTTGAAGGAGTCGGCGGACGCTGTGCTCGTCGGCCAGACTTCCTTCGGCAAAGGAACGGTCCAGGTCAGCTATGACCGCAACCTGGAAGGCGGGCTCGTCAAGATGACGATCGCCAAATGGCTGACGCCGCACGGCGTCTGGATTCATCATGAAGGCATCCGTCCGGATATTCAGGTGAAGCCCCCGGCTTTATATACGGTATCCCGATTGTCGCGGTCGGGAGAGCCGCGGAGGGATGCCATCAGCGAAGACACGAAGACGCTGCAGGCGATGCTCGTCGGCCTGGGATACAATCCGGGACGAACAGACGGCTATTACAACGAGGGGACGGCTGCCGCGGTGAAGGCGTTCCAGCGGCAATGCGGTCTCCAGGAGACCGGATCGGCCGATCCGGCTACGCAGGAAAAGCTGGAGAAGACTGTTCGCGAGTGGGTGCTCAGCGGCAGCCACGACACCCAGCTGGAGGCTGCGGCGCAGGCGCTCCGCTCCGGCAAGGGAGCCCGGAAGCAATAAGCCCTTGCGGCAGGGCGCAAGAAGCCCCCTTTTCAGCCGCCGCGAAGTCGCCGCGCAAATCAGGGCCGAAATCTTCCATGGGGAGGATTTCGGCCTTTCGTTGTCGAAAACAATACGACTGGAAGGTACACTTTGGGAGTCATTCTTTTGAAAATGAGGTGCTTGCTGTGGACACGGCCTTGGAGATACTCCGTCACTACGGGACAGCGGCCGTCAGGCTGTTGTCCCAGCCGTTTTATTATTTGGCGCTGTTGCTGATCATCCTCTCTTATATCCGGCAGACCCGGACGGAACGCAAGCTGTTCCATGTGCGCCTGCATGCCTGGCCCAAGCTGCTCGGCCGCGCCGTCTTGAGCGGCCTGATCGCTGGCGCTGCCCTCTCGATCGGCGCAGCCTTCATCGGCATGAGCTTGACGCCTTCCGCCGCGCTCTGGCTGTGGGGGACGGCCGCCCTGCTCATGCTCGTCCGCGTCCGATATCTCTGTTTTGCTTACAGTGTCGGCGTGCTCGGGCTGCTGCAATGGTTCAGCGGCCTGCTCGGCCTGACAGACGGGCCGGGCGGCTGGCTCGGACGAGCCGCTCTCTCGCTGGACAATCTCGACATTCCCGGCCTGCTGCTGCTCGTAGCCGGCCTGCATGCGGCCGAGGCTTTGCTCGTCCGCCGGGATGGCGCCCGGTTCTCCTCGCCGCTGTTCCTCGAGGGCAAGCGCGGGAAGCTGATCGGAGGTTACGCCTTGCAGGGCTACTGGCCGGTGCCCCTGCTTCTGCTGGTGCCGTCCGCTTCGGCGGCGGCCTCGCTGCCATGGACGCCTCTGCTCGGCGGCTCCGCATGGGACGGCGGCTGGACGGTCATTGCGCTGCCGGCGATCATCGGCTTCACCGACCTGACGCGCTCGGAGCTCCCGAAGCTCCAGTCCCGCCTTACGTCGCGCCGGCTGCTTGCCTACAGTGCCGTGCTGGCTGCGGCCGCGCTTGGGGCCGCATATGCGGAGCCGCTCGTACCGGTTGCAGCGCTGCTTTCCCTCGGGCTTCATGAAGCCCTCATCCTGCTGGGATCGATGCGGGAGCGTCAGCGTCAGCCGCGCTTCGTCCATGACGAGCGGGGCTTGTGCATTCTCGGAGTCGTGCCGGGAACGCCGGCAGAGGAGATGGGCCTTGAAGCGGGCGAAGTGCTCCACAAGGTGAACGGGCAGAAGGTAAGGACCAAGGAAGATCTGCATGCGGCGCTGCATATGAACTCCGCTTTTTGCCGGATGGAGGTGTTCAATGCCGACGGGCAGCTCAAGTTTCTGCAGAGGGCCAGGTACGCCGGCGAGCATCACCAGCTTGGAGTGCTGCTGGCTCCCGATGAGGACGCGGGCTATTATGCTGCTCCGGCGCATGTGTCCGTGCTGGGCCTGCTCAGGCGAAGCCGGGCTGCGCGGCGCCGTGTCCGCAAGGATACGACGATGTAGCGTCGGCATGCCGGGACGCTTGGCGGATCGGGCTTGAGCGCGGGCCAATCCGTTCCGCTTCCGCTCCGATGCAATCAAGCTTTGAACGGGTCGCCCCTTCAGTCCGCATGCGTGCCATCAAAAAAGGCTTCCGGAGCCCATCCTCATGGATGGGCTCCGGAAGCCTTTTTATTGCTTTCCAGCGTGCTTGCCTAGCTGTTGTTCGCTGCCGCGTTTTCCGCGCCGGCGCTGTTTTCTGCTGCCTTGGCGGCAGCATTTTCTTCGAACGAATTCGTAATCGTCGCCTTGCCGCGGAGGTCGGTGATGAGCGTCTGGGACAAGGTGCCCAGCTGCTGATATTCAAGCGTTTCCGTGATCTCCGCTTTTTTCTCTTCCAGCGTTGGCGTCGAGGCTTGCTTGTGGTCGATGACTTTGATGATATGGTAGCCGTAGTCGGATTTGATCGGTGCGGAGATTTCGCCGACCTTGAGGTCGAAGGCCGCCTTCTCGAATTCCGGAACCATGGCGCCTTTGCCGAAGTAGCCGAGATCGCCGCCATTGGCCGCGCTGCCGGTGTCGGTCGATTTTTCCTTGGCGATCGCCGCGAAGTCGCCGCCGTCCTTGAGCTGCTTCTCGATGGCGTCGGCTTCTTCCTTCGTCTTGACGAGAATATGGGAGGCTTTCACCTGCTCTTCGGTCGCGAAGGAAGCTTTGTTCTCATCGTAATACTTCTGGATATCCGCATCGGTTACCTTGACTTTATCCTTGAGCAGCTTGCGAAGCTGCACCTGCATCTGCAGCTGGTTGTTGAGAACGTCCTCCGACAAGCCGGCCTGCTTCAGAGCGTCCACAAACGCGCTTTCGCTGCCGAAGTTCTTCTTGACGTCGGCAAGCTCCTTGGCCATTTCATCTTCAGTGACCTCGATCTTCTTGTTGCTGGCTTCCTGGTCGACGAGCTTCATCGTGATGAGGCTGTCCAGAGCAGTCGTGCCGGCGGAAGGAACCATCGCCTCGTACAGCTCGTCCTTCGAGATCTTCTCGCCGTTGACGCTGGCAACCGTACCGCCCGATGCTGCGCCGCCGTTGCCGTTGAAGAGACTGACAAGCGCAATGACGAGCGCGACTGCCAGCACGAGCGAAGCAATCATCCAGCCGGTAGCGGCCCCGCTGCGGCGAGGACCCGATCCGTTGCCGTCCGTCAGCGGCAGATCAGCCGCTCCTGCGGAGGTGTTGACCACGCTTCCTTCCGTGACCGGCACCGATCCGAACGCGCGCTCGGGATCCGCCGTATGGATCTCGGCGTCGTTCTCGGCCTGGCGCAGGGATTCCTCGGCGCGCTCCTCCTCGACAATATCCTCGGCTTGGAGCGTTTCTTCGCGATGCTCGTCGCCGCTGCGGCCAGCGAATTCGACGCCCTCGTTCGTTGCCGTATCTTCCATCGTAAGATGCTCGTCCTGTTTCGGATCGACCGGATCGAGATGATCCTTGGGATCCTTGTCCTTATCTGCCATGAAACGATTGACTCCCTTCTGTATCCTTCAAAGAGTGGTGAATGGAATAGATTCTGCATAGTACTTGCTGCGAGAATAATAGCAAAATCCATGCCGGGTTACCTTAACGGAACATGAAATTTCTACAAATTGGTTTTGAAAAAATCAATCGTGACATCCAGAGCCTGCTCCAGAGCCTCCGTCGTGCCGGCAAAAGGATGAACGGCGCCGAACGTATGGCCGGTTCCTTCCAGCTCGAGCGCTTGCTGATGGGGCGCCGCTTCCTGCAGGCGGCGGAAGCCTTCGACCAGACGAGGAGCATCCGCGCTTCCTTGGATCATCAAGATCGGAATCCGGAGACCGGCGAGGCGGGCGGGAATGTCGAAGCGATCTTTATTGGCGTCCAGATCCTCGAAAAACTCGCGCCGCACAGGCATTTCCTGCTGCGTCCGGGAATTGGTCACGTAGGCGACGCCTTCCTCGCGAGCCTTGGCTTCGAAGGCGTCGTCGAACAAGTTGGCGCGGGCGATGCCGTTCCAGGTAGCGGCTGCCCGGATGAGCGGATGCTCGGCGGCGAAGATGAGGGCGTTGCCTCCGCCTCTGCTGTGGCCGATCATGCCGAGCTTGGCCCGCTGGATCAAGCTCGCGTGGGGCAGATTGCCTCCGATCGCGGCTTTGAGGACTTCCTCCAGGTCAGCCTGCTCCCGGGTGTAGGTGTTGTAGCCGAATTTGGACAGCTCGTCGAAATCCTGCTCGCCGACTCCGTTGCGCGAGAAATTGAAGGTGATGGCGACAAAGCCGGCTTCGGCCAGCTTCTCGGCCGCATAGGGCATGAAAGCCCAATCCTTGAAGCCCTTGAAGCCATGGGCCAGGAACAGGGCCGGGCGATCTCCCGGCTTTTTGGCCGCACGCACTTCGCCGCGGATAATGCCGCCGTCGCCAAGCCTGATTTCGAAGGGCGACACGAATAGATGGGACATGAAACATACTCCTCTCAAGCTATAGCATTTCCAAAACTAAGCATAAACTTCCTTGCCGTTTCGTTCAAATGGAACTTGCGGCATATTCCTGGAGCAGCGCCTGCGCCACCTGTTCCATCCCCGGCTGTGGTTTGGTACGATGAGGACGGGCCTGGAGGCTGAAACATTTCCTGCTCCGGGATCGTTCACAAGGTTAACAATCAATCATTGTGCATCATGGACAGGGCTGGCCGTCAGACATCGGATAATACGCAAGGCTGATTGCCAGACACCGGATCATACGCAAGGCTGATCCTGCTTTAAAGATTTGCGAAGCCGCAGGCTCCAATGGAAGCGACATAGCTCTCCGGGGATCGGCAAGACATGGCCAGCAGGCCGCCGGCAGGCGGATCTCATACAGCAAAGGGGAACGACGATCATGAAAAACCGAAACAAACGAATTGCAGCAGCGCTTCTGCTTGCCCTTACCGCTTGGGCGGCAGCAGCCTGCTCCGACAACTCCGCTCCGGGAACGATTGCGGCAGTCAACGAGGCTGCTGGAAATGTGCAGACGGCCTCTCCATCGCCGTCGCAGGAGCCGGCAGCAAATGACGGAAACGGCAGCGAAGCCGTGGGAGGCGGAGCGGCAACGAATGCAGGGGGCGCAGCCAATGCAGGCGGAACGAATGATCCATCCGGCTCCAAGGGCGGCACAGACAAGCCGGCCGGCAACACAGGCAGCACAGACAAGCCGGCCGGGGACAAGGACGGACAAGGAACCGCTGTATCCGGGCAGCCGTCCGAACAGGTTGCGGCACAGGCCGATACGGTCGCGGCTTTGATCAACAAGGAGTTCCGCCTGCCGGAGGGCTATGTGCCGGATGACCTCGTCTACCCGGACATTCCGTTCACCTTCAGCGAGAAGATCGACAAGCGCAAGCTCCGCAAGGAGGCTGCAGGGGCGCTGGAGAAGCTGGTGGCAGGAGCAAAGAAAGACGGAATCTCGCTTGCCGGGGTCTCGGGCTACCGCTCGGAAACGAGACAAAAAACGCTGTTCGACAACTATGCCAAAAAAGACGGAGTCGCTGCTGCGGACAAATACAGCGCACGGCCGGGGCATAGCGAGCACCAGACCGGACTTGCGATCGACATGTCCGGGACGGACGGCAAATGCGCGGCGGAAAGCTGCTTCGGCGGTACGCCGGAAGCGGAGTGGCTGGCGGCGCATGCGGCGGATTACGGCTTCATCATCCGCTATCCCGAAGGCAAGGAATCCATTACGGGTTATAAATACGAGCCGTGGCATATCCGCTTCGTAGGCGTGGAACTGGCCGGCAAGCTTGCTGCAAGCGGCGACACGCTGGAGGAGTACTACGGAGCCGCGGTGCCGGTTACGGGACGGAAGTAAGCGCCGGGGCAAAGGCATCCACGGAGTTAGAAGCACATCCGCCAAGGCGGAGATGAAATGCGGGGGAGCCCGTTTTCGTCTCCGCCTTTTTGTCTCCGCCTTTTTGTCTCCGCCTTTTTGTCTCCGCCTTTTGTCTCGACCTTTTCGCCTCCGCCTTTTCGCCTCCGCCTTTTTGTCTCCGCCTTTTTGTCTCCGCTTTTTCGCCTCCGCTTTTTGTTTCCGCTTTTTTGTCCGGGCCGTTCCTCTTCTAGGCGTGCTATTTTCCTAATAAAGTTAGAGTAGCAAGGAAGGGGGCCTCGGGGGATGGATTGGGACTGCGCAATCATCGGCGGCGGGCCTGCGGGCTTGAGCGCCGCCTTGATGCTGGGCCGCTCGCAAAGATCGGTCCTTTTGCTCGACGATCATCAGCCGCGCAACTCCGTTGCGGAGGCCAGCCACGGCTATCTGACGAGAGACGGGATTGCGCCTGCGGAATTCCGCTCCCTCGCCAGCAATGAACTGGCGCAATATCCCTCGGTGCGGCTGAGCAAGAGCCGGGTCGTGTCGGTGGAAAAGGTGAATGGAGGTTTCCGTGTCTATACCGCAGCCGGGGGCTCCGCCGCAGCCCGCACGGTGCTGCTCGCCGCGGGATTGCAGGAGCGGTTCCCGGATATTCCCGGACTGCGGGAAATGTACGGCAAAAGCCTGTTCAGCTGTCCCTACTGCGACGGCTGGGAGCTTCGCGGGCAGCCGCTGCTGGCGCTGTCGACGGGATCCGGCTTGTTCCGGCAGGCCAGACTTCTGCTCGGGTGGAGCCGCGATCTGCTCGTATGCAGCCATGGGTCGTCCAATCTGACCATGCAGCAGCGGCATGCGCTGGAGAGCCGGGGAGTGAAGGTCAGCTCCCTTCGGATCGCTGCTCTTGAAGGAAGCGGCGGCATGCTGCGCGAGGTCGTCTTCGAGGACGGCAGCCGGATAGCCCGCAGCGGCGGCTTCGCCACGCCGGACGGGATGCTCGGCACCCCGCTCGGGAGCCAGCTCGGATGCGCGCATGACGCATACGGCTCCGTTTCGGCCGACGGCTCCGGCCGCACAAGCGTCCCCGGCGTCTATGCGGCGGGGGATACGGCGGGGTTCTCGCCGTCGCAGATCGTCGTCGCGGCGGCCAGCGGCACCCGCGCCGCAGTCGGCATCATCGGCGACCTGGCCGAGATCGATTTTATGCGGATGGGCGGATAAGCAGCCTTCGTTCCTGTTCAAAAAGAAAGATCCCTTCCATGGCGACATTGGCGGCAAACATGCCGTTTCCTGCCGGGACGGGATCTTTTTGGCTTGCCGCTTGGTCTTTGCCTGGAAGCTTGGTCGCAAGCTTATATAGGCTTCTTGAGGTTGAGCCCGGGAGCGAGGGGTCCGGAACGGCTCCTGGAGTTTAGCCCGTAAGCGAAGCCTCCGGAATGACTTCTGAGGGTTGAGCCCGGAAACGAAGCATCCGGAAAGGCTCCTGAGGGTTGAGCCGGAAGCGAAGCCCCTCAATGGCTCCTGCGGGTTGAGCCCGGAAACGAAGCATCCGGAATGGCTCCTTAGGGGTTGAGCTCGAAGGCGAAGCCTCCGGAATGGCTCCTGAGGGTTAAGCCCGAAAGCGAAGCCCTCGAAATGGCTCCTGAGGGTTGAGTCCGTAAGCGAAGCATCCGGAAAGGTTCCTGAGGGTTGAGCCGGAAGCGAAGCCTCCGAAACGGCACCTGAGGGTTGAACCCGGAAGCGAAGCCTCCGGAGTGGCCCTGAGGGTTGAGCCGGAAGCGAAGCCTCCGAAACGGCACCTGAGGATTGAACCCGGGAGCGAAGCATCCGGAATGGCCCTGGAGAAATGAGAATGGTCGCCTTTGCCGCCGGATTTCCACCTTTGAAACCATCGAATCGGGAAATCCGGCGGCAACAGCGATCGGAAGGGCCATCCGGCTGCGAAGCGAACTTGGGTTCACCTGCACAGGGCCGTCCTGGCTGCGAAGCGAACTTGGGTTCACCTGCACAGGGCCATCCGGCTGCGAAGCGAACTTGGGTTCACCCTCACAGGGCCATCCGGCTGCGAAGCGAACTTGGGTTCACCTGCACAGGGCCATCCGGCTGCGAAGCGAACTTGGGTTCACCCTCACAGGGCCATCCGGCTGCGAAGCGAATTTGGGTTCACCCTCACAGGGCCAATGGCTGCGAAGCGGCTCAGGCATCAGGCCTCCGCATCCAAGCGTTCCGGCTCCACCGGCCAAAGCCAGCGGTTGAAAAGGATTCCGGCCGCGCCGAGCAGAGCGATGACGACCCCGAACCGGCCGAAGATTTCCCGAGGGCCGGCCAGCTCGACCAGGAATCCGCCGAGCAGCGGAGCGGCGATCATGACCGTGCCGAGGACCATGCTCTGAATGCCGAACACCCGGCCGGTCATGCGCGGAGGCGTCTCCTTCTGAAGGCAATAGTTGAAGGCGATGATGAACATGCCGTTGCCGGCTCCGAGGAGCAGGCCGAGCAAAAGGACCGGCAGCGCAGCGGCGCCGGAAGGCAGGAGGCCCAGTCCCCCGATCGACGCGCCGATCATCGCGTATCCTCCGCCGAGACGCAAGCCGTATCCCAGGCTGCGCCCGATCTTGTTCAGGAGAGCGATCGCTCCCACCGCGCCGGCTCCAGCAGCCGCAACCAGCCAGCCGAGCATGAATTCCTTGTCGGGTGCAAGCACGAGGAACAGGCTTGCGAACTGGAAATCGACGATCTGGATCGACAACGCGCCGATCAGGCCGAACAGCATCGTATTGCGCAGCAGCCTGTTCCGGAGGATGAAGCTCCAGCCTTCTTTCCACATCTGGCGGAACGGCAGCGGTTCGCCGCTCTCAGAAGACTGACTGCCATTACGGCCAGAGCCGCTGACGGCCGCAGCTGTATCGGCAACGGCATCGTTCCTGATCAACAAAAGCATGGCATAAGAGAAAAGCCGCATGCAGACGTTGAATCCGATGCACCATGCGGGGGAAAGGGCCGTCAAGGCCAATCCGCCCAGCAAGGGGCCGGCGATTTTGGAGCTCTGGTTGACGAGGCCGTTCAACGAGGCTGCCTGCAGCAGCTGATCCTCCCGCACAAGGCTGCGGGTCAAGGACTGCTGGGCAGGCACATTGAGCGCGGAAACGGCAGAACGCAGCCCGAGCACGGGCAGCAGCCAGAACATGTTCGGAACGAGCAGCAGGGCGGCGGTCAGCGCAGCGGTAAGCAAATCGCACCATCGCATCAGCTGCAGCTTGTTCAGTCGGTCGGCGGCCACTCCCGCAACGGAACCGAGCAGGATGCCCGGCAGCGCCAGGCTGACGGGAATAAGCGCCAGCATAAGCGGGCCGGCTTCCCAGCGATAGGCGACCAGCACTTGAATGGCGAGCATATCGAACCAGTCGCCGAAGGATGCCGCTGCGTAAGCGGTGAAGGTGCGCCTGTACAGCTTGTTGCCGAGCAGGCCTTTTTCGACGCGTTTATGATCGATCGGCATTTCAATTCCCATGGTGATCTTCCCCTGTCCGTTGGCTTCAGCCGTTTGTTGAGCCGAGTATACCGCCGGATTGTCAGAGAAATATCAGGAGGAGGAACGACTTGAAGGCCATTACGATTCCAGTGCCGTCAGCCTTCCGATGTCAGTCCGCCAAGCAGTCGTTCAGCACCGCTTCTATGTTCGGCATGAGGCCTGGAAGTCCGCAGCGGGCTTGCGCCTCCGCGAACAGCTCCTCGTATTTGCGTGTCACCTCGGGACTGCCCTTGAAGGCGGTTCTTCGGCAAAATTGGACGATTCGGTAAAGCCCGAACAGCCGGATCGGGACGAATCCGGACAGCTCCAGCACGCCAAGTCCCTCGTCGAGCAGCGCTTCGCCGGAGCGCCGCTCGTTCTTTCTCAGCCGCCACAGCCCGCTCACGATGGAGTAGCTGCCGATTTCCCGCAGATAAGGCTTGGCCGCAAGGAGCTGCTCGATGGCTGCGGATATGGCCTGCAGCTCCCGGTCGCCCGTGCCGCTCAGGAGATGGGCGTACATCCCGGATGTGGCCGCCGGTGCTTCGAAGCTTTCGTAGCCCGGGTCCTCCAAAATCAAGCTGCGGGTCAGCCCGATCCGCTCAAGTGCCTTGTGCGGCGCTCCGGCCAGCGTATACAGATCCAGAATGTTGAGCATCTCGATTTCGCGGTGCTGGGCAGGAGGAAGCTTCCCCGTCGCGAGCACCCGCTCGCAGTAGTCCAGGCTGGCCTTGGGCTCCCCGGCGAACAGGTAGAACAAAAGCAGCCAGTAGACCCGTTCGGAAGCAGGCAAACCTCCTCCGTCAAGCAGCCATTGCACGTCTCCCTGGACGAAATGAACGTAAACGGAGTAGAACGGGTCCAGCTCATAACCGAGGATATCCTGCTGCCGGGCAAGCGCCAGCATCGAAGCCCCTTGGCCGTAGCGGTGATATTTGGCGAAAATATCGCGCATCTGCTCCCGCAGCTCTCCGTCGCCGGCCGAAGGGACGGCATGGATTCCCGCCGGCTGGGAACGTACGGTCAGGCAGTAGCCGAAGCTGCGCACGGTTCGAATCGCCAGCCCTTTGATTGGAGCCAGCTTTTTGCGGAGCCTATAGATATGGTCGTCTACGGTGCGCTCGACCGGATATTCGAGAGGCCATACCCGATCGAGCAGCTGTTCCCGGCTGAAGGCGCTTCCTTGATTGCGGTAAAGAAATCGCAGCAGGGCGTATTCCTTGGCGAACAGCTCGACCGATACCCCGTTCGAGGATACCGTATATCCGTTTTCGCTGAATTCCAGCATCATCCCGATCCCCTTTTTTTTCCTTCGGGTCATTATAGCATTTCCTGGGGAAATCCGGCGCGGACATGGCAATAGGCGCATCCAAGCGGAGGATAGGCAGAAGCAGCCGGATACAGGAGCCCAGGAAGAATCCGGGGGCTCGCGCGGAAGAGGCCGCCGCGCTACAATGGGAGTACAAGGCCTGCTTGCGTAAGATGGCTTCCTCAGGATGCGGTCTGGATGAGGAAGCGCGGGCAAACCGCTGGAAGGGACGGGATCGCTATGAATGGAATCACGATGATGCGCGCGGAAGCGGGCGGATTGACGGTCGAGAGGCTGCGTCCGGAAGGAACGGCGGAAGCGATGGATATGCTCCGGGGCATCGCCGGCTGGCTGGAATCCAGCGGCTCCCTGCAGTGGAACGGCTTGCTTCGAGGAGAGGACAGCCACGGCTTGGAAGAAGCGGCGGCCAGAGGAGAGGCGTTCCTGTTCCGGGCAGGCCCGAAAGCCTCGGCGGAGGAGAGGCTGCCGCTTGCCGGAATGGTCATCCTGCTTCAGCAGCCCGGCGAGTGGGACAAGGAGCTGTGGGGAGAGCAGGGACACGAGCCCTATCTGTATCTGCACCGGCTGGCCGTCAACCGCGACTATGCGGGTCAAGGCATCGGCGGGGCCATCCTGTCATGGGCGGAGACGGGCGTAGCTTGCGAAGGAAAGTCGGCGATACGGCTCGACTGCATCGGCAGCAACGACAAGCTCAACGCTTTTTACAGCGGTTTCGGATATACGTTCATGGGCAGATCGGACAACGGCTTCTGTCTTTACGAAAAAGAAATCCGATAATGGACATGCAGCCAAAAACGGACCTGATTTCCCTTGGAAAGGGGAACAGGTCCGTTTTTGGTTTGGGCACAGCGGCCGGGCACAGCGGCCGGGCACAGCGGCCGGGCACAGCGGCCGGGCACAGCGGCCGGGCACAGCGGCCGGGCACAGCGGCCGGGCACAGCGGCCGGGTACAGCGGCCGGGCACAGCGGCCATGCCGCAGCGGCATCAATGTATTACAGCGTATGGGACGCGCCGATGACCAGCTCGGCCTCGACGGTTTCGCCCGGCTGGACGAGCACGAGCTCCTCCTGGCGGTTGAGCTCGCCGTTCAGAGCCATCCAGGGCTCCACGCAGACGAACGGCTTGTCCTCTACGCTCCACAGGACGACGTAGCGGAAGCTGCTGCTGTAGCGCATCCGGACCGCAAGGTTTCCGGAAGGCTTGAAGGCAATCTCCGGAGCAGCCGGATCCAGCAAGGCGGCCGATTCCTTCATGCTCCCGAGATCGAGGGAGCCTTCGTACGGCTTTTCCGCTCCGTCGTTGTAATCCAGGTACCGGGTCGCGTCCGTTCGGTAGGAAATGTTTTTGGCATCCGCGGCAAAGTAGGGATGGAAGCCGGGATACATCGGCATCGGCGAATCGGACAGATTGCGGTATTGCTGGGAGATGGACAGGTCGCCGTTCTTGAGGGTGTACGTGAACAACAGCTCGAAATCGAACGGGAACTGCTCCCGCGTCCGCTCGCTGCTGCGCAGGCGGAGGGTGACGGAGGCTGCCCGGTCATCGGAGATGCCGGCGATTTCCCAAGCTTCGGTGCGCGCGACTCCGTGATTGCGCATGCGGTATTTGCGTCCGTTCCACTCGTACTCCCCGTTGGCCAGCTGGCCGCTGATCGGGAAGAGCACGGGATTGCCCCCGCGTATGTTCGCATCTCGATCCAGGAACGTGGCCTCGTCGAGATAGAACAGCTCATAGCCGTTCAGCCGGCATTGCAGAGCGATGCCGCCGCGTTCCGGACAGATCAGCACGCGGGAGCGGGTAGTCGCCTCCGTCAGCTCGACCATTTCGTATTTTTCTTTGTATGTTTTGACTTCATATTGATATGGCAATAGGTCTCAACTCCTGTGAAAATAATTCTTTTTAAGAAGACAGCATCTTCCATCGTTCGTCCTTCAAAAGGGACCAAAAGGTCGAAAATTTGAATATTGGCTCTGTTCAAAGCTTTCTAGGATAAGGTATGCTACGGATAAAGCTTATTTTTCCCATATTAATGCAGCGGCCGCTATTTGTATAGGCATCCATAAGTCCTGGCTTTCATTCCATCATTCGTCCCGTTGCGGTCATACGAGGTGATCTTCAGTCCCATGCGCGCTCCTCACCGGAAGCTGCTTACGGCTGCTGTATTCATACTGCTGCCCCTGATTCTGTTCCAAGCCTTGAGATGGTCCGGGACTCTGGACATCTATTGGCATTCCCCAGTCGGACATTTTTATATCGTGACGATCGTCTCCGTCTTTTCCTTGCTGCTTGCGGGGGCGATGGGCTATACCGGGATGAAGCTGCGCAACATCGGCGTCTCGTTCCTGGCGCTGGCCTACATCTCCATGACGGCGCTGATCATGCTGCACGGGCTCGCCACGCCGGGATTCATCATGGAGCACAACTCCGTCCAGGGCATTTCCTCGGAGCTGGGCATCCTCATCGCATCCGTATGGCTGGCGCTGTCCGGCGTGACCGCGGCTCGTCCGCTCGTCCTGTTCCTGGGGCGTTTCCACCGGTGGCTCGTCCCTGCATGGACAGGCATTCTGGTGCTTTGTTTCTTCTATGCAATGAACCATCCCCATATTCTCGCGGGGTGGTCGGAGAGGGAATCGACGAGAACGGTATCGACGGCGATCGTGCTTATCCTGCTCGCCAGCGCCGCCAGGAGTTATTGGAAAGGCTACAAGGCCGCCAGGATGCCGCTGCAGCTCTCCATCGTCTACAGCTGCGGCTGGCTCGGCGTGGGTCAGCTCATGATGGTTCTTGGCGAGCCGTGGCGTCTCAGCTGGTGGATGTACCATGTGCTGCTGCTGCTGTCCTTGCTGGCTGTGGCGGCGGGCATCCTGCTCCAATATGCCAGCTCCCATTCCTTGCTGGATTCCATGAGAGCCCTGTTCCGCTCGGATCCTAAGGAATGGCTGCAGAAATGCATTTCGCCAAGTGTCCAGGCACTGATCCAGGCGACGGAAGAGAAGGACGGCTACACGGCGGGCCATAACTATCGGGTTGCCCTGTATGCCCTGAAGCTGGCCGAGCGCATGGGGCTGGCTTCATCCGACCTCATGGCGATCGGCCAAGGCGGGATCATCCATGATGTGGGCAAGCTGCAGATTCCGCAGTCGATCCTGAACAAGCCCGATGTGCTTACCCAGGAGGAGCGGGCGGTCGTCGAGCTTCATCCCGTGCACGGCTACGAGCTGTGCCGCAAGCTCGGCTTCATGCGGGAAGAGCTTGCTGTCATCCGGTCCCACCATGAACGGTGGGACGGCACCGGCTACCCGGACCAGCTGCGGGAGAAGGAGATTCCGCTGTTGGCGCGCATTACGGCCGTCGCGGACGTGTACGACGCGCTTACCTCGTCCAGGTCCTACCGCAAGGCGATGACCCATGAGCAGGCGCTCGGGATCATCTCGGCTCAGCGCAGCCGGCAATTCGATCCGGCTTGCGTCGATGCCTGGCTGAGCCTGGCGGAGGAAGAACCCGGATTTTTCGCGGAAACGGCTACCGACATGCATATCGTCCTGCCGCGGACGCTGACCGTCTGAGCCGGTCCAGGATCGGCCAAGCCATCTTTCTGAGGTATAATGAGCAGCATAGCTGGACGCCGTATTCAACCTGATCAAGGACGGCGATTATAGAGGTTCAAGGAGGACAAAGGCGATGGGATATCAAGCTCATTCCGGGCGGTACGAATCGATGAAGTACAACCGCGTCGGACGCAGCGGGCTGAAGCTGCCGGCAATATCGCTCGGACTGTGGCATAACTTCGGAGGGAACGACCGCTACGAGAACGGCAGGGAAATGGCGCGCAGGGCATTCGACCTGGGCATCACCCATTTCGATCTGGCGAACAATTACGGGCCTCCGCCAGGTTCCGCGGAAGTGAACTTCGGCCGGATGCTGAAGGATGATCTGGCGCCTTACCGGGACGAACTCGTGATCTCGACCAAGGCGGGCTATTACATGTGGGAGGGGCCTTACGGCGAGTGGGGCTCGCGCAAATACATCCTCTCGAGCCTCGACCAGAGCCTGAAGCGGATGGGCCTGGAATACGTCGACATCTTCTATCACCACCGTCCGGACCCGGATACGCCGCTCGAAGAAACGATGTCAGCCCTGGACCATGCGGTCCGTTCCGGCAAGGCGCTCTACGCCGGCATCTCGAACTACAGCGCCGAGCAGGCCAGGGAAGCGGCGTACATCCTGAAGCAGCTCGGCACTCCGTGCCTGATCCATCAGCCGTCCTACTCCATGTTCAACCGCTGGATCGAGGACGGGCTTCAGGATGTGCTGGAGGAAGAGGGCATCGGCTCGATCGTCTTTTCCCCGCTTGCGGGCGGCATGCTGTCCGACCGTTATCTGCAGGGCATACCCGCGGATTCCCGGGCCGGCGGACCAAGCGTATTCTTGAGCGGCAGCCAGATTACCGAGGGCCGGCTGGCACAGATCCGCGAGCTGGACGCTCTTGCCCAGGAGCGCGGCCAGTCGCTGGCAGCGATGGCGCTTGCCTGGACGCTGCGCGGCGGGCGGGTCACCTCCGCTCTCATCGGCGCAAGCCGGGTATCGCAGATCGAGGACAATGTCCGCGCGCTCGACAACCTGGAATTCAGCGGAGAAGAGCTGGAGAAGATCGAGAGCATTTTGCGCCGCGAGGCTTAAGCCGCGGATCGGACCCGGCCTGTCCGGACAATCACGAATGAACGCCAAGCAGGCGCAAGGGAGACCGACTCCCTTGCGCCTGCTTGTGCTGGTACCGAATTCGTTGAGAGGCCGGACGAAGTCCACGACTTCTGCCGGAGCAGGGAGGACTCGCCTGGAGGACTGCCCGAACCAAGCTGCCGGGGGGCAGAGCCTAGCCTACTTCCAGATAGAGCTTCGTTCCGTCATGATATTGGAAGATCGCCACGTCGCGCGACATCTCGACAGAGGCGATCTCTTTCCATCGTTTGCGAAAATCGAAGTTGAGCTCAAGCTCCCTCAGCTTGCCCGGGAGCGCCTTCAGCGCTTCCTCCTGTCCCGGGGGGTAGTAGACGGGGACAGAACGGTTTTTGAACGTGATCGGCTGCATCATATCGGACAGCACCCCCTTGTGAAATTTATCTTTCCTTGCCTTATTTTACATTAAACGCATTAAAGGAATATGAACGAAATAGGAACATTATTCAACAAGTTTCGTTTCGGCGCCTGCTATTCGCGTGAAGTCAGGAGGGAAATGACAGTCGATGGATGATGAAGGCTGCGAAATTGATGTAGAATGAAGGCATAAAATGAAACTGACGGAGGCTGGCATGGCACTATCCAAAGTTTTCTTCATGAACATCAGCCTGCTTATCACGATCGCCTATTTGTTCAATCTCGGCTATAAAACCGCCTTCCAATGGCTGCGGCCCGGCATACAGGAGGCGCTGGCCTCCTTCATCTTTATCGCATCCGGCTGGCTGACGATGGTTTTCGGCCTTCGGGTGAACGACCATATTCTGTTCGATCTCCGTTATGTGCCGCTGATCATGGCAGTCCTGATTCTCAGCAAGCCTTGGCAGATCATCGCCATCGGGGTCGGGATCGGCATGGGCAGGCTTTTTTTCGGCATCAATGCGGCCTCTCTCGCCGGAATGGGCAACATGTTCATCCTGGGCGCCGCCGGAGCGCTGCTCGCCTTCTTCCTCGGCAGGAGCCGCTGGAAATTTTTCCGGAAGGCTGTTGTGGTCATACTCGCCATCAACATGCTCAACTGCATAAATATCTCCTGGCTCGGCGTACTTCCATTGTCCGTGTATTGGAGCGAATACGCGCCGCTGACGCTGCTGCTCTCGCTTCTTCTCAGCGCCTTCTTCGTGTACATGATCCGTGACTTCAGCCTCGATCAGCAGCGGATGGTCGATCTCAAGAATATGAACCTGATCTTGCGCAGGCAGACCAAGGAGATGAGGGAAGCCAAGCGGGATCTGGAGGAGAAGGCTCGCCAGCTGCTGCTCTCGTCGCGCTACAAGTCGGAATTTCTGGCCAACATGTCGCATGAGCTCAAAACGCCTCTGAACAGCATGCTGCTGATCTCGCAGCTGATCCAGGAGAGCGATGACGAGGCGTACGGCGAAGAGGACAAGCGTTATGCGGGCATCCTAAAAGCAGCGGGAGTGGATCTGCTGCATCTGATCGACGATATCCTCGATCTGTCGAAGGTCGAAGCCGGCAAGCTGCAGCTTACCCTGGAGAACGTTCCGGCCATCGAGCTGCTGCATTCCGTCCAGGCGCAGTTCCAGCCGGTCGCCGACCGAAAGGGACTTCCGTTCCGGATCGAGGTCGAGCCGGATTCCCCGCAGCTGCTCTTGACCGACGCTCTGCGCGTCAATCAGGTGCTCCGCAATCTGCTGACGAACGCGTTCAAGTTCACCGAGTCCGGGTTCGTGGAGCTCAAGGTGTCCGGAGAACGCAGAGCGCTGCTCCCGTCATTGGAGGAGAATCTGCTTGGAACCCGCGCGTCCGCACGCTTGCGGAGCAGGGAGAAGTCCAGACAGCCCGTGCCGGCTCCGCCCGACGTGGACTGGATCGTGTTCGCGGTCAAGGACACCGGCATCGGCATCGACAAGGAGAAGCAGAACCTCATCTTCGAGGCCTTCCAGCAGGAAGACGGCAGCATTACCCGCCAATACGGCGGAACCGGCCTCGGCTTGTCCATCAGCCTGCAGCTGTCCAAGCTGCTTGGGGGCATGCTCGAGCTGCAGAGCGGCAAGGGAGAAGGCAGCACGTTCATCTTCCGCATGCCTGCCGACAGCAGCTTCGCCGGGCCTGGAGAGGAAGGCGATATGCCGCAGCGGATATGAGCGAGAGCCCTTCGTCCCCGCAGACGAGGGGCTATTCTGCATCCTGAGCGGCATATGGGCAGCCATTGGCATGCAAAAGCGGAAAAGAACCGCCCGGCTCTTTTCCGCTTTTATCCGCATTTTTCCTTGGAAGAAGCTAGTAGGGAACACGTTTGCCTGGCCTTAGGCCTATTTGACGATGAGCACCGGCACTTTGGCATGCTGGGTCACGTAATGGCTGACGCTGCCCGTGAACAGCTCCTTGAAGCCGCCTTTGCCGTGGCTACCCACGACGATAAGATCGGAGCCGCGGTCCGCCGCCATCGACGTGATCGTCTTGCCGGGATCGCCTTCGGCGACCAGCACCTCGATCGGAGTATCCGTTACCGAGGAGATGATGGTGCGGGCTTCCGCAGCTACCGTCTCGGCCTCGAGCTTCATGGATTCCGTTGCCGCGGGCGGCGAGCCTGCGACCGTCTCGCCAACGACGATCGGCGTCAGATTATAGACATGGACGACTTCAATCAGCGCTTTGAAGGTAGAAGAAAGCTCGAGCGCCGATCTCAGGGCACGGACGGACTGCTCCGAGCCGTCGTATCCGACAATGATTTTGGAATAGGGCATGTTCGATGCGCCTCCGTTCTGTTATGCTCGCTTCCGGTCCGGATCCATTCCAGCATCCTTATGCAGCGCGAGTCTTACTTGTCGTTACATTACCCGTGGCTGGCAAAGCGGAAACGGCGGACATAAATTCGTCACATGTGCAGCCGCACAAACGCGTCGACAAATGCTTGACAATATTCGCGAAAATGCGTATTCTATAAAAGTCGCCGCTGACGAAAACTTGTTGTAAACAAGGACAAGCAGGTGTCTCGACAACCAATGATTTGCTGATGTAGCTCAGCTGGTAGAGCAACGCATTCGTAATGCGTAGGTCGGGGGTTCGAATCCCTTCATCAGCACCATTTTCAACTTTTCAGGATTCATTCCCTTCGCAAAAACGTTGTTTTCGACATCTGTCGGGAGCGGCGTTTTTTTATTTTTCATGACAAAAGCTCCCGATCGTCACGCGCCGGGAGCGGTCGCTTTTTCAAGCCATTCCAGATAGGCGAGGGCATCGTCGCGGGAATCGCCGCACATATCGGCGGCTGCATGAAGCTCGCCGCATACGGCAGGCCGCTCGGGCTTGCCGAACAGGGCGCAGCGCAGATCCGGCAGCAGCTGCACGCAGGGAACTCCTGCGGGCTTCCCGTGGGGCATGCCTGGAATCGGAGACGAGATCGAAGGGGCGATGCAGCAGGCGGCGCAGCCGCTTCGGCAGATCATAACCAGTCACCTCTTTGCATAGAATAGATTCAAATCACCCGGCAGACCGGACACGAAGTTTGTGAAAACGCTTCACGGGTTAAAAACAAGTCAACCAAGCTCCGTCTAAATGGCGGCCGCAAGGGCCATAATGAATCCATTACGGAAAACAGGGAGAGATGTCTCATGATTCGACGGGAAGGCCATTTGCTGACCGGATTGTTGAACGGACTGGCTCTGTCGCTGCCGTTTTGGGCGGCCTGCGCGGCATGGCTGGCGACCCGCTGAACGCTGTCAAGGCGACGGTCGGCAAGGGCTGCGAGAAAAAAGCAGAGGCTGCGCGAAAGGCGCGGCCTCTTTGTTTTGGGATCATAAGCGCAGTCTCCGCCGGCGGCTCTCCTGTTCTTCGCCCGCTGCAGCGAACACGTCGAGCAGGAGGCTCCCTGCTTCGGCATCGCGGGAATCCCAGGCCTGCGCGAAGCGGACCCGGTGAGAGACTCCCAGGATATCATATTCCGCGGCAAGATGCTGCCTTGCCGAGCCGACGATCAGCGTATGGAGGCGCACGCTCCTGCGTGCGGAGAGCCGTGCGAGGCGCTCCCGCAGCGGGGGAGTGATCTCTCCGACACCGTCGGTCAGCATGACGAAATCGGCGGCGGCAAACCCGCGGACATGCTCCACGATGTCGATGCCTCTCGCGAGGGGAGCGTCAAAGTTCGTACCGCCGCCATAAGCGAGGGAAGCCATGCCGTAGAAACGGTCCCAGTCGGGCCGCTGATGATAGAGGCGATGCTCGATGACCTCGCCCTTCGCGCCGAACAGCAGCAGCGTGAAGTCTCTGCGTTCCGCCAGCGCGAATGCGGCGAACGCGGCCGTGAACACCTGGACGAGACGGAGCTTGGATCCGCGCATCGAATGGGAAGTATCCATCATGCATATGACCGGGCCGCGCTGGGATTCCTCGGCCTCTCCTTCCGGAGAGTAGGCCAGCAGCTTGCGATCGAGCAGCTTCATCAGGAAATAGGGCTCGAAGTCGGGATCGGCAAGCAGGCTTGCTTCTCCCGGAAGCATGCGGGCGATGTCGCCGGCGAGCTCCAGTCCTCCGTAAGCTTCATGGACGCGCAGCGATGAGGCTTTCTTGCGCATGGCTTTCAGCGAGTGCACGCTGCGGCCGACATCCTCCAGAAAAGCGAGCAGATCCTTGCGGCTCTGCAGCTGCTCGACCCAGCGGCTGTACTCCTCGAACGTCTGGCGCCGCAGGCGGCCGAGCTCGCTTCCCCAGCGCCGGTTGGCCAGCCGCTGGCTCGCCTGCATGAGCCCGAAGATGTCGCCGCTGTCCTTGCTCTCCCGCTCCAGCGAGCCCCGCAGCGACTGCCCGAGCCAATCGCCGAGCTCATCCTCGATGCGCTGCATGGCTGCCGCCTCGCGGGCACTGACGCGGGATAGGCGTCGTTCCAGCTGCTGCAGCTCGGCTTCGGCCTTCGTCAGCTTGGCCCGCAGCTTGTCGCGGCGCAGGAAGTCGGTTCGCATCGCCTCTCGCAGCTCCTCGACCCGCTGCCGCAAGGCGCGGCGCTCCTCCAGATCCAGCGGGCGGCTGTCCTGCTCGCTCTGCTTGTCCTCTACCGTGCGCCGGCCCTGCTGCAGCCGGTAGCCGACGAGCTGCAGCTGCTCCAGCTGGCGCTCGCTGAGCCGCTCCTTCAGCTCCCCGGCAGCCTCGATGCCTCCGGGGCCCTTATCCTGCTCGCCGGCAGAAAGGATCGGCCTTTTCTCCCTTTCCCGCCGCTTCGCCTCCTCCTCGTAGGATTCCGTCAGCCATGACAGCGCCTTGAGCGCCGTCTTGAACGAAGCATTCACTTCGCCGATCGTCCGCGGATGGATGAGGCGGTAGAAATGCTGCCGCCGCAGGGAGGCCAGCATCCAGCGATGGAACGGATCGCCTCCGACGGGATGCTCGAATACGGGCTCCGCCAGGTAAAAGCTCATGAAGAAATCGGCGAACAGCTCCAGATCGAACCATGGTACTTGCCTTTCGGCTTCCTTCATCCATTCGCGGGCGGTCCGCGAGGAGCGGACGAACGCATCGAACTGATAGCGGTCTACCCTGGCGCTGCGAATCAGCATCCGCCTGCCTCCTTCCGGTTGACGTCAAAGGGTATAGTCATAAGAAACGCCGGGCATATCCTTGTCGAACAAAGTGCGGTACAGCCCCTGGAGCTGCTGGAGAACCTTCTCGCCTCCGATGCGCAGATGCGTGAAGCGGACAGCATATTCGTCGGCATGCAGGATGAACACCGATTGCGACTCGATCCATGCGGGCAGCTGCTTCTCCTTCTCCTGCCAGGCGACTAGACGTCCCTGCAAGGAACGGGCTGTTTCCTCGAGCTCGCTCCTCGCCTCGTCCGTCATCGAAGCGAGCCGTTCCGCTTGCGTGCGGCCAAGGGAAGACCCGACCTCCTTGCGGAATTGGAAGCCGCTCAGTTCTTCCTCGCGGGACAGCCATTTCTGGAGCGTGTCGCGGTAGGAGGCCAATGGCAGCTCCTTGTCCATTTCCTTGGCGAGCAGTTCCTGCCAGACGCCGGCAAAAATGCCCCGCAGCTCCTCGAGGTCCTCGGGGAAGTCCCAGAGCAGATGCGGAGTCAGCACCGTATCCCAGACGCTGACGGCATCGCGGCCATGGATTGCGGCGCTTATCTGCCAAGTGCGGCCGATCCGGCGCCAGCGGCGGTCCGACAGGATATATTCCTTTTCTTCCATCAAAGTCTTGAGCCGGAACAGCATGACGAGCACCGGCTCCGGCAGGGCGACACCGGAGGCGGCATCCTGGATGCGCTGGACATCGCCGGAATCGAGCAGGGCGGGAGGCGGCGTATCCGGTCCCTGGAACATCCGCTCGAAGCTGGCGATCTGCTGGAGATAGCGGGTTTCGTAGCGGAAGAGGAAGCGGTCGTAGAGGGCGGCGAGCCCTTCCTGCTCCTCCGGCAGCTCGTTGGACGCAGCTATGAGCGAGAGCAGAGGCACTTCCCTGGCTTCCGCTCCATTGTAGAAAATCCGCTCGTTCAGAATCGAGAGCAGCGAGTTCAGGATGGCGCTGCTCGCCTTGAAGATCTCATCGAGAAAGGCGAAGCGGGCCTCGGGCAGATAACCCTGCGTCTGGCGGACGTAGCGGTCCTGCTTGAGCTGCTGCAGGGAGACGGGGCCGAACAGCTCGTCGGGCGTCGTGAACCGGGTCAGCAGATAATCGAAGCTGCGGCTGCCGCCGAACAGGGCGGCAGCGCTCCGGGCGAGCTGGGACTTGGCGGAGCCTGGAGGCCCGACCAGCATCAGATGTTCGCCGCTCATCAGCGCCAGCAGGAGAACGCGGATCAGCTCCTCGCGTTCCTGGAAGCGGTTCTCCAGATGGGCGGCGGCTTCGCGAAGCTTATTGGGTATGTTATGGCTCATGGCGAATGCAGCCCTCTTGCCGAAGCAGCGGCGGGTCTGCTCGATCCCCCTTGTTCTTGTCGGATGCCGCGGTAGCGGTCTTCTTATTGTACCAGAGCGGCCCCGCCGAATACGAATCGCTGCCGGCGCGGAAACTGTTCCTGAAGCGTATCGGGACGGAATCTATTTGTGCTAAGCTTGAACCAAAGCTGCGAGAAGAAAGGGGATGGACTCATGCGGATTGGACTCGTGTCGGATACGCATCTTGGCGCTTCGGCATCCAAGCTGCCGGATGCGCTTGTGAAAGGGCTGCGGGGAGTGGATTACATCCTGCATGCCGGAGACTGGACGCATCCCCGCGTCGCCGGCCTGCTGGAAGACATCGCGCCGGTGGACGGAGTGGCGGGCAACAATGACGGTCCCGAGCTCGTACGCCGCTACGGCAGGCGCAAGCTGATCGAGCTCGCAGGCTGCCGGATCGGCATCGTGCACGGCGATCTGGGCCAAGGACGATGGACGGAGCAGAAGGCGCGGTCGAATTTTCCTGACGACGGGGTCGGCCTGATCCTGTTCGGCCACTCCCATGCCCCTTACAGCAAGCGGGAGGGAGACCTGCTGCTGTTCAACCCGGGATCTCCGGTCCAGAAGAGGCGCCAGCCCCGCTACTCTTACGGCATTCTGAACATTTCGGGCGGACGGATGCACGCGGAGCATCATTATTACGACGATCGGAGCTGACCGGAGCTGACGGGAGCGGAAGGCACTAGCCCGAGGGCGGCTGCATATCCTGTGGTAGCAACCTATGGACCAGGGAGGGCCTTCCACGATGATTATTCCCGATTTTCCAAGCGATCTGCTTGAAGAACACCGCCGGTGGCATCATGCCAACCATATCATGAACAACAACAATCCCCCGATTGGATGGGGAGACAAGTTCCTGAACTTCCACCGGCAATATATCCGCAAGGTGCTCGACTGGTACCGCGGCCAAGGGCTCGACATGTCGCTGGTGGCTCCGTGGAGCGAAGTTCCGCAAGGCATCCGCATGTCTTCCTGTTACGACGGGAACGGCGAGATGCGGGTCCGCTACCAGCCGCAATCCTTTGCGACGGCGGATGATCTGGGGCGCTTCATCGAGCATATCCACGCCTGCATCCACGATGCCGGCTCCGAGGTGCTGGGCGAGCCTATCCTGCGGGATCTGGACATTGCTCCCCGCTCGACCTACTTCTACCAGATTCACGGACTGATCGACAACTGGTACTCCAACTGGCAGCGGAGCCAGGGGGCGGGCGGATTCCCGGGCGGCCTATCGCCGCAGCCCGGCTTCATGCCCGGCATGCAAGGTATGGGAACAATGCCCGGAACGGGAACCATGCCCGGCATGCCTGACTTGAGCGGCTTCGGAGGCGGAGTACCCGGACCGGGAGCTCCGGGACCGATTCCCGGCCTGCTGAGCAGCGTCGTTCCGGCAGGCAATGTCCGCAAGAAAGCTTCCAGGCGCGGAGGAGCCCGCAAAGCAGGTACGGGATCCGCCCGAAAGGCTGCTCCAGGAGCAGCCCGCAAAGCCGCCAGGGCTGGCAAAACCGCCAAAGCCGCAAAATCCGCCAAAGCTGTCAAAGCTCTGCATTAAGGTGATGGCCCGGCGGCGCATTGTTCAAAAAGCCTTGCCGGCTCCCGATGGAGAAGGCAAGGCTCTTTGGTTCAAGGAAGCTCGCTGAGACGCCTGAACAGCGAGGAGTAGTAACCGGCCGGACGAGGAACGAAGTCCTCAGGGCGTATTTTCCGGGTGACCGGGACAAGCCCGGATTCGGATATGGCCTTATCCGCTCCCGCGCCTGCGATCTCCGGCCATTCGGCTCCCTGAACGGACAGCGCATCCAGCCTGCCTTCGAACAAGCCGATAAGTCCCTCGGCCGGAGCCTCGTAGATCCCGGCTACCTCCTCGTGCTGAAGCCGGTGCTCTAATAGGGGGAGGGCGCAGCGAAGGGCGAACTCCTCCGATCGTTCGTGATCTACGAAAGGAACGCCTCCCGCTATCCCCTCCGACCTTTCGACCGAGTAGCCGAGCGGCAGCAGATCCTCATAGGCAGCGGAGATTCCAAGCTCTTCCTCCAGCTCGCGGACGGCATCGCGGATATCTTCCCCAGCGGACAAATGGCCGGCGGCCGTAATATCGTACAAGCCGGGATAGGTGTCCTTGCTTTCCTGCCGCTTCTGAAAGCGGATGAGGGTGCCGTCGCCGGAGCCTCGGACGAGCCAGCAATGGAAGGAGCGGTGGCGCAGGCCGAGCCGGTGCGTTTCGGCGCGGGTGGCCGTTCCGATGCGGGTCCAGCTGTCATCGTAAATATCGAACATTTCTTTTTTCATCGGTTGATTCCTTTCATCTACTGCTGCGGTGAACAGATAGAACGGCATTGTCAGAAAGACGATTCCTCATTCCAAAAGGATTTTTCGCGGGTACGTCGAATTTCAAGGAAAAATCCATTTTTTTGCAGCCCATTTCTTATACAGAACGGGATGATCTCGACGATGCAGCCTGACCATGCCTTCTACATTCCCTTAGCTTATACGATCATCGTCTTCTCCGCCTATACGATGTTCAGCATGGTTGGTAATTTGAACAGCCGCCGTCCGTTCCGCCATTACTGGTTTCTCGGATCTTCAGCCGTATTCGCCCTCGGCGCATGGTCCATGCATTTCGTCGCCATGCTGGCTTCCCATTACCTGGTATCGATTACGGCGGAATCCTTCCTGGCATTGTTCCTGCTGGGAGGAGCGGCTTATTCCGCCTTTCTGCTGCTTGGAGACGGGGAGACGAGCAAGCTTCGACTGGGCGCTTCTTCCCTGATCATCACCTCTTCTGTCGCTTTCATGCACTATATGAGCGTCTTGATGCATCGTGTCCGGCTTCTCGACTTGAGTCCATCGCTGCTGGCCGCGGGTTTGGCCGTCTTGCTGGCCGGCACCTACACTTCCTTGCAGGCCTACATGAAACATGGGGGAAAACGCCGTTTACCGGCCAGCTTCATCTTCGGAACAGGGGCGATCGCCTTCCATCTGCTCGCCCTGGAGTCCCTCTCCTACGGCCGCGGCTCGTCGGAGCAGCCGACCTTCCGGATTGACCAGTACCTGATGTTCATGGGGCTGCTGCTTGCCCTTGCTACCGTCATCATCTTCAGCTTCAGCATCGTCGCCTGGGTTGCAGACCGCCGCTACGGACTGATCAATGAGCGCTACAAGCTGCTTGTGGAGAATTCCATCGATATGATTGCCGTCATCAGCGGAGGCAAGTGGGAATTCGTGAACTGTTCCGGACTGAGGATGTTCGAAGCTTCGGATGAATCCGATATGGTCGGCAAGTCGGTCTACCGGTTCCTGTGTCCGGACTCCCACGAGCGTCTGCGCAGCCATCTGGCCCGCCACCCGCGCGGAGGCAAGCCTTCAGGCAGGCCGTCCCCCCAAGCTCCTGCGGTCGCGATCGAGCTGGACTGGCTCACATTGGGCGGGAGGCCGATCAGCACGGAGCTGATCCATTCGGAATCGACCTTCTCCGGCCAGCAGGTGGCGATCGTCATCATCCGCGACATATCCGAGCGCAAGAAAAACGAAGAGCTTCTGATCAACTCCGAGAAACTCTATGTGGCCGGTCAGCTCGCAGCCGGAATCGCGCACGAGATCCGCAATCCGCTCACCTCGCTGAAAGGATTTCTCCAGCTGATCGCAAGCGGCCGCACGTCCGGCAGCCCCTACTTCGACATCATGAAATCCGAGCTCAACCGTATCGAGAACATCGTCAGCGAGCTGCTGATGCTGTCCAAACCGCAGGTATATGAGATGGATTATACCGACGTGCGCGAAATCATGCTCGACACCGTGCTGCTTCTGGAGTCTCAGGCTTCCCTGTACGGCATCGAGATCGGGGCCGATTACGGATCCGAGCCGCTCTGGATATACGGCGTCGAGCCCCAGGTGAAGCAAGTGTTCATCAACGTGCTCAAAAATGCGATCGAGGTCATGGCCGAAGGAGGCAAGATCATCATCGCCACCGAGCTCTGCGAGGAAGACGTGCTCGTCACCGTCAAGGACGAGGGACCCGGCATCGACGAGGAGCAGCTGTCCAAGATGGGCCAGCCTTTTTATACGACCAAGGATAAAGGAACGGGGCTTGGCCTGATGGTGTCCTACAAGATCGTGGACAACCACAAGGGAAGGATCCGGGTGACGAGCGAGCTGGGAGAAGGGACTTCGTTCCAGATCTATCTGCCCTACTGCGCGGTTGCGAGAAGAAGCTCGCTGGGCAGCCTGGGCTCGTGACAGCGGAAGCGGAGCAGCGAGGAGCAAGACCTGCAGATAGGAGCGCGAATCGGGATTCATGCCCGGTCGGCGCTTCTTTTTTGATCCAAGGAACGTCGGTCTGGTTTCAAAAAGAAAGGTATGCCGGGGCCAGGTATAAATTGAAATGAAAAAAATGTACAATATAGCAGTTGCCCGAATTCGGAAATCGAGAACGAGCGGGCATGGCATACGTTACAGGCAATGGAGCAACAGGGTATAAGAGGAGAAGAAGCATACCCATTCGCTGCCTGAGAAGGAGGATTTCAACCCTTATGACAATCGGGGCCCGAGTGGTTAAAACCGGCATTGCCGTTGCGCTGGCCATTTACCTGAGCGAGCTCTTCCAATTCAGCTCTCCGATTCTGGCTGCTGTTTCAGCCATATTCACCTTGCAGCCGTCCATTTTCCGCTCCTGGCAGCAGGTGAGCGACCAATTCCAGACCAATCTGCTCGGCGCAATGATCGCGCTGGGAGCCGTGCAGTTGATCGGCAACAATCCGATCGCGGTCGGCATTGTCATCATAGCCGTCATACTCGTCAGCATCCGCTTGAAAATGGAATCGACGGTGGGGCTGACGCTCGTGACCGTCGTGGCTGTCATGGAAGCGAACGCGACCGGCTGGATGTTCGCCGTGGAGCGTTTCCTCCAGGTATTGACCGGCATGGGGGCGGCGTTCGCCGTCAACGTGCTCGTCTTCCCGCCGAGGCCGCGCAAGCAGTTCCACAGCGACGTGCACCGCTCCTACCAGCAGCTGTCGCTGCTCCTGCGCACCTCCATCTCCGACGAGATGAAAGAGCAGGTGTACAACGACGAGAAGGCCAAGCTGCACGGCACGATCGGCAAGCTGGACGAACGCTACTTGGTGCTCGCGGACGAGCGCTCCCTGCGGGCTTCGAGCCGCGCCGAGCGGGCGCGCCAGCTGCTGCTTTCCAAGCAGCTCATCAAGGCGGTCACCAAGGGAGCCGATCTGCTGGACGTCGTGGAGGAGCATTACTTCGCCTCTCCAGGAGCGGAGGATTGGGCGGTCAAGCTGGATGCCCAGATCGAGGAGCTGACCAAGTACCACGAGCATCTGCTGCTCAAGCTGGACGGAAAAATCAAGCCGCATGCCTGCGTGCCTTCGGAAGCGATTACCGGAACACGGCTGGCCCAGCAGCTGACGGATTACCTGCGGGAGGATCCGGATCAGCACCGGCGGCTCGTGTTCGTCGCCGCCGCTCTGTTCGAATACGGCTATCATCTCCGGCGGCTGGAGAAGATCATCGATCAGGTGCACAGCAGGGACAGGGAGGCGGAGGACGGCCGTTCGGCGCTTGCCGCCTCCGAAGAAGCAGAGCCGAGGCAGATCAAGAATTGATCCATCGGCTTGGATTCCACTTGGCCCCGCACCGTAAAAAAGGCGTACCCTCCATCAAGAGGGTACGCCTTTTGCGCGTCGCTTATTCGTCTCCGCGATGCTCTTTGTGCTTGTGGCGGCGCGGATGCTGCAAGTGGTTCTCGGGGTCGTTCGCGCTGTCATGCGGGATTTCACGCGGATCGGTATGGCCGGCATGATGGTTGCTGAATTTCAGCTCGGCCAGCTTCCACTCCGTCGTTCCCCACATCGGATCCGCCGGAAAAGCATCGCCGCGCTGCAGCTTTTCCTGACGGCCCCACTGGTTCGTATAAACGCCGTCGACCTCGACATGCTCCCCCGAGATCGGCTCCATTTCGTTATGGCTAGGCTTCTCGCTCATGCGATCCCTCCTGAGTGTGTAGGATGCTGGTTAGACGCCGTGCTTGCGGACAGCGGCGGCATCCGCATCGGACTGCTTGGCGCTGGCCGCGGCTTTGCCCTTGCCGGTGCGGTCTGCTTCCGACTGGGCTTTGCGCGCGAAGGTCTGCTTGAATGAAGGCTGTTCGCCGGACATGGCCATCCTCCTTTCGCGGGAGATGCCTTGCCTTTACAGTGTGTGTAGGCGAAGCGGCCCCTAATCGGCGTTGAAGCGGCCAATATCGACCATAGCCGGCAAAGAGATGCCTGACAGGGAGGCCGGACTTTCCTTGCCTGACTGCCGCAAGGCGGCGGCAAGCCGGAACGAACGCCCCAAAAAAGCCCCGTCCGCCGGACGAGGCCACTTAAAAAATAGCGTAAGGCGCGAAATCGATCGGAAGAATGATTTCAGTCTGCAGCGACACCTTTTCAGCGGCCTCCAGCTGGACAGGGCTTGTCTTATTTAGCCAAGTAACGCGTTTCGAGTCTTTTTCCGCCCAGCCACATGATGACAATGACGCATACGGCAAGCACGATGCGCCATGGCGCCAGATCGCCGATATTGAAGCTCAGCAGGGAGATGATGAAGATCATGACCGCCTTGCCGAGAACGACCGCGACGAAGAAGGTGCGGAACGGGACGCTGCTGAGGCCCGATGCGATATTGACGAGCACCGAAGGGGAGAACGGGAAGCAGGCGAGCAGGAAGATCGGCGTGAAGCCCCGGCGCTCCAGCCAGTCGAAGAATACGCGCACGCGCGGAAAGCGGCGCTCCAGCCACATCCCGAGGCCTCCGCCTATAGAGCGGGCGATCCAGAATACGCAGATGGAGCCCGCAGTGACGCCGATCCAGGAATAGAGGAAGCCCCAGCCCAATCCGTAAATATTGGCGTTCGCCGCAATGAACAGGAAAAGCGGCAAAAAAGGCAGGAAGGCCTCGGCGAGCGGCAGCACAATTCCCGGCAAAGGGCCATAGGAGGAAAATTGCTGCAGCGTATGCTCCAGCTGCTGGGGGTTCATGGTTTTGATCTCGCGAATCCAGTCCTGGACGATGCTCATGCTTCACACAACCTGTTCTATTTGGGATCAAGCTTGCCGGGTTCGGCCAGCGGAAGAAGACAATAGCAGATGCCGATCAGTCCGAACAGCAGGGCGCTGATCCAGACGACGAAGGGCTCTCCTCTCCAGGAGGCGATCAGCCCTCCGAGGACCGGGCCGATCATGCCGCCGATGCCCTCCACGGTGCTGAGCAGACCCCAGCCGAGTCCTTGCTGGCCGGGAGGAACATAGGCTGCGAGCAAGGCGTTCCATGCCGGCAGTACGGCTGCATAGGACAAGCCCAGCAGAGCGGCGATGACGATGCACAGCCATAGGCCCGAAGCGTAGGCGAGAGCATAGAGCGCGGCCGCAACGGCGAAAAAGCCGATGACGAGAAACCAGCGGCGGAACGATCGCAGCCGGTCCGACAGCTTGCCGAACGGGACAAGCCCGGCGAGCGTGAATACGCCTCCGGCTGTCAGCAGGAGGGAGTATTGGGCGCCGGTCAGGCCCAGTCGGCCGGTGGCCAGCGTTGGAAGCACGGTCACGAGCATGCCTGCGCCAGCCGTCTGCAGCACCATGCCCGGAAGCAGCAGCTTGATCTGGGACAAGCGCTGCTTCATATCGGGAAGCTGCTCCCGCAGCGGCACCCGCTCGACGGCCGAGCGCTGCTGTCCGCTGATGAAGAGCGACAGCACAGACGCCAGCACGACGCTAGAGAGGATCATCAGATAAGCCGCGCGGCTGCTGTGGTCCATTACTATATTACACACAATCGGACCTGCGCCAAGCCCCCCGAGCCAGATCATATATAAAAAACCCATCTGGGCTGCTCTTCGCTCCTCTGTCACCTGGGTCAGGCAGACGATCCAGATCGGCGAGATCCCGACTCCGTAAATGGCGGCCGCGAGAATGAACAGCCAGGGAACGTCCGCGAAGGGGAGAAGAACGACTCCTGCAACTGAAGCGATCATGCCCGCCATGACGACGAAACGGATGGAGAACCGGTCAAGCAAATACCCGATGGCCATCTTGAGCACGGTGTCGGTGAGATAATGCGCCGTGATGGCGGCACCTACCGCATCCAGCGTAAGTCCGAGCTCATGCTTGCCGTACAAGGGCAGGAAGCTGATCAGGACGGCGCCGCGCGCGAATTCCACGAGCAGAAGAATGACGGCATAGAGGGGGAGCTCGGTTCCTCCGATGCCAAGGGAGCGGTTCAGGAATCGATTCATGGACGGGTTCCTCCTTGCTCGGCTGGTAAGGCCTGTTGCCATTAAGTATACCCGCCTAGACGCCAGAGCAAATCCTCGGCGACAGCATCCGCGCCGCCGGGGAGGCCCAGAGAGGAGCTGGCGAACCTTCTTTCGGTAAGACGTTCAGGACTGGCAAAGAGTTTCATGATTTCTTCCGCGAGCCGGGCCGGGGAGCGGACGATTTCCACGGCTCCCTTGGAAGCGAGATAGGAGGCGTTGCCGAGCTCTTGTCCCGGCACCGGGCGATAGACGAACAGCGGAACCCCGGCGGCAAGGCCTTCGGCCAGCGTGAGGCCGCCAGGCTTGGTGACGAGGCAGGAGGCCAGCGGCATGAGCTCGGGCATCGTCTCCACATAGCCGAACAGATGCAGCCTCGACCGTTCCGGATGCCGCTCGAACCTTCGGGCAGCCGATGCCCGGAGAGCTTCATTCCGTCCGCAGATGACGGCGATCTGAAGATTGTCCATCCGCAGCAGGCGGCTGCAGGCGTCGAGGATTCCGCTCATGACGCCGCTGCCTCCGCCCATGATCAGCACGAGCGGCAGACGTGGGTCGAGGCCGTAGCGGGCGAACGGCTCCGCTGCCCGCTCGGAGCTCTCCGGCATGCGGAAGCCCTTTTTGACGGGAATGCCGCTGACGCAGATGCGCGAGCCGGCGATGCCAAGAGCGTTCAGCTCCCGGCCGAAGTCCTCGGTAGGCACATAGTAGCGGTCGATGCCGGGATGCACCCAGCGGCAGTGAAGATCGTAGTCGGTGACGACAGCGGCGGTGAGCATTCCGGGAAGAAGCGTCTGCTTGAGGGCGAGGCCGGCGAACAAAGGGAAGGTATGAAGCACCGCGTCGGGACGCTCGCGCAGGAGCACCTGGCGCAGCTTGCTTCGCCCGAAAGAATGCAGCCATGCCGCGAGCCTGGAATCCGGCTTCATCGGCCGGGTGCGGTCGTAGAGCCAGCCGTATAAGCCGGGCATGACCGTATAGCTCGATCGGTAGGCGAGACGGGTCATTTCATTCAGAAGCGGATGGGCTTCGGCCATCAGATCGATCAGCACCGTCCGGTCGTTGCCCTTGCGGGCGAGCGATTCCTTCACGGCCAGAGCGGCTTGAAGATGGCCTTCTCCATAAGAAGCGTACAGGATCATCAGCTTGGGCTGCCGGTGCGGAAGCTCTGCGTGCTGCATGGTCACGGTGGCACCTCCTGGGGCGTGGATAAGTCTGTCTTCCAGTATACGGGCCTCTTGTAAACGTAAGGTCAGAAAGAGATGGAGATTTTGAAATTTGCCGGAGGTTGTATGTGGCGTTGCCGGACGACGGCCTCCGACTGATTCGCATGGCGGATTATATGCGGCGTTAATTTATGGTATAAAGGAATAGTCTGCCCGCCATCTTGCCATAGATCCTCATTTCTGTTGAAAAAGGAGTTGGAAAGCGATGGAATACACTACGCTTGGACGAACGGGGCTCAAGGTCAGCCGCCTGTGCCTGGGAACGATGAATTTCGGCGTCGGCACGGAGGAGAAGGATGCCTTTGCCATCATGGATGCGGCGCTGGATGCCGGAATCAACTTTTTCGATACCGCCAATGTTTACGGCTGGGGCGAGAATTCCGGCCGGACGGAAGAGATCATCGGACGCTGGTTCGCCCAGGGAGGCGGCCGCAGGGAACGGACCGTGCTCGCGACGAAAGCCTACGGCGACATGCATGACAGCCATGACGGCCCCAACAGGCAAGCCGGACTGTCCGCCTATAAGATCCGCCGCCATCTGGAAGGCTCGCTGACCCGCCTGCAGACGGACCATATCGAGCTGTACCAGATGCATCATATCGACCGCAGCGTCCGTTGGGACGAGCTGTGGGGCTCCTTCGAGACGGCTGTCGCCCAAGGCAAGATCGGCTACGTCGGCTCCAGCAACTTCGCCGGCTGGGATCTCGCGGTCGCGCAGGGAGAGGCCAAAGCCCGCGGCTTCCTCGGGCTCGTCTCGGAACAGCACAAGTACAACCTGCTGACCCGCCTGCCGGAGCTCGAGGTGCTGCCGGCCGCCAAGGCGCTCGGTATCGGCGTCATTCCGTGGAGCCCGCTCGACGGCGGCCTGCTCTCCGGCAACATCCGCCGCGGCGACGCCGGCCAGCGCAGCGGCGACAAGCGCTGGGAGAAGCACAAGGACCAGCTGGAGCAGTACGGCCGCCTGTGCGACGAGCTTGGCGAGACGGAAGACCTGGTGTCGCTGGCCTGGCTGCTGCATCAGCCGGCTGTGACGGCTCCGATCATCGGCGTGCGGACGCTGGAGCAGTTCGAGCGCTCCCTGCGCGCGGTCGAGCTGAAGCTGGACGAGTCCGTCCTGCAGCGGATCGACGAAATCTTCCCCGGACCGGGCGGGGAAGCTCCGAACGCATACGCCTGGTAGGAGGCGTTTCGCGGAGGCAAGTGCTTGTGTGGATGGAAGAAATAGAAGCGAGAACTAGATCGTTTTAAGAGGCCAGAGGCCGTCAGGCCGTCCCTTGCGGACGGCCTTTTTGTGTTTAGGGGGAGTTTTTAAGCGGGGGCGGCGTGAGTGCAGGGGGGAGGAGAGAGGGGAATGGAAAAGAAGAAGAGAGAAGGAGAGGGAGAGGAGAGGGAGAGGGAGAGGAGAGGAGAGGGAGAGGAGAGGAGAGGAATGGAATGGAGAGAGGACGTTGAGAAGAAAAAGGTGGCGAAGTGAAACGGCGCCATGGTACACATATCCGACAGGATAATGACTGATGAGCAGAAGAAAAAGGAGTGATGAGGAGAGAAAGGGAGGGGAAGTGAGAGAAATGTAGAGAAGAGAGAAGAGAGAAGAGGTAAGAGGTAAGAGGTAAGAGGTAAGAGGTAAGAGATAAGAGAGAAGAGGTAAGAGGTAAGAGGTAAGAGGTAAGAGGTAAGAGGGAGAGATGGTTTCGGCAACTTCAATCCCTGAGAAGGCTCATGCTCAAGCAACCTCATTAGCCTATCGGACATAGGATCCCTTATTTTCGAGGTTTTCGCTCATGGACGCATTTATCGGACATAGGATCCGCTATTTCTACAGTTTGTATTGTTATATAGCTAATTGTTCACAAATAACGGATCGTATGTCCGATCCGCATAGGAATGTGATGGTTTTCGGCTAAATAACGGATCGTATGTCCGAAAAGCAAAGGCAATTGAAGGTTTCGAGTAACTTACGGATCGTATGTCCGATCCACATTGGGATGGGATAGTTTTTGAATATAACGGATCGTTGTGTCCGACCCGTATAGGAATATGATGGTTTTCGGATAAATAACAGATCGATTCACAAGAAATCTCGCTAGGCCGCCTTGAAACAGGCGGTCTATTTTTTTGCCAAAGGAACGAGGCGATCTCCTGGGTAGGCTTAACAGCCTATCCTCCCATAATTCCATGGTAGGCCAGACTCAATTAGGAGTCATTATTGATGCTGAATTAGCCTATTGTGCGTCATATATAAAATATGATACATTAATTCCGAAAAGAGTCGGATGCGATCTGGCAGAAGGAAAGAAGAAGGGATGAGGACATGGAACGGGAACTGGCATTGGAAGTTGTGCGCGTAACGGAGCTGGCCGCGTTGGCATCGGCACCCTGGGTTGGGAGGGGCAGCAAAAATCAGGCGGACCTCAGCGCGACGGAAGCGATGAGGAGGATGTTCGGTTCGGTTCCTGTCCGCGGCACGGTGGTCATCGGCGAAGGCGAGATGGATGAGGCTCCGATGCTGTACATCGGCGAGAGCGTCGGCCGCGGCAGCGGTCCGGAAGTCGACGTGGCCGTCGATCCTCTGGAAGGGACGGAGCTGGCGGCTCGCGGCTTGAACGGGGCTTTGTCCGTGCTGGCGATGGCGCCGAGGGGGAGCCTGCTCCACGCTCCGGATATGTACATGGAGAAGCTCGCTGTCGGACCCGCGCTCTCGGGCAAGCTCAGCCTGCTTGACCCGCTGTCCGTCACCATGCGCAAAGCGGCCAGGGAGCTTGGCAAGCCGCTTGCCGAGATCACGGTCGCCATCCTCGACAGGGAACGGCACGAAGCGGCGATCAGCGAGCTGCGGAAGCTTGGCGTTCGAATTCGACTGCTGCCTGGCGGTGACGTGGCGGGAGCGATGGCGACTTGTTATCCCGAATCCGGCGTTGATATCTATGCGGGCTCCGGCGGGGCGCCGGAAGGCGTGCTGGCAGCGGCGGCGCTGAGATGTCTTGGAGGCGAGCTGCAAGGAAGGCTGCTGCCCGAGGACGAGGAGCAGGCCGGACGCTGCGCCGCAATGGGAATCGTCGACGCCAGCCGCGTCCTGAGCATGGACGATATGGTCGGGACCGGCGACGTTATTTTCGCGGCTACGGGCATCACGCAGGGAGACTTCCTCGACGGAGTCCGCTATCGCCCGGACGGAACGGTTTGGACCCACTCGGTCGTGATGCGCGCCGAAACCCGCACGCTTCGCCATATCCAGACGCGACATGATTTATCTCTCAAGGTCATCGACGGGGGCCGGGAGGCGGCAGTCTGACCGAATCCGGTTGTTTTCCGCCTAGAGCATCTGCCTATCAAGCGGCAGCGGCGAGGGATTTTTGCGTATAAAAGAAGCTCCGCGGGAAGGACGGCTCTCATGATCTGCTCCGGAATGAGCGAGGCGGGAAGGGCTCTTCATGCCCTATGAGGCGTCATATTTAAATAATAGGCATCATATTTGCGGGAAATGGAGGAATGGGAATGAGAGTTGCGATCAGCGGAACCGGAAGAATCGGCAGGCTGTGCATCAGGCGCCTGATCGACCTGGAGACGGACGGAATCGAGCTCGGGGCAGTCAATACGACCTGCACGGCCGCCACGCTGGCCCATCTCCTGGAATACGACACGGTGCACGGCCGCTGGAAAGCGGATATCGCCGTTGTCAGCGAGCAAGAGCTGCTGATCAATGGCAGCCGGCTGGCGCTCGTATCGGAGAGGGACCCTTCCCGTCTTCCGTGGAGACAGCTGGAGATCGGGCTTGTCATCGACGCCACAGGAGCGTTTGCGGCAAGAGCGATGCTGGATCTCCATCTAAGCGCAGGCGCTTCCAGAGTGCTGCTCACTTCTCCCGGCGAAGCCGATTTGACGGCGGTTATGGGAGTCAACGAGGCGGATTTCAATCCTATGAAGCATCGGATCGTATCCGCCGCCTCCTGCACGACGAACTGCCTGGCGCCTGTGCTGAAAGTTGTTCATGAAGCCTTTGGCGTTCGCGAGGGATGGGCGACTTCCATTCATGCGTTCACGAACGACCAGAACCTTATGGACAATCCGCATCGCGACCTGCGCCGTGCCCGAGCCTGCGGCTCCTCGATCGTGCCTGCCGCGACGGGCATGTCGAAGGCGCTGAAAGAGGTGCTGCCGGAGCTGGCCTCCCGCATTCAGGGCACGGCGGTCCGAGTGCCGGTGGCCGACGTCTCTCTGCTGCAGCTGCAGCTCGGACTGGAGACGAATGCCGGCGAAGAGGCGGTAAAAGCTGTTTTTCGGGATGCAGCCGCAGGCGAGCTGGCCGGCTATGTCGGATACAGCGAGCTGCCGCTTGTGTCGGCAGACTATATCGGCTGCTCCAAGTCGGCCGTCGTGGATGGACTCAGCGTGATGGTCCGCGACCGGAGCATCCAGCTCATGGCCTGGTACGACAACGAATGGGGCTATGCCTGCCGTGTCATCGACCTGGCGGCGCTGATCGCCCGAAGCTGCGGCGGGCAGCCGCGCAGCAAGCAAGCTCAAGAAGCCGGCATCGCCTGGTAATCCAATTTACGACAGGAGAGATGGATAGGATGAACGCTCAGCCGAAAGCCGCTTCCGCAGCCCCGCTCGAATACGGATTTGTTTTGTGCAAGCATTGCAATGAAATCATGTATACCCTTCCCACGAACGGAGTCAAAACTTTCTACGGCGTGTGCGAATCCTTGAATTGCCGCGAGCAGGCAGCCGGCCGTCCGGAAGGGAGCGAGTAAAGCGATGGCGATCAAGTATGCCTACTTTTTAGAAGAAGGAAATATCGGGATGAAGGAGCTGCTCGGAGGAAAAGGGGCCAATCTGGCCGAGATGACGGCTGCCGGCGTTCCGGTGCCGCAAGGATTTACGGTGACGACCGAGGCTTGCCGGGATTATTTCCGCCTCGGCGAGCATTTGACCGAAGAAATGTGGGCGCAGATCTCGGATGCCCTCCTTGCGCTGGAAAATAAGATCGGGCAGAAATTCGGGGACCGCATGAATCCCCTGCTCGTTTCGGTGCGCTCGGGCGCGGTCGCCTCCATGCCCGGGATGATGGATACGATTCTCAATCTGGGGCTGAGCGACGATACGGTGGAGGCGCTGGCCGAATCGACCGGCAACGAGCGATTCGCGTACGATTGCTACCGCCGGCTGATCCAGATGTTCGGCGAGGTTGTGCTCGGCTTGGACAGCTGGCGCTTCGAGCAGCTGCTGGAGAAGCTGAAGCGGGAGAAAGGCTGCGAGGAGGATCAGCAGCTGGGCGCGGATGCCTGGAAAGAGCTGATTTCCTCCTATAAAGCGTGCATTCAGCAAGAGTCGGGCAGGCCTTTTCCGCAGGATGTGAGGGAGCAGCTGCGAATGGCGGTCGAGGCTGTGTTCCGCTCGTGGAACAATCAGCGGGCCCGGGTCTATCGGCGCATCAATCGGATTTCCGATACGCAAGGTACGGCAGTGACGATACAGAGCATGGTGTTCGGCAACCGGGGAGAGGATTGCGGGACGGGAGTCGTCTTCACCCGCGATCCGTCCACGGGCGACGCCGGCCTGTACGGGGAGTTTCTCGTGAACGCTCAGGGCGAGGATGTCGTCGCCGGCGTGCGGACGCCGCGGCCGATCAGCGAGCTTGCCGCCGCCATGCCGGGCATATATGAGGAGCTCGCCGGCTGGTGCGCCAAGCTGGAGAAGCGCCATGGGGATATGCAGGACATCGAGTTCACCGTCGAACACGGACGCCTCTTCCTGCTCCAGACCCGGACGGGCAAGCGCAATGCCCAGGCTGCTTTGAAGATAGCCGTCGATCTGGTCCGCGAAGGCCGGATTGCCCGAGAGGAAGCGGTGCGCAGGATGGACATCTCTCATCTGGAGCAGCTGCTGCACCGGGGCATCGATGAATCCGCAGGGGTACAGCCGCTGGCCTGCGGATTGCCGGCATCACCCGGAGCGGCGATCGGGATGGCTGTATTCGATGCAGACCGCGCCGACGCCTGGGCTCGCGAAGGGAAGCCGGTCGTTCTCGTGCGGCCGGAGACGACGCCTGACGATATTCACGGCGTTCTGGCGGCCGAGGGCATTCTGACGAGCCGGGGCGGGATGACAAGCCATGCGGCGGTCGTCGCGCGAGGCATGGGCAAGCCCGCTGTATGCGGCTGCGAGGATATGGCCGTCGATCTGGAGGGCAGGCAGATGAGGGCAGGCGGGCAGCTCATTCGGGAAGGGGATTGGATCACTCTCGATGGAGGTACCGGACGCGTCATCGCGGGCAAAGTGCCCTTGCGGGAGCCGGCTGCCACGGAGGAGCTGCTGGAAGTGCTCGGCTGGGCCGACGGAATCCGCAGACTCGCTGTGTACGCCAATGCCGATACGCCGGAGGATGTCCGGACGGCTCGCGGCTTCGGAGCCGAAGGCATCGGGCTGTGCCGAACGGAGCATATGTTTTTCGCCCCCGAGAGGCTGAAGGTCATGCAGCGCATGATCGCGGCTGAGACGACGTCGGAGCGGGAGGCGGCTCTTGCCGAGCTGCTGCCGATGCAGCAGCAGGACTTCGAGGCGATATTCAAGGCGATGGACGGCCTTCCATCGACGATTCGCCTGCTGGATCCGCCGCTGCATGAGTTCCTCCCTGGAAAAGAGGAGCTGCAGCGCAAGCTGGAAGCCGATCCGGACGAGGCGGAGCGCAGCCGGCTGCAGAGGCTGCTGCGCATGTCGGATTCGCTGCGCGAGAGCAACCCGATGCTGGGGCAGCGAGGCTGCCGGCTCGGCATCGTTCATCCGGAAATCTACCGCATGCAGGCGGAAGCCGTCTGTCTGGCTGCCGCCGCCTGCCTCGCGCGCGGCGTGGACGTGAAGGCGGAGATCATGGTGCCGCTCGTCGGGACTGCTGCTGAGCTCAGCCTGCTGCGAACCGATATCGAAGAGGTCATCGGCCGCTTGCTCACGCCTGAGCAGCGTCAGGCTTGCCCCATTTCCATCGGCACGATGATCGAGGTGCCGCAGGCGGCGCTGACTGCTCGTTCCATCGCGGCTCATGCAGATTTCTTCTCTTTCGGCACGAACGATTTGACACAGATGACCTACGGCTACAGCCGCGACGATGCCGAGGGCAAATTCCTGGCCAACTACGTCGAGCGGCGTCTGCTGCCCCATAATCCATTCCAGGTGCTGGACGCGGAAGGGGTGGGGCAACTGGTCGCCATGGCCGCAAAAGCAGGGCGGGAAGCTCGTCCTGGGCTCAAGACCGGCATTTGCGGGGAGCATGGGGGAGACCGGGATTCCATCTTTTTCTGCCACTCCATCGGCCTCGATTACGTCAGCTGCTCGCCTTACCGTATTCCGATGGCCCGGATCGCGGCCGCGCAGGCGGCGCTGGCGGCTGAGGAAGCGGAGAAGACGCAGGCTGCGCGAGCCATGGAGTCGGCAGAAGTGCCGGAGTCGGCACCATCTAAGAAAGAGATTCGATCAGCGGAGCCAGCACCGGCCATACAGGCGATATAGATAAGCAGGCAAACAGGTAGACAGGCCAGCAGGCAAACAGGCAATAGGTAAAACAGGCAAACTCGTAGTAGAGGCAAATATGCAAAACAGGTAATACTCGTAGTAGAGGCAATAGAGGCAAAACAGGTAAAACTCGTAGTAGAGGCAAACAGGCAAAACAGGTAAACCAGGTAAAACAGGTAAACAGGTAAAACTTGCAATAAAGACATTAGAGGCAGTAGAAGCAATAGGGGCAGTAAAGGCAATAGGGCCATACAAGCAATACAAGCAATACAAGCAATACAAGCAATTCAGCAATTCAGCAATACAAGCAATACGAGCAATAGGTCATACAGGCTAACAGCATTATAGGTAAGATAGGTATCTCCATCCGATTAGGCGGCAGAAACAAGACAGCCGGCACAGCCGCGCGAAGCCAGGATGCAGGGTACTTGCTCAAGCCAAGCCAGGCGCTCCCCGTCAGCCAGCCTTCCACGCTCCCGGTGTGAAAAAATATCGGCATCGGTTACAATGAGAAAAGAAATGAAGCGAGCGGAGGGAACGGCAATCAAACTTTCAACCCGGCAACAGAAAATCGTGGAGACGGTGCGCAGGCGCGCTCCGATCACGGGCGAGCAGATCGCGGAGCTGCTCGGGGTCACCCGCCCGGCGATCCGTTCCGATCTGGGACTGCTCGTCATGCTGGGCCATCTTGACGCCAAGCCCAAGGTAGGCTACTTTCTCGGCGAGGCCGAGGAGAGCCTCTCCCGGCCTGGCGCCGCAGCCGACGCTTCGCTGCTGCCGGTCCGCGAGGTGATGGGCGTGCCTGTGGCGCTGCGGGAGACGGCGACCGTGAGCGACGCCGTCGTGACGCTCTTTCTGGAGAACGTAGGGAGCCTGACCGTCATCGATGGATCCGGCTGTCTGGCTGGCATTGTCTCGCGCAAGGATCTGCTCAAGGTTGCCCTGGGCAACCCGCAGGCTTCCGCCATGCCGCTCGGGTTCGTCATGACGAGATATCCCAACCTCGTAACGGTGTCGCCCGACGATACCGTCCGTGACGCCATGGGCAAGATGATTGCTTCCGAGATCGACGGCCTGCCCGTGGTCCAGCCGCATGCGGGCGATTCGGCCGACAAGGTTGAGGTCATCGGGAGAATTACGAAAACAACGGTCACGCGGCTATTCTACGAGGCTTCGTCGAGAGGCTGAAGCCCGGCACGGGCGGTTAGGGGGCAGGATGAAGCTTGGATGATGAAATGAAAACGATCATGGTCGCATCGGATTCGGCCGGAGAGACGGCGGAGGCGGTCGCGCGGGCCGTGATTCGGCAATTCGAGGCGCAGAAGGTCCGGACGGAGCGCTGGGCGAACATCAAGTCGGAGGATGAGGTCCGGGAGCTGATGGAGCGCGCTGCCGCGACCGGCAGCCTCGTCGTGTATACGCTCGTGCTCCCGGAGCTGCGCGAAATGCTTCGCCAGGAGTCCGTCCGGTTGAGCGTGCGCGCGGTGGATGTGATGGGCCCTGCGATGGAAGGGTTCGTGCAGACCTTCGATTCCTTGCCGAAGGGAGAAGCCGGCCTGCACCGGATGGATCAGGCCTACTTCGACCGCGTCGAAGCCGTTGAGTACACGGTCAAGGCCGACGACGGGCAACATATAGCCGGCTGGAACCAGGCTGATCTCATCCTGCTGGGCGTCTCCCGCACCTCCAAAACTCCGCTCGGCATCTATTTGGCGCACAAAGGCTACAAGGTGGCCAACTATCCGCTTGTGCCCGAGGTGAAGCCCCCGGAGGAGCTGTTCCAGCTTCCGCGCAGCGTCTTTGTCGGCCTCACGATGGACCCGGAAAAGCTGATCAATATCCGCATCGAGCGCCTCAAGACGATGGGGCTCCCGTCCAGCGTCAGCTATGCCAGCCTCGAGCGGGTGGCTGAGGAGCTGGAGCATGCCCGCAGCCTGTTCCGCCGGCTCGGCTGCCTCGTCGTCGACGTGACGGACCGGGCAATCGAGGAGACGGCCGGCATCATTCTCGATGCGCGCAAGCATCGGAGCTAGCCTCAAGCAATAATCGACCATCCTGATGCGGATCCCATTGTAGACGGATTGGAGATTCAGCTTGTGGATAGCGGTAATCCCCCGAAGTTAACTTCGGGGGCTTTTGGTTTTTTGTTCTGCCTGAGTGAGACGGCGGGCTCTGCAAGTTCTTTAAGCAGATAGGAGTCGTCGAAACAGAGCGGGATTGCGTTAGGGACTACCATTTAGGAGCAGGAGCAGGAGCAGGAGCAGGAGCAGGAGCAGGAGCAGGAGCAGGAGCAGGAGCAGGAGCAGAAGCAGGAGCAGAAGCAGGAGCAGGAGCAGGAGCAGAAGCAGGAGCAGGAGCAGGAGCAAGAGTCAGAGCAAAGCCAAAGCCAAAGCCAGAGCTAGAGCTAGAGCTAGATCCAGAGCAAGAACCAGAGCAAGGGAACAAGTTGATCGGACATGAGATCCGTTATTTATCGAATATCGAGGTTATTGGTGGTGGATCGGACATAGGATCCGTTATTTATATGAATTCTATTGATATAAAGATGTAAAATCCAAAATAGCGGAACGTATGTCCGATAAAGTTGGAAATCGATCCAAATCGCTCGAATAGCGGAACGTATGTCCGATAAAGTTGGAAATCGATCGAAATCGCTCGAATAGCGGAACGTATGTCCGATAAGATTTAAACATTCACTCGATTTCCTGGAATGAAGACTGTTTTTGTGCTCGGCATGCATCGGAAACATTAGGTCATTCGGTTAACCAAGAAGGGCCATCCAAATGAGCGAAGGGGGAGAATAAGAGCGGAAAGAAGCCTGGCATGCATGAATTGGAATCGATCCCATCAGGATGATGTGACTGCAGCCGTAGATTCAAGCCTTCGGTTTCCAAGGCGATTCATCAAAGGCCCATGCATTTGAGAATGGGCCTGCTTGATTTACGCGTTTATTTGGAAACATAGGATGAAGACCTCTTCTCGCACCGTTTCTTATCTAGCTTAATGATGATTTCAATTCCTTTTGAAACAGAAAGCTGCGAGAGCCGCCATTCGCCTTCGGTTTTTCCAAATCATGTCCAACAGGAGAAGCATGAGGCGATAGAGCAGGGCCGAAGCGGCGAAGATCCAGTAGACTCCATGTGCCTCCTCCCCGACGGCGATGGCCGGAAGCAGCCCGGCTGCAGGATACAGAAGGAGCAGTTCCGAGATGAGCCGAATGGAGGAGGGGAGAGTTCTGGCGCTGAGGCGGCCGATGGCCCAGGAGGCGGGAATGCCGTAGAAGAGATGGAAGGGCAGGGCATAGATGAAGACCAGGACGGCTCCCAATAGCCGCTGCATCCAGGCTCCTTGGATAGAATGGAATTCTGCTGCCCACAGGCCCGCCATGACGATGCCCGTCGCTGCAGCGGACAGAAACGCCGCGCCCAAGCGGAGAAGAAAACTTCTCATCGCGCCGCTCCGCGCTGTGTTCTCTCCAGCAATTCCGGCAGCCGCAGCAGAAGCAGGAAATCTTTTCATGGAATCATCTCCTCGATCAGGTATGGGATGAGTCCAGTGTGCCGCATCCGCCGCCGCTGCGTCAGGCCCTTCTTTTATAGAACCCTCCTCAAGCCCGGGCTTGAAAATCAAAGAAAGCCGAAAAGGCCGCTGCGCAATCGCAGCGGCCTTGCAAGTCCGGCCTCAAGCAGGCTCAGATGAGCAGATCGAACAGCACCGGATCCTTGTTGAGCTCCATGAACTGGTAGCCTCTGGCGTTCATCCGGCTGACCAGGCTGCCATAGTCCTCGCGGTTCTTCAGCTCGATGCCGACGAGGGCGGGGCCGTTCTCCTTGTTATGCGTCTTGGTGTACTCGAATCTCACGATGTCGTCGTCCGGTCCGAGCACCTCGTCGAGGAATTCGCGCAGGGCTCCGGCGCGCTGCGGGAAGTTGACGGTGAAATAATGCTTGAGCCCCTCGTACATCAGGGAGCGCTCCTTCATCTCCTGCATCCGGTCGACGTCGTTGTTGCCGCCGCTGATGATGCAGACGACCGTCTTGCCCTCCAGCTCGTCCCGGTACATGTCCAGCGCGGCTACAGGCAGCGCGCCGGCCGGCTCGGCGACGATGGCGTTCTCGTTGTACAGGCTCAGCAGCGTCGTGCAGGCCTTGCCTTCCGGCACGAGCACGACATCGTCGAGCAGGTCGCGGCAGATCGCGAAGGTGAGGTCGCCGATCCGCTTGACGGCGGCTCCGTCGACGAACTTGTCGATGGAGTCGAGCGGCGTGACCTGCCCGCTGCGCAGCGAGGCATCAAGGGAAGGCGCGCCCTTGGGCTCGACGCCGATGATGCGCGTGCGGGGCGAGACCGCCTTGATGTAGGAAGCGACTCCGGCCGCCAGCCCGCCGCCTCCGACGGTGACGAAGATGTAGTCCGGCATCGCCTCGGCAGCATCCATGATTTCCTTGCCGACCGTGCCGTTGCCCGCGATGATGGCCCGGTCGTCGAACGGATGGATGAAGGCGGCTCCGGTGCGGGCGCATTCCTTCATCGCTTCGTCATAGGCGTCGTCGTAGGTGTCGCCGGTCAGCACGATCTCGACCTGGTCGCCGCCGAAGAACTGGACCTGCGTCACCTTTTGGCGGGGAGTCGTGCTGGGCATGTAAATCTTTCCGCGGATGCCGAGCGTCTGACAGGAGTAAGCGACGCCCTGAGCGTGATTGCCCGCGCTGGCGCAGACGACGCCCTTCTCCAGGTCCTGCGGCGGCAGCGTGCGGATGCGGTAGTAGGCCCCGCGGATTTTGAACGAGCGCACGACCTGCAGATCCTCCCGCTTGAGCAGCACGTTGCAGTTGTAACGGCTGGAGAGGACGCGGTTCGGCTGCAGCGGGGTGCGGGTAATGACTTCATTCAGCGTCAGCTGGGCATGCATGATCTCCTCGAGAGGGATGCGTACCGCTTCCTCCTTGGCTTTGCCCGCTTCGGGCAGCGGACCGGGGGACTGGGGCGTGCTGGAATTCATACGCGTTCTCTTCCTTTCCGTTTGGCAAGATGATGGGGGAGGGCTAAAATAAGAAAAAACGTCCCTGTGCGGGACGTGCGTCCTGATCACGTTTGTGCGGCTGCCTGTCCATCCTGGGATCGCGTCTTGGAGGCGCAGCCCTGCAAGGGAGTGCCGGCCGATAGCGAAGGCTCTGCCGCCGCTTGCAGCGTCGGCGCGGCTTGGCGGCATTCGATGGGTAGTTTTGTTATACTCCCCGCACGATCCTTTGTCAATGGAAGCCAAGCGGCTGGCAGGACAGGCCGCAGCAGGCCTGCGCAGGATAAAAACGGTTTCGGCCGAACGGAGGTGCATCTGAAATGCGCAAAATCATATGGGGATTCATTGTTTCGCTGCTGGTCGTGGCGCTGCTGGCGGGAGGAGCGGCGATCTGGTACGTCAGGCCGGTGGAGAAGCTGACGCTGGACCACGCTCCGCTGGATTTCAGAAGCAAAGCCGCCGAGATGATCCAATCCGGCAAAGCCGAGGTGTTTCTCTCCCAGGAGGATATCACCAATCTTGTCCGCGCCCAGCTCGCGGAAAACCCGCAGGTCAGGCCGGAGCTGAAGATCGAGGGCGTGCGGATTCAACTGGACGGAGACCGCATGGCTGCGGATATAAGCGCCAAGTACAAAAACCTGCTGACGGTAGGCGCCAAGGCGGGCTACAAGCTGGAATGGAGAAGTCCCGATCTCATCCTTACTCCGCAGTCGCTTTCCATCCGCTCTCTGGAGCTGCCGGAGACGATGCTGGACGAAATCGTCATCCCGGTAGGCAGCCAGCTGCCGCCTCTTGTCGGCATTCGCTCCGTAACGTTCCGGGATCATGGCGCCGCTGTCGGGCTGAAGCTTCAGCTCTAAGCCGCCGAGGCCTATTTCGGTCGTGGGCTTGAATCTGTCCGATTTTTTAAGTCTGCATCGGATGGAGACAACTGTCTTGCTTAACTGTCTTGCTTAACTGTCTTTGCTTAACTGTCTTGCTTTTAGCCGTATCGCCCTGAATGGCTTTACGGCTTTTTTTGCATGGATGCGATAAGCATGGACAAGATGGCTGACAGAGATCTTCTCACTGGAATCCTCCATGATTTCAAGAATAAATGAAAACGCTTACCAATTTCAGAATACCGAAGCCAGCCTCAGGGCGGCACCCACCAAACTATAGAATGTGCTGCAATAACTATAGAGTGTATGGAGGTTTCAGTCTTGCACAACGGACAAGGGAGAAGGGGGGAGCGAATCTTTTGTCGAATTAGGAAAGAACGCAAGAGGACGATAACAGGGCTGTCCGTTCAAGGAGGTTGAAGCGATGCTGCCTTATCCGGCTGCGACTTCAAGGGAAGATAAATGGAAGTTCATCCATCAGGTGAAAGAAGAGGTCCTGCAGCGGGACGGCGGAAGCATGTTGGCGGTCGGCGTTTACGGCTCGCTGGCCCGTGGGAGCGACGGACCCTATTCGGATATTGAAATCCGCATTTTGACGCCGGACGGCGTCGATCTCCCCGGACAGGAGGAGATCATTCTTCCCTTCAAGCTGGAGATCGGAGCGATGCAGCGATCGGCCTGGCTGAAGGGAGCCGCATCCGTCGACGACAGCTGGGCGGTCAAGGCGGGCTCCTACGCCGATGTAGTCGCCCTTCACGATCCGGGCCGTCTCTTTGAGGAAGCCAGGCTCGCCGTCGGAAGCGCTCCCGACTCCGCCTTCCGCGAGGTGATGAGGGAGTTCATGGTCTGGGAGCCCTATGAAACGATGGGGAAAATCCGCAACGCCGTCTCGACTGGAGACGGGGCGTATATGCGCCGCGCGGCTTACGATCTCTCGTGGCAGGCGGCCAAGCTGATCGGGCTGGCGAACCGCCGTTATTTCACGACCAGGGCCAGCAGCTTCGAGGAAGCTTCGGCGATGCCCTCGCGTCCGGACGGCTTCCTGGAGCTGGCGGCTATGGTCATGGACGGCGACCTGCGGGATGTCTTGGAGGTCCATGCCCGCTGCGAGCGGTTGTGGACCGGCTTGAACGAATGGTTCCATGCCATGGGCATCGATTACCGATCGGAGACATTCCGGTGGAAGGGGGAGAGCGGCTCATGATCATGGCTCCGGTCGAAGAGCGGCATCTGCCGCAAGTGCTCCAGACTTACAACCACTATGTCCTGAATACGACGATCTCGTTCCATACCGAGGCGCTGAGCCTGGAAGAAATGCGCGCCAATGTCATGGGCGGCGATCCGCGCTACCGGACCTATGTCATCGAAGAAGAAGGGGTTTATGCCGGCTACGCCCTGCTGACCCGGCACAAAAACAAGCAGGCCTACGATACGACCGCCGAAATCACGATTTATCTGGACCCGGAACGCCGGGGCAAAGGGACGGGCAGCCGGGCCGTAGCTTCTCTGGAGGAGAAGGCTGCCGAGCTCGGCTTCCATGCGCTGGTGGCGACCGTCTGCACGGAGAACGAGCGCAGCATCGCCCTGTTCGAGCGGCTCGGCTACGAGAAATGCGCGCATTTTAAGCAGGTCGGCCGCAAGTTCGGCCGCTGGCTCGACATTGCGAGCTATCAGAAGATCATCGGATCCTGACGGTTCGCGGCTAGCAGGCGCAGGATGCCATAAGGGCCCGCTCCCAATAGGGGAAGATAGAAGAGCAGCAGGGGATAGGAAGAGGGACTCTGTCTGATTTCTCTTCTACTTGCAGCAGTTGGCAATAATTTTGGGCGGGAAGTGGTTCTCCTGTGACCTCGCAGCAGATATAATGGGGAAGTCTGTTTTTGTGCATCGACCGTAAGACCGTAATCAAGGGGGATATAAGCAACGATGAAACGCGCACCGTATATAGCCGTCGAAGGCCCGATCGGAGCCGGCAAGACGACGCTCGCCACGATGCTGGCCGGAGAGTGGCAGCTTCCGCTGGTCAAAGAAATCGTGGAGGAGAATCCGTTCCTGGACAAGTTCTATCAGGATATGGACGATTGGAGCTTCCAACTGGAGATGTTCTTCCTCTGCAACCGCTTCAAGCAGCTGGAGGACACTGTCATTCCTCGTCTCGAAGCCGGCGAGCAGGTCATCGCCGATTATCATATCTACAAGAACCTGATCTTCAGCGAGCGTACGCTCAAAGGAATCAAGAAGGACAAGTACCGCCATATCTATCATGTGCTGACCGACGATCTGCCCAAGCCGGACGTCATTCTGTACATCCGGGCCGATCTGGATGTGCTGCTTGCGAGAATCGCCAAGCGGGGCCGTTCGTTCGAGGAGGAGATGTCCTCCGATTATCTGCAGCAGCTGATCGAGGATTACGATACGGCGATGGCTTCCCTGGCGGAGCGCGAGCCGGGTACCGTCATCATTCCGATCGACGGAAATACGGTCGACTTTGTCGCCGACCGCGGGCAGTTCGACGAGATCGTCGCCCGTTTAAAGGAGCACTTATAAAATGAATCCATTCGGCATTCCCGAGAAGTCTGTCATTACCGTTGCCGGCACCGTCGGGGTCGGCAAATCCACTCTGACCTCCGCCCTGGCGAGAAGCCTCGGCTTCCGCACCTCGCTGGAGCAGGTCGATTTCAACCCTTATCTGGACAAGTTCTACCATGACTTCGAGAGATGGAGCTTCCATCTGCAGATCTACTTCCTGGCCGAGCGCTTCAAGGAGCAGAAGAAGATGTTCGAGATGGGCGGCGGCTTCGTGCAGGACCGCTCCATCTACGAGGACACCGGCATCTTCGCCAAGATGCACGCCGATCAAGGCACGATGTCCCCGACGGATTATCAGACTTATACGAGCCTTTACGAGGCGATGGTGATGACGCCGTACTTCCCTCATCCGGATGTGCTGATCTATATCGAAGGCAGCCTTCCGTCCATTCTGGCGCGGATCGCGGAGCGGGGACGGGAGATGGAGATACAGACCGAGGTGTCGTACTGGGAGCATATGCATGCCCGCTACGCCAAGTGGATCGGCGAATTCAACGCCTGTCCGGTGCTTCGGCTGAACATCGACGAGTACGACGTGAACGACGAGGCTTCCACGCAGGAGATCCTGACGCGGGTGGCGCGGATCATCGGCTGACGGAGGCTTGCTGCTGCAAGGCCGTGACAGTCATTACGCGGGTTGAACCCATCCAAGGCTGTGAAATTGGACAGTGGATGACAGTGGATGCATGACGAAAAAGCTGTTCCGAAAGCCGAAGTCCGGCCGAGGAACAGCTTTTTTTGGCTTTCTGCCGATCCGAAGCCGGACCACCCAAAGCCGGTCTCATCGTCAGAGGCCGGGAATGGAGAGCTGGCCGGCAAGCCGTCCAAGCCCGATGCCTGCTCAGAGCCCTGCTCAGAGCCCTGCTCAGAGCCCTGCTCAGAGCCTTGCTCAGATGCCCGCTCAGAGCCCTGCGTTCAGCTCGATCAAATTGCCGGCCGGATCGCGGAGGTATGCGACCCTATGTCCCCATTCGGGGGTGTCATGCGGCTCTTTGACAAAATCGATTTGCTTGTCCCGCAGCTCTCTGAATGCCGCGTCGACATCGTCCACCTTGATGATGACGGCCATCCGGTCGCTCGCGCACAATTCATGCGATGCGTGCGGTCCATCGGCGCCCGCCCGTCGCCGGCGAGCGGCGGTTCCAGCGCGAGGCGGATGTCCCCCGTGAGGAACTCGGCATAAGGAGTATTATCGGTGCCGTGGAGCACCTGGAGGCCGAGAATGTCCCGGTAGAACAAAAAGCTGTCCCGGACACTGGGCACGAACAAGCGTATATGGGAGATTTTCAATGACATTCCCTCCGCGTGCTTTCATATTCCTGCCTGCATCCGCTTCCGGCTTCAGCTGCGCCAGGCTTCAAGGGGCGGCAAGTACGATCAGAATACCACGACTTCGACGGGACCGTTTCTTACGGATCGCTGCGCTTCAATCCGAGGCATGCCGCATGAAGAAGCTCGGCGAAGACGGCGTTGCTGGGCGAGCAGCCAACAGCAGCGGGCGTGTACTTTTGGCGAGAGGCAGTACGCAGCGTCAGGCGCTTCAATTGGCGAAAGTCAGTACGCAGCGTCAGGCGCTTCAATTGGCGAAAGTCAGTACGCAGCTTCAGGCGCTTCAATTGGCGAAAGTCAGTACGACAGCGTCATTCCTCCCTTGGCGCGGGTCAATCCCAATCGCTGGTCGCCTTCTTGGCGCTGCGGCGCTCCTGCTTGTTGCGCAGCCGGTTCTCGGCGGGCGTGATCGTCTTGCGCGCGGCGGACTGCTCCTTGCGTGCGACGCGGGCGAGCTCGCGTCCAGTTTTCAAATAGTTTTCATACCGTCCGGCATCCAGCGTGCCGTCGGCAAGCGCCGACTTCACGGCGCAGCCCTGCTCGCGCTTGCTATGGGTGCAGTCGGTGTAGCGGCAGCGGGAGGCGAGCTCCTCGATATCGGAGAAGGCGCCTGCATGGCCGCCGGGGGAGCCTTCGCTGTCCCACAGCTGCAGCTCGCGCATGCCGGGGGTATCCATCAGCAGCGCGCCGCCGGGGAGCCGGAACAGCTCGCGGTGAGTCGTCGTATGCCGTCCCCGGTCGTCCCCGCCTCTGACGCCCTGCACGCGCTGCTCCTCGCTGCCGGCCAGCCAGTTGAGCAGCGTGGACTTGCCGACGCCGGAGGAGCCGGCAACCGCGATTGTCGCCCCCGGCCGCATGTACGGCCGGAGCTGCTCCAGGCCTTCATTCTCCTGCGCGCTGACGGCGTGGACCGGCACGCCGGGAGCGGCGTCCTCGACCTGCCGCACCAGATCATCCGGATCGTCGGCGAGATCTGCCTTGGTGAGCAGGACGACCGGCGTCGAGCCGCTTTCCCAGGCCGCCACCAGATACCGCTCGATGCGGCGCAGATTGAAATCGTGGTTCATCGCCGTCGTGAGGAACAGATAGTCCATGTTGGCTGCGACGACCTGTCCGTCCTGCACCTGCCCGGCTTCCTTGCGGATCAGCGCGGAGCTCCGCTCGAGCAGGGCGTGGATGCTGGCGCGGGAGCTGTCGCCGGGCTTCGGCACGGAGGCCAGCACCCAGTCGCCGACCGCGGGGTAGTCTGTCTTGCGGGAAGCGTCGAACGAGTAGCGCCCGGTCACTTCTGCCAGATGCTCGCCGGATTCGGCAGCCAGCCGGTATAGATGGGAGAACTGGGCGACGATGCGGGCGGGCTCGAGGCCGGCGATGCCCGTTTGCTCCCGGCTCTTCTCCAGCCGTTCCTGCCAGGAGTCGTTCCAGCCGTAGCTGCGGAGCCCATGGCCTTCGATCGGATCCTTCGTTTCGGTTGGTTCATTCCATTCATTTGGTTTCAGGCTCAAGTCAGATTCCTCATTTCGCAGGGTATAGTCCGTTTCTGTCCAGGTTTTATTCCGTTTGTTCATCTCGTCCGGCTCGTTTGCATTTAAGGTCAAGGCTGGTTCCTCTTTTCGTGGGTTGGATGGAAAAAGCAAAAAGCCCGCAGCGAACATGCGGGCTTGCCTTGTCAGGCATGGCACCGCGGGCCAAGATGGCATGCGGGCCTATAACAGGCCCGCGATCTCTGTGGATCCCGCGGGCATTAAAAAACCGCAGGAGACCAATGGTCTCCTGCGGCGCCGACGATCGGCGCCCGCCTCTGCCATCATGGCAGAAGCGGGCTGCGGATCAGAGTCGGCTTGCTCCGTCAGGGACCGGCGTCGGGACAATCAGCTTGTAAGTCGCATATGCAGTCGTCATTTGACATCGGCCTCCTCTGTTGAAATAAGTGGTTTTAGCATAGCCTTTTTTGGTCATTTTTATCAAGGGCGAGAACAAATAAAGGCGAATAGCACCAGCAGGCTTGCTAAGGCTCGCTAAGGCTCGCGCGGCGTCAGACGTTGTTTCGGAACGGGATCGCAGAAGTCCATTCTCTACCTGTTTTCTACCCGCCATTCCGGCCGGAAACCGTTTAAAATGAAACCAATACGGAAGGGCGTGAATCCATTGGTATGACTCATCGATGTTCCTAACTCTCTATAAAAACCGAATATGAATGGGAGGAATCATCATGAGTCGACATGATTGCATCATGGAGCGCCTGGACTCTTTGCTGGCCGGCTTTGCGGCGCAGGAGCCGCTGCCCGGACTTGCGGTGGGCATCGTCACCGCAGATGGAGTTTTTGCCCGCGGATACGGAGTCCGCGATGCTGGAACGGGCGAGCCCGTGGACGAGCACACTCTTTTTCACCTGGCATCGGTATCCAAGCCGCTGGTGGCTACGGCCGTCATGCAGCTGGCGGAGCAAGGCCGATTGAATCTGGACGCTCCCGCGAGCGGCTACGTCCCTTACTTCAAGCTCGCCGACGGCCGGGAACGCGAGGTGACGATCCGCGACCTGCTCAGCCATACCTCCGGCATGCCTGACGAGGACGACTTCCAGTGGGACCGTCCGGAGGATGACGAGGGCAGTCTGGAGCGGTATATCCGCGGCCTCGCCGCACGCAGCCTGGAGCGGAATCCCGGGGAGGAGCATGCATACAGCAATATCGGTTTCGAGCTGCTGGGAGACGTCATCGCCAAGGTCAGCGGAATGTCCTTCGAGGCGTACATGCAGGAGCATGTGTTGCGGCCTGCCGGGATGGAAGAAAGCACGTTCCTATTGGCGGAGGTGCCGTCGGCACAGCTGGCCGCCCCGCATATTCTCGGAGCTCCCGAAGGACGCTACGGACCGCAGAAAAGCCGTGTTTTTCCTTATCACCGGGCCCATGGACCGAGCTCGACCTTGTATATGAACGCGGTAGACAGCTGCCGGCTCATGCTGGCTTATCTGAGGCCGGAGCAGGCTGCAGAGGGGAAGAGTCTGCTTGAGGAAGCCAGCCAAGGGGAGATGTGGAGCACCCGGGTCGACATAGGATATGGAGATTGGATGGATGGAATCGCCCTCGGCTGGTTCACGGGTTCGTACCGCGGACGCAGAGCCGTATCCCATACCGGGCAAGATACCGGCTTCCGCAGTTATCTGGTGCTCTTGCCGGAGGCAGGCTTCGGCGTCACCCTCATGATGAACGACGACTATGTCGGTCTCAAGGTGCTGATGAAAGGCATTCTGGACCTGCTGCTCGGTGAAGGAACAGGCGAAGTCCAGCGCAATCTGGCCCATCATTTGACCGGCATCGCCTTGTCCGGCGGAATCGATGCGGCATGGGACGAGTACCTGAAGATTCTTGATGAAGGATTGGAACGGTATGCCGTCTCTGCCGACGATTTCAGCTATATCGCCTATCCGCTGGAGGAGAACGGTTATGCCGGCGAAGCGCTGAAAGCTCTTGAGCTCGGCCTCCGCCTGTTCCCGGAATCGGAACATCTGCGCGAGCGGCAGAGGGATTCCGTGCAAAAAGTGAACCCGTAAGCAAGAGTACCGAGGCCGCCTGTTTCTGGCGGTCTTTTTTCTTTTCTGTAGCGTTCAATATCGCCCGGATCAAAGTGCTGATTGGAGTGGAAACAGAATTTTAATCGGACTGCCGATAGGAATGCCGATCGAGCGCTGTCGGAGCGCCCATTGAAGTGCCGATCGGAGTGCCGATCGAACCGTCGATCGGAGCGCTGATCGGAGTGTACCGGTCGAACTGTCTATCGAACCGCCGATCGAACCGCTAATTGAATCGCTTATCGGACATAGGATCCGCTATTCCGGCGCAAATCGCATTTGGACAGCTGTATCGGACATACGATCCCTTATTTCACAAAATCCTATTGCTATATGGATATTAACGACAAAATAGCGGATCGTATGTCCGATAAAGTTTAAATAGGCCAATAATTAGTAGAATAGCGGAACCTATGTCCGATAGCAGAATAAGGGAGGGATAGAATCCATTCACATTATCGATAAAATCCGGATCGAGCCGCCGTGCAGGCGTTCGATATTGAAGCTGGAAATGGCGCAAGGATGCAGGCAGGCATCCGATCCCTCTCAGCACTAAATCCAACATGAAAACGCCATCAATTTGCGGGGTACCGGAAGCGGCCGTTCGACCTTATGCTAGTCTCAGTCCTCTTTTGCCCGGGAAGGGCAGAGTGAAATCGAGACGAGACAAGGAGCTGCCGACCATGAGCACCGGAACGTACGCGTATCCCTTTCTTAACCCTGGCCTGCCGCTCAAGGAGCGGGCGCAGAGCCTCGTAGCCCTGCTGACGCTGGAGGAGAAGATCTCTCTGATGAGCCAGTATCAGGAAGAGATTCCGCGCCTCGGCATCGCCAAATACAAGCATGGAACCGAGGGGGCGCACGGTATCGCCTGGCTCGGGGAAGCGACGGTGTTCCCGCAGCCGATCGGGCTTGCCGCCACCTGGAATGACGAGCTCATAAAAGAGATCGGACAAGTCATTTCCGAGGAGGCGAGGGTGTATTACGGCCGCGATCCGGAGCGCAACGGCTTGACCATCTGGGCTCCGACGGTCGACATGGAGCGGGACCCGCGCTGGGGACGCACGGAGGAAGCTTATGGAGAGGATCCTTTTTTGACGGGCAAGCTGACGGCTGCGCTGGTACGGGGCATGCAGGGAGACGACCCGTTCTACCTGCGGGCTGCGGCGACGCTGAAGCATTTCTACGCCAACAACAACGAGAAGGAGCGCGGCTTCTTCTCCGCAAGCATCGATCCCCGCAACAAGCGGGAGTATTACCTCAAGGCGTTCGAGCCGGCGTTCCGCGAGGGCGGAGCGGTCTCCATGATGACGGCTTACAACAGCGTGAACGGAATACCCTGCAATCTGCTCGAGGATATCAACGGCATCGTTCGGGACGAGTGGGGCATGGACGGCTTTGTCGTCAGCGACGCAGGCGACGTGCTCGGCACCGTGAACGATCACGGCTTCCTGGCCTCGTATGCCGAGGCGGTGGCGCAGTCCATCCGCAGCGGCATCGACAGCATCACCGACGACTCCGAGACGGTGCACCGGGCTGTGCGGGACGCCCTGGAGTGAGGGCTGCTATCCGCATCGATGCTTGCACAGACGGCGGAGACAGCGCGGCACCTGCCGGCGGGAGCGGCTGGCTGCTGTACCGCGACTGCCTGCTGCCGGCAGGAGAGGCCGTATTCGTGGCGCATGTCGCCGGAGCCGAAGCCGGCATGATCGAGCTTCGCCTGGACGGCCCGCAGGGGCTGCTCGTCGGCCGCTGCCCGGTGCCTCGCACCGGAGGGCCGCAGGCCTGGACGCGAATCGAAGGCCGGGCGGAGCTGCCTGCGCTGCCCTCCGGCATGAAGGATCGGGCTATGGCGATCGTGCTGACAGGCAAGATCGGGTTGTCCCGGTTCCGCTTGTCATAGCTGCAAAGCAAATGAATAAAAAGGCCGTCCAAACTTCACTTGGACGACCTTTTCTTTGACCAGTCATGCTTATAGAAGGCGGGGCCGCCATGTATTTTACAAGCTCTCCGTCATTCAGGCCTTCGCTCCGGCAGAGCTGATCCCGAAGAAGAACAGCTTCACCATCTCCTCGATGAACGTCTCCGCATCGCCGCGCTGCTCGGCATAGGCCAGCACCTCGTCCATGCGGCTGATCCACATTTGCGACCACATCTGCAGGTAGAGAACGATCGTTGAAGTCGATACCTCCGAAGATATTTCGCCCGCTTTCTTGCCGTCTTCGACGAGCTTCACAACCAGCTCCGTGCCTCTGGCCATGTATTCTTCCATGACATAGTGCTCCATCTCCGGATCCTGGCTCCACAGCTTTCTAAGGGTTTCCGTATCAAATGTGCGGTGGGAAGCTTTCTTCTGAAGGAGGATGTACTCGATCTTTTCCTTCAGCGTATGCTCTTCGGCCAGGTAGGCCTCGAAATTCTGTAGCGCGTCCTGCATGAAGGCCCGGAACGCTTCGCGCAAGAGGGCTTCCTTGCTCCCGTAGTAGTTGTAGATCGTGACCTGGGAGACGCCGGCTTTCTGGGCGATGTCGGCGATGCGCAGCCCGGAGGGATCCGATTCGCGGAGAAGCTCCAAGGCCGATCGGACGATTTGCGCTTTTTTTTGAAGAGCTCTCTTTTCGAATCCGTTCATGGCGATCCTCCCGTTCGGAATAATGAAATTATAGCATACTCATAGTTCAAAAGTGTTGACGTATCCCGATTTCAGGAATAGGATAGTTTTGTAATCTAGGTCTTTCCATATTTCATAAATTCGAAGCGGGAGGCGATGTCGATGCTGGCCGTCGAGCATCTGTCCAAAACATTTCCCGGAGGGAAGGGCATTTTCGATCTGTCCTTTTCGGTAGCGAAAGGAGAGGCATTCGGCTTTCTCGGCCCGAACGGTTCCGGGAAGTCGACCACGATCCGGCACATCATGGGATTCATGAAGCCGGATCGTGGTTCGGCTTCTGTAGGAGGAAGGGATGCCTGGGCAGGCCGGGGCCGCGTCCAGCGGATGATGGGGTATCTGCCCGGGGAGATCTCGTTTGTCGAAGGGATGACGGGCCGCTCTTTTCTCGACTTCATGGCCGATATGCAGGGCGTCAACGATTCGGGGAGAAGGGAAGAGCTGACCGAACGCTTCCAGTTCGACGAGCGCACGCCGATCCGCAAAATGTCCAAAGGAATGAAGCAGAAGGTCGGCATCGTAGCTGCGTTCATGCACCGGCCGGAGGTTGTCGTTCTCGACGAGCCGACCTCGGGCCTGGACCCGCTCATGCAGAAGGTGTTCATCGACCTGGTGCTGGAGGAGAAAGCGAGAGGAGCCGCCATTCTCATGTCTTCCCACAGCTTCGCGGAAATCGAGCAGACCTGCGACCGGGCCGCGATCATCAAGGACGGCATCCTGCTCGCCGTGAAAAATATCCGAGACCTCCAATCGATGCAGCGCAAGCTGTTCGAGCTTGGCTTCGAGAGCGATGCGGACGCCCGGGCCTTCGCTGAGGAAGCCGGGCCAGGAGCGGAGCTGCTCGGCGGCTGCCGCGTCAGGCTGGCCGTTCAGGGCGGATATGACCGGTTTTTGGCTGCGGCGTCCCGCTATCGGGTCGTCAATATGGAGATCCACAGGCAGAGTCTGGAGGATGTGTTCATGGACTTCTACGACAGGAGGGAGAATGGGCTATGAGCATCGCGCTTTACAGGCATATGATGAAATCACACGGCAAAGGCATGCTCAATTATGCGATCGGCGCGGCCTTCTACATGCTGCTCATGTTCTGGCTCTTCCCCTCCTTCGCCAACAGCAGCAAGGCTGTCGAGGGGATGATCGACTCCCTGCCGAAAGGCATGGCCGAGGCTCTCAACCTAAGCGCGGGTTTCGGCACGGTAGAGGCTTTTGTCTCCGGGGAATTCTATGGCCTGCTGCTGGTGCTGATCCTCTCCGTTTACAGTGTCTCGTTCTCGACCCGGCTGATGGCGCGGCTGGTGGACCGCGGATCGATGGCGTACCTGCTGTCCGTTCCGGTCACCCGGGCCCGTGCGGCGGCGACCCAGGCAGCCGTGTTCGTGACGGGATTACTGGCGATCATGACCGTGGCGACGCTGAGCGGTTTTGCGGGATATGTCCTCTTTATCGGGAATTTGTCCTCTTTCGGCGGCGCGGCTTTCGCGAGGATGAACTTGGCGGCATTCCTGCTGTTTTTCGCAGCCGGAGGCATCTGCTTCCTCATTTCCTCCTCGGCCAACGATGAGAAGCGGGCCGCGGGGCTGTCGGCCGTGCTGACGTTCGGCATGTACAGCTTCGACTTTCTAGGCAAATTGAGCAGCCAGATCGAATGGCTGCGCAAGCTGACGTATTTCTCTCTATACGATCCGAGCGGCGTCATCGCCGGCCGGGGGAATCCCGGCTTGGCTTGGCCGATTTTGGCCGTGATCGGGGCGGTTGCTTTTGCAGCGGCAATCTGGCTCTTCCATCGGCGCGATCTCCCCTTGTAAAGGGGCGGTTGGCGGGGCAGCCTTTCTGCGGGCGCAATCCGAGCAGCATTTGCAGCCAGCCGATTTATGGGCCCGCCATCATCTGAACAAGCCGCTTTGCGGGACTGCCGTCATCTGAACAAGCCGCTTGCAGGCGCAGCCGGGCTGCGCCGCAAGCGGCTTCTTCGCATTTCTGCGTGGGGACGGTTGTCAGCCGTCCTTCCGGATGCGCGAGTCCAGCACGAACGTGCCGAAAGGGATGAAGGCGGCTGCGACCGCTCCGGCGACGCGCATCAGCTTCCAGCGGGCGGCGATGACGGCATGCAGCAGGGCGAACATATAGAGGACGAACAGGGCTCCGTGCGCTCCTCCTACGATCGTAACTCCCGCATGCCAGTCTCCCCAATATTTCAGAGGCATGGCGATGAAGAGCAGGATCAGGAAGGAAGAGCCTTCGAGCAGGCTGATGAGACGGAAGCGACCGACGGGATTGGTAAGCATAGAGAGCCTCCTAGGCGGTTTCTTGGACGTAAGTCGTCCCTAGGTAACACGCTCGGAGGGAGGCTTGGTTTCGCTCCAATCGGCAGCAAATGTGACAACTGTGGGTCGGGAGGCATCGCAAGCGCGGCTTACCGCGCCGGATCCCGCCGGCGGCGGAAATCCGACGGCGTGCTTTTCATCGCCGCTTGGAAGCTGCGGATGAAGTAGCTGACGTTGTCGAAGCCGGTCTCCAGCGCGATATCGGCAATCCGGCGGTCCGTCTCCCGGAGCAGCAGCGCGGCCTGCCTGATCCGGTACGCCTTGATGTACCCGATCGGGGTCTGGCCGGTCATGCCGCGGAAAAAGCGGATGAACTGCCCTTCGCTGAGAGGGATGAGCGCGGCAAGCTCCGCGATCCGGATCGGCTGGCCGTAGTGGACCCGGATAAACTCGATGACCCGTTTCAGCCGCTCGACCTTGAGCGCGTCGCCCTCGGGCGGGCGGGCACCTTCGTGACGGATCCGTCGGTCCGCCGCTTCCCCGTCCGCATGCAGGACGGCGAGCATGAGCAGCAGCCGGCCCTTCACCTCGGCTTCGTATCCGGGCCTCTGCTCCCGGCAAGCCTTGCGGATGGCCGCGAGCTCCTCCAGCAGGCTGCTTCCGAGCCCGGAATCGGGCAGCGCGCGGCGGGGGAACGTCGCGGAGCGGTCCCGCAGCGGCTGGATCAGCTTCTCTTCTACGGCATCATAGACAGCCCCGGACAGCAGGGCGGGATCGAATACGAGCGCATAGAAGCTGCAGCCTGCTGAGCCGCTGGCATGCCCGGCATGCAGCTCCCCGGCGTCCACGAACGCAGCCTCGCCGGCCTGGAGCACGAGCGTGTCCACCCCGACCTGGAACCGCACCTCGCCCTCCGCCACATAGAACCATTCCATCTCGTTATGCCAGTGCGCGTCGACGACATGCTCGCCGGGACCGTACCGGTATTCATAGCTTCCGAACAGCCTCCCGGCTCCGTCCCGGACGTTCTCTTCCTTGAATAAGCTCCGGTCGAGCTCTTCCATGTTCCCCGCCCCTTTGAAGGTCATGGGCAATACATCAGAATCGTGCAATAAAATGCGCGATTATATGCAAGATTCATCCTGAATGCCGCCGTATACTGTTATTATAACGCTTACAATTCACAGGATAAAGGATGGATGCGAAGTGAAATTCACGGACGGAAACTGGCTGATCCGGGAGGGCTACTCCGTAGAGAGCGCCATGCAGGTTCACGATTGCCGGGCTGAAGACGGCGTGCTGACGGCGTATGCCTCCACGACGCCGCTGAGGGGACGGGGCAGCATGATCAATACCCAGCTGCTGACGATCCGCTTCCACTCCCCGCTGCCGGGAGTGATCGGGGTCAAGCTGACGCATTTCGAGGGTGCCGTCGACCGGGGGCCGCATTTCGAGCTTCGTGGCGGACATCTGGCAGGAGCTATAACCGGAGCCGGACATGAAGCCGGAGCCGAAAATACAACAGGAGCCAGTGCCGCCGCTGCCGGACATGCCGAGATCGCGGAGACGGACGCCTACGCGGAGCTGAAGAGCGGGAATCTGAGCGTGCGGATCGACAAGGGCGGGCAGTGCTCGGTATCGTTCTTCCGCAGCGGGGAGCGCTTGACGGGCAGCGGCTTCAAGTCGATCGCCCATGTGACGGGTCCGGACGGAGAAGCCTACATGCGAGAGGAGCTGGACCTGTCGGTCGGCGAGCTCGTATACGGGCTCGGCGAGCGCTTCACCGCCTTCGTGAAGAACGGCCAGGCCGTCGACATCTGGAACAAGGATGGAGGCACGAGCTCGGAGCAGGCGTACAAGAACATTCCTTTTTACTTGACGAGCCGAGGTTATGGAGTGTTCATCAACGATCCGGGCGCGGTCTCGCTGGAGGTCGCCTCGGAAAAGGTGAAGAAGGTGCAGTTCAGCCTTCCCGGCGAAGCGCTGGAATACTTTGTCATCGACGGACCGACGCCGAAGGAGGTGCTCGGCCGCTACACCGACCTGACCGGCAAGCCGGCGCTGCCGCCGGCCTGGACGTTCGGGCTGTGGCTGTCGACCTCGTTCACGACGGAGTATGACGAGGCGACGGTGAACGCCTTTGTGGACGGCATGGCGGAGCGGGATCTGCCGCTGTCGGTCTTCCATTTCGACTGCTTCTGGATGAAGGAATTCCACTGGACGGACTTCAAATGGGACGAGAGGGTATTCCCGGATCCGGCCGGCATGCTGGCGCGCCTCAAGGAGAAGGGGCTCAAGATCTGCGTCTGGATCAACCCGTACATCGGGCAGCGCTCGCGGCTGTTCGAGGAAGGGCGGAGCAGGGGCTACCTGGTGCGCAAGCCGAACGGCGACGTCTGGCAGACCAATCTGTGGCAGCCGGGCATGGCGCTGGTCGACTTCACGAATCCGGATGCCTGCGCCTGGTACGCCGGGTACCTCGACGAGCTGATGGACATGGGCGTGGACAGCTTCAAGACGGACTTCGGCGAGCGCATCCCGACGGATGTCGCCTACCATGACGGATCCCATCCCGAGGGCATGCACAACTACTACACCTTCCTCTACAACAAGGTCGTATTCGAGGCGCTGGAGCGCAAGCTCGGCCGCGGCGAGGCCGCTGTATTCGCCCGTTCGGCGACGGCGGGCGGCCAGCAGTTCCCGGTCCACTGGGGCGGAGACTGCTACGCGGATTACGAGTCGATGGCGGAGAGCCTGCGGGGCGGCCTGTCGCTCGGGCTGAGCGGCTTCGGCTTCTGGAGCCACGACATCGGAGGCTTCGAGAACACCGCCCCGGCGCATGTATTCAAGCGCTGGCTGCAGTTCGGCCTGCTGTCCACCCACAGCAGGCTGCACGGCAGCACGTCGTACCGGGTGCCTTGGGCTTATGACGAGGAATCCGTCGAAGTGACGCGGACGTTCACCAAGCTGAAAATGAAGCTGATGCCTTACCTCTACAGCGTTGCCGTCGAAGCGAAGGAGCAAGGCGTGCCCGGCATGCGCGCCATGCTGCTGGAGTTCCCGGAAGATCCGGCGGCGGAAACGCTGGACCGCCAGTACATGCTCGGCGGCTCGCTGCTGGTCGCGCCGGTATTCTCGGAGTCCGGCAACGTCAGCTACTACGTGCCGGAAGGCCGCTGGACCTCGCTGCTCACCGGCGAAGCCGTCGAGGGCGGACGCTGGCGCAAGGAACGCCACGGCTTCCTCAGCCTGCCGCTGCTCGTGCGGCCGAACACGCTGCTCGCGCTCGGCGCGGTCGACAGCCGTCCGGACTACGACTACGCCGATTCCGTAGAGCTGGCGCTGTACGCGCTGGAGGACGGCGCGAGCGCGAGCGCGGCCGTATGCGATACGTCCGGAGCGGTGCAGCTGAAGGCGCAGGTCAGCCGCTCGGGCAATCGTCTCGAGCTGCGCGTCAGCGGTGCCGGCAAGCCGCTGCGCCTCTCGCTGCACGGAGGAACCGGCGAGATCGCAGAGGTTGCCGGAGACGGAGCGCGGCTTGCGGATGGAGCTGTCGTCCTGGACGGCTTCGCTGGAGAAGCGTCAGCCGTCATCATCTTGCGCTGACGCTGACCGCTGACCGCTGACCGCTGACCGGCGGTCGGAAGAACAGTCCGGCCGCGCAGCGATCATCGATTGAAATCCTGAGTTCATCTTCTATGACCCTGAATGACAAAAAGGCCCTTTAAGAGCAGCAGCACACTTAAAGGGCCTTTCGTTTATTCCGCGAACAGCTTATCGGCGTCGTCCAGCGCCATTTTATGGCCGAGGGAGGAGTAGTCTTAGCCATTTTTGCCCGTCGAGCACATAGACATGCTTGCGGAAGAGCAGGAATGCGCTTTCAGAAATCTCTAATTTTGACCTGATTTTCGCTCCGATCCCTCCGGTAGGAAGGCCCGGGTGAATGCGTTACCATGAATGGCATAGGGAAACAAGCAAGCGTGGAGGTGCCCGGGCGCAGCTGCCCGGGACGCTGCGGAAGAAAGGAAGGATGGAGCTTGTGAAAGCGCTGACAGACAAACATCCGGCCGCCGGTCCGGATGGAGCCGCACTAGCCGCAAGCTCGGGCCCGGCCCGGTTCTGGAAAGTAATGAAGTCCCAGAAGTACTTGTATTTCATGTCGATTCCGTTCGTGATCTGGGTGTTCGTGTTCAGCTACATGCCCCTCTGGGGGTGGACGATGGCGTTCCAGGATTTCAAGGCCGGCAAGTCGTTCGGCGAGCAGAAATGGGTCGGCTTCAAGCATTTTCAGGAGCTGTTCACCGACGAGCGCTTCTACCTCGTGCTGCGCAACACCTTGGCGATGAGCCTCATGGGCCTGATCGTAGGCTTCGTCGTCCCGATCCTGTTCGCGGTGCTGCTCAACGAGGTGAAGGGCCGGATGTTCAAGCGGACGGTGCAGACGATCTCTTATCTGCCTCACTTCGTCTCCTGGGTCGTCGTAGCGGGCATCGTGACCAAAATGCTGTCGACCGACAGCGGAGCCGTCAACAACCTGCTCATGTGGCTGCATATCACGGACGAGCCGATCCAGTTCATGGCCAAAGGAAGCTGGTTCTGGAGCATCGTGACCGCCTCCGACCTGTGGAAGGAGCTCGGCTGGAGTGCGATCATCTATCTTGCGGCCATCGCCGGCATCGACCCGGAGCTGTATGAGGCTTCGAGAGTGGACGGAGCGAACCGGCTGCGGCAGATGTGGCATATTACGCTGCCGGGCATCCGCACGACGATCTCGGTGCTGCTCATCATGAGCATCGGGCATCTCATCAGCATCGGCTTCGAGAAGCAGTTCCTGCTCGGCAACAACCTGGTCAAGGATTACTCGGAGGTGCTGGATCTGTACGCCCTCAATTACGGGCTCAGCCTGGCGAGGTTCTCCTTCGGCACCGCGATCGGCATCTTCAACTCCGTCGTGAGCATCTTCCTCCTGTTCCTGGCGAACGGCGTGCTGAAGAAGGTCACGAAGGAAAGCATCATGTAAAGGGGGGACCAACGATGAACAAGGCTTTCAACGCCACCCGCGGCGAACGGGTATTCGACGTCATCAATATTCTCATCATGCTGCTGCTCGTCTCCGTCACGCTGTATCCCTTCCTGAACGTGCTGGCGATCTCGCTGAACAATTCGCAGGATACGGTCCGGGGCGACATCAGCCTCTGGCCCCGGCAGTTCACGCTGGAGAACTACAAGGTGATCTTTGCCTACGAGGGGCTCATGCAAGGGTTTAAAATCTCCATCCTCAGGACGGTCGTCGGCACCGTGCTGGGACTGCTGAGCGCCTCGATGCTGGCCTTCACGCTCAGCCGCGCCGACTTCCAGGCGCGCCGCTTCGTCTCGGTGTTCCTGGCGCTGACGATGTACTTCTCCGGCGGGCTGATTCCGGTCTACATCCTGATGCGCGACCTGCATCTGATCGGCACGTTCTGGGTGTACGTCCTGCCGGGAATGGTAGGGGCGTTCAACGTCTTCGTCATCCGCTCCTTCATCGACGGCCTGCCGTTCGCGCTGCAGGAGTCGGCCAAGCTGGACGGGGCGAACGACTTCACGATCTACTGGCGCATCATTCTGCCTCTCGCCAAGCCGGCGCTCGCGACGATCGCGCTCTTCCTGGCGGTCGGGCAGTGGAACGCCTGGCTCGACACCTATCTGTACAACGGCTCCAGCGAAACCTGGACGACGCTGCAGTACGAGCTGATGAAGGTGCTCCAGAGCACGCAGCAGGGCGGAGCGAACATGCGGACCAGCAACGAGGACATGACCAAGCTGATGAACCAGGTGTCGCCGGAATCGATCAAGATGGCGATCACGATCGTGGTGACGGTGCCGATCCTGGCGGTCTATCCGTTCCTGCAGCGGTATTTTGTCGGCGGCATGACGCTTGGAGCCGTCAAGGCGTAAGGCTTCGCCGGGCCATCCCCGCAAGGCGGGCCAGCCCTTCCGAGAACAGGGAGATTGGCCGGCCGCGCAGCACCTATCGGGTAGCTCGTTTTAAATAAAGCAAAATGAATGCGTTTGCTTCGAATCGTTTTCCAGACGGCTTTTTCAGACCACTAGGGAGGTTATGAGCTTGAAGATGCTTAAAATGAGACAAACAAGAGCGACGGCCGTGCTGGTGCTAGCCGGCGTGCTCGCCGTGACGGCAGGCTGCTCGGGCAGCAACAACAGCGGCGGAGGCAATACGAACGCCGCCGTGTCCTCGAATACCCAGGGCGGCGCGGCCAACGCGGATGCCGGCAAGCAGGATCTCAAGCCGGTCACGTTCAGCTTCTTCGGAGCCGACGCCAGCCCGAACTGGAACAACATGCAGGATGAAGTCGGCAAAGCCATCACCGAGAAGACCGGCGTCACGATCAAGGCCGAGTACGCGGTATCCGGCGGAGGCACGGACAAAATCTCGCTGATGGCGGCCAGCGGCCAGTACCCCGACATGGTGTTCGCCAAGGGCGACGTCGACAAGCTGGTCGACGCCGGAGCGCTGCTCGACCTCACCGACCTCATCGAGAAATACGCCCCGAACCTCAAGAAGGTATACGGCAAATACATGCAGCGCCTCAAGTACAGCAAGGAAGACACGTCGATCTACGTGCTTCCGAGCAACGACTCCATCGATCAGACCTACTTCGACGCCGGCGGCGGCTTCGAGCTGCAGCAGCGCGTGCTGAAGGAGCTCGGCTATCCGCAGATCAAGACGCTCGAGGACTATGAGAACGCCCTCAAAACCTACTACGCCAAGCATCCGACGACAGACGGCAAGCCGACCATTCCGCTCACGCTGGACACGGATGACTGGCGCATCATGATTACCGGCACCAACCCGGCCTTCCTGGCTACGGGCCTGCCCGACGACGGCGAATACTACATCAATCCGGACACCTACGAGGCATCCTTCCATATCCGCCGTCCGGAAGAGAAGGAATACTTCCGCTGGCTGAACAAGATGTTCAACGAAGGGCTGCTGGACAAGGAAGCGTTCGTGCAGAAGAGCGACCAGTACAAGTCCAAGATCGCCAGCGGACGCGTGCTCGGCCTGATCGACCAGGAATGGGGCTATGGAGACGCCGAGAACGCGGTCAAGAGCAAGGAAGAGGGAGCCTATACGTACGGCCACTTCCCGGTCACGATCTCCTCGGATGTCAAAGACCACAGCTTCGCTCCGACGGGCTTCATGGCGGGTTATGGCATCGCCATCACGAAGGACTGCAAGGATCCCGTCCGCGCGATCCAGTTCCTCGACTGGATGGCTTCCGACGAAGGCCAAGTGCTGCGCAACTGGGGCATCGAAGGCAAGCAGTACAACGTGGAGAACGGCATCCGCGTCATTCCGGCCGATATCCAGAAGCAGAAAACCGAGGACAACACGAACTTCACGAAAAATACGGGCATTGGACTGTACTTCGTCTTCGGGCCTCACTACGGCGACGGCGTGAAGGATCCGAGCGGCAGCTACTACACGACGAACTTCCCGGATCAGATCGTGGCGGGCTACACGAATGCGGAGAAGGAAACGCTCAAGGCGTACGGCGCGACGACGTGGAAGGACTTGTTCCCGAACGAGAGCGAGTTCAAGGAGCGTCCTTACGGCGCCGCCTGGAACATCCCGGCTCCTTCCGATCCAGACTACAATGTCATCTTCAAGAAGGCGGAGGACATCATCTGGAAGAAGATTCCGGAAGCGGTGCTCGCCAAGCCGGCCGACTTCGACAAAGTGTATGATTCCATGCTGAAGCAGCTGGACGACGTCAACCTCAGCAAGATCGAGAACATCTATACCCAGGCGGTCAAAGACCGCGTGGAGCAGTGGTCGGCCAAGTAATCCCGGCCGCGTCCGAGGCAGCCGTCCCGAATCGGGGAGGGCTGCCTTCGGGTCTTTTTATCCGGGAAGAAGGGAAGGTCCGATTTCATGTGGAAGCGGATCTTCGCCAGGATGGAGATGGAGCCTGTGCCGCTTGCGCGGCGGCGGATTTTCCCGTTTACCTTTGTAAGCGGTTGCCTTACGATACGGTCTAAGACTATCTTCTTCATGGATCGAAAGAGAGGCATCCGCAAGTGAGACAAGTCATCCGGCATATCGGATTCCGCTTCAACAACCTTCGGCTCAAGAGCCAGCTGTTCATCGCCTTCCTGATCGTCGTGCTGATCCCGGTGCTGATCGTGGGCGTTTTCCTGACGGCCCAGTACCGGAACAACGTGCTTGAGCAGGCGACGCGGCAGACGACGAACAACGTGGACAAGATCGTCACGCAGACAGCGGACATCCTGCGCATCCCGATGGAGCTCTCGGACGATTATATGGTCAGCACGGACCTGAGCAATCTGGTCAATACCCGGTACGCGACCGTGTTCGACTCTACGCATGCGCTGTGGGAGTTCAACGATTTCCGCAGCGCCGTGAAGCTGTACCGCGAGGTGGACTATATCCGGCTGTACGCGGACAACGATACGCTGCTGGAGAATTGGGAGTTCCTTCATCTGACGGACGCCGTCCGCAGGACGGACTGGTACCGGGCCGCCAACGCCAAGGACGGCATCCATTGGATGTACACGTCCAACGAGACGAGGAAAGGAGCGAAATCGCTCAGCCTCGTGCGCCTGATCCCCTTTCCTACTTATAAGACAAGCGGCGTCCTCGTCATCGACGTCAACCCGAAGCTGTTCGACACGATGCTGCGGCAGGAGCCCTACGATACGATGATCGTGGACGCTTCGGACACGGTCGCCGCGGCGAAGAACGGCTCATGGATCGGCAAGAACCTGTCCGAGCTTGAGTTCCCCGGCCTCGGCGGCAAAGCCGAAGGGACATACAACATGACCTTCGGCGGCGAGGAATACCGGGTCGTCATCGAGAAGCTGAACCCTGCCTCGAGCGTCAACGGGCTGCGCATCGTATCCGTGTTCGCGGTGGAGAGCATCGTCGGGGAAGCGAACCGCGTCGCCCGCCTCGGCATGGGCGTGCTGGCCGTGAGCATGGCGATCGCGCTGGTGCTCATCTACATCGTGGCCTCGGTGCTGACCAAGCGCACGCTCGTGCTGTACCGCAACCTGAGCCGGGTCGGCAAGGGCGATCTGCAGGTATATTCGGACATCCAGGGCAACGACGAGATCGGACTGCTGTCCCGGCAGTTCAACAATATGGTGGCGAGCATACGCGGGCTGATGGCGGAGGTGGAGGATTCGCACCGGCAGCGGACCGAGCTGGAGGTGAGGCAGCGGGACATCAAGCTCAAGATGATGGCCAGCCAGATCAATCCGCATTTCCTGTTCAATGCGCTGGAATCGATCCGGATGAGGATCCATATGAAGGGCGAGAAAGAGATCGCTTCCGTCGTGCGCATGCTCGGAAGGCTGATCCGCAACAACATCGAGATCGGGCAGCGCCATATTCCTCTCGGCGAGGAGCTGGAGATCGTCCGGTACTACTTGGAAATCCAGAAATTCCGATACGGCGAGGACCGCCTGGAATTCGTCATCGATGTCGAGGAGGAGATGTCGCTGACGCTCATCCCGCCGCTGATCCTGCAGCCGTTGGTGGAAAATGCCGTCGTGCACGGCCTGGAGGGCATCGGGGAAGGCGGGCGCATATCGATTGCGGGAAGAAGATTGCAGAACGGAGGCCTGGAGCTGACCGTCGCCGACAACGGCATCGGCATGACGGCGGAGCGGCTGCGGGACAACCGGGATGCCCTGGACGATCCAAGCGAGGACAAGCAGCATCGGATCGGGCTGCGCAACGTGCATCAGAGGCTGGTGCTGAATTACGGCCCGGGCAGCGGCCTGAGGCTCGAGAGCAAGGAGGGGGAAGGGACGGAGATCAGGCTTCTCATTCCCCGGATGAAGGAGGGATAGCGGATGTACAGCTTGTTGATTGTCGATGACGAGCCGGCGATTCGGGAAGGCATGCAGACGCTGATCGAATGGGAGCGGCTGGGATTCCGGGTCGCCGGGCTGGCGGCGGACGGCATGGAGGGGCTGCGACTGTACCGGGAGCTGTCCCCGGATCTGATCCTGGTCGACATCCGGATGCCCAAGATGAACGGCCTTGAGCTGGTCGAGGAGATCAGGAGGCAGGATTCCGCCTGCCGGATTATGGTGCTGAGCGGCCATGCCGACTTTTCTTATGCGCAGCAGGCGATCCGCTACGGCATCGAGGGCTACCTGCTGAAGCCGGTCGACGAGGATGAGCTGGAGCAGTATGCGGCGCGGATCGCCCGTTCGCTGGATGAGGAGCGCGGGAAGGCGGCCGATCCGGCCAAACGGCGGGAAGAAGCGCTGCTGGCGCTGCTGTCGGGAGATGCGGAGGGGGCGCTGTCGATCGCCGCGGATGCCGGAAGAGCCGGCATGCTTCCGGGCGTCCATGCAGAAGCCGGCGGGCGGGACGCCTCCGGTGCTGATCTGTGGCGGCTGCTCCATGGAGGCGCTCCCGGCGGCCGCGTGCTGCTGGCGGAGGCCGGACAGGGAGACGGCCTGGAGCAGGCGGAATTCAGGCGGAGGCTGGAGGCGGGAGCCGCAGCCCGAGGGCTTGGACCGGTCTTCGAGGCCGGGACCTCTCTGGGGCTGCTGATTCCAGGCGGGGAATCGGCGCTGCGGTCCGCCGCGAAGCTGCTGGAGGAAAGCGCAGGCGAAGGAGGCTTCACCGCCGCCGCGGGGTCATGCGCGGAGGAGCCGCCGGCAGCCGCGCGTTCGCTGCTGGAGGCGCAGGAGCTGATGGCCTTGCGCTTCCTGCTGGAGCCGGGCCGCATCCATACCGAGCGGCCTGCGATGCTTGCGGCGGGAGCTCCCGGCCATACCGGATCATCAGCGGCTTGCGCGGCGGATGGAAGAGATGATGCTCGCCTGGCCGTGCTCGCCCTGGCGCTCAGCCGCGCCGTGGAGACGGGCGGCATGTCCGGCATCGTCGCCTCTCTGGACGAGGCGGCGGCCTCGCTGGCGGCCGGGAATGCGTCGCGCCCGGCATTCTCCTCGGCGATGGCCGAGCTGATGACGCTGGTCATGGCCGAGCTTGGACGCCATGGCGGCGCGCCTGCAGATGGGCGCCATGGCGCCCTCGCGGCGAGCGTCTACCGGCACGCCAACTGGAGCTCCATGCGCGCGGAGCTGGCCGCCGGACTCTCCGCCGTGCAGCAGTCGCTGGACGCGTCGGACAGCGGCAGTGTCCTGAGGCGCATGACCGGCTTCATCGAGCGCCACTACGGCGAGCCGCTGAGGCTGGAGACGCTTGCCGAGCTGTTCGGGTACAACAGCGGCTACTTAGGCAAGCTGTTCAAAAGCCATACCGGCGTCTCCTTCAACGCCTATCTCGACCGTCTGCGCATCGAGCGGGCGATCGCCTTGCTGGAAGGCGGCATGAAGGTGCGCCAGGCCGCGGAGAAGGTCGGCTACGCCAACGTCGATTATTTTCACGCCAAATTCAAGAAATACACGGGAAAATCCCCTTCCTTCTACAAAAAACCGGGCGAAAGCTGATGGAGTCCGATCGATTTGCTACAATAGATGCATCCGGGAAGCCGGGCCCCTCCAGAGGGTGCCCGGCTTCTGCCGATGCAACGGCCTTGGCGCACGCCGATCCGGCAGATGCGCCGAAGCCATGGACAAACAGCCGCAGCCGCCGGAAGCGGCTGCCGGTTTTCTAGAGATTTGGGAGAGATGAAGAAATGCCTGATACGAGACTGTTGACCTTCCGCTGCCCGCCGCTGCCCTTCCTGGTCGAGGCCAGGAGAGCGTCATACGATGCGGGAGAGGAGCACCCGAGCCGGACCGATCTGGGCATGTTCGAGCTGATTCACGTCCGGCGGGGAGCCCTTTCCGTGACAGAAGGAGACAGCACCTGGACGGTGGAGGCGGGACAAGTGCTCATTCTGCGTCCCGACCGCCCCCGGCTTGGCGCTGGAGCATGCACCGGGGAGACGGAGTTCGACTGGGTTCATTTCCAGTTCCAAGGGGAGTGGGAAGAAACGGCCGAAGGGGACGAGTCCACGCTGGTCGGGGACCATTACACGCATACGGTCAGGCTGCCCAAGCTGATCGCAGGCATATCCGGCCAGCCTGCCGCCGCAGCCTTCGCCTTGCTGAACGAGGCGGCGTCAAGCCCGGACCACGGGGCTTTCTGGACCCGGCAGATGAGCTTTCTCGATCTGCTGCGGCAGCTCGAGGCTGCAGGCCGGACAGGCATCTACCGGGCATCCGCCTCTGCAGTCGCCGAGCAGGCTGCAGCTTATATGAAGGAAAGCTACCGGGAATCGGTCACGAACGCGGAGCTGGCCAGCGCGCTCGGCTACCACGCCGTCTATATCGCCCGCTGCATGGTGGAGACATTCGGCTGCACACCGCAGCAATATCTGCTCTATTACCGGCTGGACAGGGCCAAGCTGCTGCTGCTGACGACCGACTGGCCGATTGCCCGCGTCGCCGAGGAGAGCGGCTTCAGGCAGACGCCGCATTTCTCGCGGCTGTTCGCCGCCCATGCGGGCATACCGCCGCATCGCTTCCGCAAACGGTTCACGCCCTGACTGTTGATGAAGCCAAGGATCAAGCGCGCAAACCATCAACCTTGTCCATGATTCGCAGGCTGAAATGATCGATATCCCTAGAGGCTTCGGCCTCCGGGAGCGTCGCCGCCGATAACCGGCCGCCGGCTCCATCCACAGGCGATAGGAGAGAGAGGAGAGGTTTGCGGAATCTCCTTTCCGCCATCCTTCCCGGCACGCGCATAACTTCCCTCCGGTTGCAGATACTGGAAGCGAGACGAACAACCGGGAAGGTGGCCAACAACTATGTGCGTGCGTTTTTCGCTTACGTCTGACATCGAGGAGCTTGAACACCGGTTCGCGATCCGCGATGCCGTCCGAATTCCGACGATGCGCTACAATATCGCTCCGACGCAGAACGTCCCTGTCATCCGCAACAACCGCCACGGCGTGAGAATCATGGACGATGCCAGATGGGGACTGTTTCCTTTCTGGGCCAAGGATGCCGTCAATGCCGATGTCTCGATGCTGGAATCCAAGCCATGCTTCAAGCAGATGCTGATCAGCGGCCGCTGCATCATTCCTTGCAGCGGAATGTACGGCTGGCAAAGGGGAGCGGAGGAGAACGGACCGAAGCAGCCTCGCGCCATGCGGATCATGGTCCAGGGACAGCCGCTGTTCGCCATGGCTGGCTTGTATGACGAGTGGAGAACGCCAGAAGGTTCGCTGATGCGTGCGGCGACGATCGTGACCGTATCGGCATCCGGCCCGTTGTCCCTGCTGCAGGATCGGATGCCGATCGTGCTGGACGAGGAAGGGCTGGAAGACTGGCTCAATCCGTCCATCCGCGAGTTTTCGTTCCTGCGCCGGCATCTGCAGCCGCTCGAGCCTTTCCAGCTGCGGGCCTATCCCGTCAGCAACGCCGTGGATGACGAGTTGTACGAAGCGGCGGATTGCATCGCGGAAATTCGGATGGCTTGAACCGGCATAGGCATATGCAGAGGCATTAGGCAGGTGCTTGGGCATAGGCATAGGCAGCATAGACAAAGAAGGCCGATCTCCGGGGAGATCGGCCTTCTTTGTCTTCCGTGGACGCTGAAAACGGATGGATCCGGGCCAGGGCATGCTTCAGCCTGGTCCGGTCCTCCGATGGCTGCCGGAAGTCTTTCAACCGCTCGGCCTCGGCGAGCCAAAGATCCAGCTCCGGCAGGCTGCGCACGATTGCCTCCAGGCTCATGCCTGCAGAGCAGAAGATCCAATCCTTGTTGAAGTTTACCTCAAGCCGGACGAGCCTTTCCATCGCAAAAAAAGACGAATATCCGGTATTAATGCCGAATAAACGGAATCATTTGGACTTTTTGCTGGGTAAGAGGAAACAGAAGTCTTGCGGAGAATACACTATAAGCTATTTATCTCCGGACAGGGCGACTGATAGGGCCGGCTTTTATCCTTCGCAGCCCCATTTCCGTCCAAGCGCTCAACCAAGGAGGGACGACATGACCAAGATACCTTCCGACAGCCAGCATTCCGAAATCCCGCTCTGCAACGCCGAACCGGTCCGAATCGTCGGCATCGGCGCCTCGGCGGGAGGACTGGAAGGCTTGAAGCATTTCTTCCAGCAGGCAAGTCCGGAGACCGGTCTTGCCTTTGTCGTCATTCAGCATTTGTCGCCCGATCACAAGAGCCTCATGAACGAGATTCTCTCTTTATATACGCGGATGGAGATCCATCTCGCCCGCGACGGCATGGAGGTTGAGCCGAACACGATCTATCTCGTTCCTCCGCGCAAATCGCTTTCCTTGAAAAAGAACCATCTATGGCTTTCGGATCCGCATCCCGACGAGATCCATTACCCGATCGACTATTTCTTCCATTCGCTTGCGGCCGATCAGGGCCAGCAGGCGATTGCCGTCGTGCTGTCCGGTACGGGCACGGACGGAACGAGGGGCATTGCAGCTGTAAAACGCAGCGGCGGGATCGTGTTCGCCCAGAACGAGGAGTCGGCGAAGTTCGACGGCATGCCTCGCAGCGCCATTGACAGCGGACATGTCGATTTCGTGCTCGCTCCCGATAAGATCGCATCCAAGCTCAAATTCCCCTCTTCCTTGATTCCTAGCGCCGGCTATGCTGTTCAGGCCGCCGCCTTGAACGATTCGGAGGCGCTGCTCGCCAAGATTTTGGAGAGGGTGAGGGAGCGGACGAACATCGATTTCAGCTTTTACAAGAGGAACAGCCTGCTGCGGAGGATCGAGAAGCGGATGGCCGAGGCAGGGACGGGAACTCTGGCCGACTATGAGCTTCTGCTGGAGACGAGGGAGGAAGAGGTGCTGGCGCTGAGGCAGGATCTGCTCATCCACGTCACCCACTTTTTCCGCGATCCCGAAGCGTTCGACATCATCCGGGAAAAGGTGCTGCCCAAGCTGGTCCGCGCCAAGCTGCTGAACAAGAGCACCGAGCTGCGGATCTGGACGGCCGGCTGCTCGACTGGCGAGGAGGCGTACTCCATCGGGATGCTCGCCCTCGAAGTGCTGGAGCAGGAAGGCGCGCAGAACCGGTTCAGCGTCCGCATCTTCGCCACCGATGTGGACAAGCAGTCCATCGATTACGCCAACCATGGCGTCTATCCGCTGTCGATCGGGACCTCGGTGTCCAAGGCGCGGCTCGACAAATACTTCGTCCGCCATGGCGACACGTATCAGGTCACGCGCGAGCTGAGGCGGCTGATCGTGTTCGCACCCCACAACCTGACGAAGGATCCGCCGTTCAGCAATCTCGATCTCATCAGCTGCCGCAATATGCTCATCTACCTGCAGCCGGAGATGCAGCAGAAGGTGCTGTCGCTGTTCAACTTCGCCTTGACTCCCGGTGGCTTTCTGTTCCTGGGGCCGAGCGAGACAGTCGGCAGGCAGGACCATCTGTTCGAGTCCTCCAACGGCAAGTGGAACATATTCCGGCACAAGAGCCAGCGCAAAAGCAGCGCGTCCGGCGCTGCGCTGCTCATGGACGGAGCCAGGAGGCTGTCCACGCCGAGCGAGATGAGGGAGCGGCGCAAGCAGCAGGCTGGGGCGAATGCGCAGGAGAACCGCCGCCAGAGCCAGTTCTACAGTACATACGTGAACGAGCATATGCCTCCTTCCCTGCTGGTGGACGAGAAGCTGGACATCCAGCATTTGACCGGCAATGTGCAGCCGTTCCTGTCCCCGATGGAAGGCAGGCCTTCATGGAGCCTGCAGAAGATGCTGGAGCCGGGGCTTGCCGTCGCGGTCATGACCGCCGTCCAGCAGATCCGCTCCGGGCTGGATGAGGTCGTGTTCCGCCATCTGGTCGTGCAGACGGCGTCGGGAGAACAGCGGATCAACGTGACCGTGCGTCCGTTCTCGAAGAGCGGAGCGGCGTTCGCCGGCAGCATGCTGATCATCCTGGAGCTCGCCCCCGAGCTGGATGAAGTTCCGACCGCTTCCATCGATCTGAACGACAGCGTCCGCCGGCAGATGGTATGGCTGGAGCAGCAGCTCCACTCTACCGAGGACAAGCTCCAGTCGGCGATCGAGGAGCTGGAGGCTTCCAATGAAGAGCTGCAGAGCACGAACGAGGAGCTGATCGCCTCCAACGAGGAGCTGCGGAGCACGAACGAGGAGCTGCAGGCGGTCAATGAAGAGCTGGTGACGATCAACACCGAGTATCAGTTCAAAATCCAGGAGCTGACGGAGCTGAACAACGACATGGACCTGTTCCTTGTCAGCACCAAGATCGGCACGATCTTCCTGGACACTCAGTTCTGCATCCGCCGCTTCACTCCCGCTGTGACCAAGGAGATCCATCTTCTCGATGTGGACATCGGGCGGCCGTTCCACCATATTTCGCATCAATTCTACTATGGCCAGTTCGTGGAGGACGCCTCCAGGGTGCTGCAGTCGCTCCGTTCGCTGGAGAAGGAAATCAAAAGCCGCAGCGGGCGCTGGTACAAGATGCGGATGATGCCTTACCGGACGCTGGAGCATCTGACCAAAGGCGTCATCATCACGCTGGTGGACATCACCGAGCTGAAGGAAGCCAACGAGGAGCTGCTGCGCCTCTCGTATGCGATCGAGCAAAGCCCGATCCTCGTCGTCATCTCCGACCTTGAAGGAGGCATCCTCTACGCCAACAGGCAGTTCCAGGACCTGACGGGCGAGACGTCGGAGAGCATCTACGGCAGGCATCTGGAGTCTCTCGATGACTGGCAGGCGAGCGGCTGCAGCTTCGCGGACATCTGGGAAAAGCTCAAGCGCGGCGAGATCTGGGAGGGCGAGCTGGCCGGCATCGGCAAGGATGGAGCGGTCTACTGGGAGCAAGCGAGGCTGGTGCCGATCGTGAAGCTCGGCGAGACGATCCACTACATGAAGATCTCCGAGAACATCACCGACCGCAAGACGACGGAGGAGATGCTCCGCAAGTCGGAGATGCTCGGAGCCGTCGGCCAGCTGGCGGCCGGCATCGCCCACGAAATCCGCAATCCGCTCACCTCTCTCAAAGGGTTCACGAAGCTGATGCAGGAAGACAACCGGCGCAATTACATCTCCATCATGGCGATGGAGCTGGAGCGGATCGAGCAGATCGTCAGCGAGCTGCTCGTCCTCTCCAAGCCGCAGGCGGTCGACTTCCATCCCGTCGCGCTGGGAACCGTGCTCCGGGATGTCGTGATGCTGATCGAGGCTCAGGCGACCATGAACAATGTGCAGCTGGAGCTGGAAATGCCGGAGAACGACATGCTCGTGCAAGGGGTGGACAACCAGTTGAAGCAGGTGTTCATCAATCTGATCAAGAACAGCATCGAAGCCATGGGCTCCGGAGGCATCATTCAGGTGAAGGCTTCTATCGGCGAGGACAACATGGCCTGGACCCGAATCATCGACCAGGGCTCCGGCATCCCTCCGGAGAAGCTGGCCAAGCTGGGCGAGCCGTTCTTCTCCACCAAAGCGAGAGGAACCGGGCTGGGCCTTGTCATGACGTACAAGATCGTCGAGAACCATCATGGCAAAATGTATTACGAAAGCGAGCTCGGTAAAGGAACGACGGGCTTCGTCGGCCTTCCGATCATCCGCAGCAGCTGACCCGCGGCAGAGCCGTCATCCAAGCCGGAAGCGCATCTTCCGGTTTTTTTCCATTCCTCCGCTCATACAATGGGATAGACGCTCGAAGATGGGCCAACCCATCCCTCTGGCGACGGATGAAGGAAAGGAGAGCGATGCAAAGCCGATGATCTTCATTCCGTTCGTCATTTAGCGTTTGATTGGCGGACACGCAGGGTAAAAAAACTGAAAAGCTTGTCCATTCCTGTCGATAATCCTTGAAGGATGGGGAATTGATGCGGTTTCGGCGATCGCCGGCTGCAGAGGGAGATGAGGGAACGGCACGGGGTGCCGCTGTTGTAAGCGCCTTACCTTTCCGATATACTTTTCCGTAATGACATTTACTGGAGAAGCGGGGGCGGCGGCATGGTGATTGAAGGATGGGTGACGGCTCTGACGCTTGCATTCGGCGTCGTGGCAGCTGTCGTCGGCGTCGCGGCCTACCTGCGCTTGTACCGCCGCCAGAATCCGGACCAGGGCCTGAGCAAGGCCGAGGCGTCCTTGCGGGACAGCCGTAAATTTCAGGAGGAACCGAACGATAAAGAAGTCCCTCCGCAGGAATGAATGGGAATTTGCTTCCAACCTGATGCATGAAGTGATATAATAGTGTGAAAAATACAAACATTCGCTTAACTGCCATGGAGTATCTGCACCATAGGGATACCTGCACGTTCTCGAATCCGAAGTTTCGGATGGACATCCAGCGTTAGAGGAGGAGATTTCATGGCCAAGCACAGCCAGAATGAAGTCAAGGAAAGCCTCAAGGAACTCACGAGAATTTTTCAGCCCAAGGATCCGCGGAAGTTCGTTAAGGATTACATCCGCAAATACCGCATCACCGGCGGATATGAGGATGAGCTGACGTCACTGGTTGAGCATGAAATGGACAGAATGAATTCCTCCGTGAGCTAGAACAAGCGAGCCTATCATATACCAGGCCTGGATACTCCCCCTGCGGAGTTCCGGGTCTTTTTTGCGTGGAATCAGGCGGCGGAATGAGGCGCGGCTCTTCCGAATAGCATAGATCGAGGGAGCTTGGATGGCGATCTTGGACGAAGAGCGGAGGCATCAGCCATGGCGGAATGGAAATCGGAAGAGGAAATCGGCAGGATCCGCCGCGCGGGACGAGTCGTCGCGTTATGCCACGATGCGATCGCGAAGCGGATCGCGCCCGGCGTCACGACGCTTGAGATCGACCGTTTCGTTGAACGGCTGATGGCGGAGCATGGGGCTTACCCGGCTCAGAAGGGATACAGAGGCTATCCTTATGCGACCTGCGCGTCTGTAGGAGAGGTCGTCTGCCACGGATTCCCGGATGCGGAGCCGCTTCAGGAGGGGGATATCGTGACGATCGACATGGTTGCGGATGTGGACGGCTGGAAGGCCGACTCGGCTTGGACCTATGCGATCGGAAAGGGCGGTCCCGGCGTGCAGTCGCTTATGGCGGGCGCCCGGCAGGCGATGCTGAGGGGGATCGGCCAATGCCGGGTCGGGCGCAGGATCGGCGACATCGGCGCCGCGGTTGTCCAGTCGGCGAAGGAGACGGGGCATTCGGTCGTGTCCAGCTTCGCGGGGCATGGGATCGGACGTTCCATCCACGAGCCGCCGGAGGTGAACCATGTCAGCAGAGGCGGCAGCGGAGCGGTTCTGCAGCCCGGCATGGTGCTGACCGTCGAGCCGATCCTGACGGCAGGCGGGTCGGAAGTATGGATTGCCCATGACGGCTGGACGGCCCGGACGAGCGACCGTTCCTGGTCGGCGCAATACGAGCATACGGTGGCAATAACCGAGCAGGGACCGGTTATCCTTACTTGTTTGTAAAGCGGGGATGCGGGCTCGAAAAAAGTTATCCCCCAAACTATGCACATATGCACAATTGATATCCACAATATCCACAGGGTTGTAGGGATAACTTGACCGGTTAGCTTGCAATGCTGAAAATATGGATCCATAAAGGCTTTTTTGATGGTGATTGTCCCCTTGTGGATAAAAAATGATTCGGCCTCTTCCATCTGGAAGAGGCTTTTCTGTGGATAGCTTCGATGATTGACGGTGGCGACGGGCTAGTGAGACAATGGAAGAAAGCGATTCCTACAGTTGCCTGTTCCAGGCGGCTGTAGGATCCGGAGGCGGGGAAGCAGCCGTGCGGCGATCGCCGCACGGCCGGCAGCATGACGAGGCCGGCCGCCGAGGCTCTAAGAGCATAAGAATCGGGGAGGAAGCTGACATGCTTAACAAACTGAGAGTGACTCAAGCAATCGCGGAAGCGGGCGTCGTGGCCGTGCTGCGCGCAGATTCGGCGGAGGAGGTCGCCCGCATGGCGAGGCATGCCATCCGCGGGGGGATCAAGGCGATCGAAATTACGATGACCGTGCCGATGGCGCTGCAGGCGATCCAGCAGCTGGCCGCAGAGTATTCCAGCAAGGCGGATCCCGCATCGGATACCTACGCGATCATCGGCGTCGGAACCGTGCTGGATCCGGAGACCGCCCGCGCGGCCATTCTGAGCGGCGCGGAATTCGTCGTTGCGCCGGCTGTCAATCCGGACACGATCACTCTGTGCAACCGCTATGCGGTGCCGGTCATGCCGGGAACGATGACGATCCGGGACATCCAGACCGCGATGGAGCTTGGAGTCGACATCGTCAAGCTGTTCCCGGGAAGCGCGTTCGGTCCGGATATGATTACGGCCGTCAAAGGCCCGCTTCCGCAAGCGAACATCATGCCGACGGGCGGCGTGTCGCTGGCCAATCTGGCGTTGTGGGTGAAGGCTGGCGCGGTCGCGGTCGGCATCGGCGGAGATCTGACCAAGGAAGCGGTCAAGCAGGGGGATTACTCGCTTATCGAGCGGCAGGCCCAGGCTTACGTCCAAGCCTACCGGGACGCCAAGGCCTGAGCGCGCCGCGGGGCAAGCCCGCTGGCGGCAGACGCTCGGATTGGGTAAAATGGGTGAGTGAAGGTAAGCGGTTTATCGACTTGAGAGAGGCGGAATGGAATCATGGAATACCGGATTGAGAAGGACACGATGGGCGAAATCAAGGTTCCCGCGGACAAGCTGTGGGGCGCGCAGACACAGCGCAGCCGCGAGAACTTCAAGATCGGCTGGGAGAAGATGCCGCTTGAAGTCGTCAAAGCGATGACATATGTGAAGAAAGCGGCGGCTCAGGCCAATCGGAAGCTTGGCGTTCTCGAGCCGGAGAAAGCCGACGCGATCTGCCGCGCGGCCGACGAGATCCTCGAAGGCAAGCATGACGGGGAGTTCCCGCTCGTCGTATGGCAGACGGGCAGCGGCACGCAGACCAATATGAACTGCAACGAGGTCATCGCCCGCCGCGCGAACCAGCTGCTGGAGGCGGAAGGCTCCATGGTGCGCATCCACCCGAACGACGACGTGAACCGTTCGCAGAGCTCCAACGATACGTTCCCGGCGGCGATGCATATCGCGGCGGTCATCGCGGTATCGACCTCCCTGCTGCCGGCGCTCGAGGTGCTCAAGGCGACCTTGCACGAGAAGAGCGTCAAATTCGACGACATCGTCAAAATCGGCCGCACGCATCTGCAGGATGCGACGCCGATCACGCTCGGCCAGGAAATCAGCGGCTGGGAAGCGATGCTGGAGAAATCGTCCTGGATGCTGACGAGCAGCGTCGACGCCATCCGCGAGCTCGCGCTCGGCGGCACGGCGGTCGGCACCGGCATCAACGCGCATCCGGACTTCGCGGTGCAGGTGGCGGCCGAGGTGGCCGAGATTACCGGCCATAACTTCGTGACGGCATCGAACAAGTTCCATTCCCTGACGTCCCACGACCAGATCGTCTGGGTGCATGGCGCGATCAAGGGCCTTGCGGCCGATCTGATGAAGATCGCCAACGACGTGCGCTGGCTCGCCAGCGGCCCTCGCAGCGGCATCGGCGAGATCACGATCCCTGAGAACGAGCCGGGCAGCTCCATCATGCCGGGCAAGGTCAACCCGACGCAGTGCGAAGCCATTACGATGGTCGCCTGCCAGGTCATGGGCAACGATGCGGCGATCGGCTTCGCGGCCAGCCAAGGCAACTTCGAGCTGAATGTGTTCAAGCCGGTCATCGCCTACAACTTCCTGCAATCCGTCGTGCTGCTCTCCGACTCCATGCTCTCGTTCAACGAGCATTGCGCCGTCGGCATCGAGCCGAACCTCGACACGCTGAAGCACAATCTGGATCAGTCCTTGATGCTCGTGACGGCGCTCAACCCGCATATCGGCTACGAGAACGCGGCCAAGATCGCCAAGCAGGCGCATAAGGAAGGCACGACGCTCAAGGAGAGCGCCATCAAGAGCGGCCTGCTCACTTCCGAGCAGTTCGACGAGTGGGTCCGTCCGGAGAAGATGACGGGCAAGCGCTGAGAAAGAAATAGGCAGGTGGCTCCGCCCCGTCATAGGAACGTGATGGGGCTTTTTTTTGATAGGGGAAAAGGATGAGGAATTGTTCGACACCTAAACAAATCAGGGCCGATACATGGATTTGAGCAGATCCAGTTCCAAGCTCTTCTTTCAAGGTTCGGGCGTGATGCGATAGGAATTCAAAAAGGACTGTCCCGTAAGTCATGAAAATGACCGGGGACAGTCCCTTTTTTCATAGGGTCAAACGAAACACCTTCTTGCACGGAGCTCAGCGCCTGCCGATGCGGATATGGGAGGCGAGCGTGCGGATGAAGCCGAAGATATGGAAGAGATTGCGTACGGGTAGTTTCACAGCCGAAGTGAATGGACAGGAATAACGGAAAAATGTGCAGCCGTAACTGTTGCCTGCAATCCGGCGGCTGAAACTTCCTCAGCTTGCATCGGAGCCGCGGGAAGCTTGATGCCGGCGGCTTCCATCCGGCCTGCGCGGACCGGGAAGGACTTCCGCACGGGCTCCGGGCTTGCGGGGGATGAGGCGTCCGCAGAACAGGAGAAGCGTCGCTCCCCCGGTCACGGCGTACATCCCTTGAACGACGCCAAGCGAGCTGTCGGTTCCGGCCAGCAGTCCATGCAGCAGGGCGGCGGCGAACATAGGATACGCGAGCATATGGATCGCGAGCCATAGAGGCCGCTTGAGGCGAGGGCGCAGATCCGTCGTGAGGATGAGGAGCAGCATGCCGTACAGGGCGATGCTTCCGATGCCGTACAGAACAGGATGGTCATGCGCGGTGAATGGAAGGAGCAGCTCTCCCCAGGTGAACGGCGTGTACGTATCAATGACGAGCACGGCGGCATGGAGCAGGGCGATCGCCGTGCCGGCGACCGTCAGCCGGCTGTGCCAGCGGTAGACCGAGATTTTCGACGCTCCCTTCAAAAAGGGATAGCCGTACAAGATGCCCAGCGACATGCCTCCGAACAGGGCGAGGTAAGCCGCGATGCCGGCGATTCTCGTCAACTGCCAAGTTGGCCATTCCACCATCCATTGGATCATATCGTCGCCTCCTGGATTGCCAGTGTGCCGGGCTCCCAGACGAAGCGTCCGGGATTCCGGGAAGGGATCAGGATCAGCTGGCGCTTATCCGTGATGACGGCGGCCTCGCAGCCGGGAGCGCCGAGCTTCATCCGGGCCGTGCCTTCTTCCAATCCGCAGATGCAGAAGGTTTTGGCCCAGGCTTCGCATTCGGCCGCCTCCGCTCCGGCGACAGTCGCCTGGACGATGCCGCTGGCAGCGCTGCGCCCGGTAAGGGGATCGATGAGATGATGAAGGCCGGATTCGTCTTTCCCCCAGCGCCGCTTCAAGGTCGAGGAGGTTGCTGCGGCTCCGTGCTTCAGCGACAGGCGCGCCGCATCCCTGCCGGTGTCCCAGGGATCCTCGATGGCGATCGTAGAGAAAGGGGCGTCCTTGTCTTCCTGCCATACGCTGAGGTCTCCTCCGGCGTTGACGATGCCGGCGGGAAAGCCGTGCCGCCGGCGCAGCCAGCCGGCGAGCCGGTCGGCGGCCCAGCCTTTGACGATGCCGCCGAGATCGAGCTCGCAGCCGGGTGCGAGCCGAACCGCGCCCATGCGTCCGTCCAGCTCGAACGGCTCGGCGTCGGCAATAGCTGCGGCATGACGGCCCGTATCCGGGTGGATTCCCGCTTGCCCGGAGGCTTCGGCAGATTCGAAGGCTTCCGCTTTCGCGAAGGCTTCGGTGAAGGTGTCAGCATGCTCGAAGGAGCGGCGATAGCCCTCCCGCTGCAGCTGGCGGAGCAAGCCGGGGTGGAAGGCGCCGCCCGTCTGCCGGTTGCATTCGAGCGCCAGTGACAGCACCTCCTCCATCATCGGCGATACGAACTGCCAGGAGCCGGCAGTCCGGTTGAGGGCGCTGAGCTCGCTGCCGGGCAAAAAACGGCTGAACCTCGCCTCGACATCGCGGAACCAGCGGCCGACCAGCGCATGATAGGCCGGCGTATCGGGAGTCCGATCGTCAGGCCAGCGGAGAATGGCCGATATGTCCGTGTTCATCGCCCTCAACGTGATTCGGGATTCGGCCGGCATGGTCATGACCCTCCGGAGCGGGAGCCCATGCCCCCGCCGCTGTCGGATTGGCTCCAGCCGCCGCCTGCCGCTCCATCGGACGGGAAGGAGCCGCCTCTCATGCCATGCCTGCCCGCGGGCCTTCCGGCTGATCCATCGGCAGAGCCGCTGCCATCCGGGCTTCCCGATTGCCAATCCTCCATGAGCTTGTCCGGATTGGCGAAGGTGGAATCCGAACCGCCGGATGTCGTTCTCCCGGACAGGATCTTTTCCTGAAAAGCCGAGCTGTTATGCACGGTACTGAACAAAACGAACAGGGCTGCCGCTCCGCCGGCGCCGATTTGCCACTTTCTCCATTTGCCGATTTGCCGCTTCATCGAATCCACCTCGCTTCAAGGATTACGTCTTACGTCTTATCCTACTTTGTCAAAATGAACAGAAAATGAAGATAGAGCTGACATGGAAATGATTTTTTTCTAAACAAGAGCGGGTTTGGCAAAGGCGTAGGGAGAGGGCTTCGCCGCGTAGCTTCCATACAGGGAGCCGGCCTTTGGACCGGAGGCGGCCGAGGGGAATGTACGGACCGAGCCGGCTTTTGGGCTTCCCGTCCTCCGCTTCCGGAATCGGACGGCGGCTGCGCAGCCGCCAAGTTGTGGTATGATGGAAGTACGAGAAAACAAGAAAGTCGGGGCCTGATATGCATCTGTTATCGGTAGAGCATCTTTCCAAAACCTACGGGGAGAAAAAACTGTTTGAAGACGTAAGCTTCGGAATATCCGACGGCGATAAAATCGGCATCATCGGAGTGAACGGAACAGGGAAGTCGACGTTTCTGAAGGCGATTGCGGGTATCGAGCCCGCCGACAGCGGCAGCGTCGTCATTCCGCCGCGAGTCAGCGTGCGGATGCTGCTCCAGAACTTGGAGTTCGATCCGGAGGAAACCGTGCTTGAGCATGTGCTCAGCGGGGATTCGCCGCAGCTGCGGGCCGTGCGTGACTACGCGGCGGCGCTGGAGGCTCTTGAGCGCAGCAGCTCGGATGCGGCGCTGCAGGAACGCCTGCTCCGGGCCAACGCGGCCATGGACGAGCAGGATGCTTGGCAACTGGAAAGCGATGCCCGCACGGCTCTCTCCAAGCTCGGCATAACGAGCTACGAGGCGAAGCTCGGCACGCTGTCCGGAGGCCAGCGCAAGCGGGTGGCGATGGCCGCCGCGCTGCTGTCGCCATCCGATGTGCTCATTCTGGACGAGCCTACCAACCATATCGACAACGAGTCTGTCGCATGGCTGGAAAGCATGCTGCAAAAGCGGCGCGGCGCGCTGCTCATGGTGACGCATGACCGCTACTTCCTTGATCGGGTCAGCAACCGCGTCATCGAGCTGGACCAGGGCCGGGCTTTCTTCTATACGGCCAACTACAGCCGGTTCCTGGAGCTGAAGCTGGAGCGCGAGGAGCGGGAGGCGGCGAGCGAGTCCAAGCGCCAGAATCTGCTGCGCAACGAGCTCGCCTGGATCCGCCGCGGCGCCAAAGCGCGCTCGACGAAGCAGAAGGCGCGGATCGAGCGCTTCGAGGCGCTCAAGGAGGCGGGGCCGGGCAAGGCTTCCGGTAAGCTGGACTTGTCCGTCGCATCCTCCAGGCTGGGGCGCAAGATCATCGAGCTGGAGGACGTGAGCAAAGGTTATGGAGACCGGTCGCTGATCAACGGCTTCAGCTACATCGCCGTGCCGGAAGACAGAGTCGGCATCATCGGGCGCAACGGCAGCGGCAAGTCGACGCTGCTGAAGCTGATCGCCGGCCGGATGGAGCCGGACAGCGGACAGGTCGTGCTCGGCCCGACCGTCAAGCTCGGTTATTTCTCGCAGGAGCATGAGGAAATGGACGAGTCGATGCGCGTCATCGAATACATCCGCGAGCAGGCGGAGCAGGTCCGCACCGGCGACGGCACGACGATCAGCGCCGGGCAGCTGCTGGAGCGGTTCCTGTTCCCTCCGGCGATGCAATGGTCGCCGATCTCCAAGCTGTCGGGCGGGGAGAAGCGCCGCCTGCAGCTGCTGCGCATCCTGAGCGGCGCTCCGAACGTGCTGCTGCTCGACGAGCCGACCAACGATCTCGATATCGCGACGCTCGGCGTGCTCGAGGATTACCTCGACGACTTCCCCGGCGTCGTGCTGGTCGTCTCCCATGACCGGTACTTCCTGGATCGGACGGTGGACCGGATCTTCGCGTTCGAGGACGGCGCCATCACCGAGCATACCGGCAACTATTCGGATTACGAAGAGCAGGCTCAGAAGAAGGGAAGTCCCCAGGACGCGTCCACCAAGCCGACTGCTCCATCTCCGTCCGCCGCCCAGGCGGGAGGGACGGCCGAAGCTCCGCGCAAGGAATCCAAGCTGCGCATGTCTTACCAGGAGCAGAAGGATTTCGAGGCGATCGACGGCCGCATCGCGGAGGCGGAATCCGAGCTGGAGCGTGTCCAAGAGGATATGGGCGTCTCGGGAAGCGATTCGGTTCGCCTGCAGGAACTCATGGCCCGACAGGAGAGCCTGGAGGCGAAGCTGGAGGAATTGATGGAGCGCTGGACCTATCTGAACGAGCTTGCGGAACAAATCGAAGCCCAAAAAGCGAAGAACAGGAGCTGACCTTGCATGAGTGCCTATGAAGACTACAGCCTGGAGTCCGTACGCAACATCTATTGCATCGGCCGCAACTACCGGCTGCATGCCCTTGAGCTCGGCAACGAAGTGCCGAAATCCCCGATGGTGTTCACCAAGCCGACCCATTCGCTCATTCCGATGGACGGAAGAGCCGTCGAGCTTCCGGGCGGGGAAGGCGAGGTGCATTTCGAGCTGGAGATCGTGCTTCGCGCGGGACGACACTGGGAGCCGGGAGTCGGAGCCGACGAGCTGTTCGACGCGATGGCGCTCGGCCTCGACCTGACGCTGCGCGACGTGCAGAGCAGGCTCAAGGAGAAAGGCCATCCATGGCTCGCCGCCAAAGGCTTCCGGAACTCGGCCCCGATCGGCCCGTGGCGGCCTTATCCGGGCATGGCCGGCTTGGAGGCCGCCGACTTCGCCTTGCTGCGCGGCACCGAGGTCGCCCAGCTGGGCAACGCCAGGGATATGATCTTCAAGCCGGACGTGCTCGCGGAGCATATCGGCAGCCGTTACGGCCTGCGCCGGGGAGACATCATCTTCACCGGCACGCCGGCCGGCGTCGCCGCGCTTCGGGACGGCGAGGAGCTGAGCGCTCTCTGGAACGGGGAGAAGGTCGCTTCCTCCCTTATCTCCCTCGTTTGACGACATGCATCGAACAGCCGCATCCTGCCCTCGTTTCGGCGAGGCTTGGATGCGGCTGTTTTTTTATCCGATGCAGCGGTCTGTCGAACGCAGCGAGCAAGAGGGGAGCCGGCTTGGCCTCGACAGGAAACAGGAGGCCGGGAACGGCGCCTATTCCAGCCGGCTCCCGCGATTGGACAGTCCTCTACTATGGTTGAGCATTGCCGGCGTCGGCTTGCTGAGCAGCACTGCAGGCCGGACGACGCCTTGCCGCAGCGCCGGACGGAGGAGCGCCTGCTGCTTGGGCCGGTTCATAGGCGCCGCTATCCAAGCATAAGCTGACGGTAGACAGCGAGGGCGGGTGAGAGCTAGCGTGACGAAGTCCAAGAGACAGCCGGAATCCCATGATTACCGCAACAGGCTTCGATTTCACAACGTCAAGGAGCAGCATCTGACCTTGGGCGAGGTCGCCGAGCGGATGATGTCTTTCATAAGGGAGGATCCGCGGGCAGCGTATCATTTTGCCATCGGAACGGACTCCCAGGTTCATCCGAACCACACCAAATTCATTACGGGCCTCGTTCTGAGACGGGTGGGCAAAGGAGCCTGGGCGTGCTACAGGCCCTTCGTGCTGAACAGAGAGCTGGCCTCGATCCGCGAGAAGCTGGCCTTCGAGACTTCTCTCTCCCAGGAGATGGCCGCTTATCTGGAGGAGCATCGAATCGTGCCCGGGATGGAAGATCTGATTCTGCCTTACGTATACCAGGGAGCCGAGCTCCGGACGTTCATCGATATCGATGCCGGGACGGAGCCTTGCCTCAATCCGACCCATCTGTACGTCCAGGAGATGATCGCCCGCGTGGAGACGATCGGCAACTACGTGCCCCGCGTCAAGCCGGAGGCTTACTGCGCTTCGAGCTATGCGAACCGCTACACCAAGCGGCCGGCAAGGATCGTCATGTGAATTGATTTACCGCTTTGGCTGCGGCGAACGCCTGCTTTTTTCATACTGGTGACAGGCATGGCAGCTTTTGAGTTAATTCGGCTTCGAAGGCATCCGGCACCCAATGCCGCGCTAATTCGGCTTCGAAGGCATCCGGCACCCAATGCCGCGCTAATTCGGCTTCGAAGGCATCCGGCACCAATCCCGCGCTAATTCGGCTTCGAAGGCACCCATCATTTCATCGGCCGCGTTTATTCGGCTGCGAAGGCATCCAGCATCCAGACATGCTTCTCCAGCGACGTATGGATGGCCAGCAGCATATCGGCCGTCGTTTCGTCCTGGTGGCTTTGAGCGGCGGCCATTCCTTCCTTGAGCTCGCCGATCATGCTCCTGAAGTCGGCCGAGACCGACCGGACCATAGCGATGGCGGATTCGCTGCCGGCCGCTTCCTGGACGGTAGCCGTCTCCAAATAAGCCTTCATGCTGGCCAGCGGCTTGCCTCCGACCGCCAGCAGCCGCTCCGCGAGCTCGTCGACATGAATGGCGGCTTCTTCGTAGAGAGCCTGGAACTTATCGTGCAAGGTGAAAAATTGGGGGCCTTTCACATACCAGTGGTATTGGTGAAGCTTCACATACAGGATGCTCCAATTGGCCAGTTGGAGATTGAGGACTTGAGCAACGGACGGGACGGCTGCAGCGGATGTGGCGGTCATGCAGATCAGCTCCTTATTTATAATAATTATTATCTAGTATTAAATATAATGAATTCGCGATCGACTGTCAAGGACGGCTCCCGAAAGCGGCTGAAATGAAAAGAGGCCCCTTTTCAGGGACCTTTCTGGCTGGCTGGGAAACGCGGCCGGCCGGGGTTAATCTGTGCGGAGCTCTTGCTTGGCCTCAGGCTTGCGGGTCATCGTCATGCGGGTGCCCGGCATGAGCAGGACCATGACGACGGCGGCTACGGCCGGGATAAGCGCCCACAGGAAGGTGTGGGAGATGGAAGTCGCGAGCGCGGCTTCGATTTTGTTCAGCACCTCGGCCGGGATTTCCTTGCGGCCTTCAGGCGTAAGGAACTGCTGGTTGCCGCCGCCTCCGCCGCCGATCGGCGCCTTGCCTCCGAACGCGGTTTCCAGGTGCGAGGTGAAGATGTTGCGCTGGATGATGCCGAAGATCGTAATGCCGAGCGTCATGCCGAGGGAGCGCATGAACGTCGTCGTGGCGGTAGCAGCCCCGCGCTGGCGCATGTCGAAGCCGTCGATGGCGGCCATGTTCAGCACGGAGAAGGAGTAGCCGACGCCGAAGCCGAGCAGGATCATCTCCAGCGTCACGACGAAGCGGGCGGTATCCGGGCTGATGAAGCCGAGAGAGACGACACCGGCCAGGAAGAACACCGCCGAGATCATCATGATGGAGCGGAAACTCAGCTTGGTTGTCAGGAAGCCGCCGACCTGGCTGCCGACGACGGAGCCGATCATCATCGGCATGAGCAGCAGGCCGGAGTTGGTCGCCGAGCCGCCGTACACGCCTTGGATGAAGATCGGAATATAGATCGTGGCGATGATGAAAGTCGAGCCGTAGAACAAGGAAGTCAGCACGCTGCTGGCGAACAGCCGCTTGCGGAACATTTTGAACGAGATGATCGGCTCGGCGACTTTCGTTTCCGTATACAGGAACACCGCCAGCAGCACGACGAATCCGGCGAACAGGCCGAGAATCATGCCGGAATCCCAAGCGTATTTCTGGCCTCCCAGCTCCAGGGCGAACATGAGGCAGACGATGGCTCCGACGAGAGTGAACGCGCCGACCCAGTCGATGCGCTGTTTGGAATGGGAGAGGGATTCCTTGTAATAGGTCCCGATGAAGATCAGAGCGAGAATGCCGAGCGGGATATTAATGTAGAACACCCACTCCCAGCCGATATGATCGGTGATGACCGCGCCGAGCAGCGGTCCGAAAATGCTCGAGATGCCGAATACGGCTCCGAACAGGCCGGACATCTTGCCGCGCTTCTCCGGCGGGAAAATATCGAATACAATCGTGAACGCAATCGGCATGAGTGCTCCGCCGCCGATGCCCTGGATGGCCCGGTACACGCTCAACTGGGTAATGCTGCCCGCCGTGCCGCACAGCGCGGAGCCGAGCAGGAACACGATGATGCCGAAAATGAAGAACCGCTTGCGGCCGTACATGTCCGACAGCTTGCCGAAAATCGGCGTGCCTGCCATGAGGGCGATCATATAAGCGGATGTCACCCATACGAGCTGGTCGTACCCGCCGAGATCATCGACGATCCGCCCCATGGCGGTAGCGACGATCGTGTTGTCCATGGCTGACATCAGAATAGCGAGCATGAGGCCGGCTACGACGAATCGGGTCTGGCGCGAGCCTGTCTCCGACATGGAATTCATTCCTTCTTTCTCCTGCAAATTAAGATCCATTCTTATTATATTCAAATTTGAGTATAAGACAACGGATTTGTTTTAGGGCTGAATCATTCCGGAGAAAGCCGAATAGGATGGATTCTTCGCGCGGCGGTCGAATTGGCAGAACCACGGGACAGATGGCGTTCTGCCGGACGAGGACATCGGGTATCGCGTCAGGATCGGCTATGGCTGGAATAGTTATTCCCGCCGTCGTATGGAATGGTTATTCCCGCCGTCGTATGGATACAGTATACAAATGCCTGTCCTTCAAGGATGCGGGCCTGCTTCACATGCAGCAGAATCGTCTCTGCCATGCCGCTCATCCAGCTTTCGCCTGCAAATGCTTAAATTTACGGTTATGATCATGCAGAACGCCTCCTTGCATATACCTGAATGGTGCCCCTTGGCGGCTCTCTCATACGTCCGCTGGCGCCTTCCGACAAGAATTGGTAAACTGGAAGCAACGGAATTGAATCTGAACGATTATTTACATATCGCATTTTCTTGGCCGGTTCCGGCCATGTTCCTATCATGACGAAGGAGTTGGACCCGACTTGACTCATATCCGCAAAGCAATCATACCTGCAGGAGGTCTTGGAACCCGTTTCCTGCCCGCAACGAAAGCCCAGCCAAAGGAAATGATGCCGCTCATCGACAAGCCGGCCATTCAATATATCGTGGAAGAAGCCGCCGCATCCGGCATCGAGAGCATCATGATCGTCAGCGGCCGCAGCAAGCGTGCGATCGAAGACCACTTCGACAAATCGGTCGAGCTGGAGAACGAGCTGGAAGCAAGAGGCGACGAGGAGACGCTGAAGGTCGTCCGCAGCATTTCCAAGCTGGCCGACATCGTCTACGTCCGCCAGCGGGAGCCGCTTGGCCTCGGCCATGCAGTGCTCTGCGCCCGCAGCTTCATCGGCAACGAGCCTTTTGCGGTGCTGCTGGGAGACGACATTCTGCGCTCGCCGCAGCCATGCCTGGGAGAGATGATGAACTTCTACCGGGAAACCGGATCTTCGGTCGTCTCGGTCATGGAAGTTCCATGGGATCAGACCCACAAATACGGCATCGCGGATCTGGAAGGGGAAGGCATGTTTCCCCGCATCCGGAACCTGGTGGAAAAGCCGGCTCCCGGCGAAGCGCCTTCCAATTGGGCTGTCGTCGGGCGCTACGTGCTCGACCCTGCTGTATTCCGCCTGCTCGAAAGAGCGGAGCCGGGCAAGAACGGCGAGATCCAGCTGACGGACAGCTTGCAGAAGCTGAATTCCGTGCTGCCGATGCATGCCTTTAAGTTCCAGGGACGCCGGCATGACGTAGGTGATAAGCTGGGATTCGTACAGGCAACGATCGACATGGCGCTGGAACGCGAGGATTTGTCTCAGGCAGTACGTGATTATATGAGAAGCAAGCTGGAGACGGAGTTATTGTAGGCTTGCGCTAGCAGGGCAGTCATCCGAATCATGAACCGTCCGGGGCACAGGAATTTGTCTGGGCGGTTTTTTGGTTTTCGATTGCTTTTACGGAACTTCATCCGTTAGTAATAGATAGAGAAACCGATAGGAACAGGTTGACATGGTGGAGGCTTGGGAAGATGAGCAGGGAAACCAGTAAAGGAGAGCGCGGCCGGGTAGTGCGGACGGCATGTCCTTATTGCGGTTTTGCGACGATGGACGACGAAGCTTCGTTCTGCAGCCGCTGCGGCAAGCCGCTCCATACTGCGGCCATTTTGGCGCGCCGCCTCGAACGGGCGGAATGGCTGGAAAAAATCAAGGATGTCGGCGCCGGTGCAAGCGCACAGCCTCTTCAGGACCGCGAAGCCCAGGAAATATGGAATCGCATGTCGCGCGATGGCGAGTCCGGCCGCAAGGCGGACGGAGGAAGCGGGCGGGCTGAGCGGGCTCTGGGCGAACGTTCTGATATCTCTGCGGAGGGCGCACCGGCGGCAGGCTGCTTCCGGATATGGATGCTGCCGGCTGCTGCTATGCTGATCAGCTGTCTGGCCGTGCTTGTCGTCTTCGTCCATGACGGGAAGGTCAACGCCAAGGTGCGTTCCTGGCATGTACAGGCGGAAAAAGAAGCGAAGGCCGGGCAGTACCGGAACGCCGAGGAGCTGCTGAAGCTCGCTGCGGCTTCCCGGCCCGGCAATCCCGGCATTGCCAAGGATATCGACATCGTCCGTCAGGCCGCCAAGCTCGACGATGATATCAAGGCGGCGGGGCTGCTGCTCGACCAGGGCAGCCTGGAGAAGGCGGAAAGCGGGCTGCGCCAAGCGCAGGCGACGCTGAGCAGCCGACACGAAGAGCTGTTCGATCCGATCCGCGACAAGCTGGCAGGAGCGGGGGCAAGGCTGGCCGTGCAGCAAGTATCGAGCGAGCTGGACGGTCTGGGAACGATCCGGGAAATGGCGGAGAGGCTCCAGAGGCTGCGCGGACTCCAGGCTCCCGGGGCGCCTGAGCTGCGTCAGCGCATTTTGGACAGCATGGTCGAAATGGGCATCAACCAGGCGCTGCAGCTGCTGAGGAAGAAGGACTTCTCTGCCGCCCGCGCCGCTGTGGACGAGACGATCAGCCATGCGGGAAACACGTCGAAGCTTCAAGATATGTCTGCCCGGATCGACAAAGAGAAGGAAGAATACGAGGAGCAGGAGCGCAAGCGCCTGAATGCGGCCATGCAGATGGCCAATCTGGAGCAGCGGCAAAATCAGACGGATGCATTCGACATCGTGGAGCTGAACGTTTCCATAGGCGAGGAAGGCAGTTCCGTCATTACCGGCCGGCTGAAGAGCAAGGCGACCCGAAGCATCCGCGCCATCCGGCTCTTCTATGTCCTGAAGGATTCGGAAGAGGTGCAGATCGGCTCCGGCACGATATCCGTTTCAAGCGGCGGGGTCATTGAGCCGGGAGGAAGCGCCGCCTTCACCGAGAAGAACGCTTCGGTCAAGAGCGAGGCGTCCGTTGCGATTACTAGCGCGACTTGGTATATCGATTAATTGTCGCGTGGATAAGAAAGGAGGGACCCCATGAGGCTGAGCAAGTCCCTTGCGGCCGCTGCGGCAGCAGCCGTTCTGCTTGCGGGAGCGGGTACGGCCTGGGCGCTGCACGGGTACATTCCCCGCCAGATGGGCATGGAGCCGCTGCTCGCGGTTTCGCCGCCGGAGGGAACGGCTGCAGGCAACGCAGCCGCGCTGAAGGACATTATTTTCCGCATCCAGAAAAAAACCGTCACCATCCAGAGCGAAAGCGGACTTGGATCTGGATTTCTGTACAACGCCAAGGGAGATATAATCACCAACGCCCACGTCGTGGCGGGATCGAGAACGGTGAGAGTCACGACTTCCGATGCCCGTGAACTGACGGGAGAGGTGATCGGCATCGGCACGGATACCGATATTGCCGTCGTGCGCGTGCCCGATCTGGAGGGAACGGAGCCGCTGCGCCTGGAGCGCAGCGGGCGGGTGGAAGTCGGGGATGCCATCATTGCCGTCGGCAGCCCGCTCGGATTGCAGAATACCGTGACTCCGGGCATCATCAGCGGGCTTGGACGCACGTTCTCGATGAAGCCGTACACCTACCGGAACATGGTTCAGATCTCGGCAGCGATCGCTCCCGGCAACAGCGGCGGGCCGCTCATCGACCAGCGGACGGGAATGGTGCTCGGCATCAACTCGGCGGAAATGCAGGACGGAGAAATCGGCTTCAGCATCCCGATCTCCGATATCCTGTCCGTGGCCGAGGGATGGTCGCAGACTCCGATGAAGGAGCTGCCCGGCGTTCCGGGGAGCGCGACCAATGCCCTGACCGGCAAGAAATCCATTACGGACTACGCCGGTTATCTTGTGTCCCGTTTCTATGAGAGCCTCAGCAACGGCGATTACGTCTATGCGTACTCGTTGCTGGGAATCAACTGGAAGAAGCAGGATCCTTACGAGGATTTCCGTCGAGGCTACCTGCCGACCAAAAATGTCGTCATCAAAAGCATCAAGGTCGACAAGGACGGGGAGCGCTCCGCGGTGGTCAAAGCCGTCATTACGGCCGAAGAGCATGGTCAGGACGGCAAGACGTCCACCCGCAGCTTCGAGGTTTCCTACGAAGTCGGATACGAGAACGATCAGCTCAAGCTGATCAGCGGCAAGGGCAAGGAGCTGGGGACCAGAGACGGGGAATAGATTTTGCGGAGCTTCTTGCCTATGGCGCAAGCGGCTGAGCTCTTGCAGGGGCAACCCATATCGGACTCTCTGTCGAGCTGGTTGAAACATCGGATCCCTCTTAGAAGCAGAGGGAATCCTTGACAAGCCAATTTGCGGAGTGGTATATAAAGTTTTAGCACTCTTCATTCCGGAGTGCTAATCTACCCGATCCAAGAGGAGAGATTTCAAAGTGGAAAAAAAGCAGTTCCAAGCTGAATCCAAACGTCTTTTGGAAATGATGATCAATTCCATCTATACCCAAAAGGAAATTTTTCTTCGCGAGCTGATCTCCAACAGCAGTGACGCCATCGATAAAATCTACTATAAAGCGCTGACGGACGAGAAGCTGACGTTCAATCCCGACAGCTATTTCATCCAAATCATACCCGACCAGGCTGCGCGCACACTGACGATTCGGGACACCGGCATCGGCATGAACCGCGAGGAGCTCGAGAGCCATCTCGGCATTATCGCGAAGAGCGGCTCCCTCGCCTTCAAGCAGGAAAACGAAGCCAAGGACGGCCGCGACATCATCGGGCAGTTCGGCGTCGGTTTCTACTCCGCCTTCATGGTCGCCGACCGCGTGACAGTCATCACGAAGCCGCTGGATGGACAAGAGGCGTGGAAATGGGTTTCCGAAGGTGCGGACGGCTACACGATCGAGAGCGCGCACAAGGATTCGGTCGGCACCGAGATCATTTTGGAGATCAAGCCGAATACCGAGGATGACAACTACGACGAGTATTTGAACGATTACCGGCTCAAGGCGCTGATCAAGAAATACTCCGATTTCATCCGCTATCCGATTCGGATGGAGGTTTCCTCCAGCCGTCTCAAGGAAGGCAGCGAGGATGAGTTCGAGACGTACACGGAAGAGCAGCAGGTCAACAGCATGGTTCCGATCTGGCGCAAGAACAAGAGCGAGCTGACGGCCGAGGACTACGAGGCGTTCTACCACGAGAAGCATTACGGCTTCGACAAGCCGCTCAAGCATGTGCATGTGAGCGCCGACGGCGCGGTCGTCTATCAGGCGATCCTGTACATTCCGGAGACGATCCCGTTCGATTATTACACCAAGGAGTTCGAGAAGGGTCTGGAGCTGTATTCCAGCGGCGTGCTGATCATGAACAAATGCGCCGACCTGCTTCCCGACTACTTCAGCTTCGTCAAGGGCATGGTGGACTCCGAGAGCCTCTCGCTCAACATCTCCCGCGAGATGCTGCAGCATGACCGCCAGCTGAAGCTGATCGCCAAGAACATTGAATCCAAGATCAAGAGCGCTCTGCAGAGCATGCTGAAGGACGAGCGCGAGAAGTACGAGCAGTTCTTCAAGTCGTTCGGCCGCCAGCTGAAATTCGGCGTCTACAGCGACTACGGCATGCATAAGGACGCGCTGCAGGATCTGCTGCTGTTCACGTCCTCCAAGGACAAGGCGCTTGTTACCTTGGCTGAATACGTATCCCGCATGCCTGAGAACCAGAAGTATATCTACTACGCTTCCGGCGAATCGGCCGAGCGCATCGAGAAGCTCCCGCAGACCGAGCTCGTGCTCGACAAGGGCTTCGAGATTCTGTATTTCACCGACGACATCGACGAGTTCGCCGTGAAGATGCTTGCCGGCTACAAGGAGAAGGAATTCCGCTCCGTCTCCAGCGGCGATCTCGGCATCGAAGAGGACGAGAAGACGGCTGAGGACGAGAAGGCCGATGAGGAGAACAAGGCTCTCTTCGAGGAGATGAAGGCGCTGCTCGGCGACAAGGTCAGCGGCGTGCGGGCTTCCAGGCGCCTGCGCAAGCATCCGGTCTGCTTCGCCACGGATGGCGAAGTGACGATCGAGATGGAGAAGATCCTGAAGGCGATGCCTAACAGCGGCGAAGTCAAAGCCCAGAAGGTGCTGGAGCTGAACGTCGGCCACGATGTCTTCCGCTCGCTGAAGGAAGCCTATGAGAGCGACAAGAGCAAGCTGGGCTTGTTCACGTCTCTGCTCTACAATCAGGCGATGCTGATCGAGGGCTTGCCGATCGAGGATCCGGTGGAGTTCACGAACCAGATCTGCCAGGTCATGGTGTAAATCCACAAAAGGCAGCCCCCAAAGTCATTGACTTGGGGGCTGCCCTCTTTTTTTGGATTTACGATGATCCTTAAGCAAGAAGGATGTGTGAAACGTACTCGCGTTTATCCCTCTATGGCATGCTTGCCGCTCGCTGCAGAAAGCCGCTTCCATTAATCAGATGCGAGCCATGAAAGAGCCGGCTGTTCAGGTTCCGATGTGGATAAGATCGATGCCGATGACATCTTTCTGGTGAACGGGGAATGTAAGGAGAGTATGCGGTATCTGCCGTCCGTTCAGACGAAGGGTATACTGGACGTTGTCGCCGATGCGGATATCGTCCGAAATGTCGTTGCGAACGCCGCCGACGGATTGCACGCCGCCGCCGGGGGAAATTCGGACGACACCGGTGTATTCGAGAGCCTGGGCAATGCTCATCCCGTCATAATAAGGAATTTGGTAATCCTCCGTCACGTAAGAAAAGGATTCGCCGCCTTCAATACGGACGGTAACCGGCGCAGGCATGTTGGGCGTTCCTGTAGGACTGGTGCCGGGGGCACCGGGTCCTGTAAAAGGTACAGGGAAGCCTGGTCCGCCGGGGAAGCCGCCGCCGGGAAAGCCCGGTCCGCCGGGGGAGCCCGGTCCACCGCCAGGGAAGCCTGGTCCGCCGGGGAAGCCGCCGCCGGGAAAGCCCGGCCCGCCGGGGAAGCCGCCGCCAGGGAAGCCCGGCCCCCCGGGAAAGCCGCCGCCGGGGAAGCCCGGCCCGCCGGGGAAGCCCGGCCCGCCGGGGAAGCCCGGCCCGCCGCCGGGGAAGCCCGGCCCGTCGGGAAAGCCCGGTCCGCCGCCAGGGAAGCCCGGCCCGCCGGGGAAGCCGCCGCCGGGGAAGCCCGGCCCGCCAGGGAAGCCCGGCCCGCCGCCAGGGAAGCCCGGCCCGCCGGGGAAGCCCGGCCCGCCGGGGAAGCCGCCGCCGGGGAATCCCGGCCCCCCGGGAAAGCCCGGCCCGCCAGGGAAGCCGCCGCCGGGGAATCCCGGCCCGCCAGGGAAGCCCGGCCCGCCGCCAGGGAAGCCCGGGTTGCCGGGGAAGCCGCCTCCGGGAAAGCCTGGTCCGCCGGGGAAGCCGCCGCCAATCGGCGGGAAGATCCCGCGATCCGGCCCTTGAATCGGCGGGAATATCCCTGGGTCGTAACCGGAGAGAGGCGGGAAGATGCCGGGGGCCGGCTGAGCGGCCGGCACGAAATGGAACCTGCGCTGGCTTCCGCCGCAGCCGCAATCTCCTCCGGCTTGGACAGGCTGATAGGCGGGCTGATAAGCGGCCGGATAGGCTGGAGCATAGTAAGGATAGTAAGAGTTCATTCCGGACATGCAGCTCCTTTCGGACATTGCCTTGAATACACTATCCTATGCGGCATATGCCTATCCTCTTTCCGCGAATCTTGAAAAAAAAAGTCCCGAACGCCGTATATGTCCGAATCCCAGCATCCTCCCATGCCAGAGCTTAAGCGACGGGCGGAGGAAAAAGGCTATCCCGGAAAACAAAAAAAGACCGGGCCCGATAGCCCGGTCTTCCATTGAAAAAATTTATTTTACGGCTGCTTCGTAACGCTTGCCGACTTCATCCCAGTTCACGACGTTCCAGAACGCTTTGATGTAGTCAGGGCGTTTGTTTTGGTAGTTCAGGTAGTAGGCATGCTCCCATACGTCCAGGCCGAGCAAAGGCGTTTCGCCTTCGAAGATCGGGCTGTCCTGGTTTGGAAGGCTGTATACTTTCAGCTTGCCTTCTTTGTCGGCTGCGAGGAAAGCCCAGCCGCTGCCGAAGCGCGTCGTTGCTGCTTTGGCGAAGTCTTCCTTGAATTTCTCGAAACCGCCCAGCTCGCTGTCGATCGCTTCTGCCAGCTTGCCTGTAGGCGCGCCGCCGGCGTTAGGGCCGATCGTCGTCCAGAACAGGCTGTGGTTCGCATGGCCGCCGCCGTTGTTGCGTACAGCGGTGCGGATGGATTCAGGAACGCTGTTCAGGTCGGAGATAAGATCCTCAAGGGACTTACTTGCCAGTTCAGGAGCGGATTCCAGAGCGGCGTTCAGGTTGGTCACATACGTGTTGTGGTGACGGTCGTGGTGGATCTCCATCGTCATTGCATCGATATGCGGCTCCAGAGCGTCGTTGGCATACGGAAGTGCTGGAAGTTCATGTGCCATAATCAATTACCTCCTCAGATAATATGTAGCGATTCAAGTTCATTATCCCTCAATCAGCCTAATAAATCAACATTTTAGTTTCAAAAGTCGGCAGTTATTCCGCTCTATCCGATGCGATAAAGAGGGAATCCCTTCGATGGCAGATCGTTCCAGCCTCCGGGAGAGGGGCGGAAGTCTTTCGGGGTGCAAAAACTGGCGGTTCCGGAGCCTGTCCAGGCCAGACGACTCCAGAGCGGCAGCGCATCTTATCCTCTCACGAAAAAGCATATTTATTCCATTACCCACATGAACTTTTCCGAATCGCGATGTAAGCGCTTGTAGGATAGCGCTTACATAAGAATGTAAGCGCAATGTTAAATTTAATTAAGGTTTTTGAGCAAAATGGCTGGATTTCGTTAACTTTTGACGTATAATCAGAGTTAGCTTTTACAATGACATTGAATGTAAGGGAGACAAGCATTCATGCATCTTCGTTCTTTCCAGCTTTCAGACTACCATGCCGTGACGTCCTTGCTGCAGTCGGTGTTGTCGGAAGAGTGTTACGAGCTGACAATCGAAGCGCTCACGCGCCAGCTTTCATGGGACAGCGATCTTGTGCTCATCGCTTCGGCGGGCGACAAGATGACTGGCATCATCATCGGAACGATCGACAACAACCGAGGCTATTATTACCGTGTGGCCGTTCATCCGGATCACCGCGGCCAAGGGATCGCCAAGAACCTCATTTCCAGCCTCCGCGGCCGGTTCGAGCAGCGCAAGGTTTCCAAGATCATGGTTACGGCCGACGAGCACAATGAACCCGTGCTTCCGCTTTACAGCTCCCTGGGCTTCGAGCCTTCCGATTTCTATCATTCGTTCCAGAAGCTGAGCATCGTGGCTGGCTGAACCGAAGAACCAAGCTTTGTTTCCCGCAATCCTTCCTTTCAAAATATGGTCGTCATCCCGAGGCATATCCTTCGTCAATTGCTTTTGACGTCCGGATGTGCTTTTCTTATTAGTAAGATGTGAATGTCAGGGAGTGCGTAAGTGAACAACTATCGGCGCTGTTACATCAAAAGCTTCAAGCATGACGGCCATCTGCACCGGCAATGGCAGCGGAACTGGATCGTGCCGCAGGAGCTGCTTCTGCCGCAGCACGCCGCGGAGGGGATGCATGTGCTCCTCAACAACCAGACGCCGATCAAGGAAGCGGACGGATCCATGTGGGTCAGCCGCGTTCCAGCGGTCTCTTTTTTTATTCCGGGCAAATGGTTCAACGTCGTCGCGATGATCGAGGACTTCGGCATCCGTTATTACTGCAATCTGGCATCGCCGCCATACCTGACGGGAGATGTGCTGACCTATATCGATTACGACCTTGATGTGATCCGCACTGCGGGCGGCGATCTGGCTGTCGTGGATCGGGACGAGTACGAAAGGCATAAGGCGGAGTATCGCTATCCGCCGGTCGTCGACGCCAAAGTAAGCGAAGGGCTGCGGGAAGTTACCCATCGGATCCGCGGAGGCCAGCCTCCTTTCGAGGACGAGGTCGTAAAGGCCTATTATGAAGCCTGGCGGGCGAGCATAGCGAACGGCACGGAGGGTGAGCCGGAATGAAAGGGACGCCGAGCGGGGAGAAGGATGCGCTGCCGCTGGCGGAAGGCGGCCCGGAGGGCGTCGGCATGACCGCTGACGGGCATCCGGCCCGCGCAGGCGCAGCCTCGCATGCCAGGGAGCTGTTTCGGCTGGTCCGCACGGCCGTCCTGGCGCTGGCGGTGGTCGCCTTGCTGCAGCGATTCGTCTTCAACCTCTCGATCGTAGAAGGACAGTCCATGCAGCCGACCTTGTCGGAGGGCGATTGGCTGCTGGTCAACAAGATGGCCATGTCGATGTCTTCTCCGCAACATGGCGACGTCATGATTATCCGGGATCCGCAGCGGCCGGACGGCAGTTCCGAATATCTCGTCAAGCGCGTCATCGGCTTGCCCGGCGATGTGATCGAGATCCGCGACGGCAGCTTGTACCTGAACGGGGAGAAGCTGGAGGAATCCTATGCGGGCGGAGACCGCACGGAAGGGATTTTCCCGCTTCTGACCGTCGGCAAGGGCAAGCTGTTCGTCATGGGAGACAACCGTCTGCCGCTGGCCAGCCGGGACAGCCGCGCCTTCGGGCTCGTCGACGAGGATGATGTCCGGGGCAGGGCGGAGTTCGTCCTTTGGCCGGCCGGGCATATCGACAAGCTGTAGCGGTGGAGCGTTTTGCTGAAGGATCAAGCAGAAGGAGTTGGCCCTTTATATGAAAGAAGTATCGATCTATACGGATGGAGCCTGCTCCGGCAACCCCGGTCCGGGCGGCTGGGGAGCCGTCCTGTTCTACGGGGACAAGCGCAAGGAGATATCCGGCGCGGAGCCGCATACGACGAACAACCGCATGGAGATCCAGGCGGTCATCGAAGCGCTGTCGCTGCTCAAGGTTCCTTGCAAGGCGACCGTACACAGCGACTCGGCCTATGTGGTGAACTGCTTCCAGAACAACTGGATCAAGGGCTGGCTGCGCAACGGCTGGAAGAACAGCAAGGGACAGCCGGTCGAGAACAAGGAGCTGTGGCAGCGCCTGTGGGAGCTGATGGGCATCCATGAGGTTTCCTACGTCAAGGTGAAGGGCCATAGCGACAACGAATGGAACAACCGCTGCGACGAGCTTGCCGTCGGAGCGATCAAGACGATGAGGGCGTCAGGCAAGGTGTGAGCGACGGACCGGAATCGGACGGATGAAGGAGGGGAGGAAGATGGAGGAAATGATCAGGGATGCGGCCTTTTGGACCCGTCTGAAGGCGGATATGAAGGAAGCCGCTTACGGCCTCGGCATCGACGACATCGGAGTCGCTTCGCCCGAGCCGTTCACCGAGCTCAAGGGACGTCTGATCCGGCACCGGGAGCTCGGGTATGAATCCGGCTTCGAGGCCAAGGACATCGATCGGCGCACCGATCCTTCCCTTCTCTTCGACGAGCCGCTGTCGATCATCGCGATCTCGGTCGGCTACCCCAGCAAGCTGCACGATCCGCCCAAGTCGGAGCCGGGGGCGAGAAGGGGAATCCTGTCGCGCTCTTCCTGGGGGGAGGATTATCACACGGTGCTGCGGAGCCGGCTCGCGCGGCTGGAGGATTGGCTGCGGGAGCGGGTGCCGGAGCTGCGGGCGGAGTCCATGGTCGATACCGGCGAGCTGTCGGACCGGGCGGTCGCAGAGCGCGCAGGGATAGGGTGGAGCGGCAAGAACAGCTTCATCATGAACCGCAAGCACGGCACGTGGATCTACCTTGCGGAGATGATCACCAACCTGCCGCTGGAGCCGGACTCCCCGATCGAGGACAGCTGCGGCAGCTGCACCAAGTGCATCGACGCTTGCCCGACGGGCGCGCTTGTCGGTCCCGGGCAGCTGAACGCGCAGCGCTGCGTGTCCTTCGTCACCCAGACCAAGGAAATGGTCTCCGACGAGCTCATGCGCAAGATCGGCAACCGGCTGTACGGCTGCGACACCTGCCAGATCGTCTGCCCCGTCAACAAAGGCATCAACGTCACGCGCCATCCGGAGTTCGAGGCAGACCCCGAGCAGGTCAAGCCGCTGCTGGAGCCGCTGCTGGACATCTCGGGCCGCGAGTACAAGGAGCGCTACGGCTCCAACTCCTCCTCCTGGCGGGGCAAAAAGCCGATCCAGCGCAACGCGGTCATCGCGCTCGGCAACTTCCGCGAGAAGGGCGCCGTGCCCGCCCTGATCAAGGTGCTGCGCGACGATCCCCGTCCGGTGCTGCGCGGCACGGCAGCCTGGTCGCTCGGCCGCATCGGCGGCGAGGCGGCGCTCCAGGCTCTGCGGGATGCGTTCGGTACGGAGGAAGATCCGGAAGCGCGGGATGTCATCGTCCGGGCAACGGCTTCAGCGGAAGCATTGGAAGCCGGGCAAGAGCCGGTATCTCCGCATTCCTGAACGGTCCGCAGCGGCTGTTTCCGGATTGCGCGCGATACCCGATAATGCTATCATGGACAAGTCTATGAACACCCATGAAGGATAGGTGAGCCAATATGGAATGGTACAACTACGTCATCCCCATCGTTACCCTTATCGTCGGAGGGGTCGGCGGATTTTTCATCGGGGTCTTCTATCTCCGCAAGCAGCTGGAGAAGATGCAGTCCGATCCGGAGATGCTGCAGAAGATGGCCAAGCAGATGGGCTACAATCTGAACGGCAAGCAGATGCAGCGCGCCCAGCAGATGATGAAGAACCAGGGCGGCGCCGGCGCCCCTCAAAACCAGAAGTTCATTCCGAACCAGCGCGGCGGCAAGCGCAAGTAAGCCCCTGCTGAAGCCAGAAGGGAAGAAACCCGCCTATGGCAGGCTTGAAGGACTATAGCAATTCCCATGTCTCCCGCAACCGGGAGCAGATCGAATATCATCTCCGCGAGATTCTCAAGCTCGTCGGAGAGGACGTGGAGCGCGAAGGGCTGCAGGATACGCCTGCCCGCGTGACGCGGATGTACGAGGAGATTTTCGCCGGCTACGAAGTCAATCCGGCGGAAGTGCTCGGCGTCACGTTCGACGAGAACCACGAGGAGCTCGTCATCGTGAAGGATATCGTGTATTACAGCCAGTGCGAGCATCATATGGCCCCGTTCTTCGGCAAGATCCATATCGGCTACCTGCCGAACGGCCACATCGTCGGCCTCAGCAAGCTGGCCCGGCTCGTTGAAGCCGTCACCCGCAAGCTGCAGGTGCAGGAGCGGATCACGGCTCAGATCGCCGACATCCTGATGGATGCGCTGGCGCCGCAGGGCGTCATGGTCGTCGTGGAGGGCGAGCATCTGTGCATGTGCTCCCGGGGCGTCAAGAAGCCGGGCAGCAAGACGATCACCTCCGGCGTGCGGGGAGAGTTCCGGACCAGCAGCGCGCTGCGTTCCGAATTCCTCTCGCTGCTGAAGCAATAGCAGCACGCAGAACCCGCTTGCCTTAGGCAAGCGGGTTTTTTGCGCGTTCATCCATTCAAAGGCGGACATGGCTCGTGATCAAGCTCAGCATGACGAGGGAGCTCAGGGAATCCTAGCGGGAGTCCAGGCATCGGGAGCTGACGCAAGGGGCGGGCAGTCCGCAAGCCGGGGCCACTCGCCAGGCTCAGTATGGCTCCCAGGCGATCGTCCTCGCTATTTCGAAGCGCTGGTTCACATAGGGCCAGTAGACGACGTTCCACCAGTCCTTGACGTAATCGGGACGTTTGTTCTGATGCTTCAAGTAATAGGCATGCTCCCAGACGTCCAGCGGCAGCAGGGGGATGGCGTCCCATTGGGACAGGTTCTGATGCTTCTCCGCCTGAAGGATTTCAAGCCTGCGGCTGCGGGGACTCCAGACGAGGATCGCCCAGCCGCCGCCCTCGACTTTGCCGGCAGCTTCGCTGAACTGTTTTTTGAACGCGTCGAAGCCGCCGAAATCATGGTCGATGGCATCCCCGATCGCGCCTACAGGCCGGCCGCCGCCTTGAGGCGACATGACGGTCCAGAACAGCGTATGCAAATAATGGCCGGCGCCGTTGAAAGCGAGCTCGCGCTCCCAGTGCTTCACCAGGTCGAAATTCCCGCTCTTCCTGGAAGCCTGAAGCTCTTTCTCCGCCTTGTTGAGATCCGTGACGTAAGCTCGATGATGCTTGTCGTGATGGATTTCCATCGTCTTGGCGTCGATGTACGGCTCCAGGGCATCATAGGCATACGGGAGCGGCGGAAGCGTATGGCCTCCGATGGGAACCTGCTTCAGCTCCCCGGCAGGATGGCCTTTGGCGTGCGGTCTGCCTGACTCGCCATCGCGGGAAGCCGAGGCTGGCTGCTCCTTCTCCGAGCCGTCGCTGGCGGAGCGGGCAGCTTCGTCGGCGCGGCTGCGGGCTTGGCTGTAAGCCTCGGCCTTCCCAAGGCAGTAGCTGGATTCCCGCAGCGCATGGTCGACGGCGGAGCGCCCAACCTGATCTCGAGCCAATGCGGGGCTCGCTTGCAGCATTTGCGCCAGCTGCTCGATAAAGGTTTTGCTCTGGAGCGCGGATGCCTCCAGCAAGCCTGCGGTGCGCTGGTCGATCATGGCCAGAGAGTGCTCGGCCTCCTCGCTTCTCTGACCGCCTCCGCCTATTCGAGCCTCTTCTCCCAGAAGCTCCTCGGCCTGCTGCCCGGTCAGCCGGAACAGAGGCTCCCACTGCTGCAGCAATCCCTTGTAAGCCGGCTCCAGGCCGGGAGAGACGAGCCGGATAAGCTCCGCGTGGCTTTGTTCCTGCATCTTCCATTGCTTGATATCCTCCAGCAGCTTAAGCTGCCTGGCGCTTCGGTCCGCTTCCGCCATATGTGGCCGCCCCCTCGAGCATGTAGTTTTCATCCTCTTCTAGATGTATTCGGGCTCGGGGACAGCTATGTTCGGGCTTTTGAAGCCCAAAAAAACCGGACCCTCGGGGGTCCGGCCACAAGCTTGGGATGTTCATGAGGTCAGGCGGTCATGCCCTCGTTCTCGAGCGACTGGTTGACCTGGCTGAGAAACAAGGCGACGCGCTGGATATATTCCTTGGGATGCTCGCGGAACAGCATCTCGTGATAGCCGCCGTTCACGATCCATTCCCGCGACAGCGGATTCGTCTGCCGGCTCGCGATCGTTTCGGCCGATTGATAGGAGGCTTTGACATCCATCGTTCCGTGGATCATATAGATGGGAATATCATAATCGGTGCTCATGACCTTCTCGGCGGGAATCTTGTTGAAATCCACCCCTGTCCAGAGCGGCAGGAGAGCCTCGATCAGAGGCAGCGAAGGAAAGCGGGGGAGATCGATGATCTGCCGGACGTTCTCGAACAGCGTGTCGGGGCTCGGCACGAACGTACTGTCGAGGATCATGGCGTCGATATCCTTCGTTTGCAGCGCGGCCTGCAGCGCGGTTCCGGCTCCCATGCTGAAGCCCCAGACGACGACCTCGCCGGAGCCGTGGCTGCGGGCGTAATTCACGGCGCCGAGCAGCTGCTGGGACTCCTCCCAGCCTCCCGTTGCCGGGGCGCGGTATTGCTTGGAGGCATAGCCGTAATCGAACATCAGAACATTATAATGAAGCCTGTGGAGCAGGCTCGCCAAATCATACATAGGCACCCAGGTTTCTTCGCGGTTCGCTCCGTAGCCGTGGCTGAGGATGACGGTCCGATCGGATGCTTCCTTGACGGAATGGCCGGACCCGGCGGGGATATACCAGCCGCTGACCGTCGTACGGCCGCTCTGGCTGGGAAAAGTGATGTCGCTGTAGCTCAGCTGCTTGGCTTCCATGGGATTGGAATAGACCGGAGCCACATAAGGATAAGCGACCATCCAGGCGATGTAGCCGTGGAAAGCGGCAGCCGCGAGCAGGACGAGCGCGGCCAGGGCGGACACGGAAGCGATCAGCGCGTTGCGGCGCGTATCCCGGCGGGGAGCGACGGATGACCGGTTTCCCTCGAGGTTAAGCGGCGTCGACAGGGCGGTGCTGCTCATATCGTCTTCCCCTCCCTTGCAATGTAAGCGGTATAGATCTGATGTACTACTACTTTATGTGTCTTTGGTCCGGGCTGTCAATTGATATTGGTGAATTGTTAAGCTCTTGTAATCTGCTTGTAAAACAATGCATGCAGCGGCAGAGGACAGGGGAAGAAGAGCCTGTTTCTTTACGGAATTCGGGAATGCGGTTATACTAGAAGAATCTCGGTTTCATTGTATGAAACCCTACAGGCATGAAAAACATAGAACGTACGGGAAATGCTTCTCTATAATGATAACGGTTCTCAGTCGATGTCAACAGCTCGCTTGCAAGGCCGGCTGACTGATGTACAAACCATTCTGCCCGAGTTTTCGGGTTCGGAGTGAACCGATAAGCAGCATCCCGGCAACAGAAGCGGGGAATGAAGAGGCATCGCATCCGGTGCCGGAAGGAGATGAAGAGCGTGGAGCCAAGAGGAGCCCGTGCGGATGAAGGCAAGTCGAATGTGCGAGCTGTCGAACGCGCGCTGGATATATTGCTGTGCTTCACGACTGAAAGCGATCTGCCGATGACGGAGATCGCGGAGCGCGTCGGCCTCCATAAGAGCACCGTCCACCGAATGCTGGCGACGCTGGAGGACAAGGGCTTCCTGGAGCGCGACCGCAGCTCGGAGAGGTACCGGCTCGGGATGAAGATCTGGGAGCTCGCCGCGCATATATCGCGCTCCGGCGATCCCGCTGCGATCTGCCTGCCGGAGATGGAACGGCTTCGCGACACGATCGGCGAGACGGTAAGCCTGTATGTGCAGGACGGACGGGAGCGGATCCGCATCCAGGCCGTCCAAAGCAACCAGGCGATCCGCAGAGTCGCGCCGGTCGGCCTCAGGCTGCCGCTCTATGTGGGAGCTTCGAGCAAAGTGCTGATCGCCTTTGCGGAGCCGTCCTTGGCCGATCGGCTCATGTCCGACGAGGCGATGCCTCCGGGCCTCGATCCGGCTGCGTTCCGCGAGCAGCTGGAGGAAATCCGCCGCATGGGCTACGCGACGAGCCAAGAGGAGCGGGAGCCGGGCGCCGCCGCTGTGTCGGCTCCGGTCTTCGACCGGTCCGGCCGGCTGGCGGCCGCGTTGTCCGTCTCGGGACCTTCGGCCCGATTCACCCCGGAGATCATCCGGGAACAATCCGCTCTCATCATCCAGTCGGCTCAGCGCATGGGCGCCATGCTGTCCGTCTGATCGGATTGAGCAGGGTCCGCTTTCCAGCAGCGCTGCCGGTCGAGAAGCCGGGCGGATAGAAGGAATTCCGCCTGGCCGGAGAAAAGCCCTGTCAATCATAGGATCGCTCAAACATCCGGAGACCTCGAGGTCTTCGTTTTTTCTTTTCCATGATAAGGAAGAGGCTCGAGAGGTTAAATATAGTTGACATATAACAATAATATTACTAATATACTATTCCAGAGTAAAAAGATAGGAATAAGGAGTTGAGTCGCTTGGTCCCAAATAATAATCTGATCCATGCTATACAAACGAACTGGATCAGCTTGCTCGTTTCCATCGTTGTCATCGGTCTGCTCGTCTATCTGGCACGCCGCCGTGTAAGCTTCGGCTATCGCGTTCTGATCGCGCTCGGCATCGGGCTGGTCGTCGGCATTACGCTGAACGCCCTTGAGCTGGATGCGACCAGCATCGGCACGATCGGGTCCATCTATGTCAACCTGATCAAGATGCTCGTCATTCCGCTCGTCGCCGTGCTTGTCATTTCAAGCATCACCTCGATCTCGAATCTCGGGCAGCTGCGCAAGATCGGGACGAAGACCATCCTGCTGTTCCTGGCTACGACCGGGATCGCAGCGCTTATCGGGCTTGTCGTCGCTCTGGTCGCGAACCCGGGAACGGGCATCGCCCAAAGCGTGCCGGAAGGCTACGAATCGCGTTCCATTCCGACTTTCTCGGAAGTCATCCTGAACCTGGTTCCGTCGAACCCGATCGGGGATATGGCGGACGGCAAAGTCGTGCCGGTGCTGATCTTCTCCATTTTCGTCGCGGTGGCGATCGTGCATCTCAGCTCCCGCAAGCCGGAAGCGGTCGAGCCGGTGCGCCAGGTCATCGAATCGCTGAAGCAGGTCATGAATCAGGTGACCAAGTACATCATCCGCTTGACGCCGTACGGCGTGTACGCGCTGATCGGCTCCATGGCCGCCAAGTACGGCGCAGAGACGCTCAAGCCGCTTATCACGCTCATTATCGCGACTTATATCGCGCTTCTGCTGCACTTCATCCTGACCTTCGGAGCGCTGGTGACCTTCGGCGCGAGGCTGAATCCGTTCAAGTTCCTCCGCAAAATCTATCCGACGATCGCGGTCGCCTTCACGACTCGCAGCAGCTACGCGACGCTGCCGGTCAACCTTGAGGTCATCACCAAAAGGCTGCGCGTATCGCCGCGCATCGCCAGCTTCGTCGCTCCGCTGGGCGCGACGATGAACATGAACGGCTGCGGCGGCGTATGGCCTGCCGTCGTGGCGGTATTCGTCGCCCAGGTGTACAACGTGCCGCTGGGCGTATCGGATTACGTGCTCATCGTGCTGGTCAGCATGATCTCGTCGATCGGCGTCGCCGGAGTGCCGGGTCCGGCATCCATCTCGACGACCGTCGTGCTTACCGCGCTTGGCCTGCCTCTGGAAGGACTGGGCCTGGTGCTTGCGATCGACGCTGTCGTCGACATGGGCCGCACGGCGCTGAACGCCTCCGGCACGACCGTGTCGACCCTGCTGGTCGCCGTATCGGAAGGGGAATTCGATCGGGAGTCCTACGAGCGGGATGAGGAAGACGAGCTCGAATTGAGCCACGCATAAATTCAGGAATAGAAAGACTGCCAGCCGTTATTGCGGCTGGCAGTCTTTTTTATTGTCTATGTATGCTTCCTGAACGGCGGATGGATCTCTGTAAGTGAATACGGCCAGCACTTTCAAATCATGATCCAAATGTCCGCTCAAGGCCGCCAAAGGCCAAGAGGCATCCCCCGGCCGCAAAGCGGATAGGGGATGCCTCTTGAAGGGATGAAGGACAGAGCGCCATCCGGCTACAGAGACAGCCGGATATGGATGTCGGATGTTTCGATAAGGGCGTTGCGTCTCCAGAAAGCGGTCGCCGGGAACAGCGTGCCTTCCTGGGAGGACGGCTCCAGCGTCTTGCGCAGCAGGCGATCCCTGTGGTCGCTGATCCATTCCGCGTCGTAATAGAGCACGGACATCGCCTCGTCGGAGCGGACCCCGACGAACGGCTGGAACCAACGGCTCCACGCGTCCCAGCTTCTCGGCGCCTTGGCGTAAGGAATGAGCACGGAAGCCTGACGGATGGAGGAGCCGAAGCACAGATGCAGCACGACGCGGTAATCTCCGCGCTCGGGATCGACGAGCGGTCCCGTGCGGGTGATGAACAAGTCGATGCAGCGGATGCGGCGGCTTGATGCTGAGCGCTCTTCTTCAAGCGCCTCGGGACGGAAGGACGGCCTGTTCGCCGTCTCAGCAGCCGGGGCCGGCGGGGAATAAGCCTCCGCGACCGCCATGTCCAGCGCGATCGGCGCGTCCAAGCCCGGAAACGGCGGCGGCGCCAAGAAGGCCTCGACCGCAGACGCAGAACAGACGGAAGGCGCAATGAAGCCCTCCTGCGCGGAAGAAGCCGCGCGGTTGTCTTTCAGTGACATCCTGACATCTCTCCTTTGTGCGCTTACGGGGTTAGCTGACGGATTCGGGCCAGAGAGTAGCCCTACCAAAAGGCAAGAGACGCGGCTTCGGCAGCCCGGCCTCTTCCTTTCGGATTCACCCCGGCAAGCGTCGACAGACGCCCGCGTATTGGTTCCCCCGCTTCCACAGTACGTGGAATTCAGCAATATGGTGATAGAGTGGTACATCATATCATAAGCCAGCCGGGCTTGTTTTGTAAAATTCGATATTGACTGAAATTTCGATATATATCTGCCGCATTCTCGTTGAAACGCCGGATAACGGCGTTTAAGCGCTCTATCCGGGATGGGTCCGCATATTTTAGTGGAGAGCAGACATAAGATCATCTTGATGATGGGCGAATACCGACCAGAAGGGATGGGGAAAGGAATGCCGCGTACCGGTACCCGGGGAGTCAAACGATCGGAGGCTCAGCGCTCGCAGCCGTCCTCCGGCAAGCAGGCTGCGCTGGAAGGCTGGAGAGGAGCCGTGCAGGAATACGTGCACGGGTACAACGAAGCCGAAGTGGAGCGGAGGCATGAGGTGCTCGGAGCCTTGCTGGAAGACAGGGATCACCGCCGCCGCCTGGAGGAAAGGCTGCGCCGGCTGCGCCTCAGGGACGAGGAGCGCGGCATTCTGTCGCCGCAGAGCGAGACGAGAGCGACGCTGCTGAGGATCAACGAGTCCGCGACCGAAGTGTCGGTCGTCCTGAAGCTGCATGTGAAGCGGCATGTCGAGCATCGCGGCCGCTCCTACACCGAGGAGCGTCTCGAGCAGGAGCGCCTGTGGCTGGCCGAGGAAGGCGGAGCATGGCGCCTGACCCGGGTGGAGCCGATCGTCGGCGAGCGCAGGCCCAGATACGGCCACGCCGCGGCGGACAGCGCGCTGGCCGAGCATCGCTCCTACGGCGACGGCGGCGGCAGCGGAATCCAGCGTCCGGGCTCGCCGCGCCCTTTCCTTAATTACGGCGTCTTGTCCCGCCTGAATACACGCGACCGCGCCGTCGAGTACAGGCGCGAGCTGGTCGCCGCCTACGCTGACCGGTGGTGGAACGAAGCGAATCCGGCCTACGAGCTGTTCGAGGTCAACTGCACGAATTACGTGTCGCAATGTGTCTTTGCAGGCGAAGCACCGATGAACTATACTGGTAAAAGAGAATCGGGATGGTGGTACAAAGGCCGTATAGGCGGCCAGGAATCCTGGAGCTACAGCTGGGCGGTGTCGAACGCGCTGCAGCTGTATCTGTCGTTCCCGCGCAGCACGGGCATGCGGGCGACGACGGTGGAGAGCGCATCCGAGCTGTCCCTCGGGGACGTCATCACCTACGATTGGGGCGGGGACGGGCGGTTCCAGCATACGACAGTCGTGACGGCATTCGATGCCGACGGCATGCCGCTGGTCAACGCCAACACCGTGCCGAGCCGGCACCGCTATTGGGACTACAAGGATTCCTACGCCTGGACGGACCGGACGCGCTATCGATTTTATCATCTGCAGGACTATTTCTGATGCGGGAGCCGCATCGGTCCATGCAGCGATTGGCATTCTAATTCAAGAAGGTTACCGGAGGAGCTAACATGGGAGACAAAATTCGCGTCGGACTCATCTACGGAGGCAAGTCGGGCGAGCATCAGGTATCGCTGCAGACGGCGCTGGCCGTTATGGGCGCCTTCGATTTCGATAAATACGAGGTACAGCCCTTCTATATTACGGGCCAAGGCGAATGGCGCTCCGGAGGAGTGCTGCTGGAAGCCCCGCACAGCGTCGAGCAGCTGAAGCTGTCTCCGGCAGAGGACGGCGGCATGGCGCTGGCGCCGGTATTCGGCGGACTGGCGACGGCTGCGGCCGGAGAGGGCGCCCTGCAGGCGGCTGCCGCTTCGGCGGGAGCTCCGGGAGGGACGATCGACGTCATGTTCCCGCTGCTGCACGGAACGTTCGGCGAGGACGGCACGGTCCAGGGGTTGATGGAAATGGCCAATATTCCTTATGTCGGAGCGGGTGTCCTTGCTTCGGCAGTAGGCATGGACAAGATTTTCATGAAGAAGGTGTTCGCCCACGAGGGGCTCGAGCAATGCGTCTACCGCTACTTCAACCGGACGCAGTGGGAGAAGGACCGCGCGTTCTTCGTCATGGAAACGGAGGTCGCTCTCGGCTATCCTTGCTTCGTCAAGCCCGCCAATCTCGGCAGCAGCGTCGGCATCTCCAAAGCCCGCAACCGGGAGGAGCTCATCGCGGCCATCGAGCTTGCGCTGCGTTACGACCGCAAGGTCGTCATCGAGGAGTTCATCGACGGGCGCGAGATCGAAGTCGGCGTGCTCGGCAATGACGAGCCGCGCGCATCGGTCGTCGGCGAGATCGTCAGCGGAACGGACTTCTACGATTACAACGCCAAGTATGTGGACGGCACATCCGTCATGCACATTCCCGCCGATCTTCCGGAAGAGACGGCTGAAGCGGTGCGCGAGATGGCGATCCGGGCCTATCTGGCCATCGACGGATCCGGCCTCTCCCGCGTCGACTTCTTCCTTCGCAGGAGCGACGGCAAGATTCTGATCAACGAAGTGAACACGATGCCGGGCTTCACGCCTTACAGCATGTACCCGCTGCTCTGGAAGGAATCGGGCGTTCCTTACAAGGAGCTGCTCGACAGCCTCATCGGCTTGGCGATCTCCCGCCATGCGGAGAAGCAGAAGCTGGAGTACGGCGGCTGACCGGTTTCCATACGTTTCGCACACATTCGCGCTTCCTTCGCCTTGGCGGGAGGGAAGCTCGTTTTTTCATCCGCAGCATCCGGACAAGCAGCCGCGCTTGCCGCAGTAATGAACAGGAGGGTGAAGACAATGGGATTCGCAACGGAATTCAATTCGGTATGCAAGTTCAAGTCGGAGCAGGAGCTGTACGAGCTTCTGGAATACGGCAAAGGAAAGATGATGAAATCGGGGTTCCGGGTATTCCCGGCCGGACAGAAGGTCATCGCCTACACGCCAGGCAACCAGGCGATCGCCATCGTGAAGATCCTCGCTTCCATCGCGGAGATCAACTTCCAGGGCGATGAAGTGACGCAGGTGGAGATGGAGCTCGTCCGCAAGCTGACGGAGGAAGAGTCGCGCGTGCAGACGGCGCTCGCCCATGAAATGTTTTTCGGCGGCCGGGGATGATTGTCCGCTTCGGCTTCGTCGCCATGAGCCTGCTGGTGGAGAACGCTTCATCATCGCGCACCATGACCTATAAGAACTTCTCCAAGCTGGAGGATCGCGAGGCGGCGCTGCGCAAGCTGGAGCGGATCGCCGAGGAAAATCTGCACAGCGCCCTGCGCATCATGCGCAACAACCGCTATGCCGGCATCCACGTCTATCGGTTCTCCTCGAAAATCATTCCGCTTGCGACGCATGACGCGCTTGCGGACTGGGACCCTTACCCTGCGCTGGCTGCGTCCTTCAGCGAGGTCGGAGCCTTCGCGCGGGAGACCGGCATGAGGGTCAGCTTCCATCCCGATCACTTCTGCGTGTTCAGCACGCCTCGTCCCGAGGTGCTGAAGAGCTCGGTCAGGGATATGGAGTACCATGTGCGGATGCTCGAGGCGATGGGGCTGGACGAGAAATACAAATGCAATATCCATGTGGGCGGCGCGTACGGGGACAAGCCCGTCTCCGCCGAGCGGTTCATCGCGCAGTTCGGAGCCCAGGATGCCAGGCTGCGCGGCCGGGTGACGCTGGAGAACGACGACAAGACGTTCAACGCCCGCGAGACGCTCGACATTGCCGAGAAGGTCGGCAATCCGGTCGTGCTGGATATCCATCATCATGCGGTCAACGACGGCGGCGAGACGAAGGAAGCTCTGTACGGGGAGCTGTGGCCGCGCATCGCCGCCACCTGGAACCGGGAGCAGCGGCGGCTTGGACTGGATGGGGGGCCGTCAGGCCTGCCGCCGAAGATCCACGTCTCCAGTCCGAAGAGCCTCAGCGATCCGAGAGGCCATGCGGACTTTGTGGAGCCGGGCCCGCTGCTGGAATTCCTGCGCGGCGTGAACGGCTCCGTGGAGCTGCTCGACTGCATGATGGAATCCAAGGCGAAGGACCAGGCTCTGGTGACGCTGATGGAGCATTTTCGCGGGCTCGAGGCGGCGGGAGAGGGAATCCGTGTCCTGGACGGCGGCACGATCGAAGTCTTGTGAAGGCGGGGAACACGGTACGGGCACGAATCGCCATCCGCTCCGGCGGAGGGGGGATCCGTGCCTTTGCCGCGCAAGCGGCGTCTGAAGGATGCCGAAGGAGGGAATACCTATGCTGGAATGGGTTCTGATCGTACTTACAGGCGTTGTCGCTTCCATATTCGGCAGCATTGTCGGTCTTGGCGGCGGCATCATCATCGTGCCTGTCCTGCTGCTGCTCGGCGAGCGCCTGACAGGAGCGCCGATTCCGGAGGCGACTGCCGTCGGCACTTCGCTTGCCGTGCTGATCGTAACCGCGCTGGCGTCGTCGATGACGTACGCCAAGCAGCGCAAGGTGGATTTCCGCAGCGCGTGGATGCTCTTCATCGCCAGCGGCCCGGGAGCGATGCTCGGCTCGGCGCTGACCTCCCGATTCCATGGAGGCGCCTTTCAGCTCAGCTTCGGCCTGTTCATGCTGCTTATGGCCGTGCTGCTCATCTTGCGTGACCGAATGAATCCGCTTACAATTGAATGGCCGGTCTCCCGCAAGCTGACCGACGGCACAGGCGCGACGTACGAATACGGCTACAGCCTGCCGCTGCTGCTCGGAATCGGCTTGCTCGTCGGCCTCGTGTCGGGATTGTTCGGCATCGGAGGAGGCTCGCTGTTCGTTCCCGTCATGGTCATTCTGTTCCGCTTCCCGCCTCATGTGGCGACGGCGACGTCCATGTTCGTCATCTTCCTGTCCTCCATTCTGGGCAGCGGCGTGCATGGCGCCATGGGGGAGATCGACTGGCTGCTCGTGCTCGCCCTCGCTCCGGGAGCCTGGGCGGGGGGCAAGGCCGGCGCCTGGATCGCAACCCGCATGAGCGGACGCAGCATCATGTGGCTGCTGCGCGCGACGCTGCTCGTGCTGGCCGCGCGGCTCATCTGGCAGGGCTGGTCCGCTCTTTGAGCGGGCGCGCGATGTGAATGCCCTGCGACCGATCCCCATGCGCAACAGAATCCGGATGGTGATCGTATACCTGATAGACAACCGGCTGCAGCCGGAGGATATCGCCATAGAGACAAACAGAAAGAAGTGAGCAGGATGAACGAACCGGTAGTCGGGAGCAAAAGTTTTGCCGCCGTGGCCATCAACTGCGCCTCCAAGGCGGGCGAGTGGATCAAGACGAAGCTCGGGAACTATCAGAGGCTCGACGAGAAGATGTCGCCTCATGATCTCGTCACCGAGGTGGATAAAGGCTCGGAGAAGCTGATCCGCAGCCTCATCATGATGAATTTCCCTTCCCATTCGTTTCTTGGGGAAGAAGGAGTGGAGCCGGGGCCGGAAGCGTCGACAAGAGCTCTTGAGAGCGTGCGCGACGCGGAGTATCTCTGGATCGTGGATCCGGTGGACGGAACGACGAACTTCGTGCACGGCTTCCCGTTCTTCGTCGTCTCCATCGCGCTGGCGCACAAGGGAGAGATTATCCTGGGCGTCGTCTACGACCCGTCGGCCGACGAGCTGTTCATCGCGGAGAAGGGGAAAGGCGCCTACGTGCACGGGAAGCGGATGAGCGTATCGGGAGAGGAAACGCTGCGGAGCAGCCTCGTCGCCACCGGCTTTCCGGCCGAGCACAGGGCGGCCCTGCCGCGGAATCTCGAACAGCTCCAGCGGATCGCGCCGAAGGTGCGCAACATCCGCTCCTCGGGCTCTGCCGCGCTGCATCTCGCTTATGTGGCGGCAGGCCGGCTGAGCGGCTTCTGGGAGATCGGGCTGAACAGCTGGGATATCGCGGCCGGCGCCTTGCTCGTGCAGGAGTCTGGGGGCACCGTCGGCGATATCGACGGGACGCCGTATCATCTCGGCGTGCGCGACGTAGCCGCGACCAACGGGCGGATCCATGAGGAGCTGCTGGCGGAGCTGGCCGACTGAAGGCCGACCCCTGCGGCATAGAATCAATACGGAAGAGCCGGACCTTGCATGCGGAAGATGCGGCAGGTCCGGCTCTGTCTTGTCTAGCGGCGCGGCCCTGTCACCGAGGCCGTGCGGCAGGTTCCTTTCGGTACGGCGCGGCAGGAGTAGAAGGGAGGACGAGGGGAATGCTTATCGGAGACGCGAGGAAGCTGGCGGATGAATGGGTCAGGAAGCAGGCAGCGCCTGGAGAAGGATTCGTCGGAGCCTATCTGGGAGGATCGACGGCATCGATGCCGGAGGAGGCCGAGCTGCCTGCCGGCTCCGATATCGATGTGTTCGTCGTGCTGGAAGGAGGAGCGGCGCCTTCCAAGCTCGGGAAGTTCTTATATGGAGGAGCTTTGCTGGAGGTGACGTATCTGTCCTGGAGCGAGCTGGATTCGGCGGAAAAGGTGCTCGGCTCCTATCACCTGGCGGGAGGCTTCCGGAACGGCCGGATGTCAGCGGATCCGTCGGGACGGCTTGGCGCCATCCAGCGGGAGACGGTCCGCAGCTTCCCGGAACGCTTCTGGGTCGAGCGGCGCTGCCGGGATGCGCTGCAGAGGGTGAAGGACGGCCTGAGTCGGACGGAGCCGGATCTGCCTTGGCATGACCGCGTGACGGCTTGGCTGTTCCCGACGGGCGTCGCGACCCATGTCATTCTGACCGCGGCTCTTCGCAATCCGACGATCCGGCTGCGCTATCTGGCGGCGCGCGGCGTGCTGGAGGAATACGGTTTGAGCGATTGTTATGACGAGCTGCTTCAGCAGCTGGGCAGCGCCAAGCTGCGGCAGGCGCGCGTCGAGCACCATCTGGCCGGACTTTCCCGAACCTTCGACGCGGCCGCAGCAGCTGCGCGGACGCCGTTCCCCTTCAGCTCCGACATCACCCCCGAAGCAAGGCCGATCGCGATCCAGGCCAGCCTGGAGCTGATCCGAGCCGGCAATCACCGGGAAGCTGCCTTCTGGATCGCCGCTACTTACGCCCGCTGCCGCAAAATTCTGGCCGCCGACGCGCCGGAGCTGCTGAAGCCGCTCGCTCCGGATTTCGACGAGCTTCTGGAAGACCTCGGAATACGCTCGCAGGCGGATCTGGAGCTGAGGGGGCGGCGGACGCTGGCCTACTTGCCGAGGCTGGAGGAGATTGCGGCGACCATCATGGAGCGGAACCCTGACATTTCCGGATCCATAAGGGCCTGATGGCGGCATAGACTGTCTTCGCATGGGGAAAACCTCGAATGAGGCTGTCTCGACAAGGACTGATTTCCTTGCTGCTTGCGGCGGACGGTCGATTGTCAACTTGTTTTGCGCATGGCTTTCAAGGCCGAAATAGGCTACACTACAATCAGGAAAACATGACAGTTCGCATGGGAGGAATACACATGACGGAAGCACACGAGCAAGCAGGCGCGGAAGCGGCCCAGGACCAGGAAGCGGCCGAGCAGCCCAAGAAGATGACGCTGGCCGAAGCCGCCAAGCTGAAGATGCAGCAGAAGAAGCAAGCCCAGGCGGTCGGCAAGCAGGGACAAGCAGGCGGAGCCCAAGGCGGCGCCAAGGAGCTGCGCAGCCAGCTGAACAAGAAGCCGAACAATCAGCGCAGGCGGATGGGTGTCTGATGTCATATGAGAGCGACAAGGCCGAGCGGCTGAAGCGGAACGCAGCGGCGATCATGAACAAGATCAAGCCCGACGCCCGGTACGGCGACCGCGTGCCCCCGGGGCAGACGGTGACCGACCGGTTCCCGATTCTCCATGAGGGAGAGATTCCCGTCTATGATATGGACAAGTGGGAGCTGCGGGTTACCGGAGCGGTAGAAGGCGGAGAGAGAAGCTTCAGCTTCGCGGAGCTCGAGGCTTTGCCCCGCGTCAGCGTGACGCGGGATATCCACTGCGTGACCCACTGGTCCAAGATGGATACCGAGTGGGAAGGTATTCTGTTCCGGGATTTTCTTAGCCTCGCCGGAATCGAGCCTTCGCCGGATGCCCGCCATGTCATGGTCTACGGCGATCATGATTATGAGACCAACATGCCGCTGGCCGATCTTATGGGCGACGATATCCTGCTGGCCTTCAAGTTCGCAGGGGAGCCGCTCACGGCCAAGCACGGCGGACCGCTGCGCCTCGTCGTGCCTCATCTGTACTTCTGGAAGAGCGCCAAATGGCTGCGCGGCTTCGAATTCATGACCGAGGACAGGCCCGGGTTCTGGGAGCGCAACGGCTTCCACAACACGGCTGATCCCTTCCTCGAGCAGCGGTATTCCGAGTCCGGCTTCGAGCTGCCGGAGGATGAATGGGTCCACAAGGATTATGACTGAAGCTTCCCGCCAAGGGATGGAGAAGACCGGAGGCATGAGCCTCCGGTCTTCTCTTTGCGTTCATAGATGGAGCCCAGGAGGAGCCCCGGCAGCAACCCTCCGCTGGAGCGACAGCCGGAAGAGGCGGGACCATTTGCTTTCCGTGCAGTCCGCGCCTCGTCCAATAAAGCTCTTATGAAATTTTCCTTAATCTGCTAAAGTAACCTGTAGACGAGCCTCGGGAGGAGCGTTGGATTTCGGCCATACCGGCTTGGTCATCAAGCATTTTGACTATTTATTCCATTACTATTACACGGGCTGAATGCCTGAATGGAGCCGTTGTTCATGCCGGTGTTTTCCTGGAAAAGATCCCTGTGGCAGGGAGCTGCGATCGCTTTGGCCGCGATGGCGGCAGGTTTGGCTTATCTCGCTTGGTTCTGGCTGAGGGAGATGTATTTCGTGCCCGATGATTTTCAGTATCGCGACAGCCGCTTCTTCGTCGTTCACGGCAGCCCGGTTCTGTGGATCGCGGCGGCCGCCGCGTTGCTCGCGGGGATCGCGGCGCTGTTCGCCGGACTCAAATGGACAGTCTGGCGGATGTCCGCACAGCGCCGTCTTCAGAAGTAAGCGGCTGCCGTAAGCGCAGTACGGGGCCAAGCCCCAAAAGCGAGCTTTTCCTTTGCCAAGGAAAGGCTTTTTATTTGTTTCACAGCTGGGAATGATATGTCCAGGTGGCATCCAAATTCATTTGACATTATAATTGTTAAACTGTATAAATATATTATTGTTTAATAAAGGGGAGGCCATCATGGGGACAGAGGTCAAACGTTTCCAGGAAGCCGTACAGACCTTCATGCACAAGCTCCAGAACGCGCTGGCGGATGCATTCAGGGACAGCCCGCTGACGTTGCCCCAGATGTTCATGCTCAGGCAGGTTCAGCTCAAGGGTCCATGCAAGCTGGCGGCGATCGCGGAGAAGATGGAGGTCAAGCCGAGCGCGGTCACGGTCATGATCGACCGTCTCGAGAACGGCGGTTATGTGCTTCGGCACCATGACACGGTCGATCGCAGATCGGTTCTGGTGGAGATAACGCCAAGGGGAAAGGAGGCGCTCGAGGAAGGACACCGGGTGAGGGAACAATTGCTTGGCCGTTATCTCACGCGGCTGACGCCGGAAGAGGTCGTCACGATTACGGAGCTGATGGAGAAGCTGACATCGGAATCCTAACCTACAGTTAAAGGGAGAAGAGAGAGACATCATGGAGCATTTATCCCATAAGCGGAAGCTATCGATCATGATCGCTGTCATGGCGGCCATGTTCTTCGCTGCCATCAACCAGACCATCACCAGTACAGCGATGCCGAGAATCATCTCCATCCTGGAAGGTATGGACTACTACACCTGGACGATCAACATCTACCTGCTGACGTCCACCATCGCCACGATTCTCGTCGGCAAGCTGTCCGATATGTTCGGCCGCAAGCCGTTCATACTGATCGGTATCTTGTTGTTCATTATCGGGGCGTTCCTGACGGGAACCTCGAGCGATGTGTTCCAGTTCATCATTTACCGCGGTATTCAAGGCATCGGCGCCGGCATCATCCAATCCACCGCATTCATGGCGGTAGGCGACCTGTTCCCTCCGCGGGAGCGGAGCAAATGGATGGGACTGATGACAGCCGTATTCGGCTTCTCCAGCGTCATCGGCCCGACACTCGGCGGCTATCTCGTCGACCATATGGATTGGCACTGGCTGTTCTGGATCTTCCTGCCGCTCGGCATCGTGGCCTTCGTCATGATCCTGATGCTGTTCCCGAAGGTGGAGCGGAAGCCGGGGGAGAAAGTCGACTATCTCGGCTCCCTGTTCATGACGACGACCATCGTGCCGCTGCTGCTCGCCTTCTCTTGGGCAGGCACGAAGTACGAGTGGGGCTCGCTTGAAATCCTCAGCCTGATCGGAGGAGCCATCCTATCGGGGGTTATCTTCGTCTTCATTGAGCGGCGCGCCAAAAATCCGATCCTGCCGCTACATCTGTTCAAGAACGGCGTTGTGACCGTATCGAACATCATCGGCTTCTTCATGAACTTCGGCCTGATGGGCGCGATGATCTATCTGAGCTTCTTCGTTCAGGGCGTGCTCGGCATTTCCGCCACCTACGCAGGCTATGTCACGATGCCGATGTCGATCTTCATGGTCGTCACCAGCGCCTTGATCGGCCAGCGCATCTCCAAGAGCGGCAAGTACAAGCGCTACGCGCTCATCGGCGTGCCGATCATGATCATCGGCATGGGCATCATGATCATCATGAACAGCGTCTGGATGGCCGTGCTCAGCATGTGCATCTTCGGCGTCGGCCTCGGGATGGGCATGCCGGTATTCTCGCTGGCGACGCAGAACGCCGTATCCCACAAGGAGCTTGGCGTCGCTACAGCCTCCTCGCAGCTGTTCCGGAACCTCGGCGGCACGATCGGCATCGCCGTCATGGGAACGGTCATGTCCAACAACCTGGCCCGTCATCTGAAGCAGGCGCTGACATCCTCGGATGCGCCGGATCTCAGCAAGCTGGATCCGGAAGTCGCCAAGAAGATGGTCGAGTTCGCGAATCCGCAGACGCTCATGAACAGGCCGCTGATCGAAGCGACCGAAAAGAGCCTCCCGGAAGAGGCGCGGGTCATCTTCGTACAGATGATCGACCGTATCCGCGACGCGCTCGGAGATACGCTGTCGCTCGTGTTCGCGACCGGCACAGGCGTTCTCTGCATCTCGCTGGTGCTGGTGTTCTTCCTGAAGGAGCTTCCGCTGCGGACGACGAACCAGGCGCAGGATGCCGTGGTCGCTGCCGAGGCAGGCTCGAAGCCGGAGCCCGGCACGAATTGACCGTTGCTGGTAAACAGCTGTCCCCGCGGAATTCCTTTCCGCGGGGATTTTTTTGCGATGATCAAAAAGGGAAGCCTCGTTGCAGAGGGCTTCCCTTTTTTGATGCGCAGGCACCGGCGCGGCCTTGCTGTCCCAGCCGCTCCTCCAGCCCGAGAAACGAAACGAGTTCCGCATGGCCGGCGAAGTCCGGAACGCTGGTGCAGACGGAACGTCATGGGCATCAATGCGGCGAGCTTCCTCGTATCGGCGGTCTGCATCCTGCTCATCCGCAAGGGCGTCGTCCGTCCGACGAGAGCCGATCAGGCTTGCAGCGGCGGCTTCGGCATCGCGATGCCCAAAAGTCATCGTCGAATAGAAATGCTGCAGGCTGCCGGATGAAAAAGCATGCCAAAAACCGCAACCCCTCGGGGCTGCGGTTTTTGGCGCGGATCGACCGTTGCTTCCGACTAGCCGTGGAGCAAGCTTCAGGCAGAGACGGCGCGGCTGGACGAAGGGTCGATTTCAGGACTGGCTTCCTTCAGAGGCTGGAACTGGTTTTCGCTCTTGGCGATGACGACGGTAGCGACGGAGTTGCCGATCAGGTTCGTGATGGCGCGTGCCTCCGACATGAAGCGGTCGACGCCGATCAGCAGCGCGATGCCTTCAAGCGGGATCGGCGTGCCGGGCAGTGCGGCCAAGGTGGCCGCAAGAGTGATGAAGCCGGAGCCGGTCACGCCAGCCGCTCCCTTGGAGGTGAGCATGAGCACGCCGAGGAAGGTCACGATCTGGAGCAGAGTCAGCTCGATGCCGTAAGCCTGCGCGATGAAGAGCGCCGCCATCGAGAGGTAGATGCTGGTGCCGTCCAGATTGAAGGAATAGCCGGTCGGGACGACGAGGCCGACGACGGGCTTGGAGCAGCCGTATGATTCCATCTTGTTCATGAGGCGCGGCAGGGCGGACTCCGAGGAGGAGGTGCCGAGCACGAGCAGGATCTCGTCCTTGATGTGGCGGATCAGGCCGAAGATGCTGAATTTGTAGTAGCGGGCGATCAGGCCGAGCACGACGATGATGAACAGGAACATCGTCATGTACGTCGCGAGCATCATTTTGCCCAGCGAGAGAAGGGAGCCGAGACCGAACTTGCCGATCGTATAGGCCATCGCTCCACCCGCTGCATACGGGGAGAACTTCATGATGATGCCGACGATCTTGAAGAAGATCTCATTCAGCTTCTCGAAAAATTCCGTAACCGGACGGCCCTTGTCGCCGAGCATGGACAGCGCGAGGCCGAACAGGACGGAGAAGAAGAGCACCGGCAGCATCTGGCCGCTCGCCATCGCGGCGATCGCGTTGTCGGGAATGATGCCGAGCAGGAAGTCCTTGAAGCCATGCGAGGTTTCGGACGCCTGCTGCGCATAGCCGGCGACCGCGTCGGCCTTGCTGCCGACGCCCGAGGTGTCGATGCCGTCGCCGGGACGGATCAGGTAGGCGATGGCGATGCCGATCGCCATGGCGAAGGTGGTCACGAGCTCGAAGTAGAGCAGCGCCTTGCCGCCGATCCGGCCGATCTTTTTCATGCTGCCCATGCCCGCGAAGCCGATGACGATCGTGAAGAACACGATCGGCGTGATGACCATCTTGATCAGCTTGATGAAGATGTCGGCGAGCACCTTGAGCGAAGCCCCGAAGCTCGGGAAGAAATACCCGATGGCGATGCCGATCACGATGGCGGTCAGCACCTGGACAGTCAGGTTTCTGAAGTTGATTTTCATCGGAACCCCTCTTTCTTGTCTGGTCGGTTGTCAGGCTTGGATACGGACGGTTCCCTTCAAATAGGCGTTGGAGCCGAAGCTTTCGGCTTGGAGGGGGTCTCCTTGCGGGCGACGCCGGAGGCGTATGCGGCTTCGATGACCGCCTCGCGCACCTTCTCCACGACCTGATGGTTGAATACGCTCGGAATGATGTACTGCTCGTTCAGCTCCTCGTCCGTCACGACAGAAGCGATCGCCTTGGCGGCGGCCAGCTTCATCTCCTCCGTCACGCGGGAGGCGCGGCAGTCGAGGATGCCGCGGAAGATGCCCGGGAAGCAGAGCACGTTGTTGATCTGGTTCGGATAGTCGGAGCGGCCCGTCGCCATGACGCGGACGTAAGGCTCGGCCTCCTCCGGCAGAATCTCAGGAGTCGGGTTCGCCATCGCGAAGACGATCGGGTCGGCGGCCATTTTTTTCAAGTCTTCCGTCTTCAGCACGCCGGGCCCGGAGACGCCGATGAAGATGTCCGCGCCTTCAATGACATCGGAGAGGCTGCCTTCGAGACGGCCAGGGTTCGTGTTGTCGGCATACCATTGCCAGTATTCGTTGGCGTAGCTCTTGCCGGGGACAAGGGCGCCTTCGCGGTCCACGCCGACGATGTTGGCGACGCCGGCGGCCATAAGCATTTTGGAGCAGGCTGTGCCGGCGGCGCCGATGCCGCAAACGACGACCTTGCATGACTGCAGCGTCTTGCCGATGAGCTTGACGGCATTCAGCAAGCCGGCCAGCAGCACGACGGCCGTGCCGTGCTGGTCGTCATGGAAGACGGGGATATCGAGCTCCTCGGCCAGGCGCCGCTCGATCTCGAAGCAGCGGGGAGCGGAGATGTCCTCCAGATTGATGCCGCCGAAGGTCGGGGAGAGAGCCTTGACGATCGCGATGATTTCTTCGGTATCCTGGGTTTTCAGGCAGATCGGGAACGCATCCACCCCGGCGAACTGCTTGAACAGGACGGCCTTGCCTTCCATGACCGGCATTGCGGCTTCCGGCCCGATGTTGCCGAGGCCGAGCACGGCGGAGCCGTCGGAGACGACCGCGATCGTGTTGCGCTTGATCGTCAGCGTATGGGCGCGGGACGGCTTCTCATGGATGGCCATGCATACTCTCGCGACTCCGGGCGTGTAGACGCGGGACAGATCGTCGCGGTTTTTGATCGGCGTCTTGGGCGTCGTCTCGATCTTGCCTCCGATATGAAGCAGGAACGTCTGGTCGGACACCTGCAGCACGCGGACGCCGGGAAGCTGGCCGACAGCGGACGCGATCCGGTCGGCATGGCTCTGGTCGTACACGTTGACGGTCAGGTCGCGCACCGTGGAGGCGGAATCGGAGCGCGTGACGTCGATCGCGACGATATCGCCGCCGGTATCCCCGATGACCGTGGCGATCTGGGCGAACGAAGCGGTGGCCCGGCTGAGCTCCAGCCGGAGAATGATCGGTGTTGAAGCGCCTGTAGGTATGGACATGGGACTGCACATCCTTTGCATCTGAAGGTTCAGTTCATGGGTTCTTTCTGTGACAGGGATACTGGCCGTGATGTGCTCGCAAGCTCGTTCTAGTGTTCGCGCCACACTTCTGTTTTCATGATATCGCTTTCATTTGAAAGCGCTAGCATACGGTCATAATGGTTGTTTTGGTCTTTATGGTCATGAAGGGGATGGAGCGTGGAGGAGGGGAAGAGAGAAGGCGGAGAGCGGAACTTTGCTGCTGTGCCGCTATGGCATCACGATAAAAAACCCGCAGCCAGGGTTGGCTGCGGGTCGCATGAATATCAGATTTTGTTCAGCGAATTGTGTTAAGAGAATAAAGGTTGACCGACCTGCCGACGCCGTATTGAAGCTGGAGGGTGACCTGGCCGCTCTTGGCCAGATGCTCCAAATACCGTCTGGCCGTGACACGGGCAATGCCGACGTTTTCAGCGACGCTCTCGGCCGATACGGCTTCCGGCTGAAGCCCGAGATAGCGGATAATCTGCGCCAGCGTCGCTGCCTGGAGCCCCTTGGGAAGGTTGTCCCCAGTTCTGGAAGGAGGGGCTGAAGCCGCAAGGTCCGAGCCTGAGCCGTGCAGATACCGATCCAGCTCGCCCTGATCCAGCTCCCCGCCGGAGCCAAGCTGCTCGCGGCGCTGGAGCCAGCGAAGGAGAGCTTCCCGCACGCGCTCCGCCTTGAACGGCTTCATGATGTAGTCGTCCGCTCCGCCCTGCACCATGGAGCGGATCGTGTCCCGGTCGTTGGCGGCGCTGATGACGATGACTCCGGCCGCATGGCCTTCGCTGCGCAGCTGCCGAAGCGTCTGGATGCCGTCCAGTCCGGGCATGTAAATGTCGAGTATGACCATGTCCGGATTCATTCGGCGGATCAGCTCCATGCCTTCCAGTCCGCCGGAAGCGGTGCCGACGACGCGGAAGCCTTCCACCGATTCCACGAACTGCCGGTTGACCTCGCGGACCATGGGATCGTCTTCGATCAGGATGACTTCAACCATCTTCATGTTCGCTCCTTCCTGTTTCCAGCTGCCTCTCCTCCGCCATGGGGAAGAACAGCGTGATGGATGTGCCTGCTCCGGGCGCGGATTCGACCTGGATCGTTCCGCCGCCCTTCTCCGCGATGCCTGCGATCAGATGCATGCCGATGCCCCGGCCGTCTCCCGGCTTGGTGCTGAAGCCGCGCTCGAACATGCGGCGGCGGACATGCTCATCCATGCCGCAGCCGTTGTCCTCTACGAGCAGAGACAGCTGCTCGTCGTCCTGCTCCAGGCTGACGAGCACGCGCCTGGGCTCAGGAGCCTCCGCCAGCGAATCGAAGGCATTCTCGATCAGATTGCCGAGCAGGACGACGAAATCATGATGGTCGAGATGCTCCGGGAAACGCTGCAGCCGGCTGTGGGGATCGATCTGCACGTCGATGCCGAGCTCCTGGCCGCGGCTGATTTTGCCGAGCAGCAATCCGGTCAGGCTGTCATGGAAAAACCGGGTTCCGAGGAACCGGTTCAGCTCTTCGCGCTCGCCCGACATGCGGAACAGATAGTCGAGCGCCTGCTCGCCCTGCCCGAGCTGGATCAGCCCTCCGATCGTATGCAGCCGGTTCATATACTCGTGGTTCTGGACCCTCACCGTGTCCACGAACGCTTTGACCCCGGTCAGCTCCTCCGCCATCCGGGCCACCTCGGTCCGGTCCTGGAAGATGGCTACGGCGCCGACGGTATGTCCCTGCACACGGATCGGCACGCGGTTGCTGACAATATGCTTGCCGCCGATGAAGATTTCCTGCTGGTAGACCGGAGCATCCAGCTCCAGAATCTCCGGCAGCCGGGTATCGGGGAGAACCTCGCGGATAGGACGTCCGACCACTTCGCCGTCGATATGGAAGATCTGGCGCGCCCGCTCGTTGAAGACGGCGATCCGCTCGTCGTTGTGGATGGCGATGACGCCCTCGTGCATCGCATGGAAGGTCGCATCCCGCTCCACCAGCAGCCGGGCGATCTCCAGCGGCTCCATGTCGAACATATCCTTCTTGATCTGCCTAGCCAGCGCCCATGAGCCGGCGAGGCCGACCAGCAGCGACAGCAGCAGAATGGCGGAGATCTGCCCGGCGAAGGGCAGAATGACCTCTCCGGGAGAGGGGAGGACGCGTCCTGCGAGCACGGTGCCGATCTGCATATGCGAGTTGTCCATGACCGGGACAAAAGCGCGCAGCGCGGTTCCGAGCTCGCCCTTCGCCTTGGAGACATAGCTGTGCTCGGCGAATGCCGGCCCTTCGTCTGTTCCCCGGGAATAGGTGCCGACACGGTCCGGTACCGGATGCGACAGCCGCTTATGCTGCATGTCCATGACCACCACATAGGTGGCGTCATGGATGATGCCGATCCGTTCGGCGGCCTCCCGCAGCTGGGGCTGCCGGGCTTCCTCCTCCAGCCCGGCGGCGATCTCGGGCAGCCGGGCCGCCGTCCTGGCTGTGACGAGCAGCCGTCTGCCGAGCTCCTCCTCCTGCAGATGGAGGATGCTGCCGACCGCTACGCCGCCGCCGGCTATGAGCGCGAACAGCACGACGCCGAAGGAGAGCAGGGCGATTTTCCAGTTGATTTTGAGCTGCTTGAGCATGGTCGGGCCTGTCTCCTTGCGGGATGGAATAGGGTCTATAAGCAATTTCCCCTCATCATACACCAGAGCAAGAGGCCTGCAAACCTGCGGCGATACCGAGGGCGGGCTTCTCCAACAGCCGTCAGGTAGGATAAGATGAGGTTCATGAAGATGTGGATTAGGGCTGAGGACAAGGCTGAGATGAGGACGAGATGAGGACGAAATGAGGACGGGAGGCGGGGAGGAATGAGCAGAAGGTTCAGGCTGTGGGGCGGCGGTCTGCTGCTGGCGGCGGCTGCCGTGCTGTCCATGTTCTGGCTTGGAGGGTACAAGCTGCCCGGCCCGCTGCCGGTGGACGACGAGCAGACGGGCTTCAGCGGCAGGCATGTCATCAAGTTCAGCTACGTCGTGGCGGAGAATACGCCCAAGGGACTGGCCGCGCAGCGGTTCGCGGATCTGGTGGAGGAGAAGTCCGGCGGCACGGTGCAGGTGCAGTTGTTCCCGAACGGAACGCTGTTCACGGAGCCGGACGAGCAGGCCGCTCTGGCTCGCGGGGATGTGCAGATGATCGCGCCTGCCTTTTCCAATCTGTCGACCCGGATGCCGGAGTGGAGCGTCATGGACTTGCCCTTCGCCTTCCGCACGGAAGAAGCGGTGGAGGAGGCATTCAGCGGCGAGGTCGGCTCACTGCTGTTCAAGCGGCTGGAGAGCAGGGGCATGATCGGCCTTGCCTTCTGGGGCAACGGGTTCAAGCAGATGACGGCGAGCGATAAGCCCCTTGCGCATCCCGAGGATTTCAGCGGCATGAAGTTCCGCATCCTGCCGGGCCCGATCGTTGATGCCCAGTTCCGGGCTTTGGGCGCCTCGACGGCGGACATTCCGTTCAACAGCGTGTACAAGGCTTACGAGAGCGGCAGCGTCGACGGCGGGGAGAACACGATCACGAATATTTACAGCAAGAAGTTCTACCAGGTGCAGAAATACATGACGGTCAGCAACCACGCCTATCTCGGGTACGCCGTGCTGATGAACCGCTCCTTCTGGGAAAGCCTGCCGCCGGATGTGCAGGCCATCATTCAGGAGGCGATGCGGGAGACGACCGGCTGGGCCAACAAGAGCGCGCGTGAGATGAGCCGCAAGGAGCTCGCGGAAATGCGGAGCGGCCGCTGGATGAACATCGTCGATCTGCAGGAGCCGGAGCGGCGGGAGTGGATGGCTCTGTGGGAGCCGCTGTACGGACAGGCGGAGAAGCTCGCGGGGCGGGAGCTGATGGATGCGGTGCGGCGGCTGCGGAGCAAGTATGGGGGCGGGGAGGGATGAGAATTCAGCTTGCTGGTTTAGAGTAAAATAATGGGCAGCGGCTTAGTCATATTTGACATGGTATCCTTGTTTATGAGGTTTACATTTTTGGGTTTGAAAACCTACTCGGGACAAGGAGTTTTAAGGTGTGCGACCGCTTCCCGTGCGGGAGCACGGATTGAATATCCAGATGAGAAATAGGGTTTAAATAGGAAGGTTTTCCCCTCCTTTATCCTTGTGTGATCAAAAGTTGGAAAAGCGGATCGCACCGGATTTGTCCAATCCCAGAACTTACCGCTCCCAGGCTCCAAAACATGATTTCCAACGGATGAAAAAATCCTCCCGCTGTGCTAAACTAACGGAATTGCATGTAATTTGGGGGGTAACAAGGCTTTATGCTTATCATAGGAATCGCCGGCGGCACAGGCTCGGGCAAAACGACCGTCGCCCGCTCCGTCATCGACCGGATGGGACCGGGCAAAGTGACATTCATCTCGCAGGACAACTACTATAAGGATCACTCGGAGCTCAGCATGAGCGAGAGGGAGAAGATCAATTACGATCATCCCTTCGCCTTTGACAACGAGCTGCTCATCGAGAATCTCAAAACGCTGAAGCAGGGGCTGAGCGCCCAGGCTCCCGTCTACGACTTCACGGTCCACGCACGCCGCACGGACAAGTCCGTCGAGCTGAAGCCGAGCAATATCGTCATCATCGAGGGGCTGCATGTGCTCTCCGACGAGAATCTGCGCGAGCTGCTGGATATCAAGGTGTTCGTGGACACCGATCCGGACGTCCGCATTCTGCGCCGCGTGCTGCGCGACATCGAGGAGCGGGGCCGGACGATCCACTCCATCCACGACCAGTATCTCAATACGGTCAAGCCGATGCATGAAGCGTTCATCGAGCCGTCCAAGAAGTACGCCGACATCATCATTCCCGAAGGCGGCCACAACGAAGTCGGCATCGAGCTGCTCTCGGTGCTGACCGAAAAATACCTGCACGGCAGCCGCAAGTAATCATCCTGCCTAATCCGGCAGCCGGCGCGAACCGGCTCTGCCCTTTAAGCCTCCCAGCCGGGAGGCTTTTTTGCGCCCTGAGACCGATTCTCGTCGATCGGTTTTTTGTTTCATGCCTGATCTTTTAAGCCCTTTAAAAATGCACCCCCTAAAGGTTCAAAGGCCAACACCGGAGTGTTGGCCTTTGTCCTTTTACAGAAGGTGCCTTTGTCTTTTTTTGGGCCTTAAATGCGATCCTGACCTTGAACGGCTGCATGGTGTGCAGCCTGTTCCTTGGCGTTCAGCCGGGCGATCAGCTTGTCGCCCTCGACGTCGAGGTTCGGCAGCATGCGGTCGAGCCACTTCGGAAGCTTCCAGGCCGCGTCTCCGAAGATGGCCATGACGGCGGGCACGAGCGTCATGCGGATGATGAAGGCGTCGATCAGGATGCCTGCCGCGAGCGCAAAGCCGATCTGCTTGATCATGATATCCGGCGCGAAGATGAATCCGGCGAATACGGACACCATGATGACGGCGGCCGCCACGACGACGCGGCTTGACTGCTCGTAGCCGTGAATGACGCTGTCCGTTCCTTTATGTCCGTGGACATACGATTCCCGCATGGAGCTGACGAGGAACACCTGGTAGTCCATCGCGAGGCCGTACAGGATGCCGGTCACCATGATCGGCATGAAGCTGAGCAGCGGGCCGCCGGTGTCGAAGCCGAAGATGGAATGGAGCCAGCCCCATTGGTAGACGGCGGTGGTGATGCCGAACGTGGCCAGCACGCTGAGCAGGAAGCCGACCGTAGCTTTGATCGGAACGATGATCGAACGGAACACGAGCAGGAGAATGATCACCGACAGAATCACGATAATGAGGATGTAGGTCGGGAATACATCGGCCAGCTTGGAGGACATGTCGATGTTGATGGCCGTGAAGCCGGTGACGCCGAGCGTGACATGGTTCTCCTTCGCGACGGCGGAGTCGGGAGCGCGGAGCTCCTGGACGAGAGTCCGGGTTGCCGCGTCGGTCGGTCCCGTGGTCGGGATGACGCTGATGATGCCGATGTCGCCGGTCTTGTTGATGCCCATCGGAGAGACGAGAGCGGCGCCCTCCTGGCCTTGAAGCCCTTGGACCAGCTTGTTCAAGCCCTCGGGCGTGATGCGTCCCGAATCGGAATCAGGCTCCGCGACCAGAAGGAGCGGGCCGTTGTAGCCTTCCCCGAAGCCGTCGGAGATGGCGTCGTAGCTCTGCCTGACGGGGGTGTCCAGATTGGCGGTCGCTCCGGAGGGAATGCCCATCTCCATCTTGGCGACCGGAATCGCGGCAACGCCGAGCACGGCCACGACTCCAATCACGACGAGCCAACGGGCCTTGACGACTCCTTTAGCCCAGCGATGCGCGAAGCCGTGGCGCTTTTTGGACGAAGCGGCATTTTTTGCACGCGCCTTGGGCGAGACGATCTTTTCGCCGATCAGGCCAAGCAGCGCAGGCAGCAGCGTCAGGGAGAGCAGGACGTTGACGAAGACGGTCACAGCTGCGACCAGCGCCATCGCGGACAGGAAGGCGATGCCGATGACGAGCATGCCGCACAAGGCGATGATGACGGTCAAGCCGGCGAAGAAGACCGCGCTGCCGGCGGTGCCGACGGATCGGCTGGCCGCTTCGCGCGCGCTTAGGCCCTGATCGAGCATCATCCGCCGCTGGCGATTGACGATGAACAGCGAGTAGTCGATGCCGACGGCCAGGCCGACCATGAGCGCCAGCACCGGCGTAATATCGGTCATCGGGATGAATTTGGAGAAGGCGAACGCAGCGCCGACGCTGATCCCTACTCCGAGCAGGGCGGACAGCAGCGGCAGTCCGGCGGCGACGACCGAGCCGAGGGTCATCAGCAGGACGACGGCGGCAACCGCTACGCCGATGGCTTCCGTGGAGCCGATGGCAGGCTTGCCCGTCAGAGAGTCGCTGGGAAGGGCGGTGATGCCGGAGCCGTTCTGCTCGACGGTATCGATGGCTGCGATCACGCTGTCCGTCACCGACTTGGGCAGCGAGGTCTGCTGCACGGTGAACTGGAACTGGAACATCGCCACGCTGCCGTCGGCGGACAGCATGACGCCGGGCAGCGGCGCGCCGTCGACCATCATAGGACCATAGGCTGGCGCGGCGCTCTGAGTCTGCCCGCTGCCTGTATCGGCGGCGGCGTCTCCTGCCTGGCTCTGCCCGCCGCCAGCTGCGTCCGCCGCACCAGCCGCAGGAGAGTCTCCTGCCTGGCCTTGCGCCGAGGCGGCGGCCGCTGCTTGCGCAGCCAGCTCGGCGGGATTGATGACATAGTCGAGCTGATACACGTCGTTGATTGCTTTTTGGATCAGGCCGGACCGCTCCGGTGTATCGAGGCGTTCGCCTTTGGGAGCGGTGAACACGACGCTGGCTTGTCCGCCGGAAGCCTCCGGCAGCTCCTTTTGCAGCTGATCCAGCACCTTCTGCGATTCCGTGCCTTCGATTTTCATCTCGGAGGTGACGTGGATGCCGTTGATTCCAAGCAGAGCGAGGACGACGCCGAGAATCGCGATCCAGCTCAGGATGAATCGCCATGGCTTGTCATAGGCGGACTTCCCCGCCTGATAAAGAAAAGTGGACATATGTAGCAGATCTCTCCTTTTGGTTGAACGGGATGAAGGACGCGGACTGGATGAACAAGGTGAACAAAGTGGATGAACGAGATGAATGAAGGAGACTAGAAGCCGCCCCGCAAGTAACCGAAGGCCGTGTCCAAATAATGCTCGAACGATACCGCATCAGACGCGCCGGTCTCCGGCTCGTCCGGCAGAAGGACGTCAATGCTCCCGTCGATCAGAGGGAGAACGGCTCCGTACAGAGCTCCGGCAAGGAGATGGGAGTAGACGTCGGGATATCTTCCGCGAGAGATGCCGTTCAAGGTCGTTTGCGCCTCCAGCTGCAATCGGCGAAGCAGGCTGAGGATATAGGGCTCCAGGGTAGGCGAGCGCTTGGACAGCGATACGAGAGCACGCAATTTCCGGATCAGCTCGGCCGTAAGCCGCATCTTCATCAGCCGGAAAAGAACGTCGAGCGGATGAGAGCCTTCGGGCAGCGTCTTCAGCATATCCATAGGTTCTTGCTTCTCTTTGAAGGCGAAGGCCGCCATGACGACCGCTTCTTCCTTGCAGGCAAAATAATTCGCAAACGTTCTTCTGGAGTAGCCGGCGCGGCGCGCGATATCATCGACCACAAAGCCGTCCAGTCCATGCTCCAGAGCCAGCTCGAAAGCCGATTCTGCCAGAGCGTGGGCGGTCGCTTCTTTCTTCAAGTCCCGTAGGGTAGGTTTGTCCATGGCTATGCGTTTATGCGCACACCTCGCTTTCCTGAGACGGTCCTGGCTCACCAAGAGGAAACCGTATATAAATAGTATTGCCCATCGGGCAAACATGCACAATGGGCAAGATGTTGCAGAATCATGTCTTTTTTATTAAGGGAGGAAAGAGGGATCGCGCCAGACGAATGGGTGAAGGATGGGTTGGAAACCGATTCTCGGCTGGATTCCACCTGAAAAATAGTAACCTTACCTAGAATCTGGCACCTGTTCATGTTCAATTCAAGCGCTTACAATGAGGACAGTCAACGGAGGTGCAAGGCAATGAAGTCAGAAGCTCAGGTGAAGGCCCCGACCGTAAGGTCCGCCGCAGGCATGGGTAGAGGGCAGAAATGGCTTAGAAGGCTGTACAGCCAAAGGTATTTGCAGATCATGGCGCTGCTCGGCGTCGCCTGGATGATCGTGTTCAACTACATTCCGATGTACGGAATCATCATTGCCTTCAAGGAATACGACATCATTTTCCCGATGTCCATGGCGCCTTGGGTCGGTCTCGACAATTTCAGGGAATTCCTGAACGACGACATGCTGCTGACCGTCATCAAGAATACGCTCGGCATCAGCTTGATCAAGCTGATCGTAGGATTCCCGCTTCCGATCGTTTTTGCCCTATTGCTCAATGAAGTCCGGTCCGTCCTGTTCAAGAAATGGACCCAGACGATCACCTACCTGCCGCACTTTCTGAGCTGGGTCATCCTCGGCGGCATCCTCGCCACCTGGCTGTCCGATGTCGGCGTCATCAACAAGATATTGCTGTCATTGAATGTAATCGATTCACCTATAACTTATCTGGCCGAGCCGAAGTATTTCTGGTCCATCATCATCGTCTCGGATATATGGAAGGAGCTCGGCTGGTCGGCGATCATCTATCTCGCGGCCATCAGCAGCGTGTCTCCCGAGCTGTACGAGGCGGCGACGATCGACGGAGCGGGGCGGTTCCAGAAAATGCGCAACATCACGCTGCCCTCCATCATGGGCACGATCACGATCCTGTTCATCCTGGCGGTCGGCAACGTCCTGAACTCCAACTTCGACCAGATTCTCGTGCTGCGCAACCAGCTCAACGCCGATGCGAGTACGGTAATCGATTATTACGTGTACCAGACCGGCCTGATCGACAACCGCTTCTCCTACTCGACGGCGGTCAACTTGATCAAGTCCGTCATCGCCCTCATTCTGCTCGTCGGGGCGAACTTCGTCACCAAGAAGCTCAACAACAACTCGCTGTTCTAAGAGGAGGTCCGTGACTACCATGTTTACCCTAAAAAGGCAAAGCCCCGGCGAAACGGCCTTCGGCATCGTCAACGGTTTCCTGATGCTCGTCATCTGCTTCCTGACGCTGTATCCGATCTGGTATGTCCTGGTCAACGCCTTCAATGATGGAGCGGACGGGATGCGCGGCGGCATCTACTGGTGGCCGCGGCAGTTCAGCCTGGACAGCTTCGGAGCCGTCTTCCGCAGCCAGGGCATCATGACCGCCATGGGCATCACGGTGGCCAAGACGCTTCTCGGGGTTCCCATCCACGTCCTGTTCACGGCAATGGTCGCCTATGCCGTAAGCCGAAGGGAACTCATCGGCCGCAATGTGTACATGATCATCGGCACGATCACGATGTTCTTCGGAGGCGGCCTGATTCCATACTACCTGCTGATCCGCGACCTCCACATGCTGGACAACTTCCTTGTCTACATCATTCCGGCGGCGTTCAGCTTTTTCGACCTCATCATCTTCCTCAGCTTCTTCCGGGAAATTCCGGCCGGGCTGGAGGAGGCGGCGAGGATCGACGGAGCCAACGACTTCACGATCTTCCTGAAGGTGGTCATTCCGGTCTCGATGCCGGTCGTCGTCACCATCGCCCTGTTCCACGGGGTGTACCAGTGGAACGATTACTTCACGGGGATGATCTACATGAACAATATGGACCTGCAGCCGATCCAGACGTTCCTGTACCGGGTCGTCGCCCAGTCCAGCTCGAACCAGATGCTGGGGGCCATGCCGAGCGGGGTCACGCAGACCGTGACCAGCCAGTCGCTGAAGCTGGCGACGATGGTCGTCACGACCGCGCCGATCGTATGCGTGTATCCGTTCCTGCAGAAGTACTTCGTCAAAGGCTTCATGGTTGGTTCCCTCAAGGGCTGACGTCAACGGGATTATCCGTTCCGCGCCGAGCGGGATTGATAATATAGATCGCACTCATCAACCATAGAAAAGGGGCAACTTTCAATGGGAACTACGCGTAAGGTGGCAACAACGCTTCTGGCGCTGGCCATGACCTTCTCCGTCGCTGCCTGCTCCGGCGGCAGCAATAATGCCGGCAGCAACAACAAGGGGGCTGACGGATCCGCATCGCCGGCACCGTCGGCACCGGCAGCCAACACGGAAGCATCGACATCCCCGGCTCCGGCAGCTAGCGACGAGCCGGCCTGGAAGCAGGACACCTCGCCGATCACGTTCGACTGGTACATGAACTTCAGCTGGTTCAACAAGAAATGGGGCGGCGACGCCACAGCCGAGTACATCACCAAGAAAACCGGCGTCAAGCTGAACTTCATCGTGCCGGCCGGCAACGAGAACGAGAAGCTGAACACGCTGATGGCTTCCGGCTCGCTGCCTGACTTCATCACGCTCGGCTGGTACGAGGAAGGCGTCCGCAAGATGATCGAGGGCAAGCTGGTGCTGCCGCTCAACGAGCTGGCGAAGGAATACGATCCATACTTCTTCAAGATTGCGGACCCGGCCAAGGTGGGCTGGTATACGAAGGATGACGGCAATATATACGGCTACCCGAACGCATCGTCGTCCCCGGCCGACTACGAGAAATATGGAGAGAACTTCACGTCCAACCAGACCTTCGCCGTCCGCAAGGATATGTACGAGGCGCTCGGCAAGCCGGATATGAGCACGCCGGAAGGATTCTTGAATGCGCTTAAAATGGCCAAGGAGAAATTCCCGGATGTGAACGGCCAGCCGCTCATTCCGCTCGGCCTGCATGAATTCACGGAGACGGGCAACTACTCGCTTGAAGGCTACCTCCAGAACTTCCTGGCCATTCCTCAGGTGAAGGACGGCAAGCTGTATGACCGCCGCCAGGATCCGGAATACCTCAAATGGCTGAAAGTATTCCGCCAGGCGAACCAGGACGGCCTGCTGGCGAAGGACATCTTCATCGACAAGCGTCCGCAAATGGAAGAAAAGATCGCCCAAGGCCGCTACTTCGCGATGCTGTACCAGCGCTCCGACTTCGCGGCGCAGAACACGCAGCTGTTCCAGAAGGATCCGAACATGGTCTACATCGCCGTGGACGGACCGAAGAACGCAGCCGGCGAGCAGCCGACGCTGTCCGGTCCTGGCATCTCCGGCTGGACGGTCACGCTGATCTCCAAAAACGTCAAGGACAAGAAACGCGCCATCGCTTTCCTCAGCTACCTGATGAGCGAAGAAGGCAATAAAGATATGTATCTTGGTGAGAAAGGCGTAACCTATGATACAATCGACGGCAAAGACCAGTTCAAGCCGGAAGTGCTGGACCTGCTCAACAAGGACCGCACGGCGTTCGACCAGAAATACGGCGCTTCGTACACGTACTGGATGCTCATGGACACGAACATGAACCTGCAGTGGGCGCCTCCTAGCGTCGAGCCTTCCAAGCAGATGGAAGACTGGACGAAGGGCAAGTCGATCAGCATGGCCGAATACGACAACCTCGACCCGGCAGCTACGAGCAAGGAAGGCGTCGCCGGAAGCAAGAACGCCCGCGCATGGGGCAAGGCTCTGCCTAAGATGCTGCTGGCGAAGTCCGATGCCGAGTTAGACGAGATCTTCAACAAGTACCTGAAAGACCGCAACGAACAGGAAGCGATCGATGCTTTCCGTCAATCCGCATTCGAGTCCAACCTGAAAAAGCTTGAATCCTTCGGCAAATGATTCATCCGGCTCTGGCCGATAAAGGTTGACCATCAAGCCTGGCCGTCCGCTTCCTTCCGAGGCGGATGACCGGGCTTGTACCATCATGAGGCAGGATGTGAAGGCAGCATGGCGAGAGCGGGCAGGCAGTTGACGGCAAAAGTTCGGGAGTACGCGGGCAGTCTGCCCCTGCAGGTGAAGCTGATCGCTTCATTCGTGCTCATCATTATCGTGCCGGTGGTGCTGTTCGCCTGGTATACGCTCCGCGGGGTGTCCGACTACTCGATTCGGGAGCTGACCAAGAAGAACGAGAGCATCCTTGACATCGAGAAGACGAATATCCGCAACAATATGGAGCTGATGGAATGGACGGGCCAGATGGCCTTGTCCAACCGGGAGATGGTCGACTATCTCCAGACGCAGGAGGATATGGATACCGCCTGGCTGCTGGAGTTCAAGACCAAGACGTTCAGCATGTTCCAGAATTTCCTGTTCAACAACCCGCGCATCGCCAACATCCGGCTGTTCAACAACAATCCGTACGTGCATGAGTTCTGGCCGGTCATCCTCAATGAAAGCCGGATCAAAACCAAGTATTGGTACGACACGGTCAAGCAGCAGAAGGGCATGGTCTGGTGGGAGCTGCAAAAGGACCGTTCCGTCCTCACCAATTCGACTGCCGGTCCCTTTGTGGAAATTCCGTACGTGTCCCTTCTCCGGGAATTCAAATACCCCGACGACACGACCCACAACGGCATCCTGGAAGTCAGCATGGAGCTGGAGAACTTCTTCAACAAGACGTTCGGCAGCGTCCAGGATCCGACCTCGCGGCTGCTGGTGGTGGGGCGCAACGGCGTCTTGTACACCGACAGGGGAGCGCCGATCTATGGGAGCAGCACGCCGGAGAGCCTGCTGAAGCATGTGAAGCTGACGGATTCGGAAGCCAACGTCATCTCGGCCTTCTCGGAGGGAGGCCAATCCTATCTGGCGCTGCACACGTACATCCCGATGCTGGACGTCCATCTCGTCAATCTCGTCAACCGGACGGACACGCTGGCCGACATCCAGAGAACGCGCGGCAACCTCGTCATCATGATCGTGGTGCTCGTCGCCGTCCTCAGCCTGCTGTCCTATTTCATGCAGTCGATCATTCTGAAGCGCCTGCGCGTCCTGAGGGATTCCATGAAAAAGGTGCGCAGCGGCGACTTCCACGTGGACGTGCCCGTGACGGGCAGCGACGAGGTCGGCGAGCTCGGCCATCATTACCGGCAGCTGCTGAAGAAGATCAACGAGCTGATCGTCGACCAGGTCAACCGGCAGGCGGCCTCCAAGGAGGCGGAGCTGCGATCGCTCAAAAACCAGATCGATTCGCATTTCCTCTACAACACGCTGGAGAACCTCAAGATGCTGGCGGAAATCGAAGGCCAGTACACGATATCCGATTCCTTGACATCGCTCGGCGGCATGATGCGGTACAGCCTCCAATGGACGAGGGGGCATGTGCGGCTGCGGGACGAGATCCAGCATATCCAGAATTACATGGCGATCATGAACGTCCGCTATGACGGCCGGCTCGAGCTCAAGCTGGATATTCCGCCGGAATGCATGGACCAGGAAGTGCTCAAGATGTCGCTCCAGCCGATCGTGGAGAATGCCGTCAAGCATGGAATGAACAGCGACTCCGGCAGCGGAAGGCTGACCGTTATCGTCTCCGCGTCGATCCGGATGAACGAGTGCGTCATCGAAGTGACCGATTCGGGAGCGGGCATTCCGGAGGAGAAGCTGCGCATGCTTACAGGCATGCTGCGAATGGATGAAGCTGATTACCAGGAGCTGAGGAGCCGCGTGCAGACGGGCAGCCGTGAAGGAAGCGGCATCGGGCTGCGGAATGTGGACCATAGGCTCGTCATGAGCTATGGCCGGGAGTACGGCATCCGGATCGAGAGCATCGAGGGCAGCTTTACGAAGGTGGTCATGACGCTGCCGCAACTGATTCTAACACGGGGGGAGAACATCTGATGCTAAGTCTGCTCATCGTCGACGACGAGAAAAATATCCGGCTCGGCCTGCAGGCCATGATCGAGCGCCAGTCCGCGGGCCGCTTCACGTATTTCTTCGCCGAGAACGGCCGCGAGGCTCTGGAGCTTCTCGGCAGGGAAAGTATCGATATCATGATTACCGATATCCGCATGCCCGTCATGGACGGCATCGCCCTGCTGGAGAAAATGCAGGAGCTTCCCTCGATTCCGGCAGTCATCATTTTGAGCGGACATGACGATTTCCCTTACGCCCGGGCAGCCATACGCTATCAAGCGAAGGAATACCTGCTGAAGCCGATCGTTCGGGAGGAGCTGTTCGCCGCTCTCGGGAGGCTGGAGGAGGAAGCCGAGCGCCGCAGGGAGCGGGAAGCGGCGGCAGCTTTTTCTCCTCCACCGGGCCAGGAGGAGGATGCTGGCGGCCAGCTTGCCTACGTGCTGTCCCAGGAGCGGATCGACATCGATGAGATTCGCGGCAGGCTGCTTGGCGCCGGACTCGGCTGGCTGGAGGCGGGCTTCTCCGTGGCTTTGGTGAAGATGCCGGAATCAGCCGGGGCTGATGCTCTGTCCCTGATCGTGAGGGCGGGGAAAACGCTCGGAGGAGAAGGAGATCGTTGGACGGCCTGCCGGGACCGGGAAGGGCTGTTCGTCCTTGCGGCGGCCGACGAGGGACTGCTGCGGCGGCTGTCGGAGCAGCTGTCCGGCAACGTGCTGCTTCCGGCCCGAATGGCGCTCAGCTCCCGCGCTTCGGGAATCGCCCAGCTGCGCCGCTCCTACAGCCAGGCCAGGCAGGTATTGAAATACTTCCTGCTGTATCCAGAGTCGGAGCTGCTGTCGTATGTCGGGCTTGGCGACCGAAGCTCCGGCTGTCCGGTTCCTGTCGAGGCTGTCCGAAGACTGTCCAACATTCTCGGAACGGGCAAGCTGCAGGAGATGAAGCGGCTGCTGCAGCAGATTCTGGATATCCGGACGGTGAGCCGCTGCGAGATCGGTTATTTGGAGGCGATCAGCCGCGTCCTGAACGAAGAGGTGTTCGACCGCGTCTTCCGCCACTACGGCGAGGAGTCCATCGAGATTCTGAGGCTGTACCGCCGCGCTGGCCATATCGAGAACTTCGACCGCTTCGACGACTACTACCGTCTGGTGGAACAGCTGCTGGAGCGCCTCGACGAATATGTCGCCGGCGTCCGGGGCGCCCATGGCGAGCGCAAGGATATGCAGAAGGCGGTCGAATATTTGCATGAGCATTTCGCCAGCGACGTGAACATGGCCGTGGTGTCCAATCATATTTCGCTCAACTACACCTATTTCAGCCAGGCATTCAAGGAGTACACGGGGGAGAGCTTCTCGGTGTACCTCCGCAGGCTCCGGCTGGCCAAGGCCAAGGAGCTGCTGGGCACCTCGGACCGGAAGGTGTACGAGATCAGCACGATGTCGGGCTTCGACAACGTGAAGCATTTCACGCGAGTGTTCAAGGAAGTGGAGGGCATCACCCCGCTGGAGTACCGCAGCCGCCAGCTGACGCATGGTGCGGGACGCTCCTGACCTTGCGGCGGCTGAAGCTTGGGAAGCATGCGCCTGAAAAGCACGAGTCTGAGTGCGGATCTGACCTGGCAGCGGCGGTTGAACCCATTTCGCCGTCGCTCCTGAAGATGCCGGGACAAAGACGGATCCGATTGATTTCATATGTAACCGATTACTTTATGCCAGGGAGGAACCGGAAATGGAGAGCCGTCAGCAGGAAGTGGAAGGCTGGGTAAGAGCGGAAGGAAAGCGGCTGGTCAACGGCAGAGGCGAGGATCTGATCCTGCGCGGTACAGGGCTTGGAAGCTGGCTGCTGCCGGAGGGATATATGTGGAAGCTGCCCGAGGGCGGCGACCGGCCGCGGCGCATCGAGCGCATGGTGTCGGATCTGATCGGGGAAGAGGAGTCTCGAGCCTTCTGGCGGACGTACCATGAACGCTATACGGCCGAGTCAGACATCCGGCAGATGGCGATGGAAGGATTCAACTCCGTGCGGGTTCCCTTCAATGCGAGGATGCTGCTGGAAGGGGAACGGAATGCCCAAGGCTATAATGATGAAGCGCTGAAGCTGCTCGATGACGTCATCGGCTGGTGCCGCAAATGGAAGCTGTACGTCATTCTGGACATGCACGGAGCGCCGGGCGGCCAGACGGGGGCCAATATCGACGATTCCGAGAAGGATCTGCCCGAGCTCTACATCTCTCCGGAGCATCGGCAGGCAGCCATCGACATGTGGCGCATGCTGGCAGAGCGCTACCGCGACGAGTGGATCGTGGCGGGCTACGATCTCTTGAACGAGCCGCTGCCGGAGTATCACGGACAGTACAACGGAGAAGCCGAGCCGCTGTACCGGGACATGATCGCCGCTATCCGCGAGGTCGACGAGCGCCATATGATCATCCTGGAGGGCGTCCATTGGTCGACCGACTGGTCGATCTTCACTGAGAAGCTGGACGGCAACGTGCTCTATCAATTCCACAAATACTGGAACAACCCGGATACGGAAAGCATCCGGAAGTACCTCGAATTCCGCGACGAGTGGAACGTGCCGATCTTCATGGGAGAGGGCGGCGAGAACGACCTGGACTGGTATGCAGGAGCGTTCCGGCTGTTCGAGGACCATGGCATCAGCTGGAATTTCTGGACGTGGAAGAAGATGGACACGATCAATTCCCCATGCTCGGTGGCCAAGCCGGTCGGCTGGGAGAAGCTCGGCGCCTATCTGGACGGAGGAGAGAAGCCGGATGCGTCCGAGGCCCGCGCCATTCTAGGCGCTTACCTGGATGGCCTCCCGCTGGAGGCATGCGACTATCATCCGGAAGTCGTCAACGCATTGTTCCGCAGGCTGCCGGTCCGCATCCCGGCCATCCATTACGGTTATGAGGGAGCTGGCAGCAGCTTCGGAAGCACGGGCGCCAAGGAATGGGAGAGCGGCTACCGCAAGGAAGACGGAATGGAGATCCGCTATCTCGACGGCAGGCCCAAGCTGCCTCCGACGGAGCCGGGCTGGCATCGCTGGGATACCGAGGGAGGGCTCTGCCTTGAGCTGAAGGATGGCGAATGGGCGGCATATGACTTTACCGTCCGCGGCGGGTCCGGGGCTGCGGAGACGGATAGAGCGGGCGAGGCGCACCCTGCTGAAGCTGCGAGGTATCGGCTGAAGCTCCACGCGATCGCTCTCGATCCGGCTGGAGCCGCGGCGGTCGAGCTGGACGGGCGTCCGCTTGCGGAGCTGTCTCCGGCAGTAGGCTGGGACGCGGTAGTACAGGAGGCCGAGCTGCCGGCGCTGGAGGAAGGCGCGCATCGGATCGTCGTCAAGGCTCGGGGAGCCTCCCTGCGAGTGGAATCCCTGCTTTTCGAGCGGATCTGAGACGCGGCAAAAGAGTGGAGACGGCCGGAATCAAAGGGATGGCAAAAGGAAAGCCCGGAAGGCTGCTCGGCAGCCTTCCGGCTTTTTTGGTCTGGAAATCCGGATTGAGGGACTAGGCAAAGGGAGGAGGCTCAAAGAACGGAGGGATTAATTTCCTGTCCGCCTGCCGGGAGAATCTGCGCAACAAATCGCCGGCCAGGGACGTCGGGTAGATATGAATCCATTACGAGGTAAATAGTTTACCTCTAAAATGGGTAAGGGTATCCATACCCCAATCTACAGGAGGTCTTCAACATGAACTTGCAATGGACGAAAAAAACCGCCTTCGCTGTTCTCGCCGCCGGGGTTCTGGCAACATCCGGATCCGCGCTGCCTTACTCTTCCGCTCATGCAGCCGCTTCGACCGCTGCCGTATCGGCGCATGACCAGGCCGCAGCCAAGCTGAACAGCTTTTATAAGCCGGCTCTCAAGGGCCAATTCCCTGATTTCAACTCCTTCACGGTCGGAAAGACTACCCGCCAGACCGTCGTCAAGACGATCGGAGCGCCGATGATGCCGATGAAGGACTCGGACGGGTTCGACGTGTATACGGCGGACATGGGACAACCCGGCTACGCCTTCAACTACAAGCTGGGCAAAATCCGCGAGATGCGCTACTTCGGCACGAACGTGGAGCGCCAGACGAATATCGGCGGCATTACGGTCAAGCTGCTCGTGCAGCAGTGGGGAGCGCCCGACGCATCCGTCATTTTCAAGACGGGCAAGACGCAGCAGAAGAAGATCAGCTACGTGCGCGGGGATTACCAGCTCGACTTCATCTTCAACAACATCAACGGAACCGACTGCGCGCATATCAATCTGAAAGCCAAGACGTTGAAATAAGGTCTGGCATCAATCTTCATAGGCTGAAAGGTTCACGCGGGTGATCGTCAATGCCGCGAATGGAAAAAGAGGCTTTCGGGTAATTCCCCCGACAGCCTCTTTGCGCTGCTTTGCATGAGCTCGGTTGCTTGGCTCAGGAAGCCTTGTACTGCTCCTCGATGGACTCGCGGATCTGCTTGGGCGTCTTTCCTTCGGCCAGCATGCTGATGGACTGGGCCGCGATCTGCAGGCAGACGCCGCAGCGGGTGCCGTGATCGTCCCAGACGACGGAGCCGTCCTCCTTGATTTCATGGACGAAGCAGTTCATGTTGCTCTTATGTCCGGCGGAGCTTTCCATGCAGCCGCAATAACACGGCATGCCCGCCAGCAGCTCCGTCGCCTGGCCGGCAGCCTGATAGACGAGCCGCACCTGCTCCGGCTGTCCGTCCAGGAACTTCGGCAGCGTCTCTGCCGATGCCGTCGTCTCCTGCAGATCGCCGCTGACCGTGTGGACCTCGCCGTCTCCATGCCCGGCATGGCCTTCTCCCCCGGATTGCGCGGCCTTGTCCGCTCCTCCGCTGCTGCAAGCAGCGGTCAGCAGCAGCAGGGACAGGGAGCCGAGCAGCGTTATCCTTCGAATCCTTCCGCCTAACGCCATCATCATGTCGCACAGCCTTTCCGGGAACTCTTGAGGCGAGCATGCGGCCCTGCCGACGCCAGCCCAGAGCGGCTTGTCCCGCATTGTCTGGCGCCAAGCGGGCTGGCTTGTCCCCGCGTTTTCTTTTTCTTACTATAACATAGGAAGATGCTGTTGACTCTCACGCAGCGTGAGGCCTTATTCTGAGGCAGAAGGGAGAGACGCGAATATGCTCAAGGTGAAGGAAGCAGCGGAGCTGGCCGGCATCAGCGTGCGCACGCTGCATCATTACGACGAGATCGGCCTGCTTCATCCGGAGGAAGCGACGGAGTCCGGCTACCGGCTGTATTCCGACCGCGATCTCGCCATGCTCCAGCAGATCCTGTTTTTTCGCGAGCTCGGATTCCCTTTGAAGCAGATCAAGTCCATTCTCCAGGATCCGGGCTTCTCGGAAGCCGAAGCGCTGCGGCTGCACCGGGATATGCTGCTGGAGAAGCGGAGGAGGCTAGATGCCATGATCCGCACCGTCGACAAGACGCTGCGGCATGCCGAAGGAGAGATGAAGATGAGCAGCACGGAAAGGTTTGAAGGATTCGATTTCTCGTCCAATCCCTACGAGAAGGAAGCGCGCGAACGCTGGGGCGACCGGAAGGTTGACGAGGCGAAGGCGGCAGCGAAGGGCATGACAAAGCAGGACCAGGAAGCCTTCAACGACGTTTATCGCCGGCTGGCGGATGTTCGGCATCTGCAGCCGGATTCCGCTCCGGCGCAGGAGGCGGTCGGGGAGTGGTACCGCGTGCTTCAGACGTTCGGCACGTACACGCCGGAGATGTTCCGGGGACTCGGCCGGATGTACGTCGACGATGCGCGGTTCACAGCCAACATCGACAAGTTCGGCGACGGTCTCGCTGTCTTCATGCGCGACGCGATGGCTGCGTACGCAGATCGAGCCCGGGAAGAGGAAGCCGGAGGGAACTGAAGGATGAGGAAACAAGGAAAAGGCAGCTCCGGAGCAAGGTCCGGGCTGCCTTTTTCCTTTTTGCGGAAACTTAACGCTGCTGCTTTCCGACCAGCTTCAGCAGCTCGCCGAGCAGATCGCCGGCCTTGGCCGCATCCTTGTTGGAAACAGCGATGGGCCCGGCTTTGTCACTTGCCGATGTACCCTTGACCGTCCCCTCGGGAGCCATTTCCGTCCCGGCCGTGCCTCCGGCCGTGCCTCCGGCCGTGCCTCCCGCCATGCCTCCCGCCGTGCCTCCCGCAGCGCCTCCCGCCGTGCCTCCCGCCATGCCTCCGGCAGCGCCGTTCTGCTCGAGCAGGCTCCGGAGCTTGTCGATCAGCTTGATGGCTTGGGAGCTTTCGATGCTGTCCACGTCGACTTGATCGCCGAGATATTCCTTGAGCTTGGCCTTCGCCTCTTCCAGGTTGCTGGAATCGACGCTTTTGGCGCCGTAAGTGCCCGCGGATTTCGTGTTCTCGGCTCCGTGGCCGCTGAAGCCTGCCGTTCCGCTCAGCAGCTTCTTCTGCATCGGATCGTAGCTTGCGGACGTCATGCCGCGCTTCGAGGAAGCGAGAATGACATGGTCGTCAAACACGAATACCTTCACGCCTTCGATGCCGTCGGCTTTGAGCCGGGATTGCAGATGCGACGAGAAGCCGCCGCTGTGCAGGCCGGAGCTGCCGATGAGGCTGTAGGTCGACGTTCCGAGTCCATGCGTCGTTCCGGCATGCTCGTAAGTCGTCGTTTTTTTGTTCCGGTCGATGCTCGGAATTTCCGTCGTGCCGTCCGCCATTCCATACCCCGAAGCTCCGTATGGATGGTGGCCGTCCATGCCCATGCCGTAGCCGGTAATCCGCTCACCCGTGCGCTCCAGCGCGCGCGTGCCGCTGCGAGCCGAATGGCTCACGTCGCGGCCTACGTTTTCGATTCCTCTAACCGTGTTATTGCCCGCTTTCTCCAGGCCTCGCACGGCCGAATGACCGGCTCCATGCATCTGCTTTCCATTTTCCTTGGCCGGGCCCGCGCATGCGCCCAGCGCCGCCATGCTGCCGACTAGCACGCTGGCGGCCGCAAACCGTATCGCTTTTTTCATCAAGTGCAACCTCCATCCGCATATTGACAAGCGCAAATAGGGTATCCTTTTGATTTCAAATGTATAATGCTTTCTTCTTGGAAAATAATACGGACATTACCATCTTGCAATCAGGGAGGAATCTATCCGCATGGACACAGACAAGCAGGGCCCCGGCGCGGACCGGAAGGATCCCGTACAGGAGCCATCAAGAAGGCGGTTTCTCATTCGTTCCGGGTATGCGCTTGGAGGACTTGTCGTCGGGGGAGCCGTAGGCGCCCTCATTCCCCGCAAGCATGCAGAGGCGAACACGGGCAAGGAGGGGGAAGGAACCGCCGCCACCGCCGCCACCAAGGTACCCGGAAACTTCAACCGCGCGCTCATGTTCTTCACCCAGTCCCAGTTCGCGATCGTGCAAGCCGCTATGGAGCGGATCTATCCCGAGGACGACCACGGGCCCGGAGCCGCTTCCTTGGGCTCCGCCTTCTTCATCGATCATCAGCTCGCCGGCGATTACGGCTTCAACTCCCGCGACTACATGTCCCCGCCATTCTATGCGGGCGAAAAGGTCCAAGGCTATCAGGGCAGGCTGCTGCGGCGGGACATGTATCTCATCGGGCTGCAGGAGATGGACAATTACAGCCAGACGAAATACCAGAAGGGCTTCGCCTCGCTCGAGCCCGCGCAGCAGGACCAGGTGCTGGCCGCGTTCCAGGCCGACGAGGTGAAGCTGACCACAATCTCGGCCAGCGGCTTCTTCAATATGCTGCGCGCGAATACGATCGAGGGCGCCTACAGCGATCCGCTGTACGGCGGCAATGCCGACATGGCCGGCTGGAAGATGAGGAACTACCCGGGCAACCAGATGAGCTACACCAATATCATCGAGAAGGATTTCACGAAGATCGCTCCGCAAAGCCTGCAGGAGCATATGGCGATCCATTAGCCGGAAGGAGCTGTCAGCATGCCAAGGAAATTACCCAAAACCGACGTCGTCGTCGTCGGGGTCGGCTGGGCAGGGGGCATCATCGCCTCCGAGCTGACCAAGCAAGGTCTAGGCGTCGTCGGACTGGAGCGCGGAAGAGAGCGCAAGACCGAAGATTATTTCATGGTCCATGACGAGCTTCGCTACGGCGTGAGGTACGATTTGATGCAGGATCTGTCCAAAGAAACGATCACGTTCCGCAGCAAGGAGCAGGTAAGGGCGCTGCCGATGCGGCAGTACGGCTCGTTCCTGCTCGGCGACGGGCTGGGCGGCGCCGGCGTGCACTGGAACGGACAGACATTCCGCTTTTTGCCCTATGATTTCCAGATCCGGACGAAAACGATCGAGCGCTACGGAAAGGCGAAAATTCCGGACGGCATGACGCTGCAGGATTGGGGTGTCACGTACGACGAGATGGAGCCTTACTACGACAAGTTCGAGAAGCTGATCGGGCTGTCCGGCGAGGAGAACCCGCTTGGAGGCAAGCGGTCGAATCCTTATCCGACGCCTCCGATGAAGAAGACTCCCGCCATGCAGAAATTCATCGAAGCGGCCAAGAAGCTGAACCTGAATCCCTATATGCAGCCTTCCGCCAACCTGTCGGAAAACTATACGAATCCGGACGGGGTGTCGCGCGCGGCTTGCCAGTACTGCGGGTATTGCGAACGGTTCGGCTGCGAGTACGGAGCCAAGGCGGACCCTGTAGTCACCGTCATTCCGGTCGCCAAAAAAACGGGGAAATTCGAAATCAGGACCCATTCCAACGTTCGCCGAATCTTACATACCGGGGGCAAGGCGACAGGAGTGCTCTATACGGACGTCACGACCGGCGAGGAGATCGAGCAGCCGGCGGACATCGTCGTCGTCACGAGTTATGTGTTCAACAATGTGCGCTTGATGCTGATGTCCGGCATCGGCAAGCCGTACGATCCCGCCACCGGCAAGGGCGTCATCGGCCGCAACTATGCCTATCAGGTCCTCAAGGGCAACGCGGCGGGATTTTTCGAGAACGAGGAATTCAACAACTTCGCGGGGGCAGGCGCTCTCGGCGTCAATCTGGACAACTACAACGGAGACAACTTTGACCACAGCGACCTGAAGTTCATCCACGGCGGCTCCATCAGCATCGGCCAGACCGGCCAGCGCCCTATCCTGAACAACCCGGTCCCTTCGGGAACGCCGGCATGGGGAGCCGAATTCAAGAAGAATTCTCTGAAATACGCCAACCGGGTGCTGTCTGTCGGAGGCCAAGGGTCATCGATGCCGTTCCGCCATCACTTCCTCGATCTCGATCCGACCTACAAGGACACGTTCGGCGACCCGCTCGTGCGGATCACGTTCGACTTCGAGGAGCAGGACCGCGAGCTTGCGGTGTTCCTGGCCAACAAATCGGCCGAGATCGTCAAGGAGATGGGCGCGAGCCATGTCGAACAGCTCAAGGAACTGGGGCCGTACGACATCGTGACCTATCAGTCCACGCATAATACGGGCGGCGTCGTGATGGGCGACTCCCCGGAAACGTCGGCGGTGAACAGCTATTCCCAAAGCTGGGATGTCGACAATCTGTTCGTCGTGGGCGCAAGCTCGTTCCCGATGAACTCGGGCTACAATCCGACCGGCACGGTCGGGGCGCTCGCTTACCGGGCCGCGGAGGGGATACTGGAATACCACAAGAAGGGCGGCAGCCTGGCGAAATAAAACTTCAAGGGCCAACCGAACCGATTGGCCCTTTTCCTTGCGCATATGGCGGTACGCAGAAGCAGGATAAGGCGGAAAACGGGCCTTAATGGTGCTTCCAGCGGTATGCAGAGGTGGATTAAGGACCGAAACGGGCCTTAATGGTGCTTCCAGCGGTATGCACAGGTGGATAAGGACCGAAACGGGCCTTAATGATGCTTCCAGCGTTATGTACAGGTGGATAAGGTCCAAAACGGCCCTTAATGGTGCTTCCAGCGGTATGCAGAGGTGGATTAAGAACCGAAACGGGCCTTAATGATGCTTCCAGCGGTATGCAGAGGTGGATAAGGACCGAAACGGGCCTTAATGGTGCTTCCAGCGGTATGCAGAGGTGGATAAGGACCGAAACGGGCCTTAGCCTGGACCAGCCTTACCATAACAAAGAGGCTGTCTCTCGCCGAAGCGGCGCTTGAGACAGCCCCATTCAAATGCTCGCAGCAAGAAGCTAGTTCAGCTGCTTGCGCTCTTCCTTGGACGGTTCGATGACATCGTCGTCGACGATTCCTTTGGTGGAGTTGCGGAACTCGCGCAGCGTATCGCCGAAGGCGCGCCCAAGCTGAGGAAGCTTGGCCGGGCCGAACACGATCAGGGCAATGGCGAAAATGATGACCAGCCCGGAAATGCCGATATTGTTGAACATGATGTTGGTCTCCTTTCCGATCAGATATCAGCCGGCATGCGCCTTCGGCGCCTCACGGGGAGGCGACGGGCTGCGCTCGGCGGTTATAGAGCCTGACAGACAGGAACGCGCTGATCTCGTACAGTACAACGAGCGGAATCGTCACCGACAGATGGGAGACGAAATCCGGCGGCGAGATGCAGGAGCCGACGACGGCCAGGCCGAGATAGGCGTATTTGCGCGTCTGCTTGAGCCTGGCCGGAGTCAGCATGCCGATCCGGGTGAGGAACAGAATGACGAGCGGCATCTCGAAAGCAAGCGCGAGCGGGAACACGACGCTGAACAGGAAAGAGAAGTAGCGGTCGATGCCGTACGTTTCCACGGCGCCTACCGTCCGGTTCATTTTTTGCATGAAATCCAGCATCATCGGGAACACGACCCAATAGCTGAAGGCCAGACCCGTCAAGAAGAGCAGGAAGGAGGCCGGAACGTACATCAGCGTCCCCTTGGCCTCCCTGTCGGTGAGCCCGGGCTTCACGAAAGCCCACAGCTGGAACAGAACGACCGGCAGCACGAGCACGAGGGCGAAAAGCGTCGCGCAGCGCAAGTAGACGAACAATCCATCCGTGTAGGCGAACACATTCCATTGAACGTCTGTTCCGGCATGCGAGCGGATCAGCTTCAGCAAATGGGGGGAGGCGTACATGCCGCCGCAAAATGCGGTGACAAAGCAAGCTCCGACCACGATCAATCGCCGCCGCAGCTCCTCCAGATGGCGGATCCATTCCTCCTGCGCGGACATTGGGCAGCACCTCCTTCACCGGTTCGGGCCGCCGGCAGAATGGCAGTTCTTGCCTCGGCGGTTTCCAGGTACAGGAATAGATTCTCCGAATGAAGGAAGCCTTATGCACAAAAGGAATTCGCAGCATGCGAAGAACAAGCATGAGGAAGGAAAATTCGGGGATTCTACTTGTATCCGAAAGGATAATCGAAGGAGGCATGTACCGATGGATCCTAAGAAAAAATGGCTTCTCGCGGCCGTGCTGGCTCTGTTCGTGCTTGCGGCTGCCGCCTGCGGCGGAGGCAACAAGAACAACGGCGGGACAGGAAACGCCGGTGAAGCGACGCCGGCCGGCAATGGCGGCACGACGACCGCTCATGCGGAGGAAGTGTACAAGTCCAACTGCATCAGCTGCCATGCGGCTGATCTCGGGGGAGGCGTCGGCCCGAACCTGCAGAAGATCGGCGCCAGCGAGTCGGCGGAGAAGATCCGCCATCAGATCGAGAATGGAGGCGGAGGCATGCCGGCCTACAAAGGAACGCTCAGCGACGCGGATATCACCGCGCTGACCGACTGGCTTGCCTCCAAGAAGTAAACAGCCGCGGAAATCCCCGCAGCCTCACGATGAGGAGCGGGGATTTTTTGCGTTCCGATTTGCCGGTCCGAGGGGCAAGCCTGTGAGCCGGGAGGCGGCTGCACGCTGCTTGCCAACCCGGCTCTTGAGTTCGGGATCTTGCCAGCCTCTGCCCCCTGTTTCATGACATGCCCTCCTAGTTTATGGGTCTATACCCATTTCCAAAAGATTCCTGACAAGGAGCCATGATTTGATTGACTGCTTAAATAACCGGATGTATGATATATGGCGTTGGCGGCGTTCGAAGCGAATCCGTCCGATTTCACGTTCTCATTCCATCATTCTACAGGTAAGGAAGTCATGTCGAAATGAAGATCATTTTACGGCTGGGCAACCTCCGTTTTTTGCTGTTTACCCTTATTCTGCTGGCCAAGAGCGCTCTGGCCTGGTATATCGTGTTCGAAGACGGTCCCAGCTGGACCATGCTGCTGACGGAGATTCCGTTCATGTGGGCCGTATTCTGCCTGATTGAGTGGCTGGCTTCCAAACGCAAGCTGCTGTATTACACTCTGGCGGATCTGGCATTCACTTTCCTGTATTTCGCGGTTCTGATGTACTTCAAGTATTACGGCGTCATCGTCACCTACCATCAGCTCAACCAGGCGGGCAAAGTGACCGAGGTCGGGGAAAGCACGTATTCCTTGATGGATCCTTATTATCTGCTCGTCTTCGCCGACATCATCATTCTGCTGTTCCTGCAAGTGCGGCTGCGGATGAAGAAGAAATCCGGATATGACGCCAGCAGGCTGCTGCCGTACCGGAAGCCCGCGGTGCTTGGCATTCTCGTCCTTTCCGTTGCTCTCTGCGTCTTCGATATCTGGCCGAACCGGGCCAGCATGAACGAAAGCAAGCAGGCGGAGGAAATGGGCATCCTCAATTACGAATTCTATACGCTGCTGTCGGACGGCATCGACAAGCAGGAGACCGAGACGGTTCCGGTCACCCAGGCGGCGATCGACGAGCTCAAGGGTATTTCCGCCAGCCCGAATCCGGATGCCTTCGGCGCCGCGAAAGGCAAGAACGTCATCATCATCCAGATGGAATCGTTCCAGAACTTCCTGGTCGGGCTCAAGGTGGACGGCCAGGAAGTCACGCCGAATATCAACAAGCTCGCCGATGAGAATTACTACTACAAGAACTTCTACAGCTCTGCGGGCTCCGGCACGACCTCCGACGCCGAGTATGTGGTCAACACGTCGCTGTACGTTCCCGCGCATGAGCCGGCGGTGCAGGCGCTTCCGAAGAACGGCCTTCCGAGCCTGCCCAAGCTGCTCCAGAAGATCGGCTACGAGACGGCGACATTCCATACGAACGACGTCCAGTTCTGGAACCGCTCCGAGCTGTACCCGGCTCTTGGATGGCAGCATTTTTATGACAAAAGCTATTTCGGAGACGGCGATCATGTGGCGTTCGGCGCCTCGGACAGCGTCCTCTTCTCCAAAACGATGCCGAAGCTGGAGGAGATGAGCGCATCCGGCAAGCCGTTCTACGCTCAGATCATTACGATGAGCGCCCACCATCCGTACAATATCCCGGAATCCAAGATGACGCTGGATTTGCCGGACAACTTGGACGACACGCTGCTTGGGCGTTATTTGCAGGCGCAGCACTTCGCGGATCAAGCGCTTGGCCGATTCATCGACGAGATGAAGAGCAGCGGGATGTGGGACAACAGCATGGTCATGTTTTACGGCGACCATCAAGGTCTGCCCGTCTATACGCTCGACAAGAATGAAAAGACGTCCATCGATGCGATGATCGGCCATGAATACAGCTATGCCGACATGTTCAACATTCCGTTCATCCTTCACGCTCCGGGCGTTACGGGACCTTCCGTCATTACCGAGACAGGCGGGCAGATCGACATCATGCCGACCGTGGCGAATCTGGCGGGAATTCCGCTTGCGGACCAGATCCACTTCGGCACCGACCTGCTGAATCTCAAGGGACGTCCGAACATGCTGCCGGTGCGGCATTTCCTTCCTACCGGCTCGGTCATTACGGATTCCGACGTGTTCGTTCCCGGCAATGCGTTCGAGGACGGCACCAACTACCCTCTCGTGGGCAAGGACACCGGCGGACGCAAGACGACCGAGGATGAATTCAACCGCACCCTTCAGCTGCTGAAGCTGTCCGACAGCTACAGCCAGACGCTGCGGGATGAGCCTTGATTCAGCCGGAATTTTTGAAGACAGCCTTGCTCACGAGCATGGCTGTCTTTCTTTCTTTCGCGGCTGTGGGCCAAGCATTGAAGGAGGCGGAGAATATCCGGGAACCGGCTGCCGGGTCGTCGCGGCGCTTGGAGCCGCAAACTGGGTACTGTGTTTTGAAGCGGAGTCTGCTACAATGAGGGATGACTTTTTACAATTGCATAGTTGCTTTTATGGTGCCTGCGCGGGTATTTCGCCTGCGGGGCTTAATAGGGAAGTTCGATGGAAATTCGACGCGGTCCCGCCACTGTGAAGCCGAGCGGCTGCCCGAGGCATCCACTGTCCCTGCCGGGATGGGAAGGAAGGGCGGCGCGATGAAGCGAAGCCAGGAGACCTGCCATAGAAAGCTTGAATCATAGCTTCCCGCGAGGATGGGAGGGAGAGCTGCGGGCAGCGGCTGTTTGCCTGTACGCCTGCCCGCGGCGAGGCATCCCTTTCGGACATCTTTCACGTGAAAGATGTCTTTTTTGGCTTGTCCGCTCCGGGGAGCGCTCGGGCATAGAGGAGGCTTCAGGGCAATGAACGGAAGAAACAGTTTGAATAAAGCGATCGGCATTATCGCCGCAGTGATGATTTTGGCAGGCACCGCTTGGCTGTACGGCGCCGGACCGCTCGCGAAGCCGGCCGGAGGGCAGGAAGCCTCCCTGGCGGGCAAGTCCGATACGGCGCTGGCTTCGGGAGATGGAGCCGCAGAGGGGCTTGTCCCGCCGCAGGCCGAGGAAGGGCAGGCTACGGGAAGCCCCATTCCGTCTCCGGGAGCAGCGGCGAAGCCGTCCATCGGACCGGAAGCGTCGGCACAGGCGAGCGGCGCAGCAGCATCGGCAACGCCTGCGCCGGGCGGGAACGGGACCGGGGGAGAAGGAGCGGCAGGAGCGGGAACCCCGCCGCCTTCCGGTTCCGGCCAGCCGCAAGCGACGCCGGGCTCTGAAGCAGGCACGGCCAAGCCGGCGCCGACGGAATCGGCGACAACTACGGCTAAGCCGACGACGCCGTCAGATGCGGCATCGGGCACATCCAAGCCGAAGCCGACAAGCGGTCAGGCATCGCCGGTTTCCAAGCCGACGGCCCCGGCGGCAACCCCCGCCGTCAAGCCGAAGCCTTCCGCGCCGGCCGCCAAGCCGCCGCAGGATCAAGCCGTCACGATATCGGTTGCCGGCTCGGCCAAGACGGGCATCATTCTCAAGTCGACCCGGGTCGAGGCCGAGGAAGGCGATACGGTGCTGGATGTGCTGAAGAAAGTAGCGCGCATCCAGAAATTGGTCGTCGATTACAGCGGAAAGGGAGCGGCCGCCTATGTGAGCGGAATCGGCAATCTGTATGAATTCGACGAGGGAGCGGGCAGCGGCTGGCTGTTCAGCGTGAACGGCATCTTCTCGAGCCGCAGCGCCGGAACGTCGGTACTCAAGCCGGGCGATGAGGTCCGCTGGGTGTACACGACCGATTACGGCAAGGATGTCGGAGCCTCGGACGGCGACGGAGCTGGAAGCGGCAAGGGCTCCGATGATTAGGAGGCTGGGGTTTGCCGGCCTCCATCCCGCCGTGGCGATGCTTTATTTCCTGGTGCTGCTCGTCTCCTGCATGATGTTCACCGATCCCGTCATGTCGGGATTGACGCTGCTGGCGCTCATCGCGCTGCATCTGACTCTCGACGGCGGACAGGCCATGAAGCGCGGCTTGAAGGTTTATGCCATCCTGGCTTTACTCATCTTCGTCACCAATCCCTTGTTCTCCAGCAGAGGCGCCACGATTCTGTTCTACTTCCGCGACCGGCCGGTTACGCAGGAATCCGTCGTTTACGGGGCTCTGTTCGCTCTCTCTCTGGTCAATGTCCTGCTCGCCTTTGCTGCGTACAGCCTGGTCATCACCTCGGATAAATTCCTGCTGCTGGCCGCTCCGATTGCGCCCCAAACGGCGTTCGCCGTCACCGTGACGCTCCGCTTCATCCCGCTGCTGACGCGCAGGCTGAAGCAGATCATGACCGTTCAGCGGGCATTCGGCTACATCTACCCCGGCATGCGCAAGAAGCTGCTGATGCGGGAAGGGATGGAGACGATGCACACCCTTGTCGCCTGGTCGCTGGAGGAGGCGATGCAATCCGCCGCCTCGATGCGCTCGCGCGGGTACGGGAGCGGCAAGCGCAGCAGCGCCGTCCGGTACCGGATGGAAACGCGGGATTGGGCCTTCCTCTGGCTCATCGTGCTTGCCGGAAGCAATGTCGTCATCGGACGGCTGTACGGCGTCCACGACTACGAAGTGTTTCCCAGGCTTCAGCCGCTGGACGGATCGCTCACGGCATGGGTCCACTTGGGCTGTTATGCGGTCTTTCTGGCGATTCCGCCGGCCATGAACGGAAAGGAGCGTCTGCATTGGCGCATTATCAGATCGAGAATGTAAGCTTCCGGTATGCGGGCGGCGACGCTCCGATATTGGACGATATTTCAGTCGATATCGAGGAGGGCGATTTTGTCCTCCTATGCGGCCCGTCCGGCTGCGGCAAGACGACGCTGCTGCGCCAGCTGAAGAACGAGGTGCGGCCGGCGGGCAAGCGGGAAGGCAGCATCCGTTATGGCGGAGCGTCGATCGAGGAGCTGCCGGCGCGGCGGTCTGTCGAAGAGATCGGCATGGTGTTCCAGCATCCCGACAGCCAGATCGTCATGAACACGGTCTGGCAGGAGCTTGTCTTCGCCATGGAGAACCTCGGTTATCCGGCGGAGCAGATCCAGCGCCGGATCGGCGAGCTCGTGCCGTTCTTCGGCATGGAGGAATGGCTGCATCGGCAAGTGCATGAGCTGTCCGGCGGCCAGAAGCAGCTGCTCAGCCTGGCGTCGGTCATGTCGCTGCGGCCGAAGGCGCTGCTGCTCGACGAGCCGACGGCGCAGCTGGATCCTATCGCTGCGAGGGAATTCATCGGCCTGCTGGCCCGGATAAACGAAGAAATGTCGATCACGGTCATCATCAGCGAGCACCGGCTCGAGGATCTGTTCCCGCTCGTGACGAAGGCTCTCGTCCTGAGGGAAGGCCGCATCGCCTACGCGGGCTCTCCCGGAGAGGTCGCCCGCCGGATGGGCCGATCCGGCGACGGAGAATATGCGGCGTTCCTGCCTTCGGCGACCCGGCTCTATCTGCAGGGCGGAGGGGGCGAAGAGGACGGCGCTGTGCCGCTGACGGTCAGGGACGGCAAGCAATGGCTGCAGGCGCGGACAGGCAAGCATGACGGGGCGGACGGTCAACGTGGCGGAACGTTCATGGCGGAAGGAAAGCCGGCATCGGCTGTTGCGCCTCCCGGCAAGCCGCTGCTGACGGGCAAAGGACTTTATTTCGCCTATGAGAAGGATGCTCCCATGGTGCTCGGAGGGCTTGATCTGGACATTCGCGAAGGTGAGCTGTTCGCCTTGTTCGGCAGCAACGGCAGCGGCAAGTCGACGCTGCTGCAGGTCATCGCGGGGGTCATCAGGCCGCTGCGGGGCAGCCTGTCGCTGGAAGGCGAGAGCCTGCTCAAGAAGCGCCGCGCGGGCTCGATCGGATATGTCGCCCAAAACCCGCTGCTGTACTTCACTCGCGATACGGTCGGGGCGCAGCTGGACGACAGGCTGGAGCGGCTCGGCCTGGACAAGCGGGAGAGCCGTCTCCAGGAGCTGCTGGAGCTGTTCGAGCTGGAGGGGCTGCTGTCCCGCCATCCGTTCGATCTCAGCGGCGGCCAGCAGCAGAGGCTGGCCCTGCTGATCGTGCTGCTCGGAAATCCCAGCCTGCTGCTGCTCGACGAGCCGACCAAGGGGCTTGATCCGCTCTTCAAGGGAAAGCTTGCCGAGCTGCTCGGCGATCTTCGGAGGCGGGGGACGACCATCCTGATGGTCAGCCATGATGTCGAATTCGCCGCTTCCCATGCGGACCGCTGCGGGCTGCTGTTCGACGGCCGCATGGCGGCAGCCGAGGATACCCGCTCTTTCATGCGGGAGAATTACTTCTATACGACTGCCGTGCAGCGAGCCGCCGGCAGCCTCTATCCGGACGCCGTCGTCCTGGAGGACGTGCCGTTATGAGCGGGCCTCTGCGCAAAGGACTGTACGTCCTCAGCTTCGGCGGAATCGCCGCGCTGCTCGTGCTCGTGCTGTGGAGGAGAGAGCTCTATCTGCAGCTCAGCCTCATCATGATCGGGCTGGTCATGCTTCCGTTCTTCATCCGCTTCGAGCGCAGGCGGCTGCGCGCCGAGGAGCTGCTGCTGATCGCCATGCTCGGCGCCATCGCTGCGGTGAGCCGCGTGCCGTTCGCGGCGCTGCCGGGCGTGCAGCCCGTTTCGTTCGTCGTCATCATGGCGGCGCTCGTCTTTGGAGCGGAGACGGGCTTCCTGGTCGGAAGCATCGCTGCGGTCGCCTCCAACCTGATGCTCGGACAGGGTCCATGGACGCCTTGGCAGATGTTCGGCTGGGGCATGATCGGCTTCACAGCGGGCCTGCTGAGGCATACCCGCTTCATGGCGAGCCGCTGGGGACGCGCTGCGTTCGGCTTCGGCTGGGGCTTTCTGTTCGGCTGGATCATGAATCTGTGGTCCTTGCTCGGATTTTACGACCGGCTGAGCTGGCCGGCCTTCGCCTCGGTCTATGCAGCCAGCTTTTATTTCGATCTCGCGCATGCGCTTTCCAACGTGTTCTTCCTGACGCTGTTTTCCGGCATCTGGCTGAAAATAATGGGCCGGGTCAAACAAAAATACGGCCTGCTGGAGAACGGACGGGCCGGATAGCATGCCGGACAGTCTGGATTATGAATCCCCGATCTTTTTCTATTCCTTCGTCAAGAAGACCCGAGGCGCAAGGCAGCCAAGCTGCTCTGCGCCTTTTCCTTTTCCTTAGCCAAGGAAAAGAGCTGGAGTGCCGGCCAAGGGAGGAAAAATGTCGGTCCCGTATGGTATTGGGTGGACACCTACTCGAACCGCTTCCCGTATGAAGCGAAAAAAATGCCGGATGGAAGCTCTGTCAGCCCGTTTCCGGACAGCGAAACCGGCGTGTATGGCTTTGGCCGACACCCCGATACGGCGACAGAAGAGGATTTTCTGAAGCTGATTCAGGCCGGTCTCGACCAGAAGGGGAAGTATGAGGGCGAATACAAGCGGATTTACGATTATTTGCGAAAGGACAAGCCCGCTCCCCAGACGAGCGATGTGCGCATATGGGGTGTCGTCGTGACGGGCACGGCGGAGCATCTTAAGGCGCTGAAGGGAAAGCCTTACTTGAAAGCCGCCGTATTCGGGACGATTGCGGACCGGTATTAGGCTGATGGGTAGACATTTCCAGCCAGCCGCCGTTAGGGCAAAAAGGTCCGGGACGATAGCGTCCTAGACCTTTTGTTGTATACCAGTGAACGATTAGAGGCATAGATGTTCTGCCTGTAAAGCGAATAGTTGATGGAGTGGAGGAACCAGTTCAAGGTGATGATGGCTACCGCCAGATGGAGCAGAACGGGCAGCCAGGCTTTGCGCGGCAGCTGCAGATCCTGGACGAGGCTGATGACGGCCCAAATGAATATGACCAGATAGGAAAGCTGAATTAGAAGCGTGGGCATCGCGGATCCCCCCTTTACTTCAAGTTGATCTGGATCGCTTTTTTCTTCGGCGCTTCCGTCTCCGCCGCAGGGTGGAGCACGTCCCCGATCGCGGCAGCTGCCTGCTTGACGGTTCTCGTTACGCTGTGAAGCGCTTCTCCGACATCATGCGCGGATTCGAAGATCGGCTCTACCGTACGGATTTTGCCTTTGACGTCGGCAGTAATCAGATTGGCCGTATGGATCAGCATCTTGGATTCGTCGGTCAGCCCGTGTATGGCGTTGCGGACTTCCGAGAGGGTGCGGTTGGTCTCGCTGAGAGTACTCATGCCTTTATTGAGAATACGGATGACGAAGAACACCAGAACGACGAAAGCGGCGGCGCTGGCCGCTATGCTCAGCGGTATGATCATGTCTCCTCCTCCTTACTAGGTAGCCTATGTGCAAGCCCGGCAGATATGCCTCTCTCTTGATCCCGGCTGCTCCTAGACGTTGCGGAGGAACGAGCGCAGACGGGCTTTTGCGCTGCTTGCAAAAGCTCTATTCTTAGCAGCTATTCTGGCTTAGGATAGAGAAAGACGAGGCGGAGGTCCTGAGGTCCTGAGGTCAGGAAGAGCATGAGGAAGGCGACAGAAGGACAGAATGGCTGGGCCGGAGTATAGAACAGGAAAACAGGATGGGACAACAGGATCAGCCGGATAGGATAGTAGGGGCGGATTATAGAATAGGGACGCAGGATAGGACAGCAGGATAGGACAGCAGGATAAGACAGCAGGATGAGGAACAGCAGGATAGGACAGCAGGATGAGGAACAGAAAGATAGAAATTTCTGAGGAAGAGCAACGACAGGATGAGCAGCGTTAGGATGAGCAAAGACAAGAAGGATGCTAGTCACGGTGCAGATCGGCAGGAGGAGAAAGCAATGGCTTTATGCGTTGGCATCGCGGGAGGTACGGGCAGCGGGAAAACGACCTTGAGCCGCTATTTGGCAGGGAATCTAGCGGAGTTCCGCGTCCGAGTGATCCATATGGACAAGTTCTACATAGAGCAGCGTCCCCGGACGATCGCCCCGCTCAGCGGCCAAGAGTACGAGGACTTCAATCATCCGGACGCCTTGGATCTGGACGCGGTCGGCCGGGAGCTTCGGGAGGCACTGGAGGAAGAGGACATCGTCCTGATCGAGGGATTTCTGCTGTTTGCCATCAAGGAATTGGTGGATAGGCTGGATTATAAAATTTTCGTCGATTGTCCTTCCGACGAGCGGCTGGCCCGCAGGCTCGGCAAGTTCAAGAACGGCAAGTACACGCAGGAGGAGACGGTCAGGGAGTATTTGGAGCTGGTGCGGCCGCGGCATGATGGCTACGTGGAGCCGACCCGCTGGCAAGCGGATCTCGTGCTCAATGGCTCTCTTCCAACCGCCAGAGGCGGGGAAATGCTGCTGGAATGGATCCGGTTCAAGGCGGCTCAGCCGATGCCGCGCAGCATTTGAGCGTAAAAATGAATGCGTGCTTTCCGAACCGACCCACCGCAATCCGAGGATTCTCCTGATTCACGTATCGAAAGAATGCCTACTACGGACGGATCAGGCTGACCCCTAAAAGCAATGTGGCTTGTTTCGAGCCTTAGAGCCTGCTCATGCAGCCCGGAGAGGGCCAATAAGGCTTCTTTTGAGCCTTAGAGCCAGCTCATGCAGCCCGAAGAGGGCCGATAAGGCTTATTTTGGACCTACGTCAAGAAAGTAGACAGTCGGTAACGGACAATTTTAGGAAATCTGCTTAAACGCAGCTGCAAACGAGCAGGTGATAGATACCCAAGAGAAGCGTGGATTCGCTTCCGGTTAGCTGTGAAAAGACTCCCCATGCTGGCGTTGTCATAGCAGTTCCTCACGGCTCATATTCGCCCTTCATGTTGTACTGAGGGAGTTGGCTGCGGTATTGGTGGGAAGTGTACACAGCTTCCTCGATCCGAGTGGTGCAAGAGTTCCGGTCGGGGGCGTTTTGGGGTCGTGAGCCATCTTCAGCGCGTCGAGCACTAGATCCGTTTTCATTTGAGGAGCAAGCTCCAAGCCTACAATTTCATGGGTACAGAGATCCAGACGTTAGCTAGATAAAGTCGTCCCTCGCGACAGGGGATATAGCTTTAAACATGCGGGAGATTGCACCGCTGCGGTTGCTCACTCATGTGAGTGAACACCTCCATCTACGATTCGCTCCTGTTTACCCTAAACTCAGGGAATAAGGCGGAAAAACCGTCTAATTCGTTCCTATTTACCCTAAACTCAGGGAATAAGGCGGAAAAACCGTCTAATTCGTTCCTATTTACCCTAAACTCAAGGAATAAGGCGGAAAAACCGTCTAATTCGCTCCTAGTTACCCTAAACTCATTGAATAAGACGGAAAAACCGTCTAATTCGCTCCTAGTTACCCTAAACTCTAAGAATAAGACGGAAAAACCGTCTAATTCGCTCCTAGTTACCCTAAACTCAAAGAATAAGGCGGAAAAACCGTCTAATTCGCTCCTAGTTACCCTAAACTCTAAGAATAAGACGGAAAAACCGTCTAATTCGTTCCTAGTTACCCTAAACTCTAAGAATAAGACGGAAAAACCGTCTAATTCGTTCCTATTTACCCTGAGCTCAAGGAATAAGACGGAAAAACCGTCTAATTCGTTCCTAGTTACCCTGAATTCAAGGAATAAGACGAAAAATCGTCTAATTCACTTACTCATGTGAACACTTCCATTTACGGTTATTATTGGCTTTCCGTTATCGGGTGTTCACTTTTTATTCTAGTGCATTTCGAAACCTTAGAGCCTGCTCAAGCAGCCGGAAGAGCAAATAAACGGAATCCAGATTTTCCACCATAAAAGAGCGGTCCCGGAAGTCAAAAATGACTTTCGAAGACCGCTCTTTTTTGGGCAGCATGCTTTGGGCTTCTAGCTCGACATGGCTGATATTTAGCTCGACATGGCCGATATTTAGCTCGACATGGCCGCGAACGATTCCTCCGCCGCCTCCAGAGTCCGGGCGATGTCGGCTTCCGCATGCGCCGTCGTCAGGAACCAGGCTTCGTACTTGGATGGCGCGAGGCAGATGCCGCGCTCCAGCATGAGGCGGAAGAAGCGGGCGAACTGCTCGCCGTCCGTATCCTGCGCCTGGTCGTAATTCGTGACCGGATGGTCGCAGAAGTGGGTGGAGAAAGCGCCGCGGATCCGGTTGACCGTCAGTGGAATGCCGTGGCGAGCTGCAAGATCGGCCAGGCCGTCTGCCAGCCCTGCGGCGAGGCGGTCCATGCGCTCATAGACGCCGGGCTCCTGCAGAACCTCCAGGCAGGCGATGCCGGAGGCGATGGAGGCCGGATTGCCGGCCATCGTGCCAGCCTGATAGGCGGGGCCGAGCGGAGCGACCTGCTCCATGATGATTTTTCGGCCGCCATAGGCGCCTATCGGCAGTCCGCCGCCGATGATTTTGCCCAGCGCGGTCAGATCCGGCTCGATGGCGGCGTGATCCGGGAATGCGGCGAAGGTCTGGGCGCTGCCGTAGTGGAAGCGGAACGCCGTAATGACCTCGTCATAGATGACGAGAGCTCCGGCTTCGCGCGTCAAGCGGCACAGCTCTTCGAGGAAGCCGGGTTCAGGCATGACCATGCCGAAGTTGCCGACGATCGGCTCCACCATGACGGCAGCCGTCTCGCTGCCCCAGCGCTCCAAAGCCGCCTTCAGCGCCGGAATATCATTGAACGGCACCGTGATGACTTCGCTGGCGATGCTCTGCGGAATGCCCGCGCTGTCCGGAATGCCGAGCGTGGACGGGCCGGAGCCGGCGGCGACGAGCACCAGATCGGAGTGGCCGTGGTAACAGCCGGCGAACTTGATGATCTTGTTGCGCCCTGTGTATGCCCGGGCGACGCGGATCGTCGTCATGACGGCCTCTGTGCCGGAATTGACGAAGCGGACCTTGTCCATGGACGGAATGGCGTCCTTCAACATGCGCGCGAGCTTGATTTCAAGCTCCGTCGGCGTGCCGTAGAGCGTGCCGTTGGCCGCTGCCCGGCTGATCGCTTCCGTAATATGGGGATGGGCGTGGCCCGTAATGATCGGACCGTAAGCACATAGGTAATCGATATATTTATTGCCGTCGACATCCCAGAAATAAGGGCCTTCGGCGCGCTTCATGAACACGGGAGCACCGCCGCCGACCGCCTTGAAGGAACGGCTCGGACTGTTGACGCCGCCGACGATATGCTGGAGAGCTTCGCCGTACAGCTCCTCTGAGCGTGCGCGGGAAGAGCCGGGGACGGCGAAGGGATCGGTTGAAAGGGACATGATAGGCCTCCTGGAAAATAAGGGTTGGGATAAGGGGGGATATGGGCGGATCGACACTTTGGGAATAATCGGCCAGCTGCAGCGATAGACGTGCGGAAACAGCGTTCAGCTTCGGCCCTAGAAAGTCGGAAACAGCGGCCTGCTGCAGCGAAAGAGTGGCGGAGAGAGCGGGCTGCAAGCAATGGATGGCAGGAAGCGAGTGGTTCGAGCAGGGGAGCTGCCTGCCGCGCAGCCGTCAGAAAAGGAGGGCAAGACGCATCCTCGGGGGGGATGGTCCTGCCCTAATGGGTCAAGGCTTCAGTTCAGACGGTCGGGCGGAGATTTGCCGCCGCCCAGCCTTGCAGGCAAAGGGCGATCCTGGCTGGCTTTAAGCCGCGAGCGCAAGCTTCCCGGCTAAGGACTGCCTGTCCCGGCATTCGAAGCATTGTCCGCGCCGGAATTCGCGGCAGGATCCGGCTGGGATTCATCCTCCGTCAGGACCTCCTGCACATAGTCGCGAAGCTTGGCTTCGTTGCGGACGGTGAGCACGGATGCGCCGCCGATCTTCTCGTCGGCCAGCAGATCGCTGGGCGGCAGCTGGGCGGTACCTGCGTTGCGGAGGCCGAAGCCGAGCTGGCCGAGCTTGAACATGTCGTCGGACGACATGTTCGTTTCGACATACGGGCTGACGCTGCGGATGATCGAGCTCAGCTTGGTGATGTTGCCGAGATCCTGCATCTTGACGGCGACCGCGCTGAGGAACTTGCGCTGGCGCTCGGTGCGGGTGAAGTCGCTCGTCGCATCGTGGCGGAACCGGACGTATTGGAGCGCCTGGTCGCCGTTCAGATGCTGGTAGCCCTTCTGCAGGTCGATGTCGTAGCGGTTGCCGTCGGCGTTATCGGTGTATTTCATCCTCTTCTCGACATCGATGTCGATGCCGCCGATGGCGTCGACAAGCGATTTGAAGCCTTCGAATTCGGTGTAAATATAATACTGGATCTCCAGTCCCGTCAGCTCGCTGATCATCTGCATCGACAGCTTGTAGCCGCCCTGCACGATCGCTTCGTTGGCGCGGCCTTTGCCGTGGCCGGGAATGCTGACGTACGTGTCGCGGAGCAGGGAGAATAGATGGGCTTTCTTCGTGACGGGATCGATCGACAGCACCATCATGGAATCGGAGCGGGCCGGTTCGTTCGCGCTCTTGTTCTCGCGTCCGTCTCCTCCCATGAACAGGATGTTCACGCGCTCCTTGCCTTCCCACTCGGGAGGCTGCTCCAGCGAGGCATTGTTCTCGAACTGGGTGAACTTGGACTTGTCCGGCGGCTTCTGGAGCTCGTCAAGCGCTCTGACATTGTCGACAATATAATAGGCTAGGGCAGCGGCCATAATAAGCAGGACGCTGAAGAGCGCCCATAACCAGGTCCGTCGCTTTCGTTTTGGCGGCTTCGGCTTGGATGAGCCCTGTTGCCGACTTTTTCTGCTTTCCATTCGGCGGTGTAACTCCCTTCGCATGTTGAGGCTGAAATGGATTCTAACGGAACAAATCGGCAGAAAAGTCGGGATATTGAACCCCCGGGCTGCAATTGGAGCCTGTCCGACGTACTGGAAGGCGCCAATGCAGCCGGTCGCCGGGTTATGGGCTCTGCTGGCCGATCCTGGGGCATGCTGTCCGGCTTGCTTCCCCTGGCTGTCGTAACATATCATAAAATTATAAATCCGGGGTCGGTTGGACGCAAGTTTTAACCGCGGGAGAGGAATTCACTCCCAATTTCCCGGGAAATGTCGAGTGGAATTACGAGAGGAGCTACGCATGAGCAAGAAGCCGGCTATAGAGGTGCGGGATCTGCGCAAGGAATTCCGCGTGCAGAAAAACCGCGAGGGGCTGTCCGGGGCCCTCAAGGATCTATTCAAGCGCGAATACCGTGAGGTAGCCGCTGTGAAGGACATCTCCTTCGAGATTCCCCAAGGGGAAATCTGTGGATATATCGGAGAGAACGGGGCTGGGAAATCGACCACGATCAAGATGCTTACCGGCATCCTCGTGCCGACATCAGGCCATTTGAGGGTCAACGGCTATGTGCCGCATAAGGATAGGGAGAAGTTTGTCGGAGGGATCGGCGTCGTGTTCGGCCAAAGGTCCCAGCTGTGGTGGGATATCGGCGTCGTCGAGTCGTTCCAGCTGCTGCGCAAGGTGTACCGGGTGCCGGAAGCGGACTACCGCAAGCGGCTGGATGAACTGGTGGAGCGGCTGCAGCTGGGCGAGCTGCTGAACCGTCCCGTGCGCAAGCTGAGCCTCGGCCAGCGGATGCGCTGCGAGATCGTCGCCAGCCTGCTGCATAATCCGTCCATCCTGTTCCTGGACGAGCCTACGATCGGGCTCGATATCGTCGTCAAGACGGAGATCCGGGATTTCCTGAAGACGATGAACCGCGAGCATGGCACGACCATTCTGCTCACGACCCATGATCTTCAGGATATCGAAGCGCTCTGCTCCAGAGTCATTATGCTGGATGACGGGCGTATTATTTATGACGGCGGCCTGGAAGAGCTGAAGAGCCGCTGGAGCCGCGGACGCGAGATCGTGTTCCAATTCGCAGGGAGGGTGCAGGCGGAGCGTCTGCGGGCGCTGACCTCCGGGCTGGAAGGCGTGGAGTGGAGGCTGGACAACGATGTGACGGCCGCGATGTGGCTGCCGCATGAGGTGAACGTGTCGGAAGCGCTCGCCCGCGTCGTCGGCGACGCCGGCCTGGAAATCCGCGACATGAAGATTATCGAGACGAACACCGACGAGATCGTGCGCGAAATCTACCAGTCCGGCGATGCCCAGTCTCCGGGCAAGGCGAGGGCGGCGGAGCTTGCCGTAGAAACCCTGGATGGTTCCGATGCAGGCGGCGAGGCAGGCTCGCCGCTCGCGACGGCTTCGACGGACAGCGGGGAAGCGGCAGCTTTGGGCGGGGAATCGCCGTCCATGCAGCTAGCGGAGGCATCCGCTTCCGCAGCCGGACCGCTGCAGCCGGCGGGGCGTGACGCCCTTGATCCGGAAGACCGGGACGGCGGGGACGCCTTGTCCGAGACGGAAGCCGGAACGCCTGTCCTCGCAGGGGCGGAAGGGAAGGGGCCGGTGAAACGTGGCTAGCGCCTATCTGGACCTGATCCGGATCCGCTTCCTGATGATGCTTGCTTACCGCGTTAACTATTACAGCGGCATCATTATTTATGCGATTAACATCGGGGCCTATTACTTTCTGTGGGGGGCTATCTACGGGGAGCAGGAAACGCTTGGCGGATTCACGGTCAGCCAAATGACCACTTATGTCGCCGTGTCCTGGATGGCCCGAGCCTTCTATTTCAATAATCTGGACCGGGAGATCGGCAACGAAATCCGCGACGGGAGCGTGGCGATCCAGATGATCCGGCCTTACAACTATCTGGTCGTCAAGATGATGCAGGGCTTCGGGGAAGGCATCTTCCGCTTCCTGCTGTTCATGATTCCCGGCATGGCTCTGGCCTGCCTGCTGTTCCCGGTGAAACTTCCGTCCGATCCCGGCATCTGGGCGGTGTATCTGGTCATGCTGTTCTTCAGCTTCCTGATCAACTCGCAGATCAACATCCTGACCGGCCTGGCGGCGTTCTTCGTCGAAAGCAGCGAAGGCATGATGCGGCTGAAGAGGGTGGCGGTCGATCTGTTCTCGGGGGTCATCGTCCCGATCAGCTTCTTTCCCGGCTGGCTGGAGGGGGCCATGAAATGGCTGCCGTTCCAGGCGATCACCTATCTGCCGAGCTCGGTGTTCACGGGAAGGACTCCCGCCAGCGAGATCGGCGGCGTCCTGGGCTTGCAGCTGCTCTGGTTCCTCATTTTGCTGCTGCCGATCGCGCTCGTATGGCGTTCCGCGCGAACCCGGCTGTTCGTACAGGGGGGCTGAGCGATGAAACTGCGTTTCTATCTGTCGCTGCTGATGGACTACTTCAAGAATTACGCCAAAACGAAGCTGACCTACCGGGCCGACTTCTGGATCGAGGTGCTTTCGGATCTCAGCTTCCAGGCGGCCAACCTCATCTTCATCCTGGTCGTCTTCCAGCATACGCCGACGCTCGGCGGCTGGAGCGAGGCGGAAGTCATTTTCGTCTATGGCTTTTTCATGGTCCCGTTCGGAATCTTCGGCACCTTCTTCAATCTGTGGAATTTCAGCGACCGCTACATTACCAAAGGCGAGATGGACCGGGTGCTGACCCGTCCAGCCCACAACTGGTTCCAGGTGACTCTGGAGAATATGGATCCGCCTTCGCTCATCGGTTCTCTGGCGGGCATCGCGATCATGATCTCCTGCTGGCTGAAGCTGGGCTTGCCGCTGGAATGGTGGGATATTCCGGTCATGATCGTGCTGGTGCTCGGGGCGGTGCTCGTGTATGGAGGCATCTATACGGCCTTGACGGCCATCTCGTTCTACTCGGATGCGCCGACCGGCATTCTGCCGCTGATGTTCAATATCCAGAACTACGGACGCTATCCTGTCAATATCTACAATAAAGTCATCCGCTTCCTGCTCACCTGGCTCATTCCTTTCGCCTTCGTGGGCGTCATCCCGGCTTCGTATTTCCTCGGAGACCACGGGGACGGATTGTCGCAGCTCGCGCTGCTGACGCCGGTTGTCGGCATCGTCTTCATGACGATCGGCATGGCCGTATGGAACCACGGGGTCAAGAGGTACCGGGGCGCAGGCTCATAGCCTTCAGAGCCGCCTGCCTGCATGAGGCGGCAGGCTTGCCGCAGGTAGAGCGGATGCCGCACGCCAAGGGCCGAGAGTCCGCCGAGGAGGAAACATCATGTCAGCCACGCTAGCGCCGGGACAGCCGGCGCCTGATTTCACGCTGCCCGCTGCAGGAGCGGAGCAGGAGACCGTAACCCTGAGCCAATATCGCGGCCGAAAGGTCATTCTGTATTTCTATCCCAAGGATCTGACTTCGAGCTGCACGCAGGAGGCTTGCGATTTCCGTGATGCTTGGCCGGATTTTGACGGCCAGGGGGCGGCCATCCTCGGCATCAGCCCGGATCCGGTCAAGTCCCATCATCGGTTCCGGGACAAGCACGGGCTCACGTTCCCGCTGCTGTCGGATCCGGAGCATGCCGCCTGCGAAGCCTATGGCGTCTGGCAGCTCAAGAAGCTGTACGGCCGGGAATATATGGGCGTTGTGCGGTCGACCTTCCTCATCGACGAGGAAGGCCGTCTCGTCAAGGAATGGCGGGGCGTCAAGGTGAAGGGCCACGCAGCCGACGTGCTTGCAAGCCTTGCCCCGGTTCCCGGCTGAAGGGATTGAACAATCGGAGCTTCTGTTCTTGAAGACTTATACGGCCGCTTTTGCGGGCAGACCCAGTCTGCCGCAAAAGCGGCCTTTGTATTGCAGTGGTAAATGACACCTATTTGGGACATAGTAGATATAAAGGGAACTCCAGGGGGGATAAGGCATGAGGAGCGGATGGAAGAGAATCGGACCGGCCGCGGCAAAAATGGGGATCGGCCTCTGCGCGGCGCTGCTTCTTCTGCAGGCGCTGCCTGGGCGCGCAGACGCCCTCCAAGCGAAGGTGCCGGTCCGGACAGCTTCAGCCCAAGCGCCGGCCCGCCCGCTCATTCTCGCGCACAGGGGAGCTTCGGCTTATGCGCCGGAGAACACGATGGCGGCTTTTGATCTAGCCGTCCGCCAGGGGGCCGATTTTATCGAGCTGGATGTTCAGCTGTCCGCAGACGGGATCCCGTTCGTGCTGCACGACGATAACCTTGAGCGGACGACCGGCGGCAAGGGAATGGCCTCGCTCCGCACGGCGGACGAGCTGAATCGGCTGGACGCCGGAGCCTGGTTCTCTCCTCGCTTCGCCGGACAGCGGATTCCGCTGCTCGAAGACGTGCTGCTGCGCTATTACAACCGCATCGGCCTGCTCATCGAGCTGAAGGATGCCGAGCGGCAGCCGGGCCTCGTGCAGGCGGTAGCGGAAGCGATGAGACGCTGCGGCATCAACGGAGAAATCCGCCTGCAGGACGCGGTGAACGGCCCGCCTTGGAAGAAAGAGCCCGTCATGATCCAGTCGTTCCACATTCCCGCGCTCAAGCAGTTCCACGGCCTGCTGCCGTCGATCCCGCTTGGCGTGCTGATCGCGGATGACAAGGAGCTGACTCCTGCGGCGCTGCATGCCATGGCGGAATGGGCCGATTACGCCAATATCCGCAAGCAGCTGGCCAAACCGCTCATGGTGAAGATGATCCACGACAGCGGCCTGCATACGTTCATCTGGACGGTGGACAGCAAGCGGCAGGCGCTCAAGGCCGCGGCGGCGGGGGCGGACGGCATCCTCACGGACGATCCGGAGGCTTTGGGGTCGTTCTGGTCGCAGAGAAGGCCGAAGCCGGGCTTGAAGAAGTAACGGCAGCCGGGCGGAGAATGGATGAGACAAGCTTGTCATAGAGCCGGACCCTCTCTCATAGAATCTAGCAAAGAGGATTCGTTTTTCATAGAAAGGGTGCATCCATTCATGGGGAAAAGTACGCTTCGTATGATGGCAGCCGCTGCGGCGCTGCTGACAGGATTGACGGGGTTCGGCAACGATTGGACTTCTCTCGCTCCAGACAGGGCGCTGACAGCGGAACCGCCTGCAGCGATGGCTGCAGCTTCCGAACAGCCTGCCGCGCAGACAGACGCCGCCCGATCAAAGAGCCACGCGTCTCCGCTCGGAGCCGCGTCTGCCGCCGCGGGACAAGCCGGGTCCGGAAATCAAGGGGGAGCGGCCGTAGGATGGAACAGCATCGCCTTGTCCGGCATGACGGAGAAGCAACTGATCGCAGCATTGAAGCAGGCTTCCGGCGCCGGACAGGACGGGGGGACGGCAGACGCAGCTCAGGCAGGCCAGGTTGATTCCTCCGGCACGGCGCCTGAAGCGGACGTGCAGGGAGCGGCGGCAGAGGCTGCCGGAACGGCCGGGACCAGCGCCCCCGCTCCTGCTGCAGGCACGGGCAAGAGCGCAGCTGCGGAGCGTCCCGCCAAGCCGACCGTCTACCTGACCTTCGACGACGGACCGAGCATTTACACGCCTCAAGTGCTGGATATATTGAAGAAAAATGGAATCAAGGCGACCTTCTTCATGGTCGGCCGCCATGTCGAGGAGCGTCCGGATCTGGTGCGCGAGGTCAAGGCGGCCGGACATTCCATCGGCAACCATTCCTACGATCATGTCTACTCCGAGATCTACGGCAGCTTCGCCGTTTATGCCGAACAGACGGTACGGACGGAGAAAGCGCTGCTGGAAGCGGGAGTGGCGACGGATCTGGTGCGGGCTCCAGGGGGCACATACAGCAACTTTGACTCGGGTTATTTCGAAGCGATGAAAAACGCGGGCTACAGGATGGTGGACTGGAATGTAGACAGCGGCGACTCCAAGCGTGTCGGAGTGCCGGCCAAGGAAATCATCGCCGGCGCGACTTCGGCGCCGCTGAAGCATGAGATGACGATCCTGCTTCATGACGGCACCGGCCATGCCGAGTCGGTCAAGGCTCTTCCTGCCATTATCGCTTACTACAAAAACAAGGGCTACAGCTTCGCTGCCGTCACCCCTTCCGCCGACGTTCCGTTGTTCCCGCTGGCGAAGCAGATCAAGTGGCAGCGGCCCGCGCCGCTTCCGGGCGAAGCGGCCGCCTTCGCGGCGGAGAGCGGCAAGCTGAGGGCGAGCCAGCCCTGGCTGGCCGCAGACGACGGGGACAAAATCTCCGTGCCGGCGATGGCTCCTGTCGGCCAGGCGCAGCCGCACAGCCCTCCCGCAAATCCAGCGGGCAGCGGAAAAACGGGAAATGGAAAGGCGTACGGCACTCTCGATGCGGATCTTCTCCTTCATACCCCGCTTGGAGATCTAAAGCTTGCTTACGGCGACTATTCGCTGCATGGAAACAAGCTGTCCGTACCGGTCCGCCGCGTCGTTGAAGCGCTCGGAGGCTCGGTGCAATGGGACGCCGCGTCAGGCACCGCCGCCATCATCGCCGGCAACGGAGCAAGCGGCAGCCTGCCGCAAGAGCTTGTGTTCCAGCAGCCGGCCGGCAGGCTGCGGGCGCCGTTGACCGATCTGCTGGAGCTGATTGGCCAGCGTGCCGTGCAGATGAGCAGCTCGGCCGGGCTTGTCGAGGTGTGGACGGTCGAGGCGCTTCTGGATTCCGGCAAGATGGCCTCTTAAGAGCAGCCGCAGAAGCCGTTGCAGAGGCCAACTGCAAGGCCAATAGAGGCTAAAAGCAGAGGCAAATCGTAGAGGCCAGCAGCAGAGGCCAATAGCAGAGGCAAATCGTAGAGGCTAATAGCAAAGGCAAATCGTAGAGGCCAGCAGCAGAAGCCAATAGCAGAAGCCAATAGCAGAAGCCAATAGCAGAGGTCAAAAGAAAAGGCGGTGTGGCTGCCGAAGGCTTCGCCTCCCATGCGGAGGGCAACACCACGGCGTCGATAGGCGGGAACTCCCACTCGGAAGGCTATATGACCGAGGCGTCCAAAAATTACGGGGGGTGCTGACGGTCGAGAGCGGCGACTTCCCCCACGCGGAAGGGCTGCAGACGACCGCCATCCTCAACGGATCTCATATCATGGGCCGGTATGGGACGACGCTATACACGTATTCCTGGCATGTGGCGGATGGAACCTCTGCGGGCGCGCCTGGGCTGGCCGCCGTGCTTGCAGGGCTCTACCGGAACAAGTACATCGCCGGCAGCTATTTCTCCGGCGGGGCCGATTATGCCGAAATGTACGAGACGATCGATGGCAGCTCCATCGAGCCGGGTTATTTCATCGCTCTGGACGGGGACCGGATCCGGACGGCGGCCGCCGGCGACGACATCACCGGCATCTCCAGCGCGGTTCCGACGATGGTCGGAAATGCAGCGGAGCTCCGGTGGGGGGAAAGTATGTGAAGGATGAATGGGAAGGGTGCAGGTCCAGGAAGTGACCGTTCCCGAGCAGAGGGACGCGGACGGCGCCGTCATCCGTCCCGCCTATATTCTGACGGACCCGGTCTTCAATCCCGCCGGGGATCCTTCCCGGAGCTATGTCCTCAGAAGGCTGAGAGCGGAACCGTCGGCCTGCTCGGCAGGCTGCTGGTGGGGTACGACGGCTCCCGCATGGTCAACGGCTACTGCCTGCCGAACGATCAGGGCATTGCGACGAGCTCGGAGACGGGGTACCGGGTCATGAGGCGGACGGGCGACAATCAGATTCTCGTATTGTTTCGATAAAAAGGCCAAGACCGGCGGCGGTCCCGGCCTTTTTTTCATTCCGTTCCGGCTTTGGAGCTGAGGCAGGGCGTCGATGCTGTTGGGGCGGATTCAAGCCATAGCCGCTCCAAGACGATTCCGCTTCCCGAAGCGACTGAAAATATTGCTCCATCAACTTATCAAACTTATCAACCCATAGAGTGAGCTCGGCGTCGTTCAGCCCGGTTATGCAAGCTGAAGCTGGCAGGCAGAAAGAGGGAAAGATCCGTTATCATCCACGATCCTAGGCTTCGGGGTCTATTTCTTCCTTGCGGTGGAGAGACTGGTAGCATGGAAGATTCATAGAATCCGGAAAAGCAGGAGGAATCGAAATGCTGAACAGGGAACCGCAGAAGCAGGAGACGCCCGGTCATCGTCCGAACGGGGCGGAGGAGTGGCCGGAGCCGAAGCAGGCGCTCATTGCGCGCCTGGAGGCTCGCGCCGAGAGCGTGCTGCTCGGCAAGAGGGAGACCATCGGACTGGCTGCCGCGGCGATGCTGGCGGGCGGCCATATTTTGCTGGAGGATGTGCCGGGAGTCGGCAAGACGCTGCTGGCCCGCGCGCTCGCGCGGCTGACGGGAGGCCGCTTCCAGCGCATCCAGTTCACTTCGGACCTGCTGCCGGCGGATGTGACGGGAAGCTCGGTATGGGACGGCAGAGCCGGCGAATTCATCTATCGCGAAGGTCCGATCATGGCCAATATCGTCCTGGCCGACGAGATCAACCGCACATCGCCTCGAACGCAGTCTGCGCTGCTGGAGGCGATGGAGGAGAGATCCGTCACCGTGGACGGGACTACCCGGCGGCTGCCGGAGCCTTGGCTGCTGATCGCTACCCAGAATCCGCTTGACGACGAAGGAACGCATCCGTTGCCGGAGGCGCAGATGGACCGCTTCATGATGAGGCTGTCGATCGGCTACCCGGACAGCCGGGACGAGGTGAGGATGCTGGAAATGATGGCGGCAGGCGAGCAGCGGCAGCCGGAGCTGCTGCGGCCGGTCGTCTCCGCGCGGCAGTGGCAAGCCATGGTGGAGGAGAGCCGGACGGTGCATTGCAGTCCGGAGCTGCTCGCTTATATCGTATGCGTCGTCCAGGCGACGCGCATGGCCCCGGAGCTGACGCTCGGCGCGAGCCCGAGGGCGTCGCGGGATTGGCTGCGGGCAGGCCAGGCGATGGCTTACGCGGCAGGCCGGGATTACGTGCTGCCGGATGATCTGAAGGCGGTCGCCGCAGCGGTGCTGGCCCACAGGCTGTGCGCCCGGGACGGATACGGCCAGCCGGATCCGGCAGCCGCGGCAGGCGCGCTGTTCCGTATTCTGGGCTCCGTGCCGGTTCCCGGTTCCCGGGGGGCAAAGCCGTGAGCGCGTCCGGCAGCGGAGCGGGAGGGCCGGGACGGCATGCGGCGGGACTTCCGCTGGCAGGTGGAATGGGGAGCGGAATGATGCATGACGCCGGAAGCCCGACATTGAACGGAGCCGGCTATGCGGCTGCGCCGGGAATTGCGGCGCAAGGCGGCATGGCGGCGCCCGGAGCGGGAAGCATGGCAGTCCGGGCTGCTTCAAGCTTGCCTGCGTCCATCAAGCCGCGCCGTTTGGCGCTTGCCGTTCTTGCCATGCTGGCTGCTGCAGCTATGGCCGCAGCAGCTGTCCGCGGCGGAGCGGCGGAATGGCTCGCTGCTTCCGTGCTTGGGGGCGTGCTGGCGCTTGCCGCCTTGCCGGGATTATGGATGGCGGGCAGCGGGCTTCAGGCTGAGCGGCGGCTGGCGCCGGGAAGACAGGACGGCTCGCTGGAGGTGACCCTTGTGATTCGGGGGCGCCGGGTGCTGCCGCTGCTGATGCTGCAGGTACGGGAGGAGCTGGTCAATGAATCGGCGGGCCTCAAGCAGCCTTTGACGGTGGCTGGCTGGTCTCTTCCCTGGCTGAAAAAGGAGTGGACGCTGAAGTATGAGGCGGCGAACCTGGGACGGGGCTGCTACCGGTTCCGGGCCGTGACGGTGACAGCCGTCGAGCCGTTCGGACTGGCCGCTTCCCGGCGGAAGCTGGAATGCGGCGGTGAGTTCACCGTCCTTCCCCAGCCTGAGGGAGACCGGAAGAGCATTCCTCCGGCTGCAGCGGATAGGCCGCAAGGCGGAATCGGCGGCAAGGAGCCTGGCGAAGGGCGGCGGGAGCGGCGTTCCGGCGGCGCCGGCCCAGGCACGAGGCCTTACCGGGAGGGAGACTCCGTCCGGCATATCGATTGGCGGGCGGCTGCCAAGGGACGCGAGCTCCGGACCAAGACGGACGAGGCCGGCCCCGGCGCCGTAGCCGTCGTGCTTCTGGGCTCGGGAGCCGGCGTCGGCGACGCGCTGCTCGACCGCAGCGCGGGACTCGCGCTGGCTGCGATGCTGGAAGAGCGGCGAAGCGGACGCTCCGTCCGGCTGCAAGCGGGGGCAGGCACGGTGCTTGTCCGCGCCGGCGGCCAAGGCAAAGGAGCCGTCGAGGCGGCGGCGCGTCTGCTCGCGAGGCTCAGCCCGGCATCGATGGGCACGCTGGCGGAGCAGCTTGACCGGCTGCGCTCGGACAGGCTGCTGCCCCACGGGTGCAGCCTGGTCATGGTGACGCCGGACTGGCAGGACGGAGAAGCATGGAGCCATGCGGCGGAGGCGGCCCAAGCGGCCGGCTGCCGCTTTGAATTCAGGGTGCCGATGCTGCAGACGGTGCCTTCCGCCGCCATGCGGGAGCGGATGCGCTGGGCGCAAGCCAGAGGATACCGCGTCTCCTGGATCTCTCTATCTTCGCCGGCCGCCAAGCCGGCTCTTCATCAGGGAAAGGAGGGCGGCCGCCATGACGGGAGGTAAAGGCGCCGGCAAGCAGCATGGAGCTGGAATAAAGCAAGGAGCGGGAAAGCGGCAAGGAACCGGAATGCAGCAAGGAGCCGGCGAGAGGATAGGATCGAGAGCTCATGGAGCCGGATATCCTCCGCAAGCTGATGATAGGCAGGGAAAAAGCGCAAGGGGCGGAACGCTCCCCGGGCTGACTTTGAAGGCGGCAACGCCTGCCGCCCCGCTGACCGGCAAGGCCGGTCATGCGGGTTTGCCTTTGCTGGCCGCACATGGGGCAGGAAGCGGCATTCCGTCCGGAAGCCAGCCGGGACAACCGGCAGCAGGAGGCTTTCTGGCGCCAACGGGAACCGGCTTGCCGGCGGCAGGAACAGCCGCTCCGGCGAATAAGCCACTGAAGAGCACGAGCGCGCGCTCACATTCCGGCCGTCCTGCAGGAGGCAGCGGAAAGATTGCTGCTGCCGCTTCGGGAAGCGATCTGTCGGGACATTCGCTGAGCCTGCCGCTGCGTCTTGCCACCAGCCTGCTGCTGCTTGGACTGCTGGCGGAGTGGCTGCTCCCGCTCGCTCAGCTGCCGGGCTGGAACAGTTCCTTTCCGCTGGCGCGCCTGCTGCTTATCGGAGGGGCTTTTTTGGCTGCAGGCGCTATTTTGCTGCCGGGCTGGGCCGCTTCGCTGCTGAGGGCGGCGGTGCTCATCGGCGGGGCGGGCTGGATGGCCGGAGGCATGCGGCTCTTGCTGGATTGGATCGGCGGCTTGCCTGGCATAATTGCGGATGATATCCGCAGCGTGGGCGCCCAGGGCATCTCCGGCCTGTCCGCTCCGACGCAGGCGCTCCTGCTGCTTGCCGGACTCGCGGCGCTGCTGTCCGCGCTCCAGACACTGGTCTGGATCCGCCAATGGGGACTGGGCCTGACCGTGCTGACGGGCTTGTATCTCGGCCTGCTCTATCAATGGATGGGCCTCGACTTGCTGCCGGGCATGGCCCGGGCGGCGGCGGAGGGCCTGCTGCTCTCCGCGCTGCTGACCGGACATCGGCTGCGGCGGAGGGCAGGGGAAGCGCCTCCGCCGGTTCCGGCCGGGGCTTGGGGCTTCCCGTCCGGAGGGCATCCTGTCCGGCTGGGCGGGTGGGCTGCGGCGGCGGGCGCCGCCCTGCTCGTGCTCGGCGCCGCCCTCCTTCTGTCCAGCGGCAAGCCGCGCCTGTACGGCCCGGCGTCTTGGGCGCTCGAGGTCCAGCACAGCATCCGGGAAGGCGCCTCCTCAGCGGCTGCGGGCGCAGGGAACGCATCCCGGCTTGTCGTGGGAAGCGGCACGCTGCAAGGGGCCTTTTCCGGCTACAGCCAGGACGATTCCGTCTTGGGGGCGCCTCTCGCGCTGGCCAGGACGCCTGTCTTCACGGCGCTTTCTCCCGCTTCACTCTATTGGAGAGGAGAGTCCAAGTCCGTCTATGAAGGCCGCGGCTGGAGGGAGGATTACGGGCAGCTCCAATCGGTTCCGATCGGTTCGGTTGAGGGCTCGGAGTCAGGCGGGAGCGATGAGATCACCCAGACGGTGCGGCTCGCAAGGCATGCCGAAGGACAGCCGCTTCCGGTATCGGGCAGGAACGCCGAGCTGATGGCGGCGCAAGGGGAAGGCGCCGGAAAGGGGGCCACCGCTTACCTGAAGGACAAAATTACCGAAGCGATCTATTTGCCGCAAGGAGGCTCGGGAGAGCTGCAGTACGAGGCGCGCTCGGTCAAGCCGGAGACATCCGCTTCGGTTCTCCGCGCGCAGTCGGAGGTCAAGGATGCGGCAGAGGGCGACGATGCGGGGTGGCTGCAGGAGCAGATCCAGGCGAATCTGCAGCTTCCCTCCAACCTGCCGAAACGGGTGAAGGATCTGGCCTCGTCCATCGTCCGCGCGGCTGGCCCGAACCGGTACGACCAGGCGGCGGCCGTCAGCCAGTATTTGAAGCAGCATTACGTCTACTCGCTGACGGACACTTCCATTCCGAAGGAAGGCCAGGATCTGGCCGACCAGTTCCTGTTCGTGCAGAAGACGGGCTACTGCGTGCATTTCTCGACGGCGATGGCGGTCATGCTCCGCTCGCAAGGCATCCCGGCACGCTGGGTCAAAGGCTACACCGCCGGAAGTCCGGCCAAGGATCAAAGCGAGGCTGAAGCGGGAAGCCGGGTTTACGAGGTCACCGCCGCCGACGCGCATGCCTGGGTAGAGGTATATTTGGGCGGCGCGGGCTGGGTCGCGTTCGATCCGACGCCGGGCTTTGCCGGCCCGGCCGGAGCGGCGGCTGCCCTGCAAGGCGCGAGTCCGCAAGCGCCGAACGGGCTTGAGCAGCCTGGCGCCGCGCAGGACGGCTCGCCGGCGCAGCGGCTGCGCGATGCGGCCGGCTCCGCCGCGGCCCGCCTCGCCGCAAGCGCGGCCGGCTTCGCGCAAGCCGCC
>NZ_JBKFAO010000030.1:0-997 GCF_053345695.1 Paenibacillus sp. D51F | reverse complement strand
TCTGCACAGCTAGGATAAGTGGAATTTCTGCCTGATTTCGGCTTAGAGCCCAACCGAAAATTAAGTTGAGCGATTTCATGAGTTTATGATTCTCTGTGGTTTACGAAGACTACGGAGGATCACATGACCTGGACTGAAACCGCTCGGCGCGACTATGCCAGACGAGACTTACGCTATGCAAGCGACTGTACGGACGATGAATGGGCTGTCGTTGCACCGCTTTTGCAGCCGCTGGGCAAGGTGGGCCGTCCGCGCGAGCATGATCCGCGCACGTTGTGGAATGCGATCCAGTATATCGCGACGACCGGCTGCCAATGGGCGCAGCTACCGAAGGAATTCCCGCCATTCACGACGGTGCAGTACCATTTCTACCGGATGCGTGACAACGGCTTGCTTGATCTTGTCAATGAAATGCTGGTTACGGTGACACGGCTGGCGGAAGGTCGCAAGGCTGAGCCGACGGCTGCTATTATCGATAGCCAGTCGGTGAAGACGACAGAAGCTGGTGGCCTGCGCGGCTATGATGCAGGCAAAAAGATCAAAGGTCGCAAGCGCCATATCGTAACCGATATGATCGGCAATATGCTGGAAGGCATCGTGCATGGTGCCGACGTTCAGGACCGGGATGGCGCACCGGATCTGATCGGGCGCACCCGCGCGAACTATCCCTGCTTGAAGAAACTCTTCGCCGATGGCGGATATGCTGGTGAAAAGCTCGCAACAGCTGTGGCGCATATCGAGGCGCTGGCGATCGAAATCGTCAAGCGTTCCGATCAAGCCAAAGGCTTTGTAATCCTGCCCAAGCGCTGGATCGTCGAGCGAACCTTCGCATGGCTCAACCGTTGCCGCCGGCTGGCTAAAGATTGGGAAGCATCCATTGCCTCGTCGGAGGCTTGGATGTTCGTGTCGTCAATCAGAAGAATGACACGCCGTATCGCAAGGTTGGAATTTTGAGTCGGGCTCTTAGATGCCGGGAACAGGAGATACCATGACGAGA